>CAKTXA010000025.1 GCA_934631005.1 uncultured Oscillospiraceae bacterium
CGTTTCGAGGAAAATCTACAGGCTGTAAAACTGTAAAGGATCATCCCGAACATTTTGTAAACAATCTGGGCTTGACATAGAACCCCGCCCCTACGGCATCCCGGATGGTGCGGTGTGCGGGCCGATGTGGTCATCGGCCCCTACAGGGGTGCGTGCGTGTTTGCATCGGTGCATACGGATTTGTAACGTTTTACCGCGCGGGAGGGGCAAGCCCCTCCCGTACGTTACAACGAAGTAAGGTTATTTTGCTTTTTTCATTTTCCTCCCCACGCCGAGCAGGGCGGCGAGCATGAGGACCGGGAACACGGTGGCCCAGAGGATGCCCATTTGGAGATCGTCGCCGCAGCGGGCGGCGACGAGGCCGGCGAAGCTGGGGCCGGAGGTGCAGCCGATGTCGCCGCCGAAGGCGAGCAGTGCAAACAGCGCCATGCCGCCCTGCGGCAGCGCCCGCGCGGCAAGGCCCAGCGTCATCGGCCACGAGACCGACACCGCGAACCCGCACAGCGCGCACCCCGCCAGACTCAGCGCCGGGATGGGCGCGAGCGCGATGAGCAGGAAGCTCAAAATGGTCAGAACGCTCGCCCCGGTCATCACGCGCAGCTGCGCGCCGTCGTCAAACCGCGCGCCGATGAGCCGCCCGAGGCCCATGAACACGCCGAACAGGCACGGCCCCGCAAGGTCGCCCACGGCCTTGCTCACGCCAAGGCCGGACTCCGCCATGGTGGACGCCCACTGGCTCACGGCCAGCTCGCTGGCCCCCGCGGTGATCATAATGACCAGCAGCAGCCAGAAAAGGCCCGAGCGCAGAAGCGAGCGCATCTGCCCCGCCGGGGCGCTCTGCCCGCCGAACGGCACGATGGGCGCGCCGAGGAACAAAAATGCGTTAAGAAACGGTATGACTGCCCAGATACGCGCGAGCCAGCGCCACTGCGCGATGCCCGCCAGCGAAAAGAACAGCGTGGAGCCGAGGATGACCACCACCTGCCCCCACGCGAAGCACGAGTGCAGCAGATTCATCATGGCGTTTTTGCGCTTTGTGGGGCAGGCCTCGATGATGGGGCTGACGAGCACCTCAATGAGCCCCGCGCCGAGCGAATAAATGATCGCCGCGATCAGCAGCCCCGCGTAGGCGCTCGGCAGCACGTCCGGCAGGATGGACATGAGGAAAAAGCCCGCCGCCGCCAGAAAATGCGCCGCCACGATGCACGCGCGGCAGCCGAACCGCGCCACCACGGGCGACGATGTGAGATCCACGAGCAGCTGGGTAAAAAACGTGATCGTGATCATCAGCGAGATCTGGTCGAGCGTGAGCGAGAATTCGCTGCGGAACTGTACATATAAAAGCGGCGCAAGGCTGCAAATGGCCGCCTGCACGACATAGCCGATGAAGCTGGCGGTGATGGTGCGCCGGTAGGAACGGGTCGTGGATTGCATGGAAAAACCTCCTGTTGGGTACGCATTGTGCCCGATTATAGCAGAGTTTTCCCGAATTTGCAAGAAACTGCCCCCATCTTGTAAGCAGCGCGGGAATGTGGTATCGTATAGAAAACGGGACAGGCGGGAGGAACGTCATGGAGAAGATCAGCGTATGGGTCAAGGCCCCCTGCGATGCGCGCGTGCGGGCGCTGCTCGAAGCGCGCTGCGGCACGGCCTGCCGCTTTCGCTTCGCACGCGGCGCTGACTTTCCGGAGTGCGACACCGAGGTCATCCTCGGCGAGCCCGATCGGGCGGAGATCCTGGCTGCGAGAAAGCTCCGCTGGATCCAGCTGACGTGGGCCGGGGCGGACCGGTACGCCCAAAATCGCGACGTGCTGGAAAACATCACGGTGACGAACGCCTCCGGCGCGTTCGGGACCATCATCGCGGAATACGTGCTCAGCGCGCTCGTCTGCCTGTACCGCCGCTTCCCGCAGTATTGGCAGAGCCAGCGGCAGCACCGCTGGGCGCCGCGGGTACGATCTTCGGCAAGCGCGCGCTGGTGCTCGGCACGGGCGATCTCGGGCGGAACGTCGCCCGCCGCCTGCGGGCGTTCGGCGCAAGCGTCGACGGCGTCCGCCGCAGCGAAGCGGGCGCGCCGGTGGAGGGCTTTGGCCGCGTGTGCGGTCTTTCACAGCTGGACGCACTGCTGCCGCAGGCGGACATCGTGGTCGGCTGCCTGCCGGGCACGGCGCAGACGGCGGGGCTTCTCAGCCGCGCGCGGCTGCGTTCGATGAAGCCGGACGCGGTGCTCGTGAATGTGGGCCGCGGCAGCCTTGTGGATACGGATGACCTTGTGCAGGTGCTCAAAAGCGGCCATCTGCGCGGCGCGGCGCTGGACGTGCTGTGCGAAGAGCCGCTGCCGGAGGATTCCGAGCTCTGGGATCTGGAAAACGTCCTCCTCACGCCCCACATCGCAGGCCCCAGCTTCGGCGAGAACCGCGACGTGCAGGACGCCATCTGGGCCATCTGCCTGCAAAATCTCGAGCGCTACACGGCGGGCCAGCCGCTCACGAATGTCGTAGACCTCGCAAAAGGCTATTAGGCGGGCATGATACGCAAAAAAGAATCACGCCCGGGCGAAAAATCGCGCCTGGTTCGTTGAAATTTACTAAAAAATATTGTACAATAAAAACAAATTTTGAGATTTCGTCAAAATAGGACGGAACTTGCGGTGGCGGAGCACGCCGAGAACAGCTTGCTGTGACGCAAATACCGGGAAAGGAAGGTTTGCAAATGGCGGTTTTCTTTGTGAACGGGCAGGAGGTCCGCCCCGAAAAAAACCAAAAGCTTCTGCGCTATCTGCGCGACGAGCTGCGGCTCACGTCCGTGAAGGACGGCTGCTCCGAGGGCGCGTGCGGCGCGTGCACCGTGCTCATCGACGGCTATCCCATCCGCGCCTGCACGCCCGACACCGATTCGCTGGACGGGCGGAACGTGATCACGGTGGAGGGCCTGACAGACTGGGAAAAGGAGCTGTATACCTACTGCTACGGCGAAGCCGGCGCGGTGCAGTGCGGCTTCTGCATCCCAGGCATGGTGCTGTGCACCAAGGCCCTGCTGGACAAAAACCCCGACCCGACCGAGGCGGACATTAAAAACGCCCTGCGCAACAACTACTGCCGTTGCACGGGCTACGTCAAAATTTTCGCCGCCGTGCGTCTGGCGGCCAAATACAAAAAGCTCGGCAGCGTGCCGCAGCCGTCGGAGGACGACTGGAAGCTCGGCTCCAGCGTCCACCGGCTGGACGTGGAGGAAAAGGTGCTGGGCTACGGCAAATACCCCGACGACTGGTATGTCCCCGGCATGACCTACGGCGGCGCGGTGCGCGCGCAGTACGCGCGGGCGCGCGTCCGGTCGATCGACACCAGCCGCGCCAAGGCGCTTGACGGCGTGCTGGCCGTGCTCACGGCGGAGGACATCCCACCCGAGGGCCAGAACAAGGTCGGCCACCTCAAAAAGGATCAGTATACGCTCATCCCCGTGGGCGGCCTGACGCACTACCTCGGCGATGCCGTGGCGCTGGTCGTGGCCAAGGACGAAGCCACGCTCGAAAAGGCAAAAAAGCTCGTGAAGGTCGACTACGAGGTCCTGCACGCCATCCACACCCCCGAGGAAGCGCGCGACACCACCGAGCGCGTCTACGACGAAGAGGAAAATAACGTTCAGGCGTACAAGCACGTCTCCCGCGGCGACGCCGCCGGGGCGATCGCCAAATCCAAATACGTCATCTCCCGCCACTTTGAAACGCCGTGGACGGAGCACGCGTTTTTGGAGCCGGAGTGCTGTGTTGCCTACAAGGACAAGGACGGCGACGTCATGCTCCTCACGACCGACCAGTCCGCGCACACGACGCTGCATGAATGCTCGCTGCTGCTCGGCAGCCACAGGGTGAAGGTCGAAAACCAGCTCGTGGGCGGCGGCTTCGGCGGCAAGGAGGATATGTCGGTGCAGCACCACGCGGCGCTCATTACATACGTCACGGGCCTGCCCGTGAAGGTCAAGCTCAGCCGCGCGGAGTCGCTGCTGGTGCACCCCAAGCGCCACCCGTTCTGGATGGATTTCACGATCGGCTGCGATGAAAACGGCATCATTCAGGGCGTGAAGGCCAAGGTGTATTCCGACACCGGCGCATTCGCCTCCCTCGGCGGCCCGGTGCTCGAGCGTGCGTGCACGCACGCGGCGGGGCCGTATGCCTATGAGAATTTTGAGATCGAGGGCACCGCCTACTATACCAACAATCCCCCCGCGGGCGCGTTCCGCGGCTTCGGCGTCACGCAGACGTGCTTCGCCATGGAGAGCCTGCTGAACGAAATGGCCGACAAGGCCGGCATCACCCCGTGGGAGATCCGCTGGCGCAACGCCATCCGCCCCGGCGGCGTGCTGCCGAACGGGCAGATCGTCGGCCCCGAGACCGGCCTTGCCGAAACGCTGCAGGCCGTGAAGGCGGAGTATGACGCCGCCGTCGCCGCCGGCAAGCCCGTGGGCCTTGCCTGCGCGATGAAAAACGCGGGCGTGGGCGTGGGCATCCCCGACTGGGGCCGCTGCAAGCTCATCGTGCAGGACGACGAAAAGCTTCACATCTACGCCGGCGCCAGCTGCATCGGGCAGGGCGTGGGCACGGTGCTCGTGCAGATGATCGTCACGAACACGCCGCTGCGGCGCGAGCAGATCGTCTATGAGCGCTCCAACACGTGGATCGCGCCCGACTCGGGCGACACGTCCGGCTCCCGCCAGACGCTCGTCACGGGCGAGGCGTGCCGCCGCGCGTGCGAAAAATTCTGTGAAGCGTACCACGGCGACATGAAGCAGCTCGTCGGGCAGGAGTTCTACGGCGAATACCTCGCCAAGACCGACAAGCTCGGCGCGGACGTGCCGAACCCCGTCTCGCACGTGGCCTACGGCTACGCAACGCAGATGTGCATCCTGGACCCCAAAACGCGCAGGATCGAAAAAATAGTCGCCGCGCACGATGTGGGCAAGGCCGTGAACCCCCGCTCCTGCGAGGGGCAGATCGAGGGCGGCGTGGTGATGAGCATGGGCTACGCACTGCGTGAGCAGTATCCCATCGACGAAACCTGCAAGCCCATCGACAAATACGGCAAGCTCGGCCTGTTCCGCGCGCATGAGATCCCGGAGATCGAGGCCATCGTCATCGACAAGCCGGGCCTTGACAAGGCCTGCGGCGCCATCGGCATCGGTGAGATCACATCCATCCCCACCGCGCCCGCCATCGCGGACGCCTACTTCCGGCTGGACGGCGAGCGGCGCGAAAGCCTGCCGCTGGCCCACACGCCGTATGAAAGGAAGGACTGAGCCATGGCTGTGAGAAAGCTCGGAAAAAATGCCGCGTATGTGGCCTGTAACGGCGGCTGCCGCGCCACGGCGGACTGCCAGTACAGCTGCGTCGCCTGCGGCGTATGCGTGAGCGTGTGCCCGTTTGAGGCCATCGAGATAAACGCCCTCGGCGTGGCCGAGGTGCTGGAGGACAAATGCCTCGGCTGCGGCAGGTGCACGCGCGAGTGCCCGCGCGGCGTCCTCCGCCTGCATGAGCGGCTGAATCCCATTGTCGTGCGCTGCTCGAACGAAAATGTGGGCAAGGAAGCGCGCGCGATGTGCTCTGTCAGCTGCATCGGCTGCGGCCTGTGCGAAAAGGCGTGCCCCTCGGGCGCGATCACCGTGCAGAATAACCTCGCCCGGCTGGATGACAGCCTGTGCCTGTCCTGCGGGCAGTGCCTGGTCAAGTGCCCCCGCGGCGTGATCGGCGACCTGCGCGGTATACTGCATAAGTAAAAACGTACCGGCTGCGCGGCGTGTCCGCGCAGCCGGATTCATAGATGGGTGTTTTTATGACGAATCTTCTTAAAAAATACGTCCAAAAGCGCGGAAAGCCCGGCGATCTGGCCGTGCGCACCGCCTGCGGGCGGCTGTCCGGCTGGGTGGGCATCGTCTGCAACGCGCTTTTGTGCGCGGCAAAGCTCACCGTCGGCACGCTCAGCGGCAGCGTCTCCATCACGGCGGACGCCGTCAATAACCTCTCGGACGCCGCGGGCTCCATCGTCACGCTCATCGGCTTTCAGATGGCGTCCAAGCCCGCCGACCGCGAGCACCCCTACGGACACGACCGCATGGAATACCTCAGCGGCCTCGTCGTGGCGGCGCTGATCCTGCTCATCGGCGCAGAGCTCGTCAAAACGTCGATGCGGAAAATACTCCACCCCGCGGCGGTGGAGTGCTCCGCCGCCATGATCGCCGTGCTGCTGGCGTCCATCGCCGTGAAGCTCGCGATGGCGCTTTTTAACCGCGACCTCGGACGCATCATCGGCTCGTCCGCGCTGGAGGCTACCGCCGCCGACAGCCGCAACGACGTGCTCGCCACCGCGGCGGTGCTCGCCGCGTGCCTCATCGGGCGCTTCACCGGCCTTGACCTTGATGGCTGGATCGGCCTTGCCGTGGCGCTGTTCATTTTGTGGTCGGGCGTGCAGATCGCGCGCGATACGATCAGCCCGCTCCTCGGCGCGGCGCCGGACGCGCAGCTCGTGCGCCAGCTGACGGCCGCCATCACCGCCCACCCGGGTGTACTCGGCATCCACGACCTCATGGTGCACGACTACGGCCCCGGCCGCCGCTTTGCCAGCGTCCACGTGGAGATGGACGCCCGCACCGACGTGCTGCACGCCCACGAGGTCATCGACGGCATCGAGCGTGCTGTTAAAAAAGAGCAGAACATCGACCTTGTCATCCACTACGACCCCGTCGTGACCGACGATGCGGAGCTGGCCGCCCTGCGCGCGGCCATCGAGCGGGCCATCCACGGCTTTGACCCGCGGCTGAGCGTGCACGATTTTCGCATGGTGCGCGGCACGCAGCACACGAACGTCATCTTCGACATGGTCGTGCCCGAGCAGCTGCAAAGCCAGACCGCCAATCTCCGGCGGCTGGTGAACGAAACGCTTCAGCAGATGGGCGCGCAGTATTTTGCCGTCATCACCTTTGACTGCGAAGCGTTCAACGACCTCCCTGAAGCATAAAGATCCCGCCTGCGCCAAAACCGGCGCAGGCGGTTTTTATGCCAGCATGGCCAGCGCCCAGATGGGCTCATTCTCGCGGACGAGGGCGGGCAGCTGATCCATCGGCAGAGGATTTTCACCGCGCCCTGCCTCGATGGTAAAGCCCGGGCGGCGGAAGCGGCTGACGAACCAGTCCTTAAAGCCCGCGTTATCCGACTGCGGCGGCACGGCGCACACGCGGTAGCCCGACGCCGCGGCAAACGCCGCGGCCAGCTGCGCGCTGCCGGGCGGCTCAAAGCCGCGCCAGCCGTGGTAAATTTCGCCGCCCTGCGTGTGATAGGCCAGCACGAGGTCGGGGTGCACGCAGCACGTGTAGGCGGCGAGCGCCGCCGTCTCCGGCTGGTCGAGCGGGTGACCGCCGCCCCAGTCGCGCGGCGCGGGCGATGTGGTGCCCAGCTCCGCCTTGATCGTTTTGGCCGCCTGCCACCCGGCGGGGTAGTTGAGATTCAGGTCCACCCCCGCGAGATTCGCCTTCCACCCCAGCGGAAAGGGAACGTCCGGATACCGCGCCGCGATGGCCCGCGCCGCGGCATGCTCCGCGCTGCCCGGCGCGATCTCGCCCGCGGCGAGCGCGGCCCCGTCGGGGTCGAGCATCGGCACAAGATATAACACGGTGTTATAGTAAAGCCGCGCCGCCGGTACGCCGCCAAACATACCGCCGTCCTCCAGCGCGGCGCAGTAGCGCTCCAGCAGCGCCCAGCAGAGCGCGCTCGTGATCGACTCGTTCGCATGGTGCCCGCCCACAATCAGCAGCTTCGTCTGCCCCTGCCCGAGCTGCAGGGCGTGGATGGGCCGCCCGCCCTGCGTGCGCGTCAGCTCCCGGACGTAGACGAATGGGAACCGCGCCCGCACCTGCGCCAGCCGCCGCGCCTGCGCCTGCGCGCCAAAAACCGTACATACTGCCGTCATGTAAAAATCCCCTCCAGACACATCTATATGTGCCGGGAGGGGAAAGTATTCCAAAATTTTTTAACGCGCTCACAGCGGCGCGGCGGTCAGGACGGCCGCCCCGCCGAGCTCGATGCGGCGCACGGCCACGGGCAGGCCGTAAAGGTCTGACAGCGTCCGCTCCGTGAGCACCTGCTCCGGCGCGCCGTCGGCCAGCAGCGCCCCGTCTTTCAGCGCGAGCACGCGCGTGGCGTGGCGGAAGGCCTGATCGGGGTCGTGGCTTGAAAAAATGACGGTGTAGCCCGCCTGACCCAGCTGCGCCACGCGCTGCATCACGCGGTGGCTGTTGCCGTAGTCGAGATTCGCCGTCGGCTCATCCATCACCAACACCCGCGCGTCCTGCACGAGCGCCCGCGCGATGAGCATGAGCTGCCGCTCGCCGCCGCTGATATGCTGGCTGCCGCGCCCGGCCAAATGCGCGATGCCAAGGCTCTCCAGCGTGCGCGTGACAAGCGCCTGCTGCGCAGCCGTGGGCGTTTGCAGCGCGCCGAGCTGCGCCGTCGCGCCCATCAGGACGCACTCGCGCACCGTGTAGTCATACGTCGGCGTGTACGACTGCGGGATGTAGGCGATCTCCTTCGCCAGTTCCCGGCGGGAAAAGTCCCGCAGCGCCCGGCCCGATACCAGAATGTCACCGCCCGCCGGCTTCAAAAAGCCGAGCAGGCAGCCGAAGAGCGTGGACTTGCCCACACCGTTCGGCCCGAGCACGGCGATGACCTCGCCGGGCCCTGCGCGGAAGGTGATGTCTCGCAGCACCGGCGCGCCGTCATAGGAAAACGAGAGCGAGCGTACATCAATCGGCACGGTTTTTCCCTCCCGTTAAGATGAGATACAAAAACACCGGCGCGCCGACGAACGACGTGAGGATGCCCAGCGGCACCTCCGCCGTGGTGAGCGTGCGCGCGAGCGTGTCCACCAGCATGAGAAAGCTCGCGCCCAGCAGCGCGCAGCCCGGCAGCAGCCGCCGGTAGTCATAGCCGAACAGGATCCGGCAGAAGTGCGGGATCACCAGCCCCACCCAGCCGATCATGCCGCTGATGGCGACGCTCGCCGCGGTCATCAGCGTGGCGCAGGCGATCACGATCAGGCGCAGCCTGCGCGTGTCCACGCCCATGCTGCGCGCCTCGGCGTCACTGAGCGTGAGGAGGTTGATGCGCCAGCGCAGCAGCAGCAGCGGCACAAGGCCGAGCAGGATCGGTGCGGCGGCAAACAGCACGTCCCGCCCGCGCACGCTCGTCAGCGAGCCCATGAGCCAGTAGGTGATGGCGGGCAGCTGGTTGCTGGCGTCGGCCACGAGCTTAATAAACGACGTTCCGGCCGTAAAGAGCGACGAGATCATCATGCCTGCCAGCACCATGGAGAGCGCTTCGTCCAGACGGCTCCTGCGGCTGATGAGATACGCCAGCAGCACGGCGATGAGCCCAAAGAAAAACGCGCTGAGCGTGATGAGAAAGTAGCTCGCCGCGCATAAGATCGCCAGCGCCGCGCCGAAGCCCGCGCCGGTGGACGCGCCGAGAAGATCCGGCGAGACCATGGGGTTGCGGAACATCCCCTGATAGCACACGCCAGCCACGCTGAGGGCCGCGCCGATGAGCGCCGCGGCGAGGATACGCGGCAGCCGCACGTTCAGAACGATCGTCGCCTCCGCGTCCGTCCAGAACGGCGAAAGCCCCCACCGCCCGCCGGACACGGCGCGCAGCGCGCCGTCGACCAGAATGCACGCCGTTTTGTCCACGCGCACCGCGTAGCGCCCCACGGCGAACGTCAGCAGGAACACCGCGAGAGACAGCGCCGCGAGCAGCGCGAACCGGCGGTCATACGCCGTGCGTTTTTCCATAGCCGTCCCTCCTTCGTTATCCTTTATAAACTACCACGTCTGCAGGGCAGCGTCAAGTGCGCACCCGCCATTCCGACTATGGCGAATTTTGCCGCGGCGGGCGGCAAACGTCTTGACTTGGCGGGCGGTACGGCATATGCTATTCTTTAGAAAGAATAACGATGGAGGAGTTTTTTATGAAACGTTTTCTGGCTCTCATGCTGGCGGCAGTGATGCTGCTGGGGCTGCTCACCGGCTGCGCCGCAAAAAAGGACACCGCCGCGGGGGATACCGTATCCTTTACCGATGATCTCGGCCGCACGGTGCAGCTGCCGCAAGAGCTGACGCGCATCGCGCCCAGCGGCCCGGTCGCCGGTATGATCCTCGCGACCATCGCGCCGGAGTATCTGGTCAGCATCCCCGAAACGCCCTCGAGCGCACAGGCGCCGTATCTGCCGGAGAGCCTTCTGACGCTGCCCACCACGGGGCAGATGTTCGGCAAAAAGAGCACGCTGAACCTCGAAACACTGCTCGCCTGTGAGCCGCAGGCCATCATCGACCTCGGCGATAAGCGCGATGACACTGCCGAAAATCTTGACGCCCTGCAGGAGCAGATCGGCATCCCCGTTATTTTTGTGGATGCCGAGGTCGAAAATATGGAAACCATGTACCGCACGCTCGGCTCCATCCTCGCCGGAAAGGCCGAGCGCGGCAATGCGCTTGCCGATTTTGCCGCCGAGACGATCGCCATGGCAGCCGAAAACCGCGAAAAGATCACGGACGCCGAGCGCCTGCGCGTGATGTACACCGCCGAGGCGGACGGCCTGGGCACGAATGCGCGCGGCTCGTCGCAGGCGCAGGTGCTGGAGCTGGTCGGCGCGGAGAACGCCATCGAGCTGCCTGAGGTCTCCAACCGCGGCGGCGGCAACCCCATCGATCTGGAGCAGCTGTATAATTTTGACCCCGACGCCATCGTCTTTACCGCCGACAGCATCTATGAAAGCGTCGCGGACGACCCGGCGTGGCAGGGCCTGTCCGCCATTGAGAGCGGGCGGTACTATGAGGTCCCGGCGCTGCCGTACAACTGGCTGTCGAACCCGCCGTCGGTCAATATGCTGCTCGGCGTGTGGTGGCTGGGGAACCTGCTGTATCCGCAGTACTATGACTACGACATGGCCGCCAAGGCGCAGGAGATCTATAAGCTCCTGTGGGACTATACGCTCACCGGTGATGAAGCCGCCGCCATGCTGGAGCGCTCCAGCCTGAAGGCCGCGAACGCATGAGCCTCCGCAGGCTCCTGCGCCGGGCCCTGCTCGCCGCGGCGCTGCTAATGCTGCTGACCACCTTTGCCCTGGCCGACGCCGTGACCGACACCGTCACAGTTTCCATCGGCTACTTCGGCTGGAGCGAGGATCAGTACGTGGAAAAGGCGACATACCACTGGACGGAGCTGGACGACCTGTACGGCGGCGCGCTGGACACGCACGAGGTCTATTACTCGTATTACAGCGGCACGCGCACCTATCTCGTCCTTGGCCGCGGCTTTTACGTCCGCGACCTGCTGGAATACGCCGGGGTCGACCTCAACTCCATCGCCACGGTCGACTTCTTTACAAAGGACCACACGAACGGCGCCTATCGCTCGTTCACAAAGGCGGCGCTTTTTGACACGCCGCGCTATTACTTCCCAAATCTCGCGGCGGACGCGGAGACCGGCGCGGTGTACGCCGCCGACGGCGGCGACGATGTGTGGGTCGGCGCGCAGCAGGTCGAGGCCATGCTCGCGCTGGAGGACTACACGCAGTGGGACACGTCCGGCGCGGAGTTTGAGCAGATCGCCGGCAGCGACCTCTACGCGGCACGCAGCCGCTTCCACCTGTTCTTCGGGCAGGTGGACCCGGAGGAGGCCGCGACCGGCTCGGCCGCGAAATACGTCTATAAAATTCTCGTCACGTTCGCGGGTGCGCCGGTCATCTCGGCCGAGCAGACCGACCTGTCGCTCACCGTCGGCAGCGACCATGCGCTGCGCGTGGCCGTTTCGGCGGAGGATGCGCTGCTGGACGAGTACGTCCGCGGCCATCTGGTGTTCACCTCAAGCGATGAAGCGGTCGTGCGCGTGAGCACCGACGGAACGCTGACGCCCGTGGGCGCGGGCACGGCGCTCGTCACCGCGAGCTACGGCAGCTCGTCCGCGGCGGTCACCGTCCGCGTGGGCGACGACGAACCGTCCGGCAGCGGCACGGGCGAGGGCGGCGGCACATCCGGCACCATCGGCGCGCCGGACGGCGACAGCACGCAGGACGCTCCCGAACCGTCCGCAGAGACTGAGCCCGAGCCCGCCGCGCCGCAAAAGACCGGCGTCTACATCCTCTCCGGCGGCGCGCTGACACCGGCGGACAGCCCCGCGGGCGTTGCCGCGGGCGAAAAAATGGGCGACGGCAGCGTCCAGCTGGAGCTGCCGCCGCAGCAGACCGCGCCCGTCCTGCCCACGCTGATCACACTGGCGCTGTGCGCGCTGCTGGGCTTTGCCTACGGCGTGCTGCGCTACCGAAAACTACGATAAGAGGTCATCACCATGCCAGCAACAACACAGACTACCTTCCACATCCATGACATCCTGCGCGCGGCATCGTCCGCGCTGGAGGTCCCCGTGGCCGTGGTTTTGATCGCGTTTCTCCTTGCGGCGGCGGCCCTCACGGGCTGGCTGATCGCGGAGTACTGCACCGAGCGCCGCCACTTAAAGGTCGCGCTGCCGCAGCTGCTGGAGGCGCTTCGCACCGCGCCCGACCGCGCCGCCGTCATCGAAGAAAGCGGCCTGCTCCGCCGCCAGAAGGACGCGCTGCTGGAGCTGACGCGCCACCCGGACTTTACGCCGGAGATGCGCGAGGCCCTTGCCGTGCGGCTGCTGGAGCAGGAACAGGACCGGTACGATAAGATCGTAAAGCTCAGTGAGCTTCTGGCGCGCCTTGCCCCGATGTTCGGCCTGCTCGGCACGCTCATCCCCCTCGGCCCCGGCATCATCGCGCTGGGGCAGGGCGACACGTATACGCTCTCCACGTCGCTCCTGACGGCGTTTGACACCACCATCGCCGGGCTCGTCGCCGCGGCGTTCGCCACCGTCATCTCCACCATCCGCCGCGGCTGGTACCGCGAATACGCCTCCATTCTGGAGGCCGTGAGCGAGACGCTGCTGGAGCTGGAAAAGGCAGGTGCCAGCGTATGAGCCGCCTGCATGACCGGATGCTCCGCCGCCGCGCGGAGGAACCGCCCGTCGACCCGATGCACTCCATCGGCAATCTCGCCGACGCCATGCTCGTGCTGGCCGTGGGCATTATGCTGGCGCTCATCATCAACTGGAACGTGGATATTTCCGCACCCAAAGCCGAGCAGCCCGCCGCGCCCGTCCCGTTCGACCAGTCCGACCTGACCGAAGCGCCCGACGGCGCGCAGGTTTTGGAGGGCGGCGATCTGCAGGAGATGGGCACCGTCTACTATGACGCCGAGAGCGGCACATATTATATCGTCCAGAAATAAAGGAGCGCTGCGCATGAAAAAACTGTGTTCGATCCTCCTCGCGCTGGCGCTGCTGCTGTCGCTCGCGCCCGCCGCGCTGGCGGCCAATACGGCGTGGGACGGCAGTGTGGACATTTCGTGGTACGACCCCGCCGCGTCGGAATACTACATCTCCACCCCCGCGCAGCTCGCGGGCCTCGCCGCGCTTGTGAACGGCATGGCCGATCCTGCTGCGCCGCGGATCGTCGGCGACACGCGCTATTTGCAGAGCGTGCGCACAGACAACGTCCGTCTCGTCGGCGCGGGCGGCGGCAATGTGACGGACAGCGTGTACACAAGCCAGATCGACTTTGCCTATAAGACCGTCTACCTCACCGCCGACCTCGACATGGGCGGCGTGTACAACGCCGCGACGGGCACGTGGTCGGGGCCCAACTGGACACCCATCGGCGGCAAATATCCCATGAAGCCGGATGAGGTCGCGGGCGACTGCCTGACGCTCGACACGCGCTTTTGCGGCGTGCTCGACGGGCAGGGGCATACCATTTCCAACCTCTACTGTGACCGCTACGCCGCCAAGGGCTTCCCATACAGCATGGCGGTCGGCCTGGTGGGCTTTCTCGGCGGCACGAGCGGCAATGACCACGGCGGTCTGGCCGAGTTTACGGACGGCTGGCAGCCCGCGGTGCGCAACCTCGTCCTTGCCTCCGGCTTTGTCTATGCCCGCCGCATGGTCGGCGGCATCGTCGGCCGCGTGGGCGACACCAATCATGGTGTGCTCATCGAAAACTGCGCCAACCGCGCCAGCATCCGCAACACCGACTCCAAGGGTGTGGGCGGCATCGTCGGCGCAGCGTGGGGCGCGGGCATGATCCGCAACTGCTATAACACCGGCTCGGTCACCACCACCTACACCTGCCCCGCCGGAGGCATCCTCGGCTCCAACGGCGGCATGGACGTGTATAACTGCTACAGCACCGGCACCATCGACACGCACGGCGTGTCCTATGGCCGCGGCATCGGCGGGCACGACTCCGGCGCGTACACGGTGGAAAACTGCTATTACCTCGCCGGGAGCGACGACGACGCGCGCTCCGGCGGCTATTACAGGGGCGTGAGCCGTCAGATCAGCGTCTCGGTCACGGCGCTCTCCGCCGAAGCGATGAAGTCCGCCGCATTTGTGAGCCGCCTGAACGCAAACGGCGGCGCCTTTGCCGCCGATACGGCAAACCGCAGCGGCGGCTATCCCGTCCTGCGCTTTGAGACCGCCGCCGCAAAGACCGCCTGCGCCGTCACGCTCGCCCCATGTGAGCACGGCGCGGTCACGGTCCGGCAGGGCGCGTCCGTCGCGGCGGGCACGACCGTGGATCTCACGGCGCAGCCGGAGAGCGGCTGGACGCTCGACCATTTCACCGTGGACGGCCAGCCCATCGACGGCAGCTTCTATACCGTCACGGCGGACTGCGCCGTCGGCGCGGCCTTCAAGCGCCTGCGCACGGCGGCGCTCACCGTCGCGCCCGCCGAGGGCTTCTACCTCGCTGTGCGCCGCACCGGCTGGCGCGTGGATGACGGCGGCGCGATGACGTATGTGACGAACGAGCCGGTCTACACCGGCGACACGCTCTACGAGGGCAACGCCCTCACACTGCTCACGCAGGAATATGAGCATGCCGCGCCGAAGGACAGCGGGCTGGAGTACCGCAGCGGCGTGACGTTCACCGTGACCGGCGCGGAGGCCACGCTCGGCAGCTACACCGTGACCGGCTCCGGCGCGGTGACGATCGCGGGCACGCGCAACACGCAGGAAAAATCATGGGCCTCCTGCGCCGACACCGGCTGGTACACCGGCAAGCAGACCGTTTACACCCTCACCACCGCCGAGCAGCTCGCAGGGCTGGCCGCTCTGGTGAGCGGCGGCACGGACTTTGCGGGCGTGACCGTCCGGCTGGGGGCGGATATTTCCCTCGCGGGCGATACCAAAACCGGCGCGCCGCGCGTCTGGACGCCCATCGGCACCAACATCCGCCGCGCCTTCCGCGGCACGTTCGACGCGCAGAGCCATAAGATCACCGGCCTGCGCGCCCACAATACCGGCAGCAACAGCGCGCTGTTCGGCTGCGCAGTGGACGCCGTGCTCCAGGATCTCACCCTCTGCGGTACGGCGGCGGGCGAAGCGTCGGCGTCCTACGCCGCGGGGCTCATCGCCTACGCAAGCGGCTGCACCATCCGGAACTGCGCCGTCTACGTGGACGTGACCGCCGCCGGAACGCACGCGGGCGGCGTGGCCGCCTACATCACGGGCGGCACGGTGCTCAAAGGCTGCACGTCCTACGGCGCGGTGCGCGGCACGAGCGGCGTGGGCGGACTGGCCGGCGTGTGCTACTCCGGCGAGGATAAAGTGGAAAGCTGCGCCAATTTCGGCGACGTCACCTCTACCGCCAGCGGCACCTACGGCACCGGCGGCCTCGTCGGCAGGCTTGCGGGCACGCTGACGGAAAGCGCCAATTACGGCGCTGTTGTGAGCGCCGACCGCTATACCGGCGGCCTTGCGGGCTACACCACCGCCCGCAACAAAACGGCCGTCACGCTCTGCCGCTCCGACGCCGATGTCCGCGCGAGCAGTACCGACAGCCGCGCCGCCGCGGGCGCGCTGATCGGCTATGCGCAGAACCTCATCTGGGGCGGCTGCGAAACGGAAAATACCACCCTGCCCGCCATCGGCACGCGCGGCAATGTCCGCGAGACGGCGGCGAGCGGCACCGTCCCGGCCTTCTCCGCCGCACCGCGGCCCGAGGACGTCCCCGCCCCCGCCGCGCAGGCGGTGCAGACGGACGGCGCACAGAAGCATTTTGTCGAAAAGAACGCCGTCACGCGCTCCGGCGTCTATGACCTGCCGTATTTCGCCACCGGCACCGTCACCATCGCGGACGGGCTGGACGTCACGCTCATCGGCGCCTGCGGCCCGTTTGAGGACCTGACCCTTGCCGTGGGCAAAAATACGAAGCTGACGCTGCAGGACGTCGCCGTCACCGGCGACCGCACGCTTTTGACCCTCGCGGGCGGCAATACGCTCACGCTTGCGGGCAAAAACAGCCTGACCGGCACGAGCGACGCGTCCGAGAATGCGCAGCCGACCGTCCGCATCTCGGGCGATCTGACCGTGGACGGCGCGGGCAGCCTGTCCGTCACCGCGCGGCAGAATAACGCCGCGGCGCTCGCCGCGCCCGGCGCAACTGTCCGCCAGCGCGGCGGCACGCTCAGCGTGTATAAGACCGGCAGCCTCAGCGCCACGGACGGCGCGTTCAGCGCCGAGGGCGCAAGCTATGAACTCTCCGGCGGCACGTTCTGCGGCCGGACGGACAGCGACAACGTCGCCGTCCTCGCCGCCGATACCATCGCCGTCACCGGCGGCGAGCTGCGCGCCGCGGCAGAGCAGTCGCCCGCCGCTGTGCGGGGAAGCGTCACGCTGACCGGCTGCACCGTCACCGCGCAGGGGCGCGGCACGGAAAATGCCGCGGCCATCGCGTCCGTCAAGTCGCAGTCCGGCGTCACGTGGAAGCCGCTTTTGCCGTATGCGGACGTCGGCGCGGAGAGCCTTTCCTACGCCGACGTGCGCACCTGCCGCGAGCGCGGCTGGCTGCGCGGCACGGCGTCCGGAAAATTCTCACCCGACACGTCCATGACGCGCGCCATGTTCGTCACGGCGCTCTACCGTCTGGCGGGCCAGCCCGCGGCGGCGGGCGAGACGCCGTTCACCGACCTCACGGCGGCGTGGTATCAGAGCGCCGTCCTCTGGGCGTCGACCACCGGCGTGGCCGCGGGCGTCAGCAAAACGCGCTTCGCGCCGGACGCCGCTTTGCGCGTGGAGCAGGCGGCGGTGCTGCTCTGCCGCTACGCGGGCGGCACGGCTTCCGCCGATCTTCCCGCCGGCTGCGGCAAGGTGTCCGACTGGGCGCTGGACGCGGTGCGCTGGGCCTACGGCGCGGGCATCCTGACCGCGTCCGACCTCGCTGCCCCCGCGCAGAGCGCGTCCCGTGCGCTCCTCGCCCAAATGCTCGCCCGCTTCGCGGCACTGAACGCATAAAAAATCGCCCTGTCCAGACTCGGACAGGGCGTGATTTTTTGCAGTTTTTGCAGTTCAGATGAGCCACCGCCGCACCCACGGGATGCGGGACAGGACGAGCCGGATCACAAAGCTCCCTATGCCGCACAGCGCGGCAAGCAGCGGGACGGACAGCAGCGGGCGGCAGATACCGGTGGTCAGCCCCGCGCGGTAAAGCGTGCGTAGCACGAGCATATGCACCAGATACACGCAGAACGACGCCCGCGAGAGGACGGCCGCCGTCCGCTCCGCCCACTCCGGCAGGCGCACGCGCATACAGAGGGAGAATATCCCCGCCGCCAGCAAACACGCCCCGGGCGAAAAGCCCTCCAAAAGCTGCGCTTGCAGGCTCCCTGCGTCAAGCGACAGCGCAAGCGTCCCAAAGAAGCAGACCGCCGCGCCGAGCAGGACGCACCCGGCGGCACTTTTCACGCCCAGCGGCTTTTTCCGCAGGCAGCTGCCCAGCACCGTGTAGCCGACCGCCGCCCACGGCATACCGAGCGGCAGCTGCCGGATCAGGCTGCCGAAGCCGTCCAGCCAGACGAAGCTCTTCGCCGTCGGCAGCAGAATGCCGAAAAACGCCCACAAAATGAGCGCATAGCGCACCGTTTTTTCATCCGTACACCGCAAAAACGCGCGCGTTACGGGTAAAAGCGCATACGAAAGCAAAATCATCGGCAGAAAATACAGATGCGCCTCATGCCGCCACAGCAGAAGATCGGCACCCGCCGCCCGCAGCGCGTCCGCGGAGAGGCCGCCGGACACCGCGCAGGCGTACAGCGCATACACCGCCGCCCAGAAAAACAGCGCCAGCAGCAGATGCGGGATGTTGCGCCCCCAGAGCCTTTTGAGCGGCAGCTCGCGCCGCTCATCCAGCAGCAGCGCCCCGCTGCACAGCAAAAACAGCGGCACGGCGCACCGCGCCGGCGCGCTCCAGCCGAGCGCCTCCAGAAAGCTCTTGCTCCCCGGCGCGCACGCCGTCAGCACGTCGCCCGACGTGTGGATGAGCAGTACGCACAAAATAGCCAGCGTCTTGCATACATCCACCACGACGACCCGCGTTTTGGCCCCGTTCATCCGCGCATCCCCCTTCCGTGTTCAGATTTATTATACGGCGGGCCGTCAGAATGTCAAGAACGCGTCCCGCCCGATCCCGGATAGGCCAAAGCCCCCGGATGCGCCTGCATCCGGGGGCTTCGCAGGGGTGAAAGAGAGCCGCGCGGCAGGAGACCTGTAGCACACGCCGCGCGGAGGGGTAGCGTTACTTTGCGGCCGCCGTGGCCTTTTCCCATTTGACCGCGCGGTAGAACACGACCGACAGCACCATCGCGATCGTCCAGCCGATCGGCCACGACATCCAGATGCCGTTCGTGCCCAGCGCCGTGCGGGAGAGCAGCTCCGCCAGCACCACGCGCAGCACCAGATCGGTGAACGTCGCGGCCATGAACTGCTTCATCAGCCCCGCGCCGCGCAGAATGCCGTCGGAGACGAGCTTCGCCGAGACGACGAAGTAGAACGGCGCGACGATGCGCAAAAATGCAACGCCGGTGTCCATGGCAAGGCCCTCCGGGCTGTCAAGGAAGATATGTACCAGCGGACGGCCCGCGAACACGTAGAGCAGCACCAGCGGCACACACAGCGCCCACACGAGCTTCAGCCCCGCGCGGAAGCCCGCCTTGATGCGGTCATACTGCGCCGCGCCGAGGTTCTGCGCCGTGTAGTTCGAGATGCCGTTACCGAGCGTCGTGAGCGACGTGATGACCATATTGTTGAGCTTCACGGCGGCAGAATAGCCCGCCATCACCGCCGCGCCGAAGCTGTTGATAACGCTCTGGATGATGATATTGCCGATGGAGATAAAGCTCTGCTGCAGAATGCTCGGCACGGCGATGACCGCAAAGTGCCCCAGATGGCTCCACGAAAACAGCGGGACCTTCCCCTCCGACGGGATCTTCGCAAAGCGGCGGAACACCACGACCAGCGCCAGCGCGCAGCTCACGCCCTGGCAGAGGAATGTGGCCCACGCAACGCCCGCCACGCCCATGTGAAACGCCGTGACAAACAGAATATCCACCGCGATGTTGGACGTGGACGAGCAGGCGAGGAAGATAAACGGCGTTTTCGAGTCGCCCAGCGCCGAGAAAATGCCCGTGGCCACATTGTAGAGGAACACGAACGGCAGGCCGTAGATGTAAATATCGAGATACAGCTTGGAGTCGGCAAATACCTCCTCCGGCGTTTTGATCAGCCGCAGCAGTCCGCTGCAGAACACCACGCCGATCAGCATCAGCACAAGGCAGATCGCGCAGCTGGCGATGAGCGCCGTGTAGACCGTCGTTTTGAGGTCTTTATACTGCCGCGCGCCGAAATACCGCGCCGCCAGCACCGAGCAGGCGATGTTGCAGCCGAAGGCGAACGCGATGAAGATCAGCGTGATCTCGTAGCTGTTGCCCACGGCGGCGAGGGCGTTGTCGCTGATGAACTTCCCGGCCACGAAGCTGTCGGCGATGTTATACAGCTGCTGAAAGAGGATGCTGCCGAACAGCGGCAGGCAGAACTGCCAGAGGACCTTTTCGGGCTTTCCGGTCGTCAGATCCTTATTCATGGGCCGCGTCCTCCTGCCGGTCGATGAACGCCAGACATACGGCGGCGCAGGAGAAGACCATGCCGAGGATGGACAGAAGCAGCAGCACGATGTGCACGCCGTTGGCGCAGTTGGCCGCCGTGCCGCAGATAAACGCCATGCTCAGCGCCAGACTCAAGAGCCGCGCTGTCCCGGCGTGCTTTCCGCGGCTGCGCCGCAGATGCAGCACAAACAGCAGCGCCGCCGCATTCAGAAACACGAGCATCAACAGCTCATATACAAAAAACCGGTCCATGGAACTCCCTCACTTTCTCAAAGCGGCGGCACGCGCGATGAGCTCCGCCGCGCCGTCAATGCCGTACTCGCCGGACGAGAGCATCAGATCGTAGCTCTCCGGCTCGCCCCAGAGCGTATCCGCGTAAAAATCGAAGTGCCGCCGGCGCATCCGGTCGACCTTCTGCGCCTTGTGCATGGCCTGCCTTTCGGCAAGACCGTTCCGCGCGGCAATGCGCTTGGCGCGGTCAGCCGCGTCGGCATACACAAAGACCGACAGCGGATGCAGCCCCGCGCTGCGCAGGATCGCAGACGCGCAGCGGCCGATGATGACGCAGCTCTCCTTCTGCGCCAGCTCCAGAATGACGCGCCGCTCGGCGTCAAATACGCGCGCTTCCCCGGAATAAAACGCCTCGCTCAGCGCGGCGCTGTCGGCAAACGGATTGCCAGACACGGCGAATACCGGCTCCTCGCCCCGCTCGTCGTATTCCTCCACGGCGTTTTCCGAAAGCCCGGCCTCCTGCGCGGCCTTTTGGATCAGACATTTGTCATAGCAGGCGACGCCCAGCTTTTTGGCCACAGCCTCGCCGATCTCGCGCCCTCCGCTGCCATACTGGCGGCCGATGCAGATGACTGTGCGCTCCATTTTCCGTTCCCCCGATCTCTCTGCAATTTTTTCTTGACTTTTCAGCGGGCATATTATATACAGGACATGGAGATATGTAAAATATATCTTTGACATTTTGGGTATATAAAAATCGTATATCAAACCGCGCGCGGAGGGGCGAAGTATGTATATCAGCTACGAATATTACCGCATTTTCTATCACGTGGCCCGCTGCGGCAATCTGACGCGCGCGGCGCAGGCGCTGCAAAGCAACCAGCCGAACCTGACCCGCGCCGTCAAAAATCTGGAGTCGGAGCTCGGCTGCGCGCTGTTTTTGCGCACGAACCGCGGCATGGTGCTCACGCCCGAGGGCGAGGAGCTGTTTCGCCACGTCCGCGTGGCCTGCGCGGAGCTGGAGGCGGGGGAGATGGCCGTGACGCAAAGCCGCGATCTGACGCGCGGCAGCGTGTTTCTCGCCGCGAGCGAGGGCGCGCTGCGGTGTCTGCTCCTGCCGGTGCTCAAGCAGTTTCAGACGCGCTATCCGGGCGTGCACCTGCGCATCAGCAATTTTTCCACGCCGCAGGCCGTGGCGGCCCTGCGCGAGACTACGGCGGACTTCGCCGTGGTGACCACGCCCGTCACGCTCCCGCCGTCGCTCGTGCAGCGGGACGTCCGCGCGGTGCGCGAGGTCGCGGTCTGCGCGCAGAGCGCGGCCATATTGCCGGATGCCGGCGTGACGCTCGCGCAGCTGGCGGCGCAGCCGCTCATCACGCTCGGCGCGGGCACGGCGTCGCACGCGTTCTATGCCGCGGTGTTCGCCGCGCACGGCGTGCCGTTCCGCCCCGCCATCGAGGCGGCCACCGCCGACCAGATCATCCCCATGGCCGAGGCGGGGCTGGGTGTGGGCATCGTGCCGCGGGACTTCATCCGCCCGTCCGACCGCGTGCGCATCATCGACCTGGCCGAGCCCATCCCGCCGCGCAGCGTCTGCCTCATCCGCCGCAAAGACCGCCCCCTCAGCGCCGCCGCCCGCGCCCTCGAAACCATGATCACCGAGGCCGGAAAAGAGACCAGCTGAACGCAAAAAAGGCCCGGATGCCGCGTGGCATCCGGGCCTTTTTTGCGCTTATCCATACTGCTCCTGCATATACAAGCTCGCGCGGTTCTGGATGTTTTGGGCGGCCTGTTCGGCGGTCTGGGTGCCGGAAAAGTAAGCGTCGGCTTCCTCGTTCAGGATCTGCGCCAGCGGGGCGTCCAGACCCTCCAGAATGGGGACGTTTTGCAGCAGCTCATAAAATTTCGCTGCGTCCGTCTCACTCACCAGCGCCACCTCGCCGCGCCAGTCGGTACGGTTGCCCGCGATATACTCCGCCAGCTCCGCCTGCAAAAGGGCGTAATTGGCCGGGATGTAGGCCCCCTGCACATATGAAAAGCAGTATTCCAAAAACGCCCTTGCCGCGTCCGTATGCGCGCACTGCGGGCTCACGCCGAGCGAGGAGCGGACGCGGTAGCCGTTGCCGATGCTGCCGTCCGCCGTCGGAAAGCCGATGAAGGTATACGCCGGCTCGCCGAACCAGTGCTCCTGCACGATCTCGCTGCGCCCCGCGAGCCAGCTGAGCGACTCGATCTGCCAGATGCGCAGCAGCTCCTTTTCCGGCGCGGACGGGATGGAGCCGTCGCCGCCCCATGTTTTGCACCATGTTAAGAAGTCATAAAAGCTCTGCTGCTGAAAATCGCACGTTCCGCTCGCGCGGTCGGTGTACGCGCCGATGCAGTAGGCCGCGCAGAACCCGACAAAAAGGTTTCCCGGCGTGTTCCACGAGCCGATCGGCACCCAGCCGCTCGGCAGCTGCGCGCGTGCCTGCTCCAGCTCCGCCAGCGTCACGCCCGGCTCCGGCAGCAGCCTTGCGGGGGCGATGACGGTGTCCACGGCCACGGTGAGCGGCAGCGTGCGCAGCGTGCCGTCCGCCGTCATCAGCTCATACAGCCCCGGCACGAGCGCCTCCGCCGTCACCGTTTCGCCCAGCAGCGGCAGCAGATCCATGCACGTACCCTCCGGTGCGAGCGGCGGAGCGGCGTAGCCGTCGGTGTAAAACGCGTAAAGGTCGGGCGGGTCGCCCGCCAGAATCTGCGTGCGCAGAAGGTCAGCGGACTGCGTGCCGTCCAGCCCCGAGTCCGAGTAGATCGTGTATTCGATCTGCACCTGCGTCTGCGCGGCGTTAAAATCGCGGATCATCTGCCCAAACGGCGCCTGCACCGGGCAGTCCGCCGCCACGGCCAGCGTCAGCGTGACCGGGCCGGACGGCTCCGGTGTGTCGTCTGCCTGCGGCGCTTCGGGCGCGGCGGGCGGCGCGGGCAGGGAAGCGGAGACCCCATCCCCGCCGGGCAGCTCCAGCGTACTGACGTCCTGCCGCGCGGCACAGCCGCAGAAAAGCAGGGTCCATATCAGAAAAATGGCAAGAAAACCACGGTATTTCATCACAAAAACCTCCCATGTGTAAAAGGGAAGCCGGGTGCGACCCGGCGTCCCATGCTCATCCTAACATGTGTAAAAGGCGCGCGGCCCTCCTTTCTGAATTTGTACTATTGCAATAGTCTATCGACAGACTATCACAGTCGTCTGAATTTGTCAACCCGTCTTGACAGATTTGGACGATTGTGATAGTCTGAATTTAGAAACGACAGGAGGGCACACGATGAAGCTGTTTGATTCGGAGTGGAAGGTCATGCAGACGCTCTGGGAGCAGAACGATCTTCCGGCCAGGGAGATCGCGCGGCGGCTGGGTGAGAGCGTCGGCTGGAACAAGAATACGACCTATACGGTCATCAAAAAGTGCGTCGACAAGGGCGCGATCGAGCGGCGGGAGCCGAATTTTGTCTGCCACGCCGCGCTCACGCGGCAGCAGGCCCAGAAGGAGGAGGCCGACTCGCTCGTCGAAAAGGTGTTCGGCGGCTCGGCTGAGCTGCTGTTTGCGTCGATCTTAAGCGACCGCTCGCTCACGAAGGACGAGCTGGCACGGCTGAAGGCGCTGGTGGAGGAGTACGAGGGATGAGCGGCGTGCAGGCCGCGATCCTCGGCGGCAGCGCGCTCGCCGCGCTCGTGCTCGCGCTGCGGCTGACGCTGCAAAAGCGCCTGCCGCGCAGGCTGTTTCCGGCGCTGTGGTGCATCGCCGCGGCGCGGCTGCTGCTGCCCGTGGCGCTGCCGTCGCGCCTGAGCGTCTGGAATCTGCTGCAAAATGTGCCCACCGGCGGCGGGGCCGCCGTCATCGCGGACGTTTTGCGTCCGTTCCCGGTACTCACGGCGTCCGCCGAGGCCGCGGCGCAGACCGGCGCGGCGCGTATTTCGCCGATCCTGCTTATCTGGGCCATCGGCGCGGCGGCGCTGGGGCTGTATTTTGTTATCGGATATGTCCTTATGACGCGGACATTTCGCCGCGCTGCCGTCTCGCAGCCGCCGTGCGCCGCGCTGGCGGCGCAGCTGCGTCTGGCGCGCGTGCCGCGCATCCGCGTGACCCGAAACCGCCGCGCCCCGCTCACATTCGGCGCGCTGCGCCCCACGGTGCTGCTGCCGGACGATCTGCCCGCGGGCACGGAGCGTTTTCGCCTTGTGCTGGCGCATGAGCTGGCGCACGTCCGCCGCCGCGACTGTTTGCGCAAGTGCCTTCTGACCGTCTGCCTGTGCGCACACTGGTGGAATCCGCTCGTGTGGGCGATGCTTGTGCTCGCAAACCGCGATATGGAGCTTGCCTGCGACGAGGCCGTTTTGTGTGCGCTGGGCGCGGACTGCAAAAAGGCGTACGCGCTCACGCTTCTGGATATGGCGCAGCGGACGGCGCGCCCGTCGCCGCTGTGCAGCGGCTTTTCGCGCGGCGGCACGGAGGCGCGCATCCGCGCCATCCTGCGTCCCCGCCGCACCCCGGCGTGGGCGGGCGCGTGTGCGCTGGTCGTGTTCCTCGTGCTCGGCGCCGCACTCACCACGCAGGCGGTAAAGGCCCCCGTCCCCGCGCCGGAACCAGCATCTGCGCCGGTCGCGCTGCCAGTCGAGTCTCCACCGATTGAACCTGTAGCGGAAGCGGAGCCGGAGCCGCCCGTACCCGACCCGGAGCCCGCGCCTGCCTATGTGTTCCCGCTGGAAAACACGGACGCCGCCGTCACGTGCGCCTACGGCTGGCGCACGCACGAGCAGACCGGCCAGCGGGCGTTCCACGACGGCGTCGACCTCGACGCCGCGCTTGGCTCGAGCGTGCTGGCCGTGGCCGACGGCACGGTGCTCAGCGCCGAATTTGAGGACGCCTCCGGCTACATCCTCACGCTCGAGCACGCAGGCGGCGTGCGCACGCAGTACGCGCACCTGAGCGAATTCTGCGCCGCCCCCGGCGACGCGGTGCGGCAGGGCCAGATCATCGCCAAAACCGGCGACAGCGGCTGGTCCACCGGTCCCCACCTCCACCTCGCCGTCCAAATAAACGGCGAACCAACAGACCCCCTGCAAGCGCTCGGGACAGACACAGAATAAAATAAAAAGGAACCCCCTTTGAGGGTTCCTTTTTTTCGCTCACTCCCGGATGGAGATGGACAGGTGCTCCACGATCTGCTCCAGCTCGGTGGTCGTCAGGTACGCGCCGTACAGGCTGATGCCGGCCTTGTCGGTGTAGCAGCTTGCCCAGACGGTGCCGCTGTCGGCGGTGATGAGAAATTCGTAACCGCTCTGCGTCGTGTAGTAGTACGCCTCCTCATACGTGCCGTCCACAATGTAGCTCTGGCCGAGGCCGCTGCGCGTGGCGTCATAGTCAAAGTCCAGCGTGATCCAGCCCCGTCCGTCGCTCGCGCCGTAGCGCGCCCAGAACAGCTCGCTGACGAACGCGCCGTCTGCGTCGCGGATGACGAACGCCTGATTTTCAAACGGCAGGGCGCTGTAGTGCTCCGACAGCCACGTCAGGTCGAGCCGGATCGCGCCCGTCAGCTCCGGCAGCAGCGCGGCGGGATCCTCCGCCATATACTGCATTTTTTCCGCCGCATCCTCCTCCCGCGTGATGCGCCGGATGCACAGCGCCGGGTCGCTGCTGATGCACGCCGCGGCGTCCCAGCCGCCGTATTGGCTCGACGTCGTGCCGCCGATCTGCTCGCCGTTTGCCCACTGCTCGAGCGTGATCGGCGGGTCCGCCGCCTGGATCTCTGCCAGCGTCTGCGGCGCTTCGCCGCTCGGCTCGGATACGGCCACGGCCACCGGCGTGTCGCCCTCCGGCTGCGGGATCTGGCTGATGTCCGCGATGAGAATGTCGTTCTGAAACTGTCGGACGATCACCGCGGCGGCCGCCGCCGTCAGCGACAGCGCCGCGATCAGGATCGCCGCCACGGCCAGCCGCGGCAGGCGCTTTTTCGGTTTGTTCATATCAGAGACCTCCTGCGTTTTTTCGTGGGAGGCGAGCTGTGCGCGGATGCGCGACCGGCTGCGCTCCGGCAGGCGGATGGCGTCCGCCAGACGCTCAAAATTCTGTTCCATATCAGTCCCTCCCCAGTTCTTCGTTCAGCATTTTTCGCGCGCGGTGCAGGCGCATCGAAACGGCGGAGGCGGTGATGTGCAGAAATCCGGCGATCTCGGCAAACGAATACCCCTCCAGACAGTGCAGCACCACGACCAGACGGTATTTTTCCGGCAGCGCCATCACGGCGCGCAGCAGCGAGCGGTCCTCCGGCTCCGCCGCAAGCGCCAGCTCCTCCGGCGCGTCCGGCGCAAAGCGTTTCGCCGCGGCCAGCCGGTTTTTGCATGTGTTGACCGTCAACTTCGTCAAAAACGCCCGCTCCCGCCCGGGCCAGATGGTGAGCTCCTGCTCCAGCAGCCTACAGAACACCGCCTGTACCACGTCCTCCGCGTCGTGCGGCGCACGCAGATACCCCAGCGCCACCCGGTACACACTGTCGGCGTATTCATCATACAGCGCCAGCACGGCTTCTCGTTCCATCCCGTCCATTTCTCCGTTCCTGTGAGATCTCATCCATATAACAATCCAAAAGGCCCTATCAGCACATTATTTTTCAGAAAACCCGGCGGGGAGGAATTTATCCTCCCCGCCGGGTTTGGTTACGAATCGGCCTGTTCCATGAGGTAGAGGTTTGCGCGGGACTGCATGTTGGCGGCGGCGGTTTGTTCGTCGCAGCTGCCGGCAAAGTACGGCGCGGCCTCCTCGTTGAGGATGGCGCAGAGCGTGTCGTCCTCGTCTTTTAGCAGCGGCGGCTCGTCCAGCAGCGCGTAGAACTGCGCCGCGTCCTCCGGCGAGATCACGTAGCGCGATTCCGCCTCGTCCTCCCGGCCGGTCGCAAGCAGCTCGTCGACCGCCGCGCGCAGCCGCGTTCTGTCCGCCGGGATGTCGCGCAGGCCGTCATAGCTCTGGCAGTAGGTCAAAAACGCCGCCGCGCCCTCGGCGTCCCGGCAGGCGGCGGACACGCCGAGCGAGACCGTCACGGTCATCATGCTGCCGCACGTGCCCTCGTTCGGCACGCCCGCGTAGGTGTAGCCGTTCGTGTAGCCCCAATATTCCTGTACGATTTGCCGCTTGCCGCACAGCGCGCTGACCGTCGCGATCGGCAGATACTGCAAGATCGCCCGCTCGTCGGCATCCTCCAGCGAGCCGTCGCCGCCCCAGGTCTTGCACCAGCGCAAAAAGTCATAGAACTCCTGCGTCTCAAAGCTGCACGTGCCCGCCGCGCGGTCGACGTATTTGCCGAGATAGAAGGGGATGCTCAGCGCGAACAGATTGCCCGGCGTGTTCCAGGACTCAAACGGCACCCAGCCTTCCCCGGCGCGCTGCCGCACCGTCTCCAGCTCCGCCGCCGTCACGCCCGGCGACGCGATCAGGTCGGCGGGCGCGAGGAACGTCTGCAGCTGAACGGTCAGCGGCAGCTCATACAGCCCGTCCGCGCGCGTCAGCGCGTCGTAAAGCCCCGGCAGAAGCGCTTCGCGCGACACCGTCACGCCCGCAAGCGTCAGAAGATCCGCGCAGACGCGCCGCGGCGCGAGCGGCCGCGCGTCATAGCCGCTGCTCACAAAGCAGAACAGATCCGGGCTGTCGCCCGCCACGATCTGCGTGCGCAGCAGATCCGCGGGCTGCCCGCCCTGCGCTTCGTCATAGACCGTCGCCGCCACGCGCCAGACCGTCTGGCTCTGATTAAACTGCTTCGCCATCTGCACGGCGGCCTCTGCGTCGCCGCCGCCGACGATCGCCAGCGTCAGCTCCCGCCGCGCAGGCGCTGCACCGGCGACACGGCGCAGCTGCACGATGATGCCGCCGGACGCATTGCAGACGCAGAGCCACCCGTCCGCCGTCCGCGCAAAATAGCCGCTCAGCGCGTCCGTGTCCAGCGTGTCCCACGTCAGGACGGTCTCCTCCGTGCCCGTCTCCGGGTCGTAGGCAAACAGGCCCTCCTGCCCGCTGAGGATCAGACGGCCTGCCTCGTCCGTGCCCAGACCGCACAGGTCCGTCCGTTCGAGCAGGACCTCCTGCACCTCCAGCGTCACGGGGCTTATCTGCCGCAGCTCGTCAAAGCTCGTCCCGTCCATGTCATAAACCGTCGGCGCGAGCAGGCAGAGGCTGCCGCCCGTCTCGGCCAGCGCCGTAAAATAGCGGCCGTCGCTGTGGTCGCAGTCGTTCTGCGCCGTCACCGCGCCGCGCTCGTCCACCCGCACCAGCCGGTCATAGCTCAGCAGGCAGAAGCCGCCCTCCACCTGCAAAAGCTGCGTGTACAGCGTGTTGTCGATCGCACAGTCCAGCGCGAGCGTCCCCGCCGGCGCGAACGACGCGTCATACCGCGCCAGCGCCAGCGTCTGCGCTCGCGTCGTGTAAAGCAGCCAGAAGCCGCCGTCCGCGTCCGCGCAGAGCGCATTGCCGTAGGACAGATCGTCCGGCACGCTCAGCTCGTCGCCCCATGCGCCGTTTTCCAGCGTCAGCAGCTTCGCGCCGTCCGTACCCTTCGCGCAGACGACCGTTTTGCCGCCGACCGCCGTCTGCACCGACCGGTCGTCCAGCCCACGCGGCAGCGGCGTTTCCACCAACTCCCAGTGATAGACCTCGCCTGTGGCCGCGTCCGTCAGCGTCCCGGCAGGCGGTTCCTCCGCCTGCACCGGCGCCGCCTGCGCAGCCGGTGCTTCCTGCGTCTTCTGCGCGCACCCGGCGAGCCCCACAAGCAGCGCCAGCGCCAGCAGGATCCCAAGTACGCTCCGTTTCATGCAGCCCCTCCCATTTCCGCAGCTTCAAATAATGATTTACATAATACCATTATAAAGCCATCGGCGCAGAAGTCAAGCCGCGGGCCGGAGCGGGGGCGTTACGGCTCCGTGCCCAGCTCGAGATTCATCAGGTCAAAATCCATGTATTCCCCGTTGAGCTTAAAAAAGTTCGGGAACGTGCACAGCTTCCGAAAGCCGTATTTTTCATACAGGCGGATGGCGCGGGCGTTGCTGCTGCGCACCTCAAGATTCAGCTGCTCAAAGCCGTTTGCCCGCGCAAAGGCCAAAATCGCCTCCATCAGCGCGCCCGCCGCGCCGCAGCCCCACCACGCCCGCTTCAGGCTGATGCCGAGCACGCCGCGGTGGCGCATACGGTTCGGTTTGCGGTTCAGGCTGGCCGTGCCGATGATCTCGCCGCTTACCTTGGCCAGATACTGCACATTGTCCGGCGAATCGCACTGCGCGCGCAGATAGTCCGCCTCCGCCTCCACGCCGAGCGGCACGCCCTCCACGCCAAAGCTGAGATTGTCGGTCTCTCCGCCGATGATCTTCAAATATTCCAACAGCGCCGCCGCGTCCTCCGCCCGCGCGCGGACGATTTCAAAGGGGATCGTGTTCATATGTTACCTCCGCAGGATCTGCAATAAAAGCTATTGATCCGTGCATTTGTAGTTGATCCCGGCAAGTCTTGCCTGCCGGCACAGGTCTCTGGTCTGGAGCGTATACGGCCTGCCGTCTTTGATGAAATGTGTTCCGCATTGGCGGAATTCAAAATCGACCTGCTTTCGGATGCACTGTTCCCGGATGTCCAGCACCCAGTCATAGTCGAGCGGCCTTGCGTCCCGGTCCGACTCTCCGCCGACCACGACCAGCTCCACGCCGTCTAAGTATGGCTCCAGATCCACGCGCTCTAAAAGCGGCTGCGCGGTGATGCACCTGTGCCGGATGGGAAGCGCTTGAAGGACGGACAGCTTTTTGTCCGCATTTTTCTGATTTTCGATCGTGCAGCACACGGTCACATTTTCGTACCCGTCCCCCCAATCCGCCGGGATGCACTGCGCGAACCGCTCGATGCGCTTGGTCAGGAAGAGAAACCGGCAGTCCGACCGCTCTTTCATCATCTTCCAGCATTCGCCGCGCCACGCGTCGGCCTCTTCAATGAGAAAGTCGGTGGAAAAGCCGAGATAGACCATCCCCGGCTTCATTTTATAGCCGCCCTTTTTGAGCTGCGCGACCGGCTTGTCAAAGTCCTTCGTCTTGACGATCACGCTCGTATCGACGCCGCGCCTGGCGTCGCCCTTATGGATATAGCAATGCAGGCAGCCCTCGCTGCACCGCCTGCACCCGCGCCACGGATCCCACATGGACATCGTTTCACCCTCCTGTCGTTCCTTCCGCACATCCGCCCTGCGGCTGATACGCCTGCATGGTGTCAGAAAGCATCCTCACGGTGCACCCCTTGCTTTCATAATACGCCAGCAGCTCCGGCAGCTTCTTTTTGTCGTAGCTCGTGATGCAGTCCGACAGCACGTGCACGGTGTAGCCCGCCTTTGCCATGTTGAAGCACGTGGATTTGATGCACGCCGCGGCGTCCGCCCCGGCGATGTAAAATTCGGTGATGCCGTGCTCCCGAATGAACGCGGCGAACGCCTCGCTCGTCAGGGCGTTGCTTTTTGACTTCGTAAATATGTGGTCGGACACGACCTTCAGCTCCGGCACCAGCTCCGCGCCGTGCGTGCCGGGCTTGAACGTCCGCGTCCTCGCGGACAGATTGTGGTTTTGAATGTAAACGACCCAAAGCTCCTGCCGGACGGCCCAGTCGACCGCCGCGTTGACGGTCTCGATGATCTCCCGGTAGTTCTTCGTAATATCATTCTGCAGGTCGATCACGACCAGCGCACTGTTTTTCATTTTATGACCCTCCATGTTCTCGCTTAACTGTCTGCCGCCCCGGCGGTAATGTAAATGTTGTCCGGCAGCAGCGTCCCTGTTTTCCATACGGCCTCAAACGCCGCCGTCTCCAGCACCCGGTTGTATCGCGCGTCCGACGCGTTGGCGTTTTCGGCGAGAGAGTCCGCCAGATATACATGCTGCGCGTCATAGCCGACCACAACGGCGTAGTGCGTATCCACCGGGATGCGGAGGAATACGATGACCGGCTGGCCCTCCGCCAGCCGCTGCTTCAGCGTGTCAAGGCTTCCGCGGCAGGCCCTCGCCGGGTGCCCATGCCGCGTCAGGACCTCCGCGATGCTGCTTGCGGGCGTGAAGCCGAGCGGCCGCTTCAGCTCCGGAAACAGCGCTTCTCCGTCCGCGTCCTCCCCAAAATGCCGCAGAAGATACGCGGCGGCATACGCCGCGCATTTGCCGTCCGTCTGGTAGTCGATGCGGTTTTCCGCTCCCTCGCAGAAGAACTCCGGCGGATACGGTGCGGCCCCGATCTCGTCCTTCGGCGGGCTGATGTATGCCAGAAACCATATCGCCGCGGCAAGGGCCAGAATGACCGCCGTGACCGCGGCGATCCGGCGTCTTTTTCGTGTCTGCGTCCGCATCACGGCCTGTCCTCCCGCGCGGCCATGATCGCGCCGCGGTACGCCTGCTCCAGCTGGGCGCGGATCGCGGCCTCGTCGCAGCGAAGGGCGTTGTTGGCGATGAGACTCGCATACCCGTGCGCAAACAGGAACACCGTCAGAAAAACCGCTTTCGTCTGTTCCATGCCGAGCCCCAAAGCGCCCTGCATCGCCGAAAGGACCGGGGTCAGCGCCCCGGCGTCGATCAGCTCCGGCAGCGTTTTTCCGCCGAAGGAATCCGACTGAAAAAGAAAGCGGAACAGCCGCGGCTCCTCGATCGCAAAGCGGATATAGTTCATCCCGATCCCCAGCATGGCGCCGTCCGCCGGCGCTTTCAGATCCATCAGATAGTCCGAATGATATAGGTCCGCCTTCGCGTACACCGCCCGTCTCAGCTCGTCGATCGTCGCAAACTGGTACATGACGGGCTGCGTGGAGCAGTGCAGCCGCTCCGCCACCGTCCGCGCGTTCATGTCCTCCGCGCCCGTCTCCCGGACGACCGCAAACGCCGCCTCCACGACCATCTCTCTCGTGACCCTCGCCCTCGCCGGCATCTTGGCACCTCCTGATATATAATTCGAGTTATATATAACGCAAATTATACAACGCCGGAAACCAATTGTCAACAGCCGCCCTCCGGCGGCCGCGCTGAGTAGCGCGTCAATTCGGAGCGCAGCGGAGAATTGTCATAGGCGGAATTCATTTCCGCCGTGAAATGATTTAAATGGTACCAAAAAGAAAGACACGACGTACGTCGTGTCTTTCTTTTTGGAGCTAGTGGCCGGACTTGAACCGGCGACCTGCTGATTACGAATAGTAGAAAAGCTATAAAAATAACGATTTCCGGACGTTTTCAGCACTTTCTGCTCGGAAATCAATGCTCTTTACACATCTTATTTCCACTGTTTCCGTCCGCTCGTTTCGCCGTGTGGGTCAGCGTGTGGGTCAAACCAGAAAACCTAGCGCAAAAACTGCGCCGCAGTAATCAAAGATTACAGAAAGCTCAAAGCAAGTCCATTTGAATGCCTGAATCCATTTCCGTTATCTGCAATGCACCATCGAAGCAATCTATCAAGTAATCCATAACACCTTGCGCGGCGTAGATCGTAGCGATCATCAATTCATCAGAATTTGTAGAGGCCAAATCCAAATGCCATCCTAATTTTTGTGTAACCCACTGGGTAAAAAATACTCGTTGTGTACGACCATTTCCCTCCCGGAAAGGGTGTAGCATATTCAGGGTGTTGTAGAAATCCGCTATATTTTCGATTATCTCTCTGCGCGAAAGATTCTCCGGACGAAACGCTTGCAGCCTGCCGAACAAAGCATCTGCGCATCGTTCAATATCAGATGCAGGAACAAAGGCTGTGCCTTTCTTGAACAGGTCAACGTCTCGGATCTGGCCTGCCCAGTCATAGAGATCACAAAACAGAAACTGATGGATTCGCTTATAATGTGCGAAATCGAACGAACCAGGGATCGGGATATGTTGAAGCAGTGCCAGTTTTCCATATACGATGGAGGACTCAAGTTCATCCAATTTCTGCGCGTCGTGAATATCAAACTTATTCATCAGACAGCTTGTACCTGGATAGCAGCGGTCGGAAGAAGAATCGATGCTGTATGGCATACTGTTACCCCTCTGCCCGCTTGATTACCAACGCCAGATATTCTTCTAATGTGATTTCGCCAGCAAGCATTCTGCGGCACCATTCCACGCATTGCGCATCGACATGCTGACCCTCCATCTCCAGCGACATGGAAGCCATGCGCAGGGCGTTCTCAATTTCAGCAGCACTCATAGCAGCACCTCCTGCGAAAATCTGATAACAGTATACCTCAAAATAAACCTGGATACAAGTCTGAACATAACCCGCCGTTAGAGTATTGCTTGACGTGGCATGACCGGCAGATGTAGAAGCTGGACGAGGACGCGGCAAGGAGGAAATATGCCGATTTTATTAAAACACAGATTGAACGCACAGCCAAAACGCCAGTCACAGCCCGTCGCGCCTGTGTCGGCAGTTTGTGCGGCTTTCGCAGCTAAGCCGAGCGCGTACCCGCCAGAAGCCCCAAAACCGGACGTTGCGCCGACGTGCGGGGGTGTTGCGGAAACAGCAAACGCAGAAGAAGCAAGCCTGCAGGCAGCTTCCGGCAGAAAACAGAGCCGCAAGCGGCGAAGCAGGACAAAGCCGCGGGGTCGTGCGCGCCCCTTGGCAAACACATCTGCCCGCGGTGCGGGCAGTTTTGGGACTTTACGAGGGAGTTGTTGAGAGGGCTAAAATAACACTCTTGGGGTTGTGATTTGAAAAAAGCCCGCCGCTTCAAGAAAAACAACGGGGTTGTAGGAAAATTCGAACAGGAAAAACGGCTTACAAGATTCAAACTTGCAAACTGCTGGTGGCGGACATGAATGCGTTGTAAAATGAGGATCACTGCGCAAAAACTGCGCCGCTGTAAACAAAGAGCTATACGACGCTCAAAAGGAAGTGACTTCAGAGCCATTGCCTGCACATCATTTTACAGGCAGGAAGGGCAGAAAATGATACGGATGCGGTTTACACCTGCGGGATAATTCGGTATAATCATATTCAAACCGCAGCAGTTACAGGCACAGTGACAGCGCAGTGGAGGGGAATGCCATGCCAAAGCCGAGGTGGAAGCTGAATACCGTCTATATATCCGAGCGGCTGCAGGAGAGCCTGCGGCCCATCTCCCGCTGCGCCATGACCACCGTGGTCGCGCCCATGGGCTACGGAAAGACCACGGCAGTGAACTGGTATCTGGAGGAGCGCGCCAAGGCGGAAACCCTGAAAATCATCCGCATCAGCGTGTATTCCGATAACCTTGCGATCTTCTGGAAAAGCGTGCAGGAGGCGTTTGCCCGCGCGGGCTTCCCCTTCCTGCGGGACTATCCCTGCCCCACGGACGCAGCGGGCGGCGGACTGCTGGTGGATGACCTCTGCCATGCGCTGGCGGGTGAAGCCCCCTGCTATCTCTTCATTGACGATTTTCACCTGCTCACGGATAAGCGCGCCTCGCTGTTTCTCTGTATGCTCGCAAATAAGCTGCCCGCAAACGTACATCTCATCGTCGCCAGCCGCGACCGCTTTCTGCCTGCGGCGGAGGCGGTGCGGCTGGGGGCAAAGGTCTATCAGATCGGCACGGAGCAGCTGCGCCTGAACCATACGGAGCTTGCCGTCTATGCCCGCCGCTGCGGCACGGCGCTTTCCGATGCGCAGGTGGAAAGCCTGCTCTATTCCAGTGAGGGCTGGTTCTCTGCCGTGTACCTAAATCTGCGAACGCTCTCTGAGCGCGGCGTGCTGCCCAGCCGCCATTCCGACATCTACGCCACCTTCTCCGCCGCCATGATCGACCCGCTGCCAAAGCGGCAGCGGGAGTTTTTGGCGGTCATGGGGCTTGCCGATGAATTTAGCGCCGAAATGGCGCAGTGTATCACAGGCGACGCGGACGCTGAGCAAATTCTCTCCATGCTGACTGCGCAAAACGCCTTTGTCACGCGCCTGCCTGACGGTGTGACCTATCGCTTCCACCACATGATGAAGGAGTGCGCAGAACGCAGCTTTCTGACGATGCCGGCGGAAAGCAAGCGGCTCTATTGGGAGCGCTTCGGCCTGTGGTATGAAGAGCGCCGGCAGTATCTCCACGCCATCGCCGCTTACCGGAAGAGCGAGAATTACGACGCGCTGCTGCGGGTCATCCGCAGCGATGCGGGCATTTTGCTTGCCTCGCTCAAGCCCGAGGACGTGCTGGAGGCGCTGGACAAATGCCCCGCCGAAACGCTCAAGGCCTACCCCTTTGCCATTCTGGTGCTGATGCGGCGCATGTTCACATGGCGGAACATCCCGAAGATGCTGGAGCTGAAGGCGCTGCTGCTGTCCGCCATTGAGGAGCACCCGGAGCTGTCTGAAGAGGAGAGGGGCGATCTGCTGGGCGAGTGCGACCTCATTCTCAGCTTTCTCTGCTATAACGACATCCGCGCCATGAGCCGCCTGCACCGCAGCGCCAGCGCCCGGATGTCCCGCCCCGCCATCAGCATCCAGTCCGGCGGCGGCTGGAGCTTCGGCTCGCCGTCTGTTCTGATGATGTTCCACCGTGCACCGGGAGACCTCGAAAGCGAGCTTGCGAAGATGGACGAGTGTATGCCCCACTACTACAAGGTCACAAATCACCACGGGCAGGGCGCGGAGACCATCATGCGCGCCGAGGCGCTGTTCTGTCAGGGCTGCTTCACCGATGCGCACATCGAGCTGGAGCGCGCCTACGCACAGGTCCGCGGCAGCAGGCAGGTCAACATGGCGCTCTGCTGCGACTTTCTGTCGCGGCGGCTCTCACTCTATACCGATGTGGAGCAGCGCTATACCTTTGAAGAGCGATACGCGGCACTGCTGCGCCATCACGACGCCTCGTGGATCAACCTCTGGAGCGCTACCAGCGCCTACTACCACGCCCTGCGCGGCGAAACGGACAAGATCCCGGAGATCTTCTCGCAGCACCGCCTCTCCGACATCAACCTGCTCGTGCCGGGGAAGCCCATGATGGAAATGATCGAAAATCAGGTCTACCTTGCTGAGGGCGCTTATGCCAAGGTCATCGGGCGCAGCGCAGAGCTGCTGGCGGTGTGCGAGACGATGCACTACGCGCTCGTTGCGCTGCACGTCCGCATCCAGACGGCGGCGGCGTATGAAAAGCTCGGCAAGTCCGAAGAGGGGCGCGCGTGGCTGAGAAAGGCGCTTTCCGATGCCGCGCCGGACGGGCTTGTGATGCCGTTTGTTGAAAACTACGAGCGCTTGAAGCCCCTGCTGGCGCGCGAGATCAAAACAGAACTGATTGAAAAAATCACCAAACTTGGCGAGGCGGCAGAGCGGAGAAGAGACGAAAGCGCCCGCCCGCCGGTGCTCGATGCATTGACCGGGCGGGAGTATGAGGTCGTTCGCCTGATGGCGCAGCGGCTGAGCAACCGTGAGATCGCGGAAAAGCTCTATCTCTCCGAGGGGAGCGTCAAGCAGTATGTAAATCAGATCTATTCAAAGCTCCATATCGAGGGCGACACCCGCACCAAGCGAAAGACGCTTGCCGGGCTGCTCAGGCAAAAGACCTAACCTTTGGTTAATGGTCATCCCATAACATCCACCGTACAATATCTGTACGGTGGATGTTTATTTTTTACGGAAAGGAGGGCACGCACTTGAACCGAAGGTATCTCACAGCCGTCACACCGCTGCCCGACCATGTGCTGCGGGTCGATTTTGTGTCCGGGAGCCGGCTTTTTCTGGATATGAAGCCGTATCTGGACAAAATGCGGTTCTGCACACTTTCCGACCCACAGGTGTGGAGCAGCGCCGTGACCAACGGCATCTTTGTCCGCTTCGGCGATGTGGAGCTGAGCCACGATGAGATCTTGTCCATGGCGGAACAGGAGCATTAGCACGATGAAGACGGCCACATCTACCGCCGGTGAGAACGAAGACGCCCGAAAATGGAGCGGATTTGTCATGGATGCCGGCATTTGTACCTATCTTTACGGCTTCTGCGCACCCACCCGATGCTGCGGCGGATATGGGTGAGACCTATCAAAGTATTTTTTCGCAGCTATATTTGGGCGATGAAGAATGAGGAGGAATGTCAAATGAAGAGAAAAAAGCTATGTCTTCTGCTGGGGCTGGTATTGCTGCTTTTCCTGCTGTGTACAGCCTGCGGCAATACGGAGGGACAAATCGCTCCGCAGGACGACCCCGACGAGGGTCTGGGCGGCGGTCTCAGCGAGGATACCGTCAACGATTTTACCGGCTTTGAGGGCATCTGGCTGGGAGAAGCGGACAATGAGTACGACTACATGGAGTTTGACACCGAGGGCAACTGGACCCTCTATCGCAGCGGTGAAGTGGTGGATGACGGCTATCTTCGCTATGAGCCGGAATGGGAGGCTATCTATGCCTACAGCAACTCGGATGATTCCGGCAGCCGTATCGCCATGGAGGACGGTCAGCTCTACTGTGCCGCTTACGGCTACTTCAACCCCGGCGAAGGGATGGAGTACCTCTGGTATGAGGACGGCGATCGTCTCACCGAGGACGACGAGCCCGATCCCTCGGGGGACGAGGTGTCCGACTGGAATGGTCGTTTAGACGGAGACCCGGACGCCTATTGGAGCTGGGACTCCGACCTCTGCCAGCGGAATGTCTCGGAATTCGAGGGCATCTGGTACTATGACGGCGATCTCTCGGCGGAGACCTATATCGTCATCGACGGTAATGGAAACTGGAGCTATTACCAGCGCGCGCCCGGCGCCGAGCCGGCGGAGATGGACTGCGGCACGTTCTCCTACTCCACGGACGAGGCGAGCACCTATTACGCCGATTCCACGATGTACGACGGCGTTTCTTACCGGGTCTTTGAGATCGACGAGGACGCTCTGGTCTGGGGCGATGAGGGCGTTTACTACATGATGGAGTGACAGAAAGGAAGAAAGGATATGAAAAACCGATGGAAGCTTATTTTTATCCTCATGCTGGTGATGGCTCTTTGCCTGAGCCTTGCCGCCTGCGGCAAGGCTGACGATGTTGCGGGAGATGATTGGCGCACGACCGGCGTAGTGGCCGCAAGCGGCACCATCACCCATGACGGCGAGAGCGTGGACGTGCTGGTCACGGTGGGGGAAAGCAGCGCGGCGTTCTACCGCGATCTTCCCGAGCAGGTCCTCTTTGACAGCGTGGCCTTTCCCGAGACTATCGAGGACATCAGCAGCAGCGCCTTCCAAATCTCCTTCGACGATCAGAATGGGGACGGGGAGAGCGACGTGCTGGTGGAGATCGGTCACGAGGACATGAGCAATACCACCATGCTCTGGCTGTGGGACCCCCAGGAGCGCTATGTCTATCAGCCGGAGTACTCCAGCTTCCATGTGCCCGGGGTGGCCGAGCCGGAGGAATTGATCGCCTCCTATGTGGGACTTTGGGAATATCAGGGCAAAAACCTCTGGCTGCGCGTCCACGAGGATGCCACATGGGAATTTGTAAACGATCAGGATGAAGTGATCGAATACGGCACGCTGTGGGTGGACGAAAACGGCTTGACGCTCCACTTTGACGGCAGCGGCGATACCTTGCAGCTCGACCGCACCGTCAGCGGCGACCTCATCGACAGTGTGAACAATGGCACGCTCCTGCCTGTGGGGGGCATCCAGTCCAGCGAACCCTATTTTACAAGAAACGGCCTTGAGCTCAATGCCGCCGTGGAGATGGGGACCTTCCTGCTGGAAGACGGAGTTTGCAGCTACTCCGGCCTTGGCGACGGCTACAGCACCGGCGACTGCTATTGGGAGATCACAAAGAACGGCGATTACACCCATGACGGCATCCGCGAACTGCACTTTGACGCCATCTGCTACATCCCGGAGGACTCCATTCCGTATTTTTCCGAGCAGTACATCACCAATACCGACAGCGAGCTGTATGACTTCTACACCGGTATGTGGCTCACCACAGCAACGGCCTACGGCAACAGCCAGCGCGGCGACAACTACTATCTCCACACCGTCAGCTGGCAGGGGAACAGCTATCTCATTGAATTTGCCTACTCCACCGACTGGCAGTACAACGTGGGCGACTGGGCGCAGGTCTTCACCAAGAGCTACGCCGTCTATCTCCCGGAGGACTATGACGGGCTGGTCTTTGCCGCCGAGGCGCAGCCGGACAACTA
>CAKTXA010000026.1 GCA_934631005.1 uncultured Oscillospiraceae bacterium
CTCGAAGAAAACAAATAATCCGAACCCATCTCCGATTAAGAAGATTTGGTTCGGATTATATTGGTTTGGTGCCGGTGACCGGACTCGAACCGGTACGCCATCGCTGGCGGTGGATTTTGAGTCCACTACGTCTACCAATTCCATCACACCGGCATTGCTGCGATTTAGTATACAGCATCCGGCGGGAAAATTCAAGTGCAGATCTGGCGGGATATTTCGCGGCGCAGGCGCAGCATGATGCGCTTTTCCAGCCGCGAGATGTACGACTGCGAAATGCCCATCAGCTCGGCCACCTCCTTCTGCGTCTTTTCCTTGCGCCCGCCAAGGCCGAAGCGCATGGTCACGATCTGCTGCTCGCGCTCCGGCAGGCGCGAGAGCGCGTCGCGCAGGAGCTGTTTGTCCACGTCGTCCTCCATCGGGCGCATGACGGTGTCGCCGTCGGTGCCCAGAACATCCGAGAGCAGCAGCTCGTTGCCGTCCCAGTCGGTGTTGATCGGCTCGTCGAGCGATACCTCCGTCTTTTGACCGGATATTTTGCGGATGTGCATGAGAATTTCATTCTCGATACAGCGGGAGGAATACGTCGCCAGCTTGATGTTTTTATCCGGCCGGAACGTGCCCACGGCCTTGATGAGCCCGATCGTCCCGATGGAGATAAGGTCCTCGATGTTGATGCCCGTGTTTTCAAACCGCCGCGCGATATACACGACCAGCCGCAGATTACGCTCGATGAGCGTCTGGCGCGCCATCTCGTCGCCGTCTGCCAGCCGGGCGAGCATCTGCTGCTCCTCCGGCGCGCGCAGGGGCGGCGGCAGCACGTCGCTGCCCCCGATGTACATGACCTTCGCCGGCTGCAAAAAGCCCAGCAGCCGCAGCAGTTTCCGGATCGTCTCGTTCATAGCTTCACGCTCCTGTCAGTGCATGATAGGCCCCGCCGTCTGAGACCGGTGTGGGAGAAAACGCCGCCAGTGCGCGGCGTGCGCGGCCGCCCGCGTCCACAAGCTCGCAGCGTACCGCAAGCAGCAGCCCTGCGCTCGTGCCCACGGCGCGGTACGGGAGCAGCCGGAAGCGCAGCGCCGGGTACCGCTGCGCCAGCTCCGGCAGCAGCGCTGCCGGAGCGCTGAGCCGCGCGGGCGTGAGGTCTGCCTGCGGCAGAAGCGCCGCCGCCGTCTGCGCGTCCACGACCAGCGCCGCCTCGCCCGTGATGGGGTCGCAGAGGGTGTTGCCCGAGTCGCGCAGGGCGCGCAGGGGCATCTCTTGCGTGCCGAGCCGCAGCGTCAGCGGCACGATCTGCCCGCCGCCGTGCTGCAACAGGCGCGGAAAGACGAGCCGCGCCGCGAGATACACCGCCGCCGCGACGAGCAGAAGGCCAAAAAAGCTCACAGGATAATACGCGCTGCCGCCGACCACCAGCAGCCCCGTGCGGAACACCTGCGTGCACAGCAGCACCAGTCCCGCAAACGCCGCCGCCAGCGCCCAAAAGATCAGCCCCAGCCGCAGCGTCCGCCTTTCCGCGCCAAAGGCGAGCAGCAGCATGACCGCCGCGGCGACCAGCTTCATCCCCGCCGTCTGCAGAAAGCCGAGCGCCGGGACGAGCGCCAGCACGGCGTACACGCCGCCGAGCGCCGCCGCCGGGAGAAGCCGCCGCAGCGGGGCCGGCGCGCCCGCCAGCCGTGCGCTGCCAAGCAGCAGCAGAAAATTCAGCAGCGCGTTCAGAAAAAACACCCGCTCCGCCCAGACTGTCATGCCGCACACCTCCTTCGGATCACCGCAGGACAAAGTATACGCCGCGCGAGGCAAAAAACCGGTCGCAATTCCAGCCGGACGGGGCATCGTTCGCTCGTCCTGTTTCCCGCCGTTTTGCGCGGCGCTTGCCCGCGTGGCGAAAGTGTGCTATGCTGTAGAAAACGATCGAAACGGGGCGGTTTTATGGACATCACCAAACGGGTGCAGGGCGTGGTCGAGGCGCTGAAGGCAGCGTACCCGGATGCGCTGTGCGCGCTGCAGTATAAAAAGGATTATGAGCTGATGATCGCCGTGCGCCTGTCCGCGCAGTGCACCGACGCGCGCGTGAATCTCGTCACGCCGGCGCTGTTCACGCGTTTTTCGACATTGGACGCGTTCGCGGACGCGGACGTGGCGGAGGTCGAGGAATACGTGCGCACATGTGGCTTTTTCCGCCAGAAGGCGCACGATATTGTCTGCGCCTGCCGGATGCTGCGGGACGAGTACGGCGGCCGCGTGCCGAACGACATGGAGGCGCTTCTGCGCCTGCCGGGCGTGGGGCGCAAGACGGCGAATCTGCTGCTGGGCGACCTGTACGGCGTGCCGGGTTCTGTCGTGTGCGACACGCACTGCATCCGCATCTGCGGAAAGCTGGGCCTGTCCGAGGGCAGGGAGCCGGAAAAGGTCGAGCGCCAGCTGCGCGCCATCCTCCCGCCCGAGGAGTCGTCCGACTTCTGCCACCGCATCGTTCTCCACGGCCGCGCCGTCTGCACCGCCAGAAATCCGCAGTGTGGCAAATGCACCCTGCGGATGTTCTGCAAGAGCTTTTGCGGAGAGTGAGCACCTCCTGTGGTGCACACCACACCTCTTGTAGGGAGCGGACGACTCTGTCCGCCCGACAAAACGCAATCGTAAATTTGAACGCACCAATGTAAATACGTAAAACGCTTGTAGGGGCCGATGCCCACATCGGCCCGCACAGACGCATTTCTTATTATGCCGTAGGGGAGGGGCTCTGCCCCTCCCGTAGGGTACCATCGTGTTCGCCGATAGGTCTCATAAAAGCGTAAGTGCCTACCGCACGGGAGGGGCAAGCCCCTCCCCTACGTCCCGATAAGGGGTGCGGATGAAACCTGGTAGGGCGGGCCGATGTGGTCATCGGCCCCTACAAAACAATGAAAACCGCCCGCGGGCCTTTCGGCGCGCGGGCGGGGATTTTTTTATTCTGCTGTCAGCACGGCGGCGGGGTTTAGTTGGCGGACCTCGAAGGCAGTCTGGGCAGCGATTTGATCCTCTGCGCCGAGGACGGTGATGCGGGCGGTGAAGGTGTTGGTTGCCGGATCATACGCCGTCAGCTCCACCGCGGCGCGCAGGCCGTGGGGATAGGCCCGGTCGGGCAGGAGCTTGCTGCCGCCGAGCAGGACGTGCCCGCGCTCGTCGCTCGAAAAGCCGCTGTAGGCGGCCTCGCCGTAGCTCTGGCTGAAAAATCCGGCGGGCGTTCCGTCCGCGGCCAGCTGCACGGTGCCCGCGTAGCGCAGCTCGTCGCTGACGCCGGTGCGCAGGGTGGACAGCAGCGTCTGCGCCTGCGAGGCCTCCATCGAGCGGCGAAACGCCGTCACGGCGCTGCGCGCGCCGAGCGTGAGCAGCGCCGCCAGCAGCAGCATCACCGCGATGGCGCACAAAAGCTCCACCAGCGTAAAGCCGCCGCGCCTTGCTCGCCGTTTCATGCCGCGCACCTCCTGTCAGGGCTCCTTCGTGTAGTAGTGATAGCCGTTGGGGTCGACGTACTCCGCCGCCGTCACGGTCTGGGTGGTATAGCTGTCGCTGACCTCCAGCTCCAGCGGGCGCTCCTGCCGCACCGCGCCGGTGTAGTGGAACGACACGTCCGTATCGCGCACGGCGGCGTTGAACTTTGCCGCGCCGAAGATCGCGTTGGCCAGAAACAGCAGCACCAGCACCGCGACCGTCAGGGCCATGAGCGTTTCCACAAGCGTCTCGCCCCGGTTCTTCCGCAGCTTTTTCATGTGCCGTCCTCCCGTGTGAGCGCCGCGCCTGACCAGACGAAGCTGCTCGTAAGAACCTCCTGGAAATATTCCTTGCGTGACCAGCCCTCCCACTCCCAGTAGCTCGTCATAAGCGAGGAATAGGTCTGCGTGCCGTCCATGGTCAGGCGCATCCGGCATGGGTGCTCGCTCGTCCCGCCGGTGAGCCAGACGGTGAGCGTATAGGCCCGCGTGGTCTCGCTCTCGATCTCGCAGGAGAGATACAGCTCGCACGAAACGTCCTCGTAAGCATCCGCCTGCTTTGCCCGGATCGTAAACGAGCGCTGGTAGACAAGCGCGGGCGTTTGCAGAAGCTGGCGGATGGCATTGTTCATCAAAAAGGCAAAATCGCCGGTCGCATCCGTCTTGTCGTCTGACACATCGCGCACCGGATTCTGCTTGTAGCGATCGCTGTACAGCGTCACCTTGCGCGTCCGAAAATCGCCGCTGCCGCCCTCGATACTGTCCCGCAGAAGCTCCGCGGCGGAGGACACGGTGAGATACGTCTGCTGCTGCGCGCGGTCGGAGGCCACGCGCGAGCGCGCGCTGACCGCCGCCGTGATGATCACGGCGCTGACCATGGCCGCGATGAGAAACAGCAGCAGCGCCATCAGCATGGAAGCGCCGCGGCGGCAGTTCAGTTTTTGCGCGAGCCGCTTCATCGCAGCGCCCTCCCTTCATGTTGTCAGGTCTCGTCCGGCTCCGGCTCCCCGTCCGGCTCGTCCGCATCATCCGGCGCCTCGTCCGCCGCGGGCGGCGTGACCGGCCGCAGCGTCATGGGCTCGTAGATCGCGTCCGGGATCTGCCAGACGCGCGTGCCCACCGGGTCGTCCGCCGTCAGCGTGACGGTGCCGCCGTAAAGCGCGTGCTTCGTAAAGAGCACCCTACCGTCCTCGTCGGCAAAGTCGACGGCGTACTGCGCCGGCTCGGGCGTGACAGGCAGCTCCAGCGTAAACAGGACGCCGTCCCGCTCCAGCACGATGCGGAGCGGGACCGGGTCAGGCTGCGCCGTCTCCAGCGTGAGGGCGCGCAGATCGTAGTCGCCCGCGTATGCGGTCTCGCCCGCCAGCGTCAGGCGGTATTCCTTCCCCACCGTATAGCCGTCCTCGCCAATGGGCAGCTCGGCTGTGCCGCGCACGATCGCGGCGGCCGCGAGCGTGAAGTCGGCCAGATCGGTGTACGCACGCGTTGCGTACAGATACAGCCCACCCGCTTGCGGGCCGTCCGCCGCGGCGCTCGCCGTATACCCGCTGGTTCCCGCGGGGATGGTGTGCGGCACGCGGATCTGGCGGTGCGTAACGCCGTCCGTCAGGCCCAGCACGTCGTTCGGATACACCGTGGCGCTGAGGTTGACCTTCTGCGTGATGCTGAGGATCTGCCCGTCCGCGTCGGTGTATGGATAGAGGCAGGTGATGGTGACGATCGCCTCGCCGGCGGAGAAGCCGGTGAGCGGCAGGGCAAAATCGCCGCTGCCCGCGTCGTAGGAAATATCGCCCGCGCGGCACTCCACCACGTCCTGCGCGGCATCGCCGCTGTCGACCTGCACGGTCCACTGCAGCCGCCGGGCCGCCGCAGGCGTGAGCACCGAGCCGGTCGAGTGGCGGACGGTGAGCGTCAGCTCGGTCTCGTCGCCAACGTACAGCTCCGGCGCTTCGGGCACAGCTGTGAGCGCCAGCGCCGCCGTGACGGTCAGGCGCACGCGCGCGGTGCTGCCGCCGAGGCTTGCCTCGGCGATGATCTCGCCGGGGGCGCTGCCCGCAAAGGTCACGGTGTAGAAGCCGCCGTCTGCGTCATAGTCCGAGATGGCCGCGACGCTCGCCGCGCCGGGGCCGGTGAGCGCTTCGCCGCCCTCCGTAAGAAGGGTGATCGCCGGCGTTTCGCCGCCGCCGATGCCCATGAGGTACAGCTTCAGCTCCAGAAGGGCCTGCCCCGTCTGCTCCTCCACATCCAGCAGATCGAGCGCGGCGGAGGTCTGCTCCCAGTAGAGGTCGGGCTTCGGCCACGCACCGTAGTGCACGTTCACATCGCCGCCGAAGATGATGTCCTCCTGCGTGAGCACCGTGGGGAACGGGTAGTTCAGCCCGTCCAGCGCGCGGTCGCTGCCGGGGTGGCTGTATTTGCCGTCGATGGCCACGCCCGATTCGTACACGGTGACGGTATCGAACGCGCCGCCCTTTGCCGTGAGCTTACTCAGCAGCTCCGTGCTCATCTCGCTGTAGGTCAGGTACGGCGTGGACTCGTTATAAAGTGTGATCTTACGGTCGCCCTCGTTCGGCTCCAGCACGTTGAGATTCTGCCCGCCGCGCCAGTTCTGCCGGTTCTGGTATACGCGGTAATCGTCCGCGTTCGCGGCCGTGGCGCGCAGGGCGTAGCAGTTGCGAAGCTCCGCGGCGGAGTTGGCGATCGTTTGGAAGCTCTGCTGCATCTCGCCGTTGGAGGCGATGGACTGCGAGCTGGTGACCAGATTGCTGCCGCGCCGCGGCACGTCCACAAAGCTGTAGCAGTTCGTGACCACAAGCGGATCGGTCACAGAGCCGAGGATCTGCGCGATCGAGCCCGCGGTGCGCAGCACGATGCCGCCCGTGATGCCGCCGACCCAGATGCTCGTGGTGTTTCCGTATTGATCGTGCGAAAGCTGCGTGATGCTCCTGATCGAGCCGCCGGCGTAGCAGCTGTCGATGGACGCGCGGCACGCGCCCGCGATGCCGCCCACGCGGAGGTTGAGGTAGTTATAATTATAGCCGATGTCGATGACGATGTCGTTGACCGCCGTGCAGCTGCTCAGCTTCATATTCGTCGCGCCGACCAGACCGCCCACGCAGCCGCCGCCCCAGCCGGGCTGGTGGTCGCGGTTGGCGATCCATAAGCTGTAGCCCTTGCCGCGGTGATCCTGGATGGTATAGCCGGAGACGGTACAGTTCGTGATGCTCGCCTGCGAGGTTTTGTCGCGGCTGGCGGCAAAGCCGACCAGACCGCCCACGCAGTACCAGTTCTTCCCGCCCGGCTCATTTTCCACAACGCTGCCGCGGTCGGAGTACAGGACGATATTCTGCAGCTTCGCGCCCGCCGTGATGCCGAACAGGCCGATGCACTGCATCTCGCTGTGAATTTCGATGTTCTTGATGGCATACGACTGCCCGTCGTAGCTCTCGGCGAAAAACGCCGTATACGGGTCCGAATACGCAGAGTCCAGCGACGTCGCGACGTCATACAGGCTCCCGATGGGTGTAAAGTCCCGCACCGTTCTGCCGTTTTCCAGATACGAGTCCACGTCGTGGCTCTGCTTCCAGGAAAGCCCGCGGCTGAGCGGCGCGTCGGTATCCTTGTCGGTGTAGATGAGGTACGGATACTGCCGGATGGTCCAGCGGTCGGTGAGGCTTGTCGTATTGTCGGCGGAGATGGAGTACGCCGCCGTGCGCTCGGCCCAGTTCCAGTTGATATACTGCAGCTGCGCCGCCGAGCGGATCTGATAGGGGTTCTCCGCCGTGCCGGGGGCCTCGGTCCGCACCGCGCCGGTGAGATCCTGCGCCTGCCCCGCAAGCGCCACGGCGCGCAGCGCCATGCTGTCGGCAAAGAAGGGGCTGACCTCGTAGGTATACTCCGCCGCCGTGCCGTAGCGCAGCGTCCAGGTGCTGTTCTGCGCGTCCGTGTTCAAATACATCGCGCCCGTCTGGTAGGCAGCGAACGTGTAGCCCGGCATCTGCCGCGCCAGCTCCCGCTCAGCGTCCGCCACGCGGTCGCCGGTCACGCAGCCGCCGGCCGTAAACTCCGGCGTCACGGCGGCGTCCGTCTCGTAGAAATAGCCGTAGCCGTAGCGCGTGACCGCGCCGCCGTCGTCATGCTCGCGGCAGAGGGAGTTGCCGCTGCTGAGCAGGTCGTTATCGTCGGACGAGATCTCCGCGCCCTGGCTCGTGCCCACGTAGCTGAAATGATAGCCGCTGTTGCTGCCGCCGGACTCATACTCCCAGTAGAATACGCCGAGCGTGCCGATGTCCGCCTGCACGGGCCACGGGCCGTAGTGCGCCGTCTGCCCGGCGGCGTTCGTGACCACGGCCGGGAAGGGATAGTCCTCCCCCAGCGCCGCGCCGGAAGCATCGCACGACGCGGCCGCGTCGGAAAATTCGCGCAGCAGGAGCGTTTGCAGCTGCTCGCCGCGCACAGGCCTGCCTGCCGCCATATCGGCATAGGCGTTGCCCGAGGCATTGAAGGCATAGAGCGTGCCGTCGTAGGTATAGGTGCCGCCGTCGAGGTAATAGCAGTCCACCGCCGCGCCGCCCTTGCGGGCGAAGCCGTAGACCTCGGATGTGCCCGCCGCCGTGAGCGCCGCCGCGCTGTAGCACCGGCGCAGCGCGCCGCCGGAATTGTCAGCGGCAAAGCCCGCCGCGCGCACGGTGCTGCGCCGCGCGTCGCGGATGCGGATGCAGCCGAGGGCGTAGCTGCCGGTCACGGTGCCGGAGTTTGCCCCGGCGAAACCGCCGGCGTAGGCATTGGCGCTCGTCGCGGTCAGCTCCATCTGCGCGGTACCCGCCATGCAGCGGGCGATCGTGCCGTCGTTCGTGCCGACAAGGCCGCCGAGATAGAGCGTGCTGGAATTATACGCGCGGAACGTCACCGTGTAGCCCGCGGCGGCGCAGTTGCGGATGCTGCCGCGGTTATAGCCCGCGAGCGCGCCCATATGGACGGTGCGCCCGCTGCCGGTGACGGCGTTGTCGCCCGACCGCCCGGCATAGCGCACGCTTGCCGTGTCAAGGCCCAGCAGCACCACGTTTTCCACCCGCCCGCGCGGGGCGATGACACCGAACAGGCCCACGGCATTGCCGTCCGTCCGGAACGACACGCCGCGCACGCTGTGCCCGCCGCCGTCATACGTCGCGGTGAAGCCCGCGGCGGACGTGATGGGCGCCTGTTCGGTGATCTCGCCGTGCGTGGTGAATTCGCTCCAGCGGTAGGCCGGATAATCCGCATCCAGCCGCTGCACATAGGCGCTCGCGGTGGTGGAGGGGGCGTAGGCGGGATAGAACCGGCTCAGCGCGTACAGCTGCCGCGCCGTGCGGATGTTCACTGTTTCGGGCGCGGCGGGCTTCTGCTCGCCCGCCGTGGCGCTCTCGGCAAAGTGGGGGTTATAGTAATAGCTCCTGCCGTCCACCACGAGGCGCTGGTAAAAGGCGCTGCTGCCCGACTCGTCCACATAGTCCGTGTCGGTGATCGCCGCGGGCAGCGGGACGAGATAATACGTCAGCTCGCGCACCTGCGCCGGGATACGGCGCGCGGACGTGAGCGTATATGTTTTTCCGTCCGCGTATTCGACAGCCAGCTCCAGATCCTCGCCGGGATCGTGGCTGAAGGCGATGGCATAGCCGTCGCCCACGGCCACACGGTCGGAGCGGAGCGTGTAGGCGTTCGCGCCGCTGAAGGCGTAGACATCCTGCCCGTTTTCGCGGTAGACCTCGTAATAGACCAGCGTGCCGGACTCAAACTCCGCCTGCCAGTCACCGTAATGGTTGAGGGCCGTCAGCCGCGGATAGGAATAGTCGGCAAGGCCCTGCGCCATGAGGTTATAGGGGTAGCTCGCGCCGCCCGTCTGGGCGGTGAAGGCGCCAGACAGGTGCTCTGCGGCGAAATCCGCCCCGCTGAGCTCGGCGTAGGTCGCGTACTGCGTGCCGTCCAGCGGCACGGAGCGGTCGCCGTCACGGGTGAGGTAGTAGACGTTTTGCAGCGTCCCCTCGCAGCCCGCGGCGGTGGAAAAGCCGTGCGCGGCCGCGCCGAGCGTCAGGTCGCACACGCTGTAGCCGTTTTCCGCCGACAAAAGCGCGTCCGGCGTCAGGCCGCCCGCCGTGCGCGAAGCGGTCAGATAGCCCGCGGCATAGAAATCCTTGAGCGCCACCTGCGCGCCCGTCCCGCCGCCGCCCGTCAGGCCGCCCGCGGTGGGCGCGGTGATGTAGCAGTCGGCGTACACGGTGTCCAGCTCCGCGCGGCCGGGCGTTGTGCCGATGAGACCGCCGCCGGCCTGTTCGGCGCGGATGACCGTCGCGGCCATGGAGCGCTTCACGGTGGTCGCGGCGTCGGGCGCCGCCGCGCCGATGAGCCCGCCGACCGTCCGGCCCCGCAGCCACGGCGCTACGTCCGCCGGGGTCTCCTGCGCGATCAAACCGTCCAGATCGCCGCGGCGGGCGCTTAAGTACACACGGCAGTTTTCGACCGTGAGCGCCCCGGTCGTCTCGCCCGCGAGCGCGCCGACCGTGCTGCCGCCGTCAATACGCGTGCCCGTGAGGGTCACGTTGCGCAGGCTCGTGCCCGCGAACGTGCCGAACAGGCCCGCGGGCGCATCGCCCGGATCGGCGATATGCAGGCCGTGGATGGCGGTGTACAGCTCCGCGTCCTCCACGGCGTAATAGCCGTCATAGCTGAGAAGATTTTCGTTATTCACCGGCGTGAACGGGCGGTCGTCATAGACCGTGTACCAGTCGGCCTCGTCGTTCGCGTCGTCGTGGAAGGAAATGTCGCTCACCTGCACGGCGTGCGTGATCGCGGCCGTGACGCCGGACGCGGCGTCCAGATTCTGCAAATGCCGCGCGTTGCGGATGAGCGCGGTGTCGGCCGCCTGCCCGGGCGCGTAGTAAAACAGCCCGTTCGTTTTGCGCGAGGTGCTCGCCTGGTCGATGAGCGGGTCGAGGCAGCTGACGGTGAGCGTCACGGTCAGCTCCGCGCCGTTCTCGAGCCTGCCTTCCGTCTGCGCGGCAAAGCGCGTTTCGTCCGTTTTCAGGCTGTCGAGCACCCATTTGTAGCGGAAGGTCTGGCTGTTTACAGCCTCAATATCGCCTGCCTGGACGGTGCGGGTATAGCTTTTGCCGCCCGTTGCGAGCGTGATCTGGAACGTCAGGGCGCTGCCGGGGTTGTTGCAGTAGAAATACGCCGTCAGCTCCTCGCCGTTTTCGATGGCGATGTCGGGGCGCAGCGTGCCTGTGATCTCGGTGCGCACGCGGTCTCCGCCGTAGTAGCCCACGTGCGCGCCCAGCCGCCGCCGTACCGTGAGCACGCGCAGGCTGTCGAGCGTCATGCCGTCCTCTGGCAGGGCATCCGCGCTGTAAAATACGCCGTACACGCTGCCGCTCTCGGGGTCATACTCGATGCGCCAGTCGCCGCGCCACAGCTCTGCGTCCACCGCCGATTCCGGCAGGATCGCCGCTGCGGCGGCCCCGTCGGACGCTTTATCCGCCGCCAGAACATAGCAAAGCACGCCGTCCGACGCTTCGTCCGCGTCGCACGGCGTATACCCCACCTCCGCCGCGCCGTTCAGGCCGTCGGCGCGGAGCTGATAGCTCCCGGCGCAGCCCGCGGCGCGCAGCTCCGCCATGCGGTTCTGCGCGGCGGTGTAGATGAGCTCCGCCTTGCTGTCCAGCTCCTTCTGGCGCAGGTTCCGGCGCACGGTGAGCAGCGCCGTCACCGCCACGAGCGAAATGAGCGCCAGCACGGCCACGACGACCAGCACCTCGGTCAGCGTAAAGCCGCCGCGGCGGGCAGAATATGTACTTTTGCGGTCAGGCTGCTTCATATCCGTCGTTTTCCGTAAAAATTTCGGGTCTTACCCGGCTTTCAGCTCAAAAAATGTCACGCTGCACGAGACCTGCACGCCCTTGTCCGCGTCCTGCGGCAGGGTGAGCGACAGATCAGAGATCTGGTTCACAGCCGCACTGTCATGCAGCGCCGTGAGAAGATCGCGCGCGGACGCATAGTCCTTTGCGGTAAATTGCAGGCTCAGCGGGCGGCAGACGATATAGCCGCCGTCCAGCTCATAGGGGCTGCCGAAATTCAGCGCATAGTCGCTCGAGGCCGCGAGGATGCGGCTGAGCTCCACCATCAGCTTATCGGCGTTGTCATACGCCGGGAGCGGCACGGCATCGCCGGTCTCGCGGATCTCCGCCAGCTCCTGCTCCATCTGCCGCAGGCGCGCAAGCTGCGCGGTGTCCTGCAGTATGGCGTCCTGCTCCGCCGCCATCTGGCTGGCGTAGCGGTCGATGCTCTCGTTCACCGGCTCCAGCAGCAGCTTAAAATAGCCCACGCCGATCAGCAGCAGCGCCAGAATGACGAGCAGGACCTTTTCGCGGGTCGTAAACGCACGATTCATCCGGCTCCCTCCTCCGCGCTCTGCAGCAAAATGGTGATCGAAAATTCCAGCAGTCCGTCCTCATCGGCTGTGGACGCGAGGTTCAGCGACGCCGCGGCCACGATCGGCTGCTGCTGCAAGCGCTCAAACATCGCCGAGACGTCCGCAAGGCGCATCCCCGCCATCGCGGCCACCACGGTGTCGCGCTGCACGGCGAACGAGCGCACCTCGCCGCAGGCGAGCAGCTGCTGCTCCAGAAGGTGCAGCACGTCCATCCGGTCCACGTCCACGAACGCGCCGTTCTCCGCTGTCATCCAGCTGCGCGAATACGTGCGGTATTCCTGCTCCACGGCGTCATAGTCCTCCAGCGCCTGCTGCATCTGCTCATACTGCGCGTGCACGGACTGATAGTTCGCCTCCGCCGTGCGCTGCCGCGCGAGCTGATCGAGTACGGCGAATTTCGCCACCGCCAGCGACAGCGCCGCGATGAGCACGACGCCGATGACGAGCGTCAGCGCGCTGCGCGTGCGCGGCGGGCGCCTGGCGAGGTTCACGCTGCGCTTTGTGGGGCAGCGCACCGCCTTTTTGGCGGCGGGGACCGGTTTTGTCGTATTCATCTCCGCCCCTCCCCGTTTTGCAGCGCGCAGCCGACCGCCTTGGCAAAGACCCACGGCGTATCGCCCGCGCCGGTCGGAAGCAGGCGCGCCGCCGGCTCCACCGGCAGCTGCACCATCTGTGCGATGGCCTGACACAGCGGCTCGATGGCCGCGCCGCCGCCGCACAGGTACGCCCGCGCGAGCGTGCTCTCGCGGTGGTTGTAGTTGTAGAAATTCACAGCCTTCGTCACCTCCGCGGCCATCCGGCCGTAGAGCTCCATGGCCGCCGGGTCGTGCACGGCGTTTTCATAGTCGCTCAGCAGCTGCTCCTGTGCCAGATGCTCGTCCACCCCGCGCGTCTCGGCCAGCGCGCGCACCACATCGCGCACGCCCAGCTCCGCCGCGCGCTGCGCGGCAAACTGCCCGCGGCGCATCACATACAGCCGGATGCCGCTGTGGCCGAGGTCGACAAAGCAGCAGTCCTCCGGCTCCTGCAGCCCCGCAAGCGCCTCCCACGCGCTGGCAGCGGGCATGGCGAATTTCAGCCGGAAGCCCGCGCGGTGCAGCATGGCGCGGTAGCGCTCGACGGTGCTTTTGAGCGCGGCACAGGCAAACAGCCGCAGCTGGCGCACCGTGCCTTCCTCATCCCGCACGGCCTCCTGCACGGAATAGTCGAACACATACTGTCCCTTTTCCTCGCGCAGGTAGTCCTTAAACTCAAACGGCAGGTTGTAGCCGAGCTGCGCGTCGGTCATCGGCGGCAGCTCGCACAGGCGCGTAAACACCAATGACCCCGGCAGCACGATGGCCGCCGCGGCACGCGGAATGCCGTTTTTCCTTGCCGTCTGCTTCAAAAAGTCCGCCATGGCGTCCATGGCGCGGATCTCGCCGTTTTCCACCAGCCCGTCCGGCAGCGGCGCGGCGACGGCTTTTTTCACGCCGTGACCGGCGATCCAGACGAGCTTTGCCTGATACTGCCCGATGTCCAGCGCGATCAGATTTCCAGCCATACCGACCTCCGAGTTCAAAACATGGATACATACGCCGCGATGACCGCGTCGCCCGCGAGCATCGTCACGATGCCCGCCGCGCAGATCGACGGCCCCCACGGGAAAACCTTTGCGTTTTCCTGCGCCGCGCGGCGCTTTTGCGTCGCAAGGCCGAAGGCGATGCCAAGGACGCACGCCAGCAGCAGGCACAGAAGATTTTTGGCCCAGCCGAGCCACAATCCCGTCACGAACAGCAGCTTCAGGTCACCGCCGCCCATGGCCTCCACCCTTCGCAGCTTTTCATACAGCAGCACAAAGGCCAAAAGACCGCCGCCCACGGCAAAGCCGCCCAGCAGCGCGTCCGGCAGCGTCCGCCGCCAGTTTTCAAAAAAGAAAAACGGGATACGCGCCGCGACCCCGGCCACAATAAAGCGGTCGGGGATGATATACCCCTCCAAATCCGCGAGGGCGCCGGCGAGCAGAACGCACGCCAGCGTCAGCGCTCCGAGGGCTTGGAGCGATAGATCAAACCGCAGCAGAATGAGCACGAACGCCGCACCCGTCAGCCCCTCCGCCCACACATGGCGCGCGGAGAGCTTGGCCCCGCACCAGCGGCAGCGGCCGCGATGGGCAAGGAAGCTCACAATGGGCACAAGGTCGCCCGCCGTGAGCACATGGCCGCACACATCGCAGTGCGACCGGCCGCGCAGCACGCTCTCACCGTGCACGATGCGCCACGCCATGCAGTTCAGAAAGCTCCCCATACACGCGCCGAGCAGAAATGCGAGCACGCAGAAATACACCGCAAAACCGGGGGACAGATACAGCATACGCGCGCTCCTTTCCAAAAGACCCGGACCGCAGGGGGCGCAACCCACCGCCCCCGCGTTCCGTTCAGGTGTTTGTATGGGTTGACCTGGGTGGGATCAATTAGCCGCCAGTGGTGGTGCCGGGGACGTTGATCACGATTGTGTTCGTGGCGTAAGTGTAGGTGTAGCTGACATCGGCGCCCTTGCTCCACTTGCCGGTAGTCCCGACCTTCACACCGCCGACAGAAACCTCAGCGTCGCTCGCGCCGACCGTGCCCTTGCAGGCATATGCACCAGACGTCGGCTTCGTTTCGCCTTCTGCGACCGAGCCGTCATCCTTCAGCCAGTAAGTCACCTTGGCATCAGCAGCTGTCGGCTCTTCGCCCAGTTCTTCGGTCAGGACAGTCGCCATAACGGTCGCGTAGCCGGAGCGGATGTTGGCCTCGTCGGTGGCGACGCGGGCCTTGTTGAGGGAGGCGTTGAAGGTGGGGATGGCGATGGCGATGAGGACGGCAATGATCGCGACCACGATCAGCATCTCCATCAGGGTGAAGCCTTTTTCATTTTTCTTCAGCAGTTTGGAAATCATGGTTTTCTCCTTTGTGTAAGATGATCTATGCAGCCGCCCGTGGGTTGCACCGGGCGGGATACAACAAGTTGAGGTAATAGGTAAGAGTGAAGAGTGAAGAAGTAAGTAGTTCGTCGTAACGTAGGGGCGGAGCTTGCCCCGCCCGCTGGTACGCAGCATCGTCCTTTGGGGGCAGTGCCGATTTGCTGCGGGCCCCTTGGCTTCCCCTCGGGGAAGCTGGCTGCGGAGCGAAGCGGAGCAGACTGATGAGGGTCGGGGAGCAGTTGCGTTTCGCTGAAACTGCAAAGCTATCTGTAAGTGCTCCCCGGCCCTCATCAGTCGCCTGCGGCGACAGCTTCCCCCAGGGGAAGCTATGGGGTGCCTGCGCAGACTGGAGGTCACGCAATACTTCCGTACATCGTAAACATCGGCAAATACACGGCCAGCAGCAGGATCACGGTAATAACGGCAAGGGCGATGGTGATGGCGGGCTCCAGGAGGGACAGGAGCCTTTGCGTCTTGACCGACACCTCGTTGTCAAAATACTCGGCGATGACGGTGAGCGTCTGCTCCATGCTGCCCGCGCGCTCGCCCACGCCGGTCATCTCCGTGAGCATCGGCGGGAAGGCGGGCTCCCTGGCCATGCAGGCGGCTACGCCGCGGCCCTGCTCCACGCCGCTCTTTACGCGGCGCACCGCCTCGGCCACGGCGGCGTTCGCGATCACGCCCGCCGTCACGTCCAGTGCCTTTACGATGGGCAGCCCCGCCGTGAGCATCGTGGCCATGGTGGAGGCAAACTGCGCGCTCGCGCGCATCTGATGGAGCCTGCACAGCGGCGAGCGTTTGAGCTTGCCCTCGGCCAGAAACAGGCGGCCGGCGGGCGTGCGGCGCAGGAGCATTCTGCCGATCCACACCGCCAGCACGACGAGCACGATGACCCACCAGTCGCGCGAGAAGAAATTCGACACCGCGATGAGCCCCTTCGTGATGCCCGGCAGCTCCGTGCCGAGCTCCTCAAAGGTTTTTGTGAACATCGGCACCGCCACGGTCATAATGACCAGAAACACGATGGCCGCCACCACCAGCACCAGCGCCGGATACGTCAGCGCGCTGACGAGCTTTGCCTTCGTTTTGGCCGACTTATCATAGTACGTGTGCAGGCGGCTGAAGCACAGCTCCAGCGTGCCGGACTGCTCGCCGGCGCGCACCGTCTCCAGAAACGTGACAGGCAGACCCCGGACGTTATTTTCAAAGCTCTGCGCCAGCGAATAGCCGCCGGACACATCCTGCGCCGTCTTTTCAAGCCCGCGCCGCAGCTCGCGGTCGCGCGTCTGCGCCGCCACCATCTCCACGCAGCGCACGATGGGCAGCCCCGAGGACAGGATGATGGAAAACTGCGAGCAGATGACGGCCAGCTCTTTTTCCTTAATTCTATAGCCGCCGAGCACGGGGTTTTTCTCCCGCGTTTCGCGCACCGGCGCGATCTTGGTGATGATGGCGCAGGTGCCGCGCAGCTGCGCGGCGGCTTCGTATTCGTTATAGGCGTGGATGACGCCCGAGACCTTCACGCCGTCGGGCGAAACGCCCTGATACCGGAATGTCGTCAAACACTTCGCCCTCCCTTCGGCGATGTTTTACGCGGAAAAGCGATGAAAACGTTTCATTAAAACCGAAGAATTGAATGAACTATTGCATCACCAGTGAGGCTGCTCGGGAAAGTGCTCGCGGTCGCGGGCGTAGCTGCGCGCGGTGTCCTGCGTAATGGCGCCGGACTGCACCAGCTTTTGCAGGGCGCTGTCCATGGGGATGCTGCCGCCCTGCGCGTTCATGGTGATGAAGCTGTCGATCTGCGGGGTCTTGCCCTCGCGGATGAGGTTGCGGATGGCGGGGCTGACGACCATCACCTCGCACGCGAGCGCACGGCCGTGGCCGCCCCTGCGCGGCAGAAGCTGCTGCGAGAGCACGGCCCGCAGCGTGGTGGAGATCTGCAGCCGCGCCTGCCGCTGCCGCCCCTCGGGGAATACGCTCAGCATCCGGTCGATGGAGTCGGCGGCGGAGTTCGTGTGGAGCGTGGCAAAGACGAGATGGCCCGTCTCGGCGGCGGTGAGCGCCGTTTCGATGGTGTCCAGATCGCGCAGCTCGCCGATGAGCAGCACGTCCGGGTCCTCGCGCAGCGCGGCGCGCAGGCCGCTGGCGTAGCTCTTGGTATCCGAGCCGATCTGCCGCTGGTTCACAAGGCAGCGGTCGGGGGTGTAGACATATTCGATGGGGTCCTCCAGCGTGAGAATATGCGCCGCGCGCGTATGGTTGATGCGGTCTAAAAGCGCGGCGAGCGTGGTGGACTTGCCGGAGCCGGTCTCGCCCGTCACCAGCACGATGCCGCTGCGGTAGTCGGCAAATTCCAGCACCGCGGGCGGCAGACCCAGAGACGCAAGCTCCGGGATGCCGTCCGCCAGCAGCCGGACGGCGGCTGACACGGCGCCCTGCTGGTAAAACAGGTTCCCGCGCACGCGCACGCCGCACGCGAAGCTCTGCGACCGGTCGCACTCGCCGGTCTCGCGCAGGGCCGCGGCGGCCTCGCCTGCAAGCTCCAAGGCGTACTGCTCGCACTGCTCGCGCGTGAGGGCTTGCTCGGTCAGGCGCTCCACGCGCCCGTCCACGCGGCACAAAAACGGCATACCGCAGACCATATGCACATCCGACGCCCCGCGCTCGTGCGCAAGGGCGATGAGTTCGTTCCAGCTCAGCATAGCCGCTCCTTTCGTAACCGCTGATCAAATTGTCTGCGGTTACTTTACTCCGCCGTGGAATGGATGGCCCGCGCAGCCTCCGCCGCGCTGATCTCGCCGCGCAGCACCAGCTCGCGGCAGCGCTCGCGCAGCGTGACCAGCTCCGACTGGCGCGCCGCGTCGTGCAGGGCGTCATAGCGCGCGCCTTCGGCGATCATGCGCCGCAGGCGGCGGTCGATGGTCAGGATCTCAAACACCGCGCGGCGGCCGCTCGTGCCGGTGTGATAGCACTCCTCGCAGCCCGCGCCGCGGTAAAACGGCACGTCCGCGTCCGCGGGCAGGTCCAGCAGCTCCAGCTCGTCTGCCTCCGGGCGGTAGGCCGTTTTGCAGTGCGGGCAAATGCGCCGCACCAGCCGCTGCGAGATGACGCCGCGCAGGGCGTTTGCGATGAGGTACGGCTCCACGCCGATGTCCAGCAGCCGGTCGACGGCCGACACGGCGTCGTTCGTATGGAGCGTGGACAAAACGAGGTGGCCTGTGATGGCGGCGCGGATGGCGATGGCGCCCGTCTCGCCGTCGCGGATCTCGCCCACGGCGATGATGTCCGGGTCCTGCCGCAAAATGGCGCGCAGGCCGGCGGCAAACGTCATGCCCGTTTTTTCGTTGATCTGGCACTGGTTCACGCCCGGGATGTCATACTCCACCGGGTCCTCCAGCGTCATAATGTTCGTCTGCTCAGAAGAGAGCTCCTTGAGCATGGCGCATAGGGTGGTCGATTTACCGGAGCCCGTGGGGCCCACGAGCAGGAGGACGCCGCTGCTGTTTTGGAGCAGCGCGCGGTATTTCGCGAGGTCGCCGCCCTCCAGGCCGATGGTCTCGCTCGTGATGTGCTGCTGCGATTTATCCAGCAGACGCAGCACGATCTTTTCGCCGTAGACCGTGGGCATGGACGAGATACGCAGGTCGATCTCCCGGCCCTTCACGTGCACCATCGCGCGGCCGTCCTGCGGGATCTTGCGCTCGGCGATGTTCATGCCGCCCATGACCTTCAGGCGGGAGAGGACGGTGGCCTGCAGATTGGCGGGCACGGTCAGCATCCGGCGCAAAAGCCCGTCCACGCGCATGCGCACCACGAGCTCGCCTTCCTGCGGCTCCAGATGAATGTCGCTCGCGCGCTCGTGCACGGCGCGCTCGATGAGGGAGGATACAAAGCGGATGGTGGGCGCGGCGTCCGCGCCGGTGTCGGCGCTCTGGACAAGCTGCGCGGGGACGATGTCGTGCGCGGCGTCGCCCGCCTCGCGCTTCATCTCCTCCATCGCGCGGACGGTGCCCTCGCTGCCGTAGAGCGAGACGATGGCCTGCGCGACCGCCTTGCGCGTGGCGATCATGGGGACGACCTGCTTATGGCTGACGGCCTTCACTTCTTCCTGCGCAACAAAGTTGAGCGGGTCGCTCATGGCGACGAACAGCTCATCGCGCACGAGCTTGACCGGCACGACGGAATATTTCTTTGCCACGGCGCGCGGGACGTATTTTGTCAGCTCCACGGGGATGGACACGGCCGTGAGGTCGATAAAGTCCACGCCCAGCTGCATCTGCAAAGCGCCGATGAGCTGCCGCTCGGTGATGGTGCCGTTTTCGATGAGCACGTCGCCCAGGCGCTCACCGGTCTGCTTTTGTAATACCAGCGCCTCGTCCAGCTGCTGCTTCGTGATCGTTCCGGCAGCGATCAGCAGATCGCCCAGCCGCATATATGCCATCTCGCGTCACCGTCCCTTCGCGCGCAAAGCGGAGGGCGCAACCGAAATTGCCCCTCTAAATCTCAAGTATGATTTGTTCTTTCATTTATAGCACATTGTCCCAAGGTTTTCAACACTTTCCTGTAAATTGGGCTGAAAATCCATTATTTTCACAGATTACATCAAATGCAGTATGATATTCTCTATATCTCGGATAAAAAATCGCCGCGCGGAGCAGCGCTCCGTGCGGCAAGTATGTGCTTTTTTGATGAGTTGACAGACAAGTCCTGTCCGTTCCGCTTACGCCGTCCGCGCGCGCAGGAGCGTTTCAAAGTCCTCCGGCGGCATGGGGCGGGCGAAGTAATAGCCCTGCATCGCGTCGCAGCCCAGCGCCGTCAGATCCTGCGCCTGCTGCCCGGTCTCCACGCCCTCGGCGATGACGAGCATCCCCAGCCGGTGCGCCATGTCCACAACGCTGGAGAGGATCAGCTGCCCGCGCTCCTCCTGGCCGCCGGAGAGGAATTTCATATCCAGCTTCAAAACGTCGATCGGGACGTCCTTGAGCATATTGAGCGACGAATAGCCGGTGCCGAAATCGTCCATCTCCACGGTGAAGCCCGCCGCGCGCAGGCGCGCGACCATATCGGCCAGCTGGCCGGACTTGTCGGTGTAGGCGCTCTCGGTGATCTCCAGCCGCAGCTGGTCGGGTGAGAGGCCATAGCGCGCCGTGAGGGCGGTAAAATGCTCCGGCAGGCCGCCGCTTTGCAGGTCCATGCGCGAAACATTCACCGACACGGGCACGTGCAGCCCCGCCGCGTTCCACGCCTGCAGCTTCCGGCAGGTATGCTCCCAGACGTACCAGTCCACGTGCGTGATGAGGTTGCTGTGCTCCAGCAGCGGGATGAACGCGCCCGGGGCGATCATGCCCTTTTCGGGGTGCTGCCAGCGGATGAGCGCCTCCGCGCCGGAAAGCGCGCCGGTGGCGCCGTCATACTGCGGCTGGAACCAGACCTTGAACTGTCCCTCGTCCAGCGCGTGCTCCACGCCGGCCAGCAGCTCCTCCGCCTGCTGCACGCTGTCAAACATCCCCTGCGTGTAATACGCCACGCGCTGCGTGCGGTTTTTCTTGATGCTCTGCATCGCGAGCAGCGCCTTGTAGCTGGCGAGATACGCGTCGGTATCCGGCTCGCACAGGTCATACACGCCCACGTGCAGCAGCACGGGGAAGGCATAGCTGCGGTAGCGCGACTGGAACAGCGTGACCACCCGCTCGGGGTCGATGCTGCCGTCGCCGCAGAAGCGGATGAACTGGTCGGCGTTCAGGTGCCCGGCGAAGCTGTCGTCGGTATTGTTGCCGTGCAGAAAGACGCCGAAGTCCCGCAGCAGCTCGTTGCCCGCTTCAAAGCCCACGATGGTGTTGATGAATTTGAAGCCGTCAAAATCATAGCGCATCATGGTATACGGCTTTCCGGGGTGCTCGGCCCACCACTGCGTCACGCGCTCATAAAAGCCCGAGGCGTTCAAAAGGCCCGTCTGCGCGTCCGTCTGGCTGGACATGACCTGCGTCGTATCCTCCGAGCAGAGCAGAATGCACTCGCGCTTGTCCGACAGCCACGAAAAGCGCAGGTTCACATGCCGCTCCACGCCGCCGGTCGCGTCCGCGCGCGAGCGCACCGGCACGTTATAGGCCTCCGCCGTCTCCAGCGCGCGCAGCACCGCAGAAAGGCGCGTGGCCTTGAGCATATCGCGGTACTCCGCGTCGTACATGATCGCTCCCAACCGCTGCAGATACTTTGTCTCATAGTCCTGCGTGGGCGTGTCTGTCTCCTGCGCGGGGTGCGGCAGGATGGAGCTGCGGCGGTACGTTGTGGCAAGGCCCGAGCGCACGTCGATGAGCGCCACGCGGGTAAAGTCCGCCTGCAGCACCTTTTCCGCGATCTGCTCCATGCGGTGCTTATAGTCGTTGTCGATGGCGTAGGCGACGACCTCCACGTCGCCTGTCTGGGGGTTGCGCATGACATCGGCCACGATGCGCCGCCAGACATAGCCCTTTTCGGCCGTGTAGAGCAGATAGCTGTCCTCAAACGTGCTCACGCCCGTATCGAGCGCGTGCATCACGTTCGCTGTGGACATCTGGCGCATATAGCGCGGCACATCGTCCGGGTGCAGCAGGGCGCACATGGCCTTGGTGAGATCGCCGACCGTGCCGCCGACCGCGCCGAGCAGCGAGCCGCTGCCGACGCAGGTGTTCTGCGTCAGGTTCAGCTCATACGTCGCCACGACGCCCTCGCGCTCCTGCGCACGGATGCTCTGCAGGGCGTGGTACTGTGCAAGGCTCTGCTTATCGGTCTTTTCACGCTCGCGCTCCTCGCGCAGGGTCCGCCGCTGGAACGCCAGCGCGACCAGCGCGCAGCCGATCACGATCGCCAGCACGAGGATGGCCAGCGGCGCGTTCTCCGCGCGCGGCGACGCCAGCGCCGGTACCATATAAACAGGCAGCTGCATCGCGGTCATCCTCCCTTCGCCGAAAGCGCTGAACGCCGCTTTCTCCCTTATATTCGTACCATACCACCCCGTGTGGAAATTTGCAACGATTATTTCCGAATGTCAGGGTTTTTGTCTGAAAACAGCATTTTTTGCCTTGCAAGTCATACCCGAGTATGATAGTATATCAGAAAATGCCAGGTCGGAGAAAAGCGCTGGTGATCGTCCGGCGCTTTTTGTGTATCCGCACCGCATCCACGCCGCAGGAGGGCCGCCATGAACAAAAAGCCGAAGCTGCTGATCGCCGACGATTCCGCCATGAACCGCGCGATGCTCGCCGAGATCCTGGGCGATGACTATACCTATTCCTATGCTGAAAACGGCGTGCAGACCATCGAGCTTTTGGAGCGGGATCTGGATGTGGCGCTGGTGCTGCTCGACATCCATATGCCGCAGATGGACGGCTTCGGCGTGCTGGAGCTGATGAAGCGCCGCCGCTGGGTGGATGAGATCCCGGTCGTCATCATCTCCGCCGAGGAAAACGCCGAGTATATCCGCCGCGCGTATGATCTCGGCGCGGTGGACTATATCAACCGCCCCTACAACGCCGCCATCGTCCAGCGCCGTGTGAGCAACACGCTCATGTTCAGCGCGCGGCAGAAGCGGCTGGTGCAGCTGGTGGAAAACCAGGTGTATGAGCGCGAAAAGGCGAACAGCGCCATGGTCAACATCCTCAGCCACGTCATCGAATCGCGCAACAACGAGTCGGGGCTGCATCTGCTGCACGTGCGCACGCTCACCGAGCGCCTGCTGCGCAGGCTCGCCGAGACCGACGAGCACTCCATGCTCACCGAGTCCGCCATCGCCCGCATCACCACGCTCTCGGCCCTGCACGACATCGGCAAGATCGCCGTTCCCAAGGCGATCCTCAATAAGCCCGGCAAGCTCACGCCGGAGGAATTCGAGCTGATGAAGCGCCACACCGTCATCGGCGACGAGCTGCTGGCCGGCGTGCCGCTGCCGCAGGACGATCCGCTGCGCAAGACCGCGCATGAGATCTGCCGCTGGCACCACGAGCGGTGGGACGGCGGCGGCTACCCCGACGGGCTCCGCGGCGACGAGATCCCCATCTCCGCGCAGGTCGTGGCGATGGCGGATGTGTATGACGCGCTCACGAGCGAGCGCTGCTACAAAAAGGCCTATCCGCACGAGACGGCGGTGGAGATGATCTGCTCCGGCCAGTGCGGCGCGTTTGGCCCCAGGCTGCTCGCCTGCTTCCGCGACATCGCCGATACGCTCAAGGCCACCTATTCCGAAAGCGCCGAGAGCTACGACTTCGGCACCGAGGCGCAGCGGCTTGCCGACGAGGCGCTGACGCAGCGCCAGCTGCCGCGCGACGACCGCGGCGCGCGCCTGCTCGCCATCGACCAGGCGCAGAGCGAATTTTACGCCGAGCAGTGCGGCGGCATCCAGTTTGAATACAACCGCTGGCTGCGCAAGGTCATCTACACCGACTGGTACGCCCCGCCCGAAAAGCGCCGCCGCGTAATGTATCTTGACCGCGGCGAGGACGGCGATGTGACGCTGCTTGGCCGCGAGGATCTTGCGCGGCTGTACGATCTGCTCACCTACTCCACGCGCGAAAATCCGTATGTGCAGATGCAGGTGCTCATCCCCGTGAACGGGTCCTACCGCTGGCATCTGCTGCGCGCCCGCACCATCTGGACGACCAGCGACCTCAACTACGCCGGCGCGGTCGGCCAGTTCACCGACATCCACGAGGCCGTGCAGACGCGCGCACTGGAGGCCGTGGAGCAGAGCGACCCGACGCTGGCGGAGCTGTCCACCGTGGTGCGACGCCTGCGGGAGCTGTTCAGCGTGGTGCGGCTGGTCGACCCCGAGACGAACCATGTTCTGATCTCGCAGACCGACGGCACGCTCAAGGCGACCGACGAGCGCTGCTATGCCACCTGGGGCCGCGAGTGCCGGTGCGACAACTGCACGTCGCAGTGCGCGCTGAAAACCAGGCACTGGACCACAAAGCTGGAGCTGCGGGACAATGTGGTCTTTTTCGTCCTCTCGCGCTTTATCCGCGTGGGCGAGCGCGGGTGCGTGCTGGAGCTGGCGTCTCAGCTCGACGATCCGCTCTGTGAAACAGACGGCCAGCCGCAGCAGAGCGACGGCAGCACGTTCCTGCTGAATTTCTACCACGACGCGCTCACGCGCGCGTATTCCCGGCTGTATCTCGACAATTTCCTGCCCAATCTGGAAAATGCCGACGGTGTGGCGCTCGTGGATGTGGATCAGTTCAAGCGCATCAACGACACCTACGGCCACCCCGTGGGCGACGAGGCACTGCGCGCCATCGCCGCCGCGATGCTCAGCCGCATCCGCCAGTCCGACACCCTCGTCCGCTACGGCGGCGATGAGTTCCTGCTCATCTTCCCGCAGATCAGCGAGAGCGTGTTCTACCGCAGGCTCTCGCAGCTGCGCGACGCGGTGCGTGAGATCGTGCTGCCGGATGTGCCGGAGCTGCGGCTGGACGTGAGCATCGGCGGCGTGTACCGCGTGGCCCCGATGGCGGAGGCCATCCGGCAGGCCGACCGGAAAATGTATGAGCAAAAGGCCCGCCATGCGGCGGAAAGGGAGCAGACAGAATGACGCTTTCAGAGCTTTACATCGTCCTCGGCGGCGACGTGCACGCCACGCTGGCGCGCATCCCGAGCGAGGCGATGATCCGGAAATTTGCAAAGATGTATACGCAGGACACGAGCTTTGCCGAGCTGCGGCAGGCCGTCGGCGCCTGCGACTGGGACGGCGCGTTCCGCGCCGCGCACACGCTCAAGGGCGTGGCGCTGAATCTCGGCTTTTCGTATCTGGCGGATGCCGCCAGTGCGCTCACGGAGCATCTGCGCGGCGGCAATGCCCTGACGCAGCCGGCGCTGCTGCAGGCCGTTGAGGACGCGCACGCGCAGGCCCTGCGCGTGCTGAACGAGCTGGACGCCTGAGTATCTGGCGGGCGGAGGGAGCATATGTCGATCAAGACCTATTATGGCGAGGAGCTGTATTTCCGCGACGGCTCGGTCCCGCTCAGCGGCGGGCTGGAGCGGTGCATCCGGGAGCTTTTGACGCAGAACCACGGCGTGGGGATTATCGGCGGGCTTTATGAGCCGGGCCTGCGGCTGACGCTCGTCAGCAAGCTCACGCTGGATCTGCTGGGCTACGGCAGCTCCGACGAGCTGCTCGAGCACTGCGGCGGCAGCGTCCTGCCGCTGTTCGCCCCCGCCGGGGGCGGGGCGATGACGGAGGCGGCGTTCCGCGCTCTGCCGCCTGTCAGCGAGCAGCGGCTGTATCAAAGGGACGGGCGGGCGCTCTGGGTGCGCGTGGTCAGGCGGGATCGGCCCGAGGGCCGCGCGCTGTGGCTGATGTCGCTGTGTGACATTGATGCCGTGCGCACCCGCGAGGAGCAGCTGACGCTTGCCAAGGAGGACGCCGAGCGCGCCAATCTTGCCAAAACGCACTTTCTCTCCCGCATGAGCCACGACATCCGCACGCCTATGAACGGGATGCTCGGCATGGCGCGCATCGCGCAGGCGAATGTCAACGACCCCGCCGTCGTGTCCGACGCGCTGCAGAAGATCATCGCCGCCGGGCAGCAGCTGAAGCTGCTCATCGACGAGGTGCTGGACATGGGCCAGCTGGAGAGCGGCCGCATAGAACTGCTGCATGAGTCGTTTGACCTGCGTGCGGAGCTGGAAAAGGCCGACGCGGTGCTCGCACCGCTCGCCGCCGAGCGCGGCGTGCAGCTCCCGCCCGTGCACTATTGGCAGACCGACAGCCATATCCGCGGCAGTCTGCCGCATCTGTACCGTGTGCTGGAAAATATCGTGACGAACGCTGTCAAATATACGCCCGCGGGCGGCAGCGTGGAGCGGTGGCTGGAGCAGTCGCCCATCGACGAGACGCACGCCCTGTTCCGCTTTACCGTGCAGGACACGGGCGTGGGCATGAGCGCGGAATTTCAGCAGCATATGTTTGAGCCCTTCACCCGCGAGGACAGCGCCGCCGTGCCCGGCACGGGTCTGGGGCTTGCCATCACACACGATCTGGTGGAAAAAATGGGCGGCAGCATTCAGGTAAAAAGCGCGCCGGGCGCCGGAACGCGCGTCACCGTCAGTCTCCCCCTGGAGCTGACGCCCGCTCCCGCAGGACCGCTCGAGCGCAGCGAGGCGCTGCTCAGCAGTCTCGGCGGGCTGCGCGTGCTTTTGGCTGAGGACAACAGCCTCAATCGTGAGATCTTGGAATTTCTGCTGCAGCAGGCGGGCGTGGAGGTCGAGTCGGTGCGCACTGGGCGGCAGGCGCTCGAGACGTTTGCCGCGTCGCCGTCCGGGCACTTTGGGTTGATCCTGATGGATGTGATGATGCCGGAGCTGTCGGGTCTGGATGCCACGCGCCTCATCCGCCGCTCGGCGCATCCGCAGGCGCAGAGCATCCCCATCATCGCCGTCACCGCCAACGCCTTTGCCTCCGATGTGCGCGCTGCCCTGGACGCCGGCATGAACGACCACATCGCCAAGCCCATAGACAGCCCCCGCCTCTACGCCGTTTTGCAGCGCTATTGCGGGAAAAAATAACCAAACCGCTCTTCCCTCCCGGGAGAGCGGGTTTTTAGGTAAAGGTGAAGCGTGAATAGTGAATAAGTAAGCACGTGACTGCCGTATCCCTGACGCACCGGCGAAATGTAGGCACCCCTTGCCTTCCCCTGGGGGAAGCCAAGGGGTGCATTCCGCCTCGCTCCTGCGTCGGGGATACGGCACATTCCTCATTCTTCATCCTTCATTAAAAAGCGGAAGGGTCTCCCCTTCCGCTTTTTTATTTCTCCTCCGCCCCTTCGCGGAGGATCTGTTTGATGTTTTTTTCCGCCTTGCTGCGCGGCAGCATGACCTCGTGGCCGCAGCCGGTGCAGCGGAGGCGGAAATCCATCCCCGTGCGCAGCACCAGCCAGCGGCGGCTGCCGCAGGGGTGATCCTTTTTCATCACCAGAATATCGCCCAGACGTACATCCATACCGCGTGCCTCACTTTCCCTTGATCTCGTCCCAGTAGCGCTTGGCCGCCTGCTCGGTCTTGTTGTCGCCGGGGACGTAATACTGCGTGCCCACCAGCGCGTCCGGCAGGTACTGCTGCCGCACCCAGTGGCCCGGGAAATTATGCGGGTACAGGTACCCCTGCTCGCGCTCAAAGCCCGTGCCGTCGGCGTGCACGTTCTGCAGCTGGCGCGGGATGGGGCCGGTCCTGCCCTTTTTCACATCCGCCATCGCCGCGTCGATGGCCATGCAGCCGGAGTTCGACTTCGGCGCGGTCGCGAGCAGGATCACCGCGTCCGCCAGCGGCAGGCGCGCCTCCGGCAGGCCCAGCTGCAGCGCGCTGTCCACGCACGCCTTCACGATGGCGATGGCCTGCGGATAGGCCAGGCCCACGTCCTCCGCCGCGGAGCAGAGGATGCGGCGGCAAGCCGACGGCAGGTCGCCCGCCTCCAAAAACCGCGCCAGATAGTGCACCGCCGCGTCGGGATCGGAGCCGCGGATGGACTTCATCAGCGCCGACAGGGCGTCAAAATGCTCGTCGCCGTCGCGGTCATAGCGCATGGCCGCCCGCTGCGAGAGCGCCTTCGCATCCGCCATCGTGAGCGAAAGCACGCCGTTTTCCTGCCCACCTGCCGCAAACAGCAGCTCCACGGCGTTCATCGCCTTGCGCATATCGCCGCCGCAGGCGTAGCAGATATGCTCGTACACCCCGTCCTCCGCCTGCACCGTCACGCCGTTTTTTTCGGCCATATACCGCACCGCGCGCTGCACGGCGGGCATCGCCTGCGCGGGTGTGATGGGCTTAAACTCAAACACCGTCGAGCGCGACAGGATGGCGTTGTAGACGTAAAAATACGGGTTTTCGGTCGTAGACGCGATGAGTGTGATCTTGCCGTTTTCGATGTATTCCAGCAGCGTCTGCTGCTGCTTTTTGCTGAAATACTGGATCTCGTCCAGATACAGCAGCACGCCGTTCGGCGCCAAAAACGTGTCGAGCTGGGCGTAGATGTCCTTAATATCGCCCGTGGAGGCGGTGGTGGCGTTGAGGCGGCAGAGCTTGCGCTGCGTTTTGGCGGCGATGATGTTGGCCACAGTCGTCTTGCCCGTGCCGGACGGGCCGTAGAAGATCATGTTCGGCACATGGCCGGACTCGATGAGCCGCCGCAGCAGCCCGCCGTCTCCCAAAATATGCTCCTGCCCGCAGACGTCGGAAAGCTCCCGCGGCCGCAAAGCATCCGCCAGCGGCTGATACATACCCCTCGCCCCCTTGTGATCAGATGCCTGTATTATACGCAATTCCCCCACCGCTTTTCAAGGCCCGCCCGCAAAAAGTTCCCGCCGGCTCTGTGAGCCGGCGGGAATGCTCATTGTAAAATCAACGTTTCCGCCGGGCAGACCGGCAGGCCGCCGTCGAGCCAGAGGAGCTTCACCGTCCCGCCGCCCGTGATCTCCGGCAGCTGCACGGTCTCCGCCGCCGGGCAGCTGTACGCCGCAGCGAACTGCCCGGACGCCCTGTAGGCGACGGCCCAAATTTCGCCGCGCAGCGGATGCTCCGCCGTCAGCGCCGCCTGACGGCTGCCAACGCTGACCTGTACCGTCCGGGGGCTCTCCGCGGCCTCCACCACGCCGGGCGCAAATTGCAGCCCGAGGGGCTTATTTTTTTCGTCGTAGTTGAGCGTGTCGTCGTCATAATCGCCGTCCCGCCCGTGATAGGCGGCCACGGTGACGGGATACTCCCCGCTCGCGTCCGCATGAAGCCGGAAGGTCAGCGTTGCCAGCACGCCGTTATACTGCACATTCACGGTGCTGAGCCAGAGCAGGACATACGGGTTCGCGGAATAATACTCCGACGTCACCCAGTATGTGCCGCCCGGCGCCGCGTTTTCCGCGCCGAGCAGCGTCATGGCGTCTGCGTCATAGCCGATCGCAAGCGCAAGGCTCATAAAGCCGCCGCAGCCGGAGAGATACACCGGCACCTGCACCGTCTCGCCCGCGTGGGCGCTGACGTTGCCCACCGAAACGCGCGGCGCATCGGCGGCGCGGGCGGCCCCGGCGTAGCCGAGCAGCAGGCCCAGCGCGAGCAGGAGCGCAACAAACCGTTTTTTCACGCAGCCGTCCTCAGTGCAGCTCAATGTCCCAGCCCGCGATGTAGCGCAGCAGCAGGATCGCGTCCCAGCTGTTGATGCGGCCGTTGCCGTCCACATCCATCGCCGCGGGCACCAGACCCTCTACATCCCATCCGGCGAGGTATTGCAGGGTGTAGACCGCGTCGCGGCTGGTGACCTTGTCATCGCCGGTCGTGTCGCCGGGTGTGTAGTGCAGGACGGTGACGGTGCCGCTCTCATACGCGAACGGGACGGCGGTGTGATTTTCGTCGTAGTTCACGTCCTCGCCGTCGCGGTTCGCGCCGTCTATGCCGCGGTAGTAGCACACCGTGATCGGGTACTCGCCCTCCGGCGCGTCCTCGCGAACGGTAAAATTCAGCAGCGCCAGCGTGCCGTTATACGTCAGGTTCTGTGTCGAGGTCCAGTTGAGCAGATAGGGATTTTTCTGCACCGTCTGCGAGGTGGTCAGGATGCCGCCGAAGGCCGTCGGCTCCGTGCTCTCCAGCGCCATGACGCTCTTGTCCCACGCGATCTCCACGCTGAGGTCGGCGAAGCCGGGGTTATTCTCCAGCTTCAGCGGGATCTGCACGGTCTTGCCCGCCTTGACGCGCGCCGACCCGGCGCTGACCGTCGGGGGCGCTGCGGCCGGTTTGATCACAATGCGCCCCATAGCGATGGGCGCGCCGGAAGCGTCGTAGGTCGTGTACGACACGGAGCCTTCCTCCGCCCCATCCGCCAGCCGGAAGCACACCCCATCCAACATCTGCCGCTCCGTCCCGGCAGACTGCAAAGCGACCCCTTGCAGCTCCATGGGGGCGGAGTAGGTGGCATTATCAGTCAGATAGTAAGTCATTGTCGTCACGCCATCCAGAGCGGTGACAACGATGTACCAGCCTTCGGTGCCAGCAACGTAATTGGAGTCAGCCACCGTACCAACAGCCGAGTAGACCTCAACGGTCGCGCCTGCAACGGTGGTCGCCTCTTCCAGAGCCATCTTTAATACATCCAGAGTGTAGTTGACTGTGATCGTGATGTTGCTGCCATTGATACTCATTCCGGTCGTTGCATTGACCTTGCCTGCATCAAGAGTGGCATCGCTGTAACCAGCCGTCGTGTTGACGCAAATCTTGATATATGGTCTGACCGTGATGGTGTCACTATCCACTGTCGGCACGGGAACCTCGACACCGGCGGTGTTGGCCGTGTCGGCATTCATTTCCGCCTCCGTGTCGTACATCCGCACGGTGAAGCCTACCTTCTCATAACCTTCGTCGATGGAGAGGACGGTCATAGCTTCCCACTTATGTCCAATAACTTCTTCTGTAGCTGTGCCCTTGAGTTCAGTGGTGCCGCAGAAGAATTTTATGGTCGCAACATCAACGGCATCCACAACCGTAAACTTGCCGTTGTCAGCGTTCTTGTAGACGTACAGGAAGTCGCCAGCTTCGACCTTGTCGTAGTCGAGGGACTCGATCTTGCTCAGCGAGTAGGCGGTGATGTCCTTGCTGCCGCCGTCGATGACGAGGTAGTCAGGAGTAGCACCAGCAGCAGCCTTGTTGACCTGCAGCACGGAGCCGACCTTGGTCACAGCGTAGTTCGCAGCGGAGGTCGCATCCGGCGTGGTCACAGCCGCGCCAGCGGTGACACCCTTGAAGGTGAGCTCATTTGTGCTGCTGACATAGACGGTATAGAACCCAGTCGGCGCGCCAGCCAGAGCGTTTCTGCCATCCGCCTTATAGAGGTACTCCTGCTCAGTCAGGGAGCCGGTGTCCTTATCCAGAGCATAAGCAATGAGCTTGATTGGGTACTTTCCATTATTCACCTTACTGCTAGGGAGGGTATCGCCCTTGTAGAAGATAGTTCTTTCTACCGCTGCTGGTTCCTCGCTGAAATAGTACTTTTCTCTTCCAACCTTATTGTCGGTCCCTGTGCTCTCGCTGCTCTTATAGAGCGTACCGCCGCTCTGCGCGGAAAACTTTATATACTCCGGTGCCACACCCGCAGCATCCCTGATAGCGGCTTCCATATCGTCTTTGCTGAACACCGCATAACCGTCCTGATTGGCTTCGAGCGTGATCGTAACATTTCTTTTGCCGTTGACCTCGATGACGAGCTTGCCGTCCACGGTGCGGGCGCGGTCGTTCTTATCCTTGCCGGTGGCGGTGAAGGGGATCTTCACGGTGTAGGTGCTCGTTCTGGTGCCCGCGGTGAACACCACGGCGTCCAGATCGTCCTGCTTGGAGTCGGCCTCATAGTAGAACCTCGTGCTGGCGGAGACCTTCTTCGCGCTGCTCGCGTCGGACTCGTACAGCCAGCCGTAGGCGCTGGTGCCGTAGTAGGTCGCGTCGCCGACGAGGAACTTCACGTGCTCCAGCGTGCCCTTGGAGTATTCGTCCTCAAAGAAGCTCTGGAAATCGTCCTCATCCAGCGCCACGGTGTCCTCGGAGGAGACATAGTACACAATGTCGCCGCTGGCCGTGCCGTCGCCGTCGATGGTGACCTTGCCGGTCGCCGTCACGCCGCTGCCGTAGGCGGTGAACTCGGCATAGTGAGACTTCTTCGCGTCGTCGATGATGAAGGTGACCTTATCGAGGTCGACGCGGCTGCTGGAGCTGGGGTTGTAATAGCAGTCCGTGCTGCTCGTGACCTTGTTGCTGTTGGACGTGGAATCCGCATCCTTGTACAGCTGGCCGCCGTACTGCGACGTGAAGTTCACGTAGCTCAGCGTGTAGCCGGTCGCATCCTTGAACGCCTTGGCAAAATCGTAACCGTCAAAGGTCGCGTAGCCGTCAGAATCGGAGACATAGTTGATGGTGTCCATGCTGTAGCTGCTGGTCACACTGACCGGGACGGTGTTGCTGGTGTAGCTCTGGCCGCCGATGCTGACGGTGGCATAGATGCTCGTCGTGCCCTTCTTGAGCGCAGAGACGGTCGCGGTCGCCGTGCCGTTGGTGGCGTTCGTGTTCACAGAGGAGCTCACCGTCGCATTGGAGGAGCTGGTGGACGTGAAATACACCGTGGTCGGCGTCTTATAGACGTTCGCGCCCTGCATGATGGTGGCGTAGACATAGCCGTACTCGCCAGCCTTCAGGCTCAGTCCACTCACTGGCGTCAGGGAAATGGTGTAAGTCGGTTCGGTGACGGTAATCGTGAGTGCATGTGACATCTGAGTCAGAACGCTGTTGTCCTTGGTGGACGTAACTTCGCAGGTGTAGACGCCAGCATCAGTAGTCGCAGCGGAGGAAATGGTCAGCGTCTGGGCAGTCTTGCCACCCAGAGCATTACCATCCTTCCTCCACTGATAGCTGTACGTGCCAGCACCATAACCGCCGCCGGGAGTGACCGTCAGGCTGATCGCCTCGCCAGTCTTGTAGTTCGTCTTGCCATTAGCGGCAGCAATCGTAGCCGTTACAGCAGGAGTAGAAGCGACCGTGACGATCACGTGGTAATCCTCTACGCCACTCAGCTTGACCGCAATGTCAGCCACGCCATCTGCAACACCCGTAATCCTGCCCGCTGTATCTACCGTCGCTACAGTATTGTTGCTGGAATTGAAGGTCAGGCCACTGCTGACAGCTTCATTCGCCTTTCCAGAACAGGATGGGTAGCTTGCAGTGATCGCAAGAAACTTCGTCTCTGTCGGCCTCAGGGTCACAGAGGAAACATCTGCCGTGATACTTTGAAATGCTGAACACGCCGCGCAGTCGCAGGGTGTGCCTGTGTGCGCTGCTCCGCAGGTGCAGCCGGATACGGTGCAATCGTTGCCGCAGGTTTCATTAGCCGCCATGGCTGCCGGGAGCATGGCGCTGAGCAGGGTCAGGGCGAGCAGGGCGGCAAGCAGGCGCTTTGCGAGCTTTTTCATGCTTCTCTCTCCTTTTCCGCAAAATTCTGCGAATTTTTCTTTTGCTTACAGTTTACACCCCCCCCCGGAAATTTCAACCTCATTTTGTATCATTTTCCTATACGAATCGGGACTTGCCGGTTGGGAATAGAGTTGTGGTATGGAGGTGGGAGTCATGTTTTCAGCCGCGGTTTGGCTGATGCTCAGCGGGATGCTCTGTTCGCTCCGCATTTCCGCGGGCGGCGGGTCGTTTCCAAAGCCGCTCAGCGCGCAGGAGGAGCAGCACTATCTCGCGCTCGCCGCGCAGGGCGATCTGGACGCGCGCAACGTCCTCATCGAGCGCAACCTGCGCCTTGTGGCGCACATTATGAAAAAATACTACACGCAGACTGCTGATCAGGAGGATCTGATCTCGATCGGGACGATCGGGCTCATCAAGGGGATCTCCACGTTTGACGCCGCGAAGGGGGCGCGGCTGGCGACCTATGCGGCGCGGTGCGTGGAAAACGAGATCCTCATGCACTTTCGGGCGCAGCGGAAAACGGCGTCGGATGTGTCGCTGTCGGACTGCATCGAGACCGGCAAGGACGGCAACGCTCTCTCGCTCATGGACACGGTCTGCTCGGAGGAGGATCTGTTTGACGATCTGAGCGCCCGCGAGCTGCACGCGAAGCTCTACGAGGTCATGCAGCGCGTGCTCACGCCGCGCGAGCGGACGGTCATCGCCCTGCGCTACGGTCTGGGCGACCGCCCGGCAAAAACACAGCGCGAGATCGCCGCGCAGCTCGGCATCTCGCGCTCGTACGTCTCGCGCATCGAAAAAAAGGCCCTCGCCGCCCTCCAGCAGGCGCTGGAGGCGCAGGGCGGTTAAGGCGGTGCCCGAAAAACAGCCCCCGGCGGCCATGCCGCCGGGGGCTCTGTATCCGGCTGCTCAGCCGTTTGTGAAGTGATAGGAGTGGCCGGGGTCGTAGGCCATGCGGTTGCTTTCGGAGATGAAGTCCATGAACCGGTTCGCAGCCGAGGTCGGCGTCACGCCGCGGAGCGTGCACATGACGACCGCGCGCGGCGGGATCGAAAAGTCTGTTCTCAGCGGCAAGATCACGCCCCGCCCCAGCCCGGACTGCGAAAATTCCTCCGTCACACACGCCACGCCCAGCCCGATGCGCGCGAGCGAGACGAGCAGATTGTGCGAGCCCAGCTCGATCTCGGGGTGGATGCTGACGCCGCGCGAGAGGAAATACTGCTCCACATACACGCGGGAGCTGGCCTTGCGCTCAAGCAGGATCAGCGGGAACTGCGCGATCTCCGCCATGGTATAGCGCCTTGCAAAATCGCAGGGATAATCCGGCGCGGCGACGAACACCGTGTGCGTATCCACGCAGTGGCGGATGTCGTACACGCCTTCATCCTGCATCTCGCTGGCAAAGGCGATGTCCACCTGCCCGCCGTGCAGATAATCGAGCACCATACGACTGGTGCCGTTGAGAATGCGGATGCGAATATCGGGGTAAGCTTTATGAAACGCCTCCAGCCGCGAAAGGAGGTACGTTTTCGTCACCGTGTCGCTCGCGCCGATGATGAGCTCGCCCGTGAGCAGCTGGCGCGACTGGGCGAGCTTTTCCTCGCCGCTGCGCAGCATCCCCAGCGCGTGCGTCACATATTCCAGCAGCGTCTGCCCCTCGGACGTCAGCCTCACGCCCTTGGTGCTGCGCGAAAACAGCCGCACCTGCAGCTGCTCCTCCAGCTGCTTGATCGACTGGCTCACCGCCGACTGCGAGATATACAGATTCTGCGCCGCGGCGGAGATATTGCCCATCCGCGCGACCTCCTCAAACACCCGGTACAGCTCCAGCTTGACCGCCATAGCCGCCCCTCCTCATTAGTCAGTTTTATAGTTCTAATTAGCTATATCTATTTTACTTATCACGCAACTCTGATTATACTGGACGTTGGCTGGCTTGTCCAGCATTCTTTTTGATTCTCAGGAGGTACCCCATGCTCATCCGAACGCCGGAACAGGATATTGAACGCGTCTTATACACCGAAAAGGCCATCGCCGCGCGCGTGGAGCAGCTCGGCGCGGAGCTGACCGAAAAGCTCGGCGCCGAGCGCCCCGTGCTGGTGTGCGTGCTCAAGGGCGCGTCGTTTTTCTACATCGACCTCTGCCGCTGCATGAACTGCCCGATCGACATGGACTTCATCGCTGTGTCCAGCTACGGCGCGGGCGCGCGCTCCACGGGCGTGGTGCGGCTGATCAAGGATCTGGACAACAACATCACCGGCCGCCACGTCATCATCGTGGAGGACATCATCGACTCGGGGCTCACAATGCAATACCTCAAGCAGCTCTTCTCCGCCCGCGGCCCGGCGTCCGTCACCACGGTGTCGTTCCTCGACAAGGCCGGCTGCCACGACGACTCGCTCAAAACGGATCTGGTCGGCTTTGAGATCGGCAATGAATTCGTGGTCGGCTACGGGCTGGACTACGCGAATTACTACCGGAACCTGCCGTACATCGGTGTGCTGCGGCCGGAGTGCTACAAATAATGTTCGCCCCTGCCGGACAAACCGAACTCTCTCCAGAAGCACCCTGTAAAACCGCGTGAAGTTTATCGAAAATGCCTATTGACGGCGCTGTCTGTTTCCGGTAAACTACCTATAACGATACGTTTTCAAAAGCCTCGCAGAGTTTTGCACCCGCAGGTGCAAAATAAAGTTCAATTATTTTTCACGGCGGCGTGTACGTCGTGAAAAATACTATACGCTCCGCAAGTGTGGAATTTGTATGCCAACGGCATACAAATTATGCGCGCGGCGGAGTGCAGGCCATTTCAAACGAAAGCCCAGCGAAGCGGGTTTCGTTTGAGAGCGCGTCAAAATACTTTTTGACGCGCTCAAGGCCCGTCCGCGCACGGCAGACGGGCCATTTCTATATATAACTGCATATCGTTGCCAATATAGGTCCGGATATATGGCCCGGATGTTTCTACCGCAGCGCCGTGGAAGCTGCGACTATTGGAAGGAGCTGTCCGCTTGGCGGACGGTCTGCGTCAAATTTGGCAACAGGTGTACTCTACCCTGCTGCCTTTTTTATTTTTTTCATGTGTGGGAGGGTATTATGCAGGAGCTCAAGGAACGCATCCGCCGGGAGGGCAAGGTCCTGCCCGGCAACATTGTCAAGGTGGACGGGTTTCTCAACCATCGCGTGGACTGCCAGTTCATGGCGCGCATCGCCGATGAATTTGCCAAGCAGTTCGACGTCAAAAACATCGACATCGTGCTCACCGCCGAGGCCAGCGGCATCGCGCTCGCCGCGATCTGCGCGCTCAAATACGGCGTGCCGATGATCTTTGCCAAAAAGGCGAAGAGCGACAACATCGAGGGCGGTCTTTATCAGAGCGAAATTTACTCCTATACCTATAAAAAGAAGGTCACGCAGCTGCTATCCAAGGAGTGGCTGCCGGCGGGCAGCCGTGTGCTGATCCTGGATGACTTCATGGCCAACGGCGAGGCCGTGCGCGGCCTGTGCGATCTGGTGCACCAGGCGGGCGCGCAGCTGATGGGCGTGGGCATCGCGGTGGAAAAGGGCTTTCAGGGCGGCGGCGACCGGCTGCGCGCCATGAACGTCAACTATCACGCGCTGGCCGTCATCGACCGCGCGGACGAGACCGGCATCTACTTCCGGGAGGATGCGTAATATGCAGAAAATTCTGATCTTGGACTTTGGCGCGCAGTATTCGCAGCTCATCGCGCGGCGCGTGCGGGAGCAGAACGTCTACTGCGAGGTAAAGCCCTTCTCCATCAGCGCGCAGCAGGTGCGCGCATTCGATCCCATCGGCATCATCCTCTCCGGCGGGCCGCAGAGCGTGTACGCGGCGGGCTCGCCGCAGGTCGACCCCGATCTGTTCACGCTCGGCGTGCCGGTGCTCGGCATCTGCTACGGCTGCCAGCTCATCGCGCACACGCTCGGCGGCGAGGTGACTGCCGCGCAGGACGACACCGCCCGCGAATACGGCAAGACCCGCACGGTCTTTGACACGTCCTGCCGCCTCTTTGCCGGGCTGAAGGCAGAGAGCGTCACGTGGATGAGCCACGGCGACTATATGGCAAAGGTGCCCGCGGGTTTTGCGCTCTGCGCGCATTCCGACGCCTGCCCCACCGTGGGCATCTGCGACGAACAGCGCAAATTCTACGGCGTGCAGTTCCACCCCGAGGTCAACCACACCGAGCAGGGCGCGCAGATCCTGCATAACTTCCTGTACGCCATCTGCGGCGCCGCGGGCGACTGGACGATGGCGGACTACCGCCAGACGGCCATCCGCTCCATCCGTGAGACGGTCGGCTCCGGCCGGGCGCTGCTGGCGCTGTCGGGCGGGGTGGACTCGTCCGTCGCCGCCGCGCTCATGGCCGAGGCCATCGGCAGCCAGCTCACGTGCGTATTCGTTGACCACGGCCTGATGCGCAAGGACGAGGGCGACGAGGTCGAAGCGGCGTTCTCCAAGTGGGACATCCACTTTGTCCGCGTGAACGCGGAGGAGCGCTTCCTCGCAAAGCTCGCGGGCGTTTCCGACCCCGAGACGAAACGCAAGATCATCGGCGAGGAGTTCATCCGCGTCTTTGAGGCCGAGGCCAAAAAGATCGGCACGGTCGATTTTCTCGTGCAGGGCACGATCTATCCCGACGTCATCGAATCGGGTCTCGGCAATTCCGCCGTCATCAAGAGCCACCACAATGTGGGCGGCCTTCCTGACTACGTGGACTTCAAGCAGATCATCGAGCCGCTGCGGATGCTCTTTAAGGACGAGGTGCGCCAGCTCGGCCGCGAGCTCGGCCTGCCGGAGTATCTCGTCATGCGCCAGCCGTTCCCCGGCCCGGGCCTTGCCATCCGCGTGATCGGCGACATTACGAAGGACAAGCTCGACACGCTGCGCGAGGCGGACTTCATCTTCCGCGACGAGGTGGCGAAGGCGGGCTATGACCGCGAGATGAACCAGTATTTCGCGGTGCTCACGTCCATGCGCTCCGTCGGCGTGATGGGCGACGGGCGGACGTATGACTATACGCTGGCGCTGCGTGGCGTAACCACGACGGATTTTATGACCGCCGACTGGGCCCGCATCCCCTACGACCTCCTCGACCGCGTCTCCACCCGCATCGTAAACGAAGTCCGCGGCATCAACCGCATCGTGTATGATGTGACCAGCAAACCACCAGCGACCATTGAGTGGGAATAAATATTTAGTGTTTTCTGAATCCTGAAAAGCGTTGGTAATACAGCGTTTTTCAGGATTTTTCTTTT
>CAKTXA010000027.1 GCA_934631005.1 uncultured Oscillospiraceae bacterium
ATCTAACAGGGAGCTTTTTTCTTGTCTACGCCACTCCTCGCTGGAAGCTATTTCTTTACCCCCGGCATAGCCGGGGGGTGTCTTTGGTACAACCAAAACGCTCCGGATTTCGCTTTGGAAATCCGGAACGATTGCGTTGTCCGTCTGTGCGGTATTTGCCTGTATCAACAGCCTTTCAAGAGCGATCAACGCCGCTATGCTGGCCGGTTTGCCGCAGGCGCAGGCTGCGCCATGGTTCTGTCTGCGGTCTGCGATTTGCTATCATGCGATCTGCTGGCTGTTTGCCGCCATCGCCTATTATCCTGCGACGCACAGCGTGCGGAGGATGGTCGAGGATGAAAACTTTGCGCAGACATGGTATGTGTTCTGGGTGTTGCCGCTGGTGTTCATTGCGCTGAATCTGTTTATGATCCCCAAGTAACCCGGCTTGGCGCACCTACAAATACACTGGGCAGAAGAAGGAAAAGAAAATCGCGGACGATGAAACGGTGAAAAAGCTGATTCAGGCGCTGGAGGCCGTGAGCATCCTGTACGAAACTTACTTCAAGCTCATCATCGCGACCGGAATGCGCCGCGGAGAGTGCTGTGCCCTCAAATGGGAGGATATCAACTACGCCGAACGCAGCATCCACGTCTGTCGCAACGCAGTCAAAACGACCGGCGACGAGATCATCGTAAAGGCTCCGAAAACGAAAGCGGGCAACCGGTATGTGTACTTCTCGGCAGAGATGGAAAGCCTGCTCCGCGAATACGAAGCCTTCTGCGCGGCAGAAACGGAACGTTATGACCGACGCAAGCAGACGAAAGACGATTATGTGTTCCGCAGAAAAGGCATGGAACTGCCGATGACGCCCTCGACCTTCACATGGCGGTTCAAGAAAATCCTCAAGGCGAACGAGTTGCCGACGGACCTGAACGTTCACAGTCTGCGCCACACGGCGGCAAGCCTGCTTATCGCCAGCGGCACGGACGTCGGTACAGTTGCGGGATTGCTCGGTCACAGTCAACCGTCTACCACGCTGGATATCTACACCCACGCCTTTGATAAGAACAAGAAAGCGGCAAGTCGGATCATGCAGAGCAGCTTGGAGATCTGAGCTATCTTCCGAAAAGCTCCATCCGGTTGCGCTACGCTGTAAAAGTAGATAATCAGAACAATTCTATATAAAAATTCCGTAAAATCATATGATTTCACGGAATTTTTGGTACGCCCGACACGATTTACCCCTGTGGGGCATAAACTTCGAATCGCGCCGGACTGTATTCATAAAAATAGCCACCCCGGTTGGGGTGGCTATTTTTATGGTACGCCCGACACGATTCGAACGTGCGACCTACAGAGTCGGAGTCTGTCACTCTATCCAACTGAGCTACGAGCGCATTTATGAGATAAACGGCGAAGTGCCGGTCATCGCTTTTTGAAATTGGTAGTCAAACAGTAGTCAAGGAACAAGCGAAAAATCGCTCTCACACCCGAAAAGTCCAGTCGTATCAACGGCTTTGGGATTCTCTCAGCCGAATGGGGCAGAAACGTCGGAGTCTGTCACTCTATCCAGCTGAGCTACGGGCGCGTGGAGGGGGCTGATGTCTCAGCCCGGATATTATATCAGCTTCCGCAGGGAAAGTAAAGCCCAAACTGCACGACTTTTTTAGACATGCGCATACAGCGCGTACAGCGGCAGCTGGGGGTCGTATTTTTGCGGGGCGTAGTGGATCGAGCCGATGCGCGGGCCGGAGACGCCATACTTCGGATTGAAGCCAAACAGGTTGCGGTACTGCATCAGGTCGTCGTTTTCCTCCCGCATCGCCTCCAGCACCAGCAGCGCCGCCATGGCGTCATCCACCGCGCGGTGCGAATTCTCCGCCGCCACGCCGTAGCTCTCGATGGCGTTTTTCAGCTTGTGCGGATACGGGCGGCGATCCTTGTAGACCGTGAGAATATCCAGCATGCCCAGATTTTTAAGGCAGTCGGCCATGCCGAGCCTTGCCAGATAGAAATACAAAAACGTAAAGTCAAACTGCGCGTTGAACGCCGCGATCATCGTGCGCGGGGCCTGCAGCATGGCGGCAAAGCGCTCGGCCGCCTGCGGCTTTTCTACGCCCTCGGCGGCGAGCATCTGCTCGGTGATGCCCGTGAGGTCCGTGATCATGGGCGGCAGGCGCCTGCCCGGCGTGAGCCGGATGAGCAGGTCCATTTCGTCCTCCACCCCGTCCGGGCTGACCGCGACGGCCGCCAGCTCGATGATCTCATCGCGGCGGCAGTCGATGCCCGTCGTCTCCGTATCCAGCACGACCACGCGGTCAAACTGCGTAAAAATCGAATCCAGCATCTTCTTTACCGGCGCAGCACGCGCCCTGCCCTTTCCTGTGTGAATTCGCCGTCCGCGATGGCGGGGCGGCCGCCGACGAACACATAGTCCATGCCCGCCGCCTCCTGTGCGGGGTCAGTATACGTGCCGTGCTCGTGCAGGCGCGCGGGGTCAAACACGCACACGTCCGCGTCCGCGCCCGGCTGCAAAACGCCCTTGCCGCGCAGCCGCAGGCGGCTGGCGGGCAGCGACGTCATCTTCCGCACCGCCTCCTCCAGCGTCAGGAGATGCTTCCGGTTTACATAAGTCTCGATCATTCGTACGAACGAGCCGTATACGCGCGGGTGCAGCAGGCCCGTATCGGGATAGGTGCTGTCGGAGATAATACTGCTGAACGGGTCGCTGAGCACCAGCTCCAGATCATCGTCGCTCGCCACGGCGTCGATCATCGAGGCCGTGCAGTTCTCATCCGCCAGCAGATCGAAGATGAGGTCAAACGGGTCGCGCCCGGCCTGCTCCGCGGCCTGCGCAACGCTCATGCCAAGCAGCCACGCGTTGTGTTCCTTTGCCGCGCTCGTCACAAAAACATTTTCCCAGCCGCACAGGAGCGAGATATTTTCAAAATCGCTGTCGTGCTCCATGCGCCGCCGCGTCTGCGCGCGGTACGCCGGGTCGCGCAGGTTCTGCGCCAGCTGCTCCAGCGCCGTGTTCTGGCACTCAGGCGGCAGGATGTGGATGAGCTGCGTGGAGCCGCGCGTATAGGGGTACATATCGCAGGCGGCGTCCAGCCCGTTCTCCCGCGCCGCGGCCAGCAGCCGCAGCATCTCCGGCGAGCATTTGCCCCAGTTGCGCTTGCCGATGCTCTTGAGGTGGCTGATCTCCAGCGGGATGCGCAGCGTTTCGGCAACGTGCAGCATCTCGCGCAGCGACTCGACCACGCGGTCGCCCTCCTGCCGCATATGGACCGTCACGGGCACATCGCCGCCCGCCAGCGGGCGCAGCGCCTCGATGAGCTCGTCCGTCGTGTAAAAGCACTCCGGCGCGTAGCCGAGACCGAGCGACACGCCCAGCGCACCGGCTGCGAGCGCCTGCTCCATCCGCCGGTGCAGCGCGCGCAGCGCGTCCGGCGAGAGCGGCCCGCTCGCAAAGCCCGCCACGCTCGCGCGAAGCGTCCCGCCGCCGACCAACATGCCCAAATTCAGCGGCAGCGGCTGCCGCTCCAGCGCTGCAAGATAGTCCTCCATGCTGCCGCTTGCGACCGACTGCGGCAGCGCGCCGGTGACCGGCGCGAGATACTGCGCGATCTCGGCGCAGTAGGTCTCTCCGCGCGGCGCGACGGACAGGCCGCAGTTGCCGTTAATGATCGTCGTCAGGCCCTGCCGCAGCTCTGCGCAGCCAAAATCAGGCCGGAACGCCGCCGCGTCGGCGTGGCGGTGAATATCGAGAAAGCCCGGTGTGACGGCTTTGCCCGCGGCGTCGATGCACACGCGCGCCTGCGCGGCATCAAACTGCCCGATCCCGGCGATCTTGCCGTCCCGGATGGCGACATCGGCGCGCACGCCGGCGCGCCCCGTCCCGTCGATCACCGTGCCGTTTTTCAGCAAACAGTCCAGCATAGCCAGCACCTCATTCCCCCATGATTTTACACGCTTTTCCCGCAAAAAGCAACCTATATAAAAAGAACGAGCCGTCCGGCTCGTTCTTTTCTATCAAATTTTCCAAATGTCCTTGGCGTATTCGCGGATGGTGCGGTCGGAGGAGAAATAGCCTGCGGCGGCGATGTTCTCCAGCGCCTTGCGGCCAAAGGCGAGGCGGTCGCGGTAATCGCGGTTGGCGCGCAGGCGCGCGTCGCGATAGCTGTTAAAATCGTACAGCACGAAGTACGGATCGGGCGCGTGCCAGCTCGCGCCGTCCAGCAGCGCGGTGTAAAGCTCCTTCTGGTCGTCATCCGTCTCGACCGTGCCGTCGATGAGCGTATCGACCGCGCGGCGCAGGCGCGCATCGGCCTTGTAGAGCGCCCTGGGGTCATACGTCTTGCGTATGGCGTTCAGCTCCTCGACCGTGCCGCCGAAGATATAGTTGTTCTCCAGCCCCGCGCGCTCCACGATCTCCACGTTCGCGCCGTCGAGCGTGCCGAGCGTCACGGCGCCGTTCAGCATCAGCTTCATGTTGCCGGTGCCGGAGGCCTCGGTGCCCGCGGGCGAGATCTGCTCGGAAATATCCGCGGCGGGGATGATATGCTCGGCATAGGAGCAGTTGTAGTTCTGCACGAACACGACCCGCAGGCGGTCATTCGTGGCGGGGTCGGCATTCACAAGGGCGGCGATGCGGTTAATGTACCGGATGATCGCCTTGGCGCGGGCATAGCCCGGCGCGGCCTTTGCGCCGAAGATGACGGCCGTGGGCGTAAAGTCCGTGAGCGTGCCGTCCTTGAGCGACAGATAGAGATCCATCACCGACAGTGCGTTCATCAGCTGCCGCTTGTACTCATGCAGGCGCTTGACCTGCACGTCGAAAATAAACGTCGGGTCAAGCTGCACGCCCTCCTGCCGCGCGATGACGGCGCAGAGCTGGCGCTTTTTCTCCTGCTTGACGGCAAGGAATTCCTCCACCGTGAAATCATCCAGATGCCCGCGCAGGCCCGTGAGCCGGTCAAGGTCAGTCAAATATCCCGCGCCGATGCGGTCACTCAGCAGGCCGCACAGCTCCGGATCGCACAGCCCCAGCCAGCGGCGGGGCGTGATGCCGTTCGTCTTGTTCTGGAAGCGGTCGGGGTAGACGGCGTACCAGTCGCGGAAGAGATCGTCCTTGAGGATCTCGGAGTGGATCTTCGCCACGCCGTTCACGGCGTGCGAGCCGTAGACGCTGAGGTCGGCCATATGCGCCTTGCCGTCCTTCAGCACGTACAGGCCGCGGCCGGGCAGCTCGCGCTGGAGCTTCTGGTCGATCCTCTCCAGCACCGTGCACAGCTCCGGCACAACGGACGCCAGCAGCTTGAGGTCCCACGTCTCCAGCGCCTCGCTCATCACCGTGTGGTTCGTATAGGCGAACACGCGCACGGCGATGTCAAACGCGGTGTCAAAGTTCATGCCCTCGCCCTCCAGCAGACGGATGAGCTCGGGGATGGACATGGCGGGGTGCGTATCGTTCAGCTGCACGGCGACAAATTCCGGCAGGCGGTACAGATCGCTTCCGTGCGCGCGGCGGTAGGCGCGCAGGATGTCCTGCAGCGACGCGCTGCAGAGCACGTACTGCTGCCGGATGCGCAGGCGCTTGCCGTCGGGCGTGGAGTCGTTGGGGTAGAGCACGCGCGTAATATCCTCGGCGCGGTTCTTATCCTCCACGGCGGCGTCATAGTCCTGATCGTTGAACGCCTTGAAGTCAAGCGCGCACGGCGCTTCGCACTGCCACAGGCGGAGCGTGCCCACGGTGTCGGTGCCGTAGCCGACGACCGGCATGTCATACGGCACGGCCAGTACGGTCTCGTCCGCAAATTGGACGGTGACGGCCAGCTCCGGGCGGCGGAGGCTCCACGGATCGCCGAAGCGCGTCCAGTCGTCCGCCGTCTCCTTCTGCGCGCCGTCCTCAAAGCTCTGCTTGAACAGGCCGTAGCGGTAGCGCAGGCCGTAGCCCATGAGCGGCAGGTCGCACGTGGCGGCGCTGTCGAGGAAGCAGGCGGCAAGGCGGCCAAGGCCGCCGTTTCCGAGCGCGGCGTCCTCGATCTCCTCCAGGCAGGCCAGATCCACGCCGCGGTCGGCAAATGCCTGCTGCGCGGCGGACAGGATGCCCATGTTCAGAAGATTGCTGTAGATCAGCCGGCCGATCAGGTATTCGGCCGAAAAGTAGAAGGCTCTGCGGCCGGACGCCTGCTGCTGCCGGGTGTTGGCCCAGGGCTGGGCCAGCTGGTCCATCATCGCCTCCGACAGGCACCGGTGCAGCGCCTGTGCGTCGGCCGTTTGAAGGGTCAGATCGTGGCGCTCCCGCAAAAGGCGCTCGGTCTGCTCAATCAGTTTTTCTGCGTTGTAACTCAAAAAAGGTCCTCCTTGCGATGGTCTGAGCCGACGATGCACTCATCGGCCCCTGTCAGCGGTCACCGGGCGCGGCCGGACTGCTCCGTCAGCGCGGCGATGTGCGCGGCAAGCTCGTCGGAATCCGCGCCGGGCAGCATCCGCCAGCGCCAGTTCGTCACCAGCAGCCGCCCGGGCTCGTTCATGCGCGCCGAAGCGCCCAGACGCAGATAGTCCTGCATCTGCGCCACGAACAGCGCGGCCTTCGACTGCATACCAGCCTGAATGATGGCGTCCGCCAGATCGTCGGTCTTTTTGATCTTGAGATAGCGGCGGGCGTAGGCGTCCACCTCGGGGCTGGCTGCTTCGCACCACTGCCGCAGCGTCTCATTGTCGTGCGTGCCGGTGTAGCATATGCAGTTTGTGCCGTATTTGTGCGGCAGATAGTTGCTCGGCTCGCGCGGGTCAAACGCGAACTCCAGCACCTTCATGCCCGGGAAGCCGGATTTTTTTACAAGCGCGCGCACCTCGGGCGTGAGGAAGCCGAGATCCTCGGCGATGAAGTCGGTGTCCGGGCAGCCGTTCTGGATGGCGCGGACGAGCTTCATGCCCGGCCCCTGGACCCACGCGCCGCGGCGCGCGGTCTTATTCTGCGCGGGGATGGACCAGTAGCTCTCGATGCCGCGGAAATGGTCGATGCGGACAACGTCAAAGCTCTCCCCCGCCGCGCGCAGACGCTCGATCCACCACGCGAAGCCGGTCTGCTCCATGTGATCCCAGTCGTAGATGGGATTGCCCCAGTACTGGCCGCTTGCGTTGAAGCCGTCGGGCGGGCAGCCCGCCACCACGCGCGGACGGCGCGTGCGCGTGAGCTGGAAATTCTCCGGGTGCGCCCACACGTCCGCCGAATCCAGCGGGACGTAGATGGGAATGTCACCGATGATGCGCACGCCCTGCGAGCGGGCGTAGGCGCGCAGGCGGCGCCACTGCGTATAGAAGCAGTACTGCAAAAACTGCTGGAACTCCACCTCGCCGGCCAGCTCCTCGCGCCAGCGGGCGATGGCCTGCGGCTGGTGCAGACGAATATCATCCGGCCAGCTCGTCCACGGCCCGTCGCCGAAATGCGCCTTTACGGCCATGAACAGCGCGTACTCGTCGAGCCATGCGGCATTCTGCCGCACGAATTCGGCAAAATCCTCCGGCGGCTGCACGCGGAACGCCGTCCACGCCTGCCGCAGCACGCGCAGGCGGTTTTGATACATCGCCCGAAAATCGACCTCGTCCGCCCGCGTGCCCCACTGCACGCTCTCCAGCGCCGCCCGGTCGAGCCAGCCGTGGCTGACCAGCTGCTCGGGGTCGATGAGGTACGGGTTCCCGGCAAAGGTGGAGAACGCCTGATAGGGCGAGTCGCCGTAGCCGGGCGGGTTGATGGGCAGGATCTGCCAGTAGGACTGCTTCGCTTTTTTCAGAAAGTCGACAAACCGGTATGCCTCCCGCCCCATATTGCCGATCCCGTATTCGGACGGCAGCGAGGTCAGGTGCATCAGGATGCCGCTGCTTCGATCCTTCATAGTCATCACTCTTTTGCTTTCAGGTTCGCGTCCGCACGGCGGCAGACGCTCTCACGATTTTGAAATGCGAACGGCACGGTCATGTGCCGCGCGGGCGCGCCGTGCTCACAGCACGCCATCAGAACGGAAAAGCTGCGCTTTGCCAGCAGCTCCGCCGACTGCGCGATGGTGGACAGCTGCGGGGTGTAGAACCCGCCGATCTTCAGCCCATCGTAGCCGATGACGGAAATATCCTCCGGCACGCGCAGGTGCGCGTCGGCCAGGGCGCGGATCGCGCCGATGGCGATGACGTCCGCCATCGCGAACACGGCGCTGACCTCCGGGGCACGCTGCAAAACAGCCTGCATCCCCCGGTAGCCCTCTTCGTAGCTGTAGCGGCCGGTGTGGTAATACACCGTGTCGTCAAATTCCAGCCCGTGGCGGTGGAATGCCTCGAGGCACCCGGCGTAGCGCTGCGCCGACGTGTCGGACAGCGACCGGTCGCCGCCGAGCACCGCGATGCTGCGGTGGCCGCAGCGGATGAGATAATCCACCGCGCAGGCCGCGCCCTGCAGGTCGTTCGTGGTGACGCTGGAGAGATTTTCAAACGAAAGCGTGCTCGCGTCGTTCGTCACCACCACGGCCGGGACGCTGATCTTGCCGAAATCCTGTTCAAAATTGCGGTTCGTCCCGCCGAGGAACATCACGCCCATGGGCTTGCGCTCCCGGCAGAGCTTCACCGCGCGCAGCACCTCGTTGTCATCCTCGTCGATGAAATCGACGATCAGCGGGTGCGTTGTGCGCGAAAACAGCGACTGCAGCTGCTCGACCATGCTGGCGAACATCTCGTTCGCCGTGCCCTTGACGATGATGAGCACCGCGTTCGAGCGCTGCTGCTTGAGCGACTGCGCGCTCTCGTTGAGCTCAAAGCCGTGCCGCTCGGCGACAGCCAGGATCGCTCTGCGCGCCTTTTCGGACACGTTCGGCTGGTTATTGAGCACGCGCGAGACCGTGCCGAGGGAATAGCCGCTCTCGCGCGCGAGGTCCTTGATCGTCATGCCGTCAGCCCTTGACGGCGCCGGCGGCAACGCCCTTGATGATATACTTCTGGCACGTGAGGTAGAACGCGACCACCGGGATGATCGAGAGCAAAATCAGCGCCATCGTCGCACCCAGGTCGACCGTGCCGTAGCTGCCGCGGAGGTACTGGATGTGGATGGGGATGGTCATATACTTCGTGCGGTCGAGCACCAGATACGGCAGGAGGTAGTCGTTCCAGATCCACATGATCTCCAGAACGCCCACGGAGATGAACGTCGGCTTCATCATCGGCAGCACCACGCGGAAGAACGTCTGCGGTGCGCTGCAGCCGTCAATGACCGCGGCCTCCTCGATGGAGCGCGGGATGGACTTGACAAAGCCCGCGAACATGAACACCGCCAGCCCCGCGCCGAAGCCGAGGTAGATGACCGGGATGGTCCACGGCGTGTTGAGCTTGAGCGTGTCGGCCGTTTTGGACAGCGTGAACATGACCATCTGGAACGGCACGATCATGGAGAACACGCACAGATAGTACACAAAGCGGCAGAACGCGCTGTCCACACGGGAGATATACCACGCCGCCATGGACGTGCAGATGAGGATGAGTGCCGACGAGAGCACCGTGATGATAAAGCTGTAGGCAACAGACTTTAAGAACGGATAGTCGCCGAACGTCAGGCCCTTAATGTAGTTCTGCCAGTGCATGAAGGTCTGGCTGTTCGGGAAGGCGAAGGTGTCGGTGTTGATGGAGGCGTTGCTTTTGAACGAGTTCATCAGCACCAGGAAGATCGGGTAGAGATAGATCACGGTGATGACGACGAACACCGCCGTCAGGATGGCGTTGGAAACGCGTTTGCGCTGGCTCAGACCCATTACTGATCGACCTCCTTCTTCCGCGTTGCCGCAAGCTGCAAAAGTCCGATGACCGCCACAAGGATAAAGAACACGACGGCCTTGGCCTGCCCCGGGCCCTTGGAGTTGCTGGTGTTGGACGAGACGATGTTCAGCGCCAGCATTTCGGTGGTCTTGATGACGTTGCCGTCCGCCAGCGTCTTAAAGGGCGACCCGGCGGTGAGGGCGAGGTTCTGATCGTACAGCTTGAAGCCGTTCGTCAGGCTGAGGAACGTGCAGATGGTGATGGACGGCATAACGTTGGGGATGGTGATATGCCAGAGCGTTTTCCAGTTCGACGCGCCGTCGATGCGCGCCGCCTCGAGCATATCCTCCGGCACGGCCTGCAGCCCCGCGATGTATATGATCATCATATATCCGATCTGCTGCCAGCTCATCAGGATGATCAGTCCCCAGAAGCCGTATTTCGTTTCCAGCACGACGGCGGTGTCGAACTGGCCGAGGATGCCGTCAAAGATCATCAGCCAGATGTAGCCCAGCACGATGCCGCCGATGAGGTTCGGCATGAAGAACACCGTGCGGAAGAAGTTGGAGCCCTTGATGCCCTTGGTCAGCGCGTAGGCCACCGCAAAGGCGAGCACGTTGATGATGAGCATGGACACGAGCGTATACAGCGCCGTATACCAGAACGCGTGCAAAAAGCCCTCGTCCTGGAAGATGGTGATGTAGTTTTTCAGCCCCACCCACGTCCACTTACTGGTGGTCTTGAATTTGCAGAAGGACAGGAACAGTCCCTTTGCAAACGGGTACAAAAATCCGACACAGAACGCGGCGAACGTCGGCAGCAAAAACAGCCACCCCCACCGCCGGATCGGATTGGTGATCAATCGGCACGAATGCGCCGACGCGTCACGCTTTCTTACAGTTTTCATCGCGCGCCTCCTCATTTTCATCTGTTTCTCCGTTTGTAAAACGCCGAAGCTGTGCTGTGATATAGTATATCACAAAACCGGCGCTTTCTGTACAAAAGCTTTCAGACCGCGCGCCGCGCACGGCGCGTCGTCTGAGGGCTTTTATACGATATGGGATGTCCAAGAATACCCAATCTGTCTTTTTACCACACGGGAGGGAGCTTTCGCTCCCTCCCGCCTGTTACATTATACAACGCGGAGCGTCAGATCGGACGATCAGGCGTTCTCCTTGGCGTACTGCGTTGCCCAGCCCTGCACGAAGGCAGTCTTGACAGCTTCCCAGTCGCCGGTGCCGGCGGTGTACTGCGTCAGAGCGTCCACCACAGCGGCGCGCCAGTCGTCAACGGCGGGCGTCCAGTTGAAGGCCCAGGTCACAACGTAGTTACCCTCGGCAATGTAGCGGTCAGCATCCTGGAAGAACACGTTCTCCGGCTCCTTCGCGTCCTTGAACGGGCAGGGGCCAAACTGCTCGGCCAGCATGGTGGTGCCTTCGTCGGAGGTCACGACCCAGACGAGGAAGTCGATGGTGGCCTGAATGTCCTCCTCGGAGGACTCATTGTTGATGGCCCAGCAGTTCTCGGTGCCTGCGCACAGGCCGGCCTTCTCTTCGCCGTCCACGCCGCAGTAGATCGGGATCATCGCCAGATCATCGGGGTTCAGGGAGAACTTATCCTTGGTCAGCGCGGAGTACTCCCAACTGCCGTTCTGGTAGAACACAGCCTTGCCCTCGCCGAATTCGGCCTCGGACTCATCTCCGGTGGCAGTCGCCAGAGCAGCGCCGGTGGTGGCGGAGTCGGTGATATACAGATCCCAGATGTTCTTGAAGTTGTCCAGATAGGCGTCGGTGATGGTGGCGGGCTGAGAGGTCACGCCGTCGTCACGGAACTGATAGTACAGCGGCATATTGGCAAGGTGACCGGAGAAACGCCAGCTCGAGGAGCCGTCCAGGCCGGCGGAGGAGAAGGCGTCAAAGCCCAGCTCGGCAGCGCGGGCGTGGATGTCGTCAGCGACCTTCTTCAGGGATTCAAAGTTGGTGATGTCGTCCAGCGAGTAGCCCGCCTTTTCCAGCAGGGCCTTATTGACGATGATGCCGAACGCCTCATAGCAATAGCCGATGGACAGGGTGTTGCCGTCCTCATCCTTGAGGTTGAAGGAGTCGGTGGTCATCTGATCCATGATGGCGGTGCCGTCCAGCGGCAGGCAGTAGTCGCCGTAGGAGTTGATGGCGCCCTGGTTGCCGCACTGGAACAGGGTCGGCGCGGAGCTCTTGTCGAGCTCGGCGGCGAGGGTGGTGTCATACGTGCCGGACGCGGCGGTGACGACCTTAACGGGCACGCCGGTCAGCGCAGTGTAGTCCTCGGCGAGCTTCTGCCAGGCATCGTTCGCTTCGGGCTTGAAGTTCAGGTAGTACACGGAGCCGGTGGCGGCGGGAGTTTCTTCCGCAGCCGGGGTCTCCTCGGCGGCCGGGGTCTCTTCCACGGCGGGCGCCTCGGTCTCGGCAGGCGTTTCCGTCGCAGCGGGGGTCTCGTTGGCATTGGAAGATGCGCAGGCGACCAGGCCCAGCACCATCACGACTGCCAGCAGCAATGCGATCAGCTTTTTCATGGTATTTCCTCCTATAAAAATTTGTTGCTTCATTTTTGGAAACGTTTCCATTTCCCGTGCTCCTATTGTACACCAATTTCTCCCGATTGGAACAGGAAAAATTGCCGTTTTCAAATTTTCAGCGTTTCGACCAGTTTTGCAACGGCGTTTTTGTGCACTTTTTCACCAGCATCAGAACACCACGCTCCACCTTGTAGGGGCCGATGACCACATCGGCCCGTTTGTCCGCGCCCTCGACCCCTCGTCGTAACGTAGGGGCGGGGCTTGCCCCGCCCGCTGGTACGCAGTATCGTTCTTTTTGCGGCAGTGCCGATTTGTGGGAGACCCCTTGGCTTCCCCTGGGGGAAGCTGGCTGCGGAGCGGTAGCGGAGCAGACTGATGAGGGTCGGGGAGCAGTTGCATTTAGCTGAAACTGCAAAGCAAATCGTAAGTGCTCCCCGGCCCTCATCCGCCCCCTTCGGGGGCACCTGTCCCTACCCTCTTTGTCCCTTCGGGACATTTCCCCCTGATAGGGGGAATCGGCCCCGAGGGGAAGGTATGGGGTGCATTCCGCTCCGCAGTGCGTGCAAAAACCACAGCTGCCAACCGGCGGGAGGGGCAAGCCCCTCCCCTACGTTACGACTAAGAAATCGGTGCAACGCGCGGGCCGATGTGGTCATCGGCCCCTACGGGGTGTGTGCGGTTTTAGTATATCATGGCGCAAAAACCGCCCGGCGGGGGTGTTCCCCGCCGGGCGGTTTGCTCTTTATTTTGCGTAGATCAGTCCCACCAGCCAGTTGAGTGCCGGCTTGGGGAGGAGTTTGGCGAGGAGACAGAAGAATTTGTACTTGCCGCCGATGGTGTAGATGGGCTTATGGCCCGTTTTCATCGCCACGCGGCGGATGAACCGCCCCGCCTGCTCGGGGGCCATGCCGGTCTGCTCGTCGTGCTCCATGCCCGCGACGCTGCGGCTGATGCAGCCGGCGTACACATCGTCGCCCGCCTGCGTTTTCTGCCGCGCGGCGGTGAAGCCCGTGCGGATGTCGCCGGGCTGCACAGCGCAGACCGTGACGCCGAACGGGCGCACCTCGTTCGCCAGCGCCATGGTGTAGGAGTTGATCGCCGCCTTGGAGGCGGAGTAGTACGTCTGGAACGGGATGGGGATGGCCCCGGCGACGGAGCTGAGATTCACGATGCGCCCGCTCCCCTGCCCGCGCAGAACGGGCAGCACGGCGTGGTTCACGCGCACCATACCGAAAAAGTTCACATCCAACTGGCGGATGGCGTCCTTCGTGTCGGTAAACTCCACCGCGCCGGAGATACCGAAGCCGGCGTTGTTGATGACGACGTCGATGCCGCCCTCGCGCCGCACGACCTCGTCCACCGCGCGCTGCACCGCCGCTTCGTCGGTCACGTCGGTCGGGATATGGTGCAGGCCCTCCACGCCGGTCTCCCGGCGGCTGAGCTCATAGACCGTATAGCCCGCGGCGCGCATCTCAAGCGCCGTGCATTTACCGATGCCGGACGTGCCGCCTGTGATCAGGCAGACCGGGCGGCTCACAGCTCGTACCTCGCCAGCACGTCCGCGATGACGCCGACGGCTTCGTCGATCAGCGCGTGCGTATGGCTCGCCATCAGGCTCGTGCGCAGCAGGCACTCATGCGGGGGCGCCGCGGGCGGCAGGGAGCTGTTGACGTACACGCCGTTTTCATACAGATCCTTGGCGATGGTGAGCGTGGGGATCTCCTCGTAGGTGTAGATGGGGATGATGGGGATGATGTCGCCGTTCGACGGGCGCATCTTGATGTTCTTTTCCGTCAGGCGGCGGCGCATATACAGCGCGTTCTCCTGCAGCTTCGTCACCAGCTCCGGATGCGCCTCGAGCTTGCGCAGCGCGGCGAGCGCTGCAGCGCAGTTCGCGGGCGGGATAGAGGCGGAGAAGATGAACGGGCGCGACGTGTGGCGCACAAAATCCACCACCCGCTCGCTCGCTGCCATATAGCCGCCGAGCGAGGCCAGCGACTTGGAGAACGTGCCCATGTAAATATCGACCTGATCCTCCAGCCCGTAATAGCTCGCCGTGCCGCGGCCGCCGTCGCCGAGGACGCCGAGGCCGTGCGCATCGTCCACCATCACGCGCGCGCCGTACTGCTGCGCGAGACGGCAGATCGTGGGCAGGTCTGCGATGTCGCCGCCCATGGAGAACACGCCGTCGGTCACGATCAGGCAGCCGCAGCCCTCGGGCACCTTCTGCAGCTTCTTTTCAAGATCCGCCATATCGTTGTGGCGGAAGCGCAGCATCTGCCCGTAGGACAGGCGGCAGCCGTCATACAGGCTCGCGTGGTTCTCGCGGTCCATGATCACATAGTCCTTCGGCCCGACGATGGCGCTGATGATGCCGAGATTCGACTGAAAGCCCGTGGAGAACGTCATCACGGCGTCCTTATGCAAAAACTTTGCCAGCTCGTCCTCCAGCTCCAGATGGAGCTTCAGCGTGCCGTTGAGAAAGCGCGAGCCGGAGCAGCCGGAGCCGAGCTCCATATATGCCTGCACGCCCGCCTCGATGACCTCGGGGTCGGTCGTGAGCCCGAGATAGTTGTTGGAGCCGAGCATGATGCGGCGCTTGCCCTCCATGATGACCTCGGTGTCCTGCTTGGACTCGAGGGCGTGGAAATACGGATAGATGCCCAGCTCCTTGATCTGGTCAGAGAGCTTGGGCTTGCTGCATTTTTCAAACAGGTCGATCAATGTTCTGTTCCTCCTCTTCCATATGCCGCAGCAGCGAAGTGATGACCTTGCCCGCCGCCGCGATCTCCTGCTCCGAATACTCCGCACGCAGCGCGGTGATGGCGCGCTGGAGCGCCTCGGAGTCGCGCTGGAAATAGCGGTCGTATTTTTCCGCCGTTTCCAGCCGCACCTCCCGTCGGTCGCTTTCGGACACGCACTTGCGGACGTAGCCCTTCTGCACCAGACTGTTGACCTTGTAGGTCGCGTTCGGCTGCGAGATGCCGATGCACTCGGCAAACTGTGACAGCGTGGGCGCGCCGAGCAGATGGATGACATCCGCCGAAAACGCCTCCGTTGCGCTCAGACTGCCGCTGCGCTCACGCACCGAGCCAAAGATGCGCCGGTAGCTGTCCAGCCGCAGCCAGCGGTACAGGTGCATCACCGTATCCTTGAACGCCACGCGATCCCTCCTTCCGGGCCCTGCTGCGCAATTCAGCGAATTTGCCTGCCGAATTGCGCGGCGGAACCCATTCATTCAGAAATTTTATATAAAATTCTTTATGAATTTTTCACCAGTATAGTCCCTCGCTCCCCACTTGTCAAGAAAAATGTGCCGGAAGCTGAAAAGTGTGGTATGATAGCCGTAGAGAATGCTTTTGGAGGGATCCCCATGAAGGTTTTGGCCGTTATTGACATGCAGAACGATTTTATCACCGGTGCGCTCGGCACGTATGCCGCGCAGGCGATCGTTCCGGCGGTGCGCCGCCGCATCGCCGCGGCGCGCGCCGCAGGCGAGCAGATCGTCTTTACGCTCGACACGCACACAAGCCGCTATCCGCAGACGCAGGAGGGCCGCAGGCTCCCCGTGCCGCACTGCATCCGCGAAACGGACGGCTGGCAGCTGGAGGGGTCACTGGACGCGTCCGGCAGTCAGGTGTTCGAAAAGCCCGGCTTCGGCAGCCCCGCGCTCATTGACTACCTCGCGTCCCTGCCCGGTCTCACGGAGGTCGAATTCGTCGGGCTGTGCACCGACATCTGCGTCATCACAAACGCCCTTATGCTCAAGGGCGCGCTGCCGGAGGTCACCATCCGCGTGCGGGCGGATGCCTGCGCGGGCGTCACGCCGGAGAGCCACGAGACGGCGCTGAATGCGATGAAGATGTGCCAGATCGAAATCATATAACGAAAACGGCTCCCGGCAGCGCTGCTGCCGGGAGCCGTTTTGCATTTACAGAGAGAATTTGAGCGTTTCGATCAGCGCGGCGCGGGCGGTATCGCTCAGGAAGGCCGCTTCGGCGGCGTAGAGGTTCATCTGTACCAGATCGTGCGGCGTGAAGCCCATCTCGTCCACGCAGTGGCGGTACTCCTCGTCCAGCGTGGTGGCGGCGAGGGTCATGTTGTCGGTGCTGATGGTCACGTGCAGCCCGGCGTCCAGCAGCTTCTTAGCCGGATGCTCAGCATAGGACGGCTGGGTCTTGCACTGGATGTTGCTCGTGGGGCAGACCTCCAGCGTCACGCCCGCGGCGATGGCCCGCGGCCAGAGGGATGGGTCGTCGTAGATATGGTGCCCGTGGCCGATGCGCTTTGCGCCGAAGTCCAGCGCGTCGCGCACGGTGTCCGGCCCCTGCGAGTCGCCCGCGTGGCACGTAAACGGCACGTCCAGTTCGCGCGCGAGGTCGAACACGGGGTGAAAATTCCACAGCGGCACGATGCCCTCCGCGCCCGCAAGGTCCAGCCCCGCGACGCCGCTTCCGAGATAGTCCTTCACGAGCCGCACCGTTTCGAGGTTCTCCGCCATATTGACCGTCTCCGGCCCCACGGACATCGCGCACAGCAGAATGCCGCAGCCATAGCCCGGATGGCGCGTCAGCGCCTGCCGCCGCCCTTCCAGCACCGCCTCCACGGCGTCCCGCTGGGTCAGGCCCGCGCGGGTGTGCAGCTGCGGCGCAAAGCGCACCTCGTCGTAAATGTGCCCCTGCGCCGCCAGCACGTCCAGCACCGCGGCCGTGATGCGGGTCAGGCTCGCGGCGTCCTGCATAATTTGCAGCGGCAGTTCAAAGCGCTCGAGATACGTGTTCACATCGCGGCAGTCCGCCGTTTTGCGCAGCCATGCGTAAAATGCCTCCAATGTATCCGTCGGCAGGGCCACGCCCTGCTCCCGCGCCATGTCCCACATCAGCTCCGGCGGCACCGCGCCGTCCAGATGCAGGTGCAGCTCGATCTTCGGGAAATTCGGTCTGTTCATCCCGCACGCTCCTTTTCTGCTTTTTTGTCGGTATTTGTATTATAGTGTCCGCGGCGGAAAAACGTCAAGCCCCGGCAGGTCATCGAACGGATTTTTTGAGCCCGCCAAAAAATTTGTGCAATTGTGTTGACAAAAATGCGTGCAAAGCGTAAAATCAGACTGTGCCATTTGGCATAAAAATCTGTGAGAAATCACAAATGGAGGAACAAAAATGAAAAAGATCATTGCTCTCCTTCTTGCAGTCGTAATGGTCCTGGGTCTGGTCGCGTGCGCGTCCTCTTCCAAGGATACTGCAAAAGAAGACACCGCGGCTCCGGCTACCGACGCTCCCGCGGCTGAAGAGACCCCCGCGACCGACGACGCTGCGGCTGCTGACGAAGCTCCCGAAGCTCCCGCCGCGAAGGTCTACAACGTTGCCTACCTCGTCAACGGCAACCTGGGCGACAAGTCCTTCTTCGACTCCGCCGAGGCCGGCCTGGAGACGCTGAGAGACGACGGCCGCATCACCCTGCGCACCATCGAGATGGGCGGCACGGAGGAAGATCAGGCTGCCTGGCAGTCCAACCTGGACGAGGTCGCCGCTTCCGAAGAGTATGACATCATCATCTGCGGTACTTATCAGATGCCCGACTACCTGCAGGCAGTCGCCACCAAGTACCCGGATCAGAAGTTCATCATTTTCGACGACAACACCCATGTCGGCGAGAACAGCAACGTTCTGAACATCACCTACAAGCAGAATGACCTCGGCTTCATCGTCGGCGTGTTCGCTGCCAACATGACTGTTGACACCAGCATCGCCAACATGAACTCCGACGCCGTCCTCGGCTTCGTCGGCGGCATCGATTCCCCGGTCATCAACGACTTCCTGCTCGGCTACATCGAGGGCGCGCAGTATGTCAACCCCGACATCAAGATCGACACCCGTTACACCGGCAACTATATCGACACTGCCATCGCCAAGGAATATGCGCTGTCCATGATCAACGACAACAAGTGCGACATCATCTGGGGCGTGGCCGGCAACTCCGGCAACGGCGCAGCGGAGGCTGCTCTGGAAACCGGCAAGGCATGGTTCATCGGCGTTGACTCCGACCAGGAGCTGACCTTCTCCCCGGATCTGGCTGCTCTGACGCTGACCTCGGGTCTGAAGAACATCGGCAACTCCCTCATCTGGGTCTTTGACCAGCTTGATGCGGGCAAGGAATACTGGGGCACTGAGATCTCCCTCGGCGTTGCAGAGGGCGGCGTCGGTGTTGTGACCGACAAGAACTACGACACCTACGCTTCCGCGGATGTCAAGGCTGCTGTTGACGCTGCGATCACCGGCATTCTCGACGGCTCCATCGTTGTTGACTCCGCTCTGACCGAGGCTGGCGCTGCGAAGGTCGCCGAGCTGAGAGAGGCTGTCCGTCCGTAAGTGAAAACCAAAGCGAAGAGTATATTCTGAGCTTAACCAACGAGGGGGCTCTTGCAGCCCCCTCTTTGCATTATTTTCCGCGTAATATTACAGGTTGTCCTGCCTGCGGAGCGCACAGGCGCTGCGTGCCCCGCAGACAGAATTGATGCTGTTTTAGAACGAGAGAAACTGAATCACAGGAGGTTTGGAAAATGCCAAACGAACAAACGGCGCATCCGGGCGAAGAATATGTCGTCCAGATGAAGGGGATCACCAAGGTGTATCCCAACGGCGTCGCTGCCAACCAGAATGTGGATCTGTTCGTCCGCAAGGGCGAGATCCACGCGCTGATGGGCGAAAACGGCGCCGGCAAATCCACACTGATGAAGATGCTGTTCGGTCTGGAGCAGCCCACCAGCGGCGAGATCGTCATTAACGGCGAGCCGCTGAACCTGTCGTCCCCGTCCGTCGCCATCGCGCACGGCATCGGCATGGTGCACCAGCATTTCATGCTCGTGCCCAGCCTGACGGTCGCGGAAAACATGGTGCTCGGCATGGTGCCGAAGAAGGCCATGTTCATCGACCAGGCAAAGGCAATCGAGATCACCCGCGAATACGCCGAACGCTTCAACCTCCATGTTGAGCCGGAGGCAAAGGTCGCGGACATCCCCGTCGGCATGAAGCAGAAGGTCGAGATCCTCAAGGCGCTCGTGCGCGGCGCGAAGATCCTCATCCTCGATGAGCCGACCGCCGTTCTGACCACGCAGGAAACGCGTGAGCTGTTCAAAGAGCTCATCCACCTCAAGGAGCAGGGCTACACCATCATCTTCATCTCCCACAAGCTCAACGAGATCATGGAGATCACCGACCGCCTGACCATTCTGCGCGGCGGCCGCAGCATGGGCGTTTACAACACGAAGGACGTCACGAAGGAAGAGATCTCCCGCCTGATGGTCGGGCGCGACGTTGTGCTGAGCGTCCAGAAGGACAAGGCGCAGCCCACCGAGACGGTGCTGCGTGTGCGCGATCTGGAATACGTCAACGAGTGGGGCAAGAAAATGCTCGACAAGGTCTCGTTCGACGTGCGCCGCGGCGAGATCCTCGGCATCGCAGGCGTGGAGGGCAACGGCCAGAAGGAGCTGGTCGATATGCTCTTCCACTTTAACGAGCCCGACGCGGGTGAGATGAGCGTATGCGGCCGGTCCATCAACGGCTGCTCGCAGCGCGAGCTGCGCGAGATGGGCGTCTCCCTCGTCCCCGAGGACCGGATGCTCTTCGGCATCGCGGCGACCGCCTCGATCGAGGAGAACATCATCTCCGACCGCTCCGGCGACAAGCGGCTGAATAACGGCCCGCTTTTCAACATGAAGGCCATCCACGCCGAGTCTGAGCAGCTCGTCAAGGAGTTCACCGTCCTGTGTAAGTCCCCGCAGCAGCAGGTCGGCATGCTCTCCGGCGGCAACATTCAGAAGGTCGTCGTGGCCCGTGAATTCTCCAGTGAGCCAGTGCTCATCCTCGCCGACCAGCCCACGCGCGGCATCGACGTGGGCGCTACGGAGTTCATCCGCAAAAAGCTGGTGGACCTGTCCCGCTCCGGCATCGCCGTGCTGCTCGTCTCCGCCGACCTCAACGAGGTCATGGAGCTTTCCGACAGCCTGATCGTCATGCATAACGGCCGCATCGCCGCCTACTTTGAAGATACTTCCGATCTGTCCGACGAATTCATGGGCGAGTATATGCTCGGCCTGAGGCAGCAGGACGAGGCGGAAATCAGGAGGGTCTGCCATGACTAAAAAACGTCAATTTGCCTTCTCGCTCGTCCGCGGCGCGCTGGCGATCTTCATCGCGCTGCTGGTGGCGGCGGTGCTGATCTTCATCAGCGCCGACGGAGAAACGCTCGCAGATAAATTCGCGCTCACCGGCAACGCGCTCAAGCAGCTGCTGATCGGGCCGCTGTTCAAAACGAACTCCGCCGGTGAGGTCGGCGCGTTCCAGCTCAAGCGTCTGACCGACGTGCTGGCGTCCATGATCCCCACCATCTTCACGGCGCTGTCCGTGTGCGTGATGTTCTCGGCGAACCAGTTTAACCTCGGCGCCGAGGGCGGCTGCATGCTGGGCGGCTTTGCCGGCGGCATGATCGCCGTGTACGTGCCGATGGCGGCGGGGCTGCACCCCATCGTCTGCATCCTCTGCGGCGGCCTCGCCTGCGCGCTGATCATGCTCATCCCGGCTGTGCTCAAGGCCCGGCTGGACGTGAGCGAAATGGTCTGCTCGCTGATGCTCAACTACATCATCATGTACGTCATCAAGTTTTTGATGAATACGTTCATCGCCGACAAGTCCAAGGGGCAGGTGCAGTCCAGCGCCTTCTTTGAGTCGGCCAAGCTCCCGCAGCTCATCGACAATGGCTCAATGCTCTCCGTCGGCTTCCTCGTGGCGATCGTCATGGTCGTGCTGATGGCCCTGTTTATGTACCGCACCCGCTGGGGCTACTGCATCCGCATGATCGGCATCAACCAGGCCTTCTCCATGTACTCCGGCATGGACGTCGCCGGCATCGTCGTCCTCAGTCAGGTCATCGGCGGCTTCCTCGCCGGCATGGGCGGCTCGATCGAGGTGCTCGGCCGCTTCTCTTACTACAACTGGACGTCGCTCCCCGGCTACGGCTGGACGGGCGTGACCATCGCGATCCTCGCGGGCAACAACCCGCTGTATGTGCCGCTGGCTTCGTTCTTCATGGCGTATCTCACCAAGGGCTGCGCTTTGATGTCCACCTATGCCGAGGTCCCGGCGCAGCTCATCGACATCGTGCAGGGCGTTATCTTCCTGTTCTTCGCCGCCGAGCAATTCCTGTCCAAGTACCGTCAGAGGCTCGTTGTGCGCACCGCGCAGGAGGAGCTCGCCAGAAAGGCCGAGGCCAGCCAGGAAGGAGGCGCTGTCAATGCTTAATTTTCTGAAAATGCTTGCAACGCCGGAGTTCTTTTTCTCCATCATCCGCATCTCTGCGCCGATCCTGTTTGCAACGCTCGGCGCGATCGTGGTCGGCAAGGCCGGCTTCTGCAACCTGGGTCTGGAGGGCCTGATGATGTTCTCCGCCCTCGCCGGCTCGCTCGTCAGCTACTACGCCAGCAGCTGGCTGTGGGGTCTGCTCGCGGCGCTCGCCGTGGGCACGGGGCTGGCGCTGCTCATGGGCTTCTTCGCCTTTAAGCTCCGCACCAACATCACCATGGTCGGCATCGCCGTCAATATGATGGGCTCGGGCGGCACGCTCTTCCTCTGCAAGGTCATCACGAACCTCACCGAGGGCAAAGCGATGGCCTCCTCCACGGGCCTGATCACCAAGGCGCTGTGCATCCCCGACATCCAGATCCCCCTGCTGAACAAGATCCCGTTCCTCGGGCAGGTCATCTCGGGCCACAGCCTGCTCACGTATCTGGCGTTCATCCTGTGCTATATCACGTTCGTCATCCTGTATAAGACGAGCCTTGGTCTCAACATCCGCGCGGTCGGCGAGAACCCCAACGCGGCGTCCTCCGTCGGCGTGTCGGTGCTGAAGATCAAGTACATCGCCATCGCCTACTCGGGCCTGATGGCGGGCTTCGGCGGCGCGTTCATGTCGATGTCCTACGCGCAGGGCTGGAGCCTGGACATGGTCGCGGGCCGCGGCTTCATCGCGCTGGCGGCGCAGGCCATGGGCAGCGGCGAATGCCTGGGCGGCATGCTCTCGTCGCTCATCTTCGGCTTCGCGCAGGCGCTCGGTATCAAGTTCTCGGCCATCGGCCTGGACTCGAACCTCGCCTCGCCGATCCCCTACGCCGTGACCATCATCGGTCTGCTCATCTTCGCGCTGGCACAGCGCAAGGGCGGCAAGCGGCGCAATACCGCCAGCCTCAAAAAGGCCGCGGCAAAGGCAGCAAAATAAATCGTAACGTTTCAGGCTGCCTGCTTTTGCAGGCAGCCTGAGCTTTTATGGAGGTACCCATGAACGAACAAACCCGGATCCCCGTGATCCTTGACGGCGACCCCGGCCATGACGACGCCATCGCCTGGACGCTGGCCAGGGCCTCCGGCCGCATGGACATTCTGGCCGTGACGTCCGTCGCCGGAAACCAGACCATTCAGAAAACGACGTATAATGCGCAGCGCATCTGCACCCTGCTCGGCATCGACGCGCCGATCGCGCAGGGCCGCCCGCGCCCGCTCATCGAGCCGCCCATGAATGCCCCGTCGGTGCACGGCGAGTCGGGGCTGGACGGCCCTCCCCTGCCGGAGCCCGCGATGGGCCTGTCGGAGCTGTCGGCCGTCGAGCTGATGGCCAAAACGCTGCGCGAGAGTCTGGAGCCCGTGACCATCATCTCCACCGGCCCGCTCACGAACACCGCGGCGCTTTTGCTGGCGCACCCGGAGCTGAAGGAGAAGATCGCCCGCATCTCGCTGATGGGCGGCGGCATCGCCTACGGCAACTGGACGCCCGCGGCGGAGTTCAACATCCTCGTCGACCCCGAGGCCGCGAAGATCGTGTTCCGCGCCGGTGTGCCGATCCTGATGGCGGGGCTGGACGTGACGGAAAAGGCGCTCATCCTGCCCGAGGACTTCCAGCGCATCGCCGCCATCGGCAACCACGTGGCGGACATCGTGGCGCAGTGGCTGGAATTCTTCTACATCTTCCACAAAAACCTCGGCTATGACGGCGCGCCGATGCACGACCCGTGCGCGGTCATGGCGCTGCTGCACCCGGAGGTCTTTACGATGAAGCCGCTGTATGTGCAGGTCGAGACCGCGGGCAAATACTGCCGCGGCGCCACCGTCGGCGACCTGCTGGGCGTCACCGGCCACGCGCCGAACGCCACCTGCATCCTGAACGTCGACCGCAAGAAGTTCGCAGACCTCTTGGTGGACGCCATGCGCTTTTATGGGGAGGGTCAGAAATGAATACATATCCCGTCTGGATCGACTGTGACATCGGCGTGGATGACGCCATCGCCATCATGGCCGCGCACGCGCTGCCGCAGCTGGATCTGCTCGGCATCTCCACCACCTGCGGCAACGCCGCGCAGGAGAACACATACCGCAACGCGCACCGGCTGAACGGCCTGATGAAAACGAACTATCCCATCTATCGCGGCGCTGTTGCCCCGCTGTGCCGCGATCTGCTCACCGCCTCACACTTTCACGGCAGTGACGGTTTGGGCGATGTTGCCCTGCCTGTGCCGCCTGACGCGATGTATCACGTGGAGACGGCGTGGGACGCGCTGTATGCCGCGGCGGTCCAGTACCCGCACACGCTGCGCCTGATCGCGCTGGGGCCGCTGACGAACGTCGCCACCGCGTTTTCCAAATACCCCGATCTGCCGGGCCTGCTGCACTCCATGCTCATCATGGGCGGCGCTGCCGTGGGCGGCAACATCACCCCGGCGGCGGAGTTCAACATCTACTGCGACCCCGAAGCGGCGGAGCTGGTGTTCGATTCCGGCGTGCACATCGTCATGTGCGGGCTGGACGTCACGCTCAAGGCGCTGCTGCGCCCCGCCGACTGGGACGAGCTGGCCGCGACCGGCACCGACGCCGGAAAATTTGTCCGCGACTGCGTGCAGTGCGCGTGGAGGTTCTCACAGAAGTTCGGCCTGACCGGCGTTGCGATGCACGATTCCTGCCCGGTCATGTACCTCGCGCATCCCGAGCTGTTCCGCGCCGAGGAGGCGGGCGTGAAAATCGAAACGCGCAGCACCCTCACCCTCGGCAAGACCGTGACCGACCTCTACAGCGACAAGCAGTTCGATGAAAAAAACGCCACCGTCGTTCTGGATGTCGACCGCGACCGCTTCATCGCGATCCTGAAGGACTGCATCAAAGCCATCTGAGCATATAAAACCCGCCGGAATGCAAGCACATTCCGGCGGGCTTTTTTGCATTTACAGTGTCTTTGCCAGCGCCGCGGCCTTTTCCATCGCGGCTTTGAGGGAGCCTTCGGCGTCGAAGCCGGCGACGTCCATGCCGTCGGCGGCGATGCAGTCATAGCGGCCGATGCCGAAGAATCTGCTCAGCGCTTCCATGTAGCGGCTGCCCATCTCCAGATCGTCGCCGGTATAAAAGCCGCCGCGCGTGGTGAGGTACACCATCCGCTCCGCGCGGCACAGGCCCACAAGGCCCTGCGCGGTGGAGCCGAAGGTGATGCCGTCGAGCGAGACCTGCTCGATGTAGACCTTGAGGAGCGCCGGGAAGCTCAGGTCCCAAAACGGCGCGGACACCACGACCGCGTCCGCCGCGGCGAACTGACGCGCCAGATCGAACCGCGGGTGCGACAGGTCGCCCCTCTCCAGCAGCTGCTGGCGCTCTTCAAAATACGCGCCGACAAAATAGCGCGGCTGCAGCTGCATGAGGTCAAGATGCGTCACCGCGCAGTCCTCCGGCAGGCTGTCCAGAAACGCGCGGCTCAGCCGCAGCGTGCGCGAAGCCTCCCCGCGGATGCAGCAGTCGACCCAGAGAACGTTTTTCATTTTGCGCCCTCCATCTGCTCCAGCCGGTAAAACGCCTCCAGCGCCACGTGGATCTCGTCGTGCTCGCCGCGCGCGCAGGCCGCCGCGCCGTCGACATAGCCGCCGATGGCGTCTGCCGTGTCCTCACCGTAGACGACGACGTTATTGAGGATGGACGCCGCTCTCACGCCGCGCAGGCGGCCGATGGTGAACAGCGCCGCCGTCTCCATATCCGCGCCCAGCACGCCCTTGGACGACCAGTAGGCGCTCTCCTGCGCGTTTTCCTCGTGATAAAAGCTCTCGTGGCTGTGGGCAAGGCCCACATGGCTGCGGCAGCCGAGCGCCTTTGCGCTCTCCATGCAGCAGTTCAGGAGCACGGGGTCTGCCACGGCCGGGTAGCGGATGTCGACATACGCCTTGGACGCGCCGTCGTCACGCACCGCGCCGCATACTAAGATCAGGTCGCCCAGCGCGATGCCGGTCTGCAGCGCGCCGCACGAGCCGATGCGGAGCATGGCCTTGACACCAATATTGTGCAGCTCCTCCACGGCGATGCCTGCCGAGCACCCGCCGATGCCGGTGGACAGCGCCAGCACGCGCACGCCGCGGTATTCCCCGCACAGGCTGCGGAACTCGCGGTTATACGCCAGCTCCCGCACGTTTTCCAGCTGTTCGGCGATGCGGTCGAGCCGCGCCGGGTCGCCCGGCAGGATGGCATAGTCGATGCCCAGCGTTTCATCCAGACAGATATGCGGCTGCTTCATGTCAGTTCCTCCTGTTGTATATTCCTGCTTTGTTACCTTTCAGGCGCGGGATTCCTCCGCACCTCGATGTGAAAAAGATTCGTCCCGCAGTCGGTGTGCTCGATCTCCAGATCGTACTCCAGATCGAGGATCCCGCCGCGCTCGTTGAGCAGAACGGTGATGTGCCGCGCGCAGACACGCACGAGCAGCGCGGCAAAGCCCATGTCATACAGGCCGTCGTGCGGCTGACCGACCGCAAAGCGCATCTCGGAGCGCAGCGCGCCCGTGCGCGTGAGGGTGACGGTGTCGCCCTCCACGGTGAACGTGCTCACCACGCCCGCCTGCCCGGTCATCTCCGTCTCGGCATATTGCAGCACGATCCGATCCGGCTCATAGGCGTAATACCCCTGCGTGACCAGTGAGACGGTCTCCGGCTCCCCGTGCAGCATTTGCTGCGAGCCGGAGATGGTGATCACGGCGTTCGGCTCCATCTCAGTCCTCCACGGCCAGCGCGATGAGCTGGTCAAGAAGCTCACTGTACGGGATGCCGCTGGCCTCAAAGAGCTTGGGGTACATCGAAATGGACGTAAAGCCCGGGAGAGTGTTGATCTCGTTGAACACGACCTCATTTTCCTCGCGCGTCACAAAGAAGTCTACGCGCGACAGCCCGCGGCAGCCCATCGCCTGATAGACGCGGATGGCCTGCTCGCGCACCTGCTCGGCCACGTCCTCCCGCAGGCGGGCCGGGATGTAGAGCTTGGCGCAGTCGAGGATATACTTGGCGTCGTAGTCATAAAACTCCGCGCCGGAGTCGATCTCGCCGCAGACGGAGGCCATGGGCGTGTCGTTGCCGAGCACGGCGACCTCGACCTCCTGCCCGTCGATGAACTCCTCCACGAGCGCCTTGGCGTCATAGCTCAGCGCCGTCTCCAGCGCGGCCAGCAGCGCCGCGCGGTCGCGCGCCTTGGCGACGCCCACCGACGAGCCGGTGCCCGCGGGCTTGACGAACACGGGATAGCCGAGCGTATGCTCGACGGTGTCCGCGACCTGCTCGGGGCTGCGGCGCATATCTCGCGCCGTCACCAGCTGCCACGCCGCCTGCCGGATCCCGGCGTGCCCGGCGATGAGCTTGGTGATGGTCTTATCCATGCACGCGGCGGAGGCCGCGACGTGCGAGCCGACATACGGGATGCCCGCGATCTGCAGAAGGCCCTGCATCGAGCCATCCTCGCCGTTCTCCCCGTGCAGCACGGGGAACACCACGTCGATGCGCTCACGCACGACGCAGTCGTTTTCAAAGCTCAAAAGCCCCTGCCCGCGCACGGGCGAGATGGCCGCGCGGCGGTTTTCCGGGCAGTCCTGCCAGGTGCCCGCGGGCAGCATGCCGTAGTCGCTGCCGCCAAAGAGCACCCAGTCGCCGTCCTGCGTGATGCCGACGGGGAAGATGTTATATTTCTCCGCATCCAGATGGCTCAGCACCGACTCGGCCGAGCGCAGCGACACGGCGTGCTCCGGCGAGACGCCGCCGAACAGAACGCATACACTGAGTTTTTTCATAAAGGCTCCTCTTTTCCGCGCATCCGGCGCGATTCCAACGGTCTTTATATCATATGTCAAAACTTCAAAGAACTCAAGTATATTTTTCTTGAATACCGTGATTTTAACAGTGGAAAATCCGGGCCGGGGTGTATATAATAGCACATAAGAGAGGAGGCTTGCGAGATGCAGATCGACCTGACAAAAAAAGAGTTCCGGCGGCTGCTGGATATGGTCTACATCGGCAACTGGATCCTGAACTCCACGCGCGGCGACGACCGCTTTGCCGATTACGATGATGTGGAATCCAAGCTCTTTGCCCTCTGCCGGGAGGCGGGAATGCCCGCGCTGGTGGAAAAATGGGAGGGGGCGGACGTTCCCTCGCGCGCCTTTGCCGACGGCGGCATCCACGAGGCCATCGTGGACTATGAGGACACCGTGTTCTACGAGATCCTCGCCGAGGAGCTGGCGCGGCGTGATATGGACTACCAGCCGGTCTCCAAGGACAATTACGACGAGCTGGTCTCCCGCATGGACGACTACATCGCGGAATTCGAAGCCCACGGCACCGACAACATCCTCATTTCGACCATGGACGACCCTTGAGCAGCACGCAAAAGCGGCGCAGGCAAAACCTGCGCCGCTTGTTTTATGCAAATACGAAGAACAGCAGATACATGACCAGCGGGATGGTGGCGACGGACAGGAGCGTTGTGACGAACACGCCCGCCGAGGCGAGCTTTTCATCGCCGCCGAACTGGTAGCTCATAATGGTCGCGTTCGTGGCCGACGGCATGGAGAGCATCACGATCAGAACGCCGAAGAGCTTGGCGTCCTGCATCACGCCGCGCAGCGCCAGCCAGGTGAGCACCGGCAGCGCGATCAACTTAAAAACCGCCAGCACGTAGATGCGCCACTTGTCAAAGACCGCCCGCAGCGGCATCTGCGCCAGCGACGCGCCGATGATGAGCATGGCGATGGGCGAGGTCAGGCCGCCGATGCCGTCCACGATGCGGTAGACGATCGTCATGCCCGCCGGGAAGGCGTCATACAGCGGCTGGATGTCCGCAAAATACAGCACGAACGCCAGCAGCGCCGTGACGATGGTCGGGCGGCGCAGAACGCTCCACATCAGCTGCATTTTCTGCCCCGAGATGAGCGCCACGCCATATGACCAGCAGATGAGCTGGAATACCATCACAAAGATCGTGGTGTAAAACCGGTACTCCGCGCCAAGCAGCGCCTCCACGACCGGGTAGCCCATAAAGCCGATATTCGAGAACACGAGCAGATACCGGTAAATGCCCGCATCCAGCGGGTTCTGGATGCGCAGCGCGCGCGGCAGCAGGAAGGAGACCAAAATCAGCGCCGCGAACATCGCCGCCGCCACGCCGGTCATCCGCAGCACGCGGAGGTTTTCGATCGGGTGCGCGCCGGACAGCACCGACGCCAGCACCTGCAGCGGGTTCGTGAGCATACACACGAGCGTGGACAGGTGCCTGTTCATATCCGCGTTCAAAACGCCGCGTTTGGCCGTCAAAAAGCCGATCAGCAGGATGCCGAACAGCACCAGCATCTGGCTGAAAAGCGCCGAAATATTCATAGTCTCTCTCTTTTCTCTCACGCGGCGTGCCGCGAATTAGCTTACTCAGTATACTGTTTCAGGGTCGGAATGTCAATCCCATCCCGTAAAATACCCGGTGCATGGCGCACCGGGTACTTTATTTTGCTGTGTTTATCGTGCCTGCGCCGTTTTGGCGAACGCTCCCATTTCGCTCCATGTGGGGATGCTGCCGCACGCGCCGGGGCGGCTGACGGCCAGCGCGCTGGCAAGACTCGCGTTCTCCAGCGCCTGCGGCACGGAGAGCCCCTTCGCAAGGCTCGCGAGGAAGAAGCCGCAGAACGTGTCGCCCGCCGCCGTGGTGTCCACGGCCTGCACGCGGTAGATGCCGTGCGCATAGCGCTCATCGCCGTGCTGATACAGTACGCCGTCCGCGCCCACGGTCAGCACGATGGCCGCGGCGGGGAATTTTTCATGCAGCGCGGCGAGGATGGTCTCATAGTCCGTCGCTTCGCAGCCGGACAGCGCGCGGCCCTCGGTCTCGTTGATGAGGTAGTAGTCCACCAGCTCCAGCGGGTAGCTCAGGATCGAGTCGGTGATGGGCGAGGCGTTGAACGCCACCTGCAGCCCGCGCGCCTTCGCCTGCCGGATCATATAGGGGACGTTACTGACCTCATTCTGCACCAGCATCACGTCGCCCGGGCCGAAATCCGCCAGCACGCGGTCGATGTAGTCCTTTGTCAGCCGGGCGTTCGAGCCGGCGCAGACGATGATGCAGTTCTGCCCGTCGGGCGTGACCTGCAAAGCGGTGTGGCCGCTGGGCATGTCGAGCGTCTGCAGATAGTCCAGATGCGCGCCGGAGGACGCCAGCTGTTCGCGCAGCAGCTCGCCGTCGGTGCCGATGGCGCCCGCGTGATACACCTCCGCGCCCGCGCGCGCCAGCGCCACGGACTGGTTGAGCCCCTTGCCGCCGCAGAAGATATTCATATCCGTGCAGAGGATGGTCTCCCCCGCGCGCACAAAATGATCCACGCTGTAAACCTTGTCGATATTGAGCGAGCCGAAATTCAGGATCCGCATGACCGTCTCTCCTTTTTCATGGTCGCGTCCGCCGGCCGGGGCATACGCCCGGCCGCCGGCGCCGTTTTTTGTATCATAGCACGCGCGGCACGATTTGTCGAGGAATATCTGCCGCGTGCAGGTGTCATGGCGCGTTTGCTTGTTATAACTCAGTAAACTAAATTTACGAAATCTATTGCTTTCCGTGCGCGAACCGGTATAATAAGAGAGAAGAACGAACAGGAGGTTCCCTGATGAAACTCATGGACATCAACTGCGGCATCGGCGCGCCGCTGAAGTCGCACCGCTATCAAACGGCGGAGGGGCTGCTGCGCTGGATGGACGATTACCGCATCGACAGCGCGCTGGCCTATCATTCCGAGGCCATGCGCGAGCCGGAGATGGGCAACGCCCTCATGCAGCGCGCGGCGGCGGCATCCGGCGGGCGGCTGCGGCTGTGCTTTGCCGTCAATCCCAGTCTGGATTCGCTCGGCATCCCCGGCACGGGGAGCGTGCTCGAGCGTCTGCGCGCCGCGCGGCCGAGTGCGCTGCGCGTGTTCCCGAAGGAGCAGGGCTATCCCTTTGGCAGCTTCTACGCCGACACCATCCTCGCCCCCGCGCAGGCGCTGCGCCTGCCGGTCCTGCTGGATATGGACTACACGGAGCCGTTTTTGAACGCGCTGCCGCAGATGTGCGCCGACTACCCCGACGTGCCGTTTATCTTCCTGCGCTACGGCTTTAACCATTCGCGCACGATCTTCCCCATCCTCCGCAAGCTGCCGAACGTGTATCTCGACACGAGCATCATGGTGGACGTCGGGCAGATCGAGGAGCTGGTGGAGCGCTTCGGCAGCGAGCGGCTGCTGTTCGGCTCCGGCCTTCCCACCTATGTGCCGGACGGTGCGCTGGGGCTGCTGCTGTACGCAGGGCTCGGCGAGGACGACTTTGAAAACATCACGCACCGCAATTTTGAGCGGCTGGAAGGAGCGATCCGCTATGACGATTAGAGAGACTGCGTTTCTCGGAAAGCCGCTGGACGTGCCCATCATCGACGCGCACACACACATCGGCCCGAAATACCGCCGCGGCTGGCACCAGAAGCCGGAATACACCACGTTCGCCTCGCAGGTGGCGATGTATGACCGGCTGGGCGTGAACTGCTGCGTCACCGCGCCGCACCAGCTCTGCGACGCCATGACCGTCCTCACGAACCGCACGGCCGCCGAGGCGGCGGCCGCCTTCCCCGGCCGCATCTACGGCTATATCTACATCGCCCCGTTCGAGGGCATGGACGTCTGCCGCCAGAATATCGAGACCTACTCCAAAAACCCGGCGTTCGTGGGCGTGAAGTTCCTCGGCGGCTATCAGGGGCAGTACTCCGAGCCGGTGTATCAGTACGCCGCCGACTTTGCAAACGAGGCGCGCTGCCCGCTGCTGTGCCACACGTTTGACGGCCAGCCCGCCGTGGAGACCGTGGCCGCGCTGGCCGAGCACCGCCCCGGCCTGTCGCTGCTCATCGCCCATCAGGGCGGCGGCTCGCGCGAGCTGACCGAGCGCGCCGCGCCGTTCGTGCGCGATATGCCGAACGTGCGCATGGAGCTGTGCGGGTCGCTGTTCAACACCATGAGCTTTGCCGACATCGCAGACCTCGTGGGCGTGGACAACCTGATCTTCGGCACCGACGCCATCGACCTGGACGCGCGGTTCGATTTTGGGCGTGTGGCCTTCTCGACCCTGTCCGATGAGGACAAGCGCAAGATCTTTGCCGGGAATTATCTGCAGCTGCTGGAGCACTCCCAACTGGGCAAAATTGTCCTTTAAGGCCCATCCAGGCCCAAAAATCGGAAAAATGCTGGACAATTCCGGCTCCCTTTGATAGAATGGAGGGAACAAAGTAACCGAACTGGGAGGCATTTATGGACGCTGAACTGAGCATCCCCAGCGTGCGTCGGGAAAAGGCGTATCTGCGCATTGTGGACATCGTCATCAATCTCGTCGCGGAGGGCAAGGTGGCCTATCGTGACAAGTTCTATACCGAGCAGGAGCTGATGAGCATTCTGGGCGTCAGCCGCCCCACGCTGCGCGAGGCGCTGCGCGTGCTGGAATTTCTGGGCGTGACCACGGTCAGCCCGCGCAACGGCATCTCCATCAACCAGCCGAACGACCGCGACGGCTATCTGCCGCTTCTGTATACGCTGGCATTCGAAAAGACGACCGCACGGGAGCTGTTTGAGGTGCGCCGCGCGCTGCAGCTGGAGATGGTGGCCATCGCCGCCGAGCACCATACGCAGGAGGATCTGGACGCTCTGCGCGCGCTCATCGAGCAGATGCGCAGCGACCCGGACGCCAGCGCGGAGGAATTCGCGCGGCTGGACTATCTGTTCCACCAGCAGATCATCTGCATCGCGAAAAACAGGCTGGCGCTCAAGCTGTCGAGCACCATCTCGCCGCTCATCCATGATCAGCTGACCGAGCATCAAAAGCGGCACAACACCGCCAAAAACCGCGCCGGGACGATCGAATGCCACGAGGAGATCCTCCGCTGCATCGAGCAGGGCGACGCTGAAAAGGCCCGCCGCTGCATGGCGTCTCACCTGTCGTCCTCCCAATCCTTCGCCCAGGAGGTCGGCGACACGCCCATTTCGTTTACCATGCGATAGAATGAAAAAGCTCCCCCGCTGATACCGGCGGGGGAGGTTTTTAAGTAATAGGTAAAAGTGAAGCGTGAATAAGTAAGCACCGGCTGTCGAATCCCCGACGCGCCAACGAGTTGCAGGCACCCCATGCCTTCCCCCGGGGGAAGGTGCCCCAGTGCGCACACTGGGGCGGATGAGGGCCGGGGAGCAGTTGCGGTTTTGCTGAGAATGCTAAGCTATCCGTCAGTGCTCCCCTGCCCTCATCAGTCGCCTGCGGCGACAGCTTCCCCCAGGGGAAGCTATGGGGTGCATTCCGCGCCGCGGTGCGCGCAAAAACCATAGCTGCCCACCGGCGGGAAGGGCAAGCCCCTCCCCTACGTTACGACGAATCGGGCGGGCTTGCCGGGCTTATTACAGCTGTGTTGCCAGGTAATACACGATGCCGTAGACGATACTGGCGACCGTCCCATAGACGATGACGGGGCCGGCGATGATGAACATTTTGGCGGCCATGCCGGTGACGAGGCCCTCGGTGCGGAACTCCATCGCGGGCGAGACGACGGAATTGGCAAAGCCGGTGATCGGCACGAGGGTGCCGGCACCGGCGTGCTTGGCGATGTCGTCATACACGCTCAGTGCCGTGAGCAGGGCGCTGAGGAAGATCAGCGTTGCGGACGTGGCCGTCGCCGCGCCGTCCTGATCCAGCCCCAGCGCATCGAACGCCGCGAGCAGCGCCTGCCCGAGCGTGCAGATCAGGCCGCCCACGCAGAATGCCCACGCCAGATTTTTCAGGCACGGCGACTTCGGCGCCAGCTCCGCGACATATTCGTTATACTCCTTTTTGCTCATCTGCAAAGTAAAAACCCCCTTTTGGCATAGTCTCTGCCAAAAAGGGGGTTTTATACGTGTCAAACAGACCTTACACCAGCTCGATGACCGCCATCTCAGCGGCGTCGCCGCGGCGCGGCCCAAGGCGGGTCACGCGGGTGTAGCCGCCGTTGCGGTCGGCATACTTCGGCGCGATCTCGCTGAAGAGCTTCTTCGCGACATCTTCCTTGGTGATGTAGCTCAGAGCCTTGCGATAGGTCGCAAGCGTGTTCTTCTTGCCCAGGGTCACCAGCTTTTCGGCGACGGGCTGAACTTCCTTGGCTCTGTAGAACGTGGTCTCGATCTTACCGTTTTCGAACAGGTAAGTGGTCATAGCTCGCAGCATGGCCTTGCGCTGATCGCTGGTCCTGCCGAGCTTTCTCGTACCAAACATGGGGTTTCTCCTCCTTCTTAAAAGGTAATTGCAGATTAGTTGTTGGAATTACCGGAATCATCGCTCGCAAGGGAAAGCCCCATCATGGCGAGCTTGTTCTGCACTTCTTCCAGAGACTTTCTGCCCATATTGCGGACCTTCATCATATCCTCGCCGGTTCTGGAGATCAGATCCTCGACGTTGTTGATGTTGGCGCGCTTGAGGCAGTTAAAGCTCCGGACGGACAGATCCAGTTCTTCAATGGTCAGTTCAAGCACCTTGTCGCGATGCGTTTCGGGCTTTTCGGACATGGTGGGCTTGCTGGCAACCGTTTCACTCAGTGCGGTAAACAAGCTCAGATGATCAGACAGGATCTTCGCGCCCAGGCTGACCGCGTCACGCGCGGAGATGGTCGAATCCGTCCAGACCTCGAGCGTCAGCTTGTCATAGTCGGTCATGTTGCCCACACGGGTGTTCTCCACCGTGTAGTTGACCTTGTAGACAGGCGTGTAGATCGAATCGACCGCGATCGTTCCGATCGGCATGGTAGCGCTCTTATTCTTGTCCGAGGACACATAGCCGCGGCCGTGGCTGAGCGTGATCTCCATATTGAAGCTCGCGTCAGGACCCAGCGTACAGATATGCTGCTCGGGGTTGAGGATCTCGACCTCGCCGTCGGCCTTGATGTCGCCGGCGGTGACCTCGCGTTCGCCGGTGGCGTCAATGAACACAGTCTTGACGCCCTGGCAGTGCAGTCTTGCGATGATCTTCTTCACGTTCAGGACGATCTCGGTGACGTCTTCCTTGACGCCCGGGACCGTGGAGAACTCATGCTGAACACCGGCGATCTTGATGCTGGTCGCTGCCGTACCCGGAAGCGACGAGAGCAGAACCCTTCTGAGGCTGTTGCCCAAAGTCGTGCCGTAACCTCTTTCCAGAGGCTCGATGACATACTTGCCGTAGGACGGATCCTCGGCAGAATCCATACATTCGATGCGCGGCTTTTCAATTTCTACCATTTAATAAATACCCTCCTTGTAACTGCGAAGCAACGCTTCGCTGCCGAATTCAGCTTACCAATAAACGAGGGTGATACGTTACTTGGAGTACAATTCGACGATCAGGTTTTCGGCGATCTCGAAGTCAATATCGTCTCTGGCGGGCAGTGCAATTACCTTGCCGGAAAGGGTGTTCTTGTCACGCTCGAGCCACTTCGGGGCCGCGACGAAGGTGTTGTCCTCCTTCATGGTCTTGAAGCGGGTGGCGGCGCAGCTCTTCTCGCTCACGGCGATGACATCGCCGAGGCCGGTCTGGTAGGAAGGAATGTTCACGCGCTTGCCGTTGACGGTGAAGTGGCCGTGGTTGACAAGCTGACGCGCCTCGCGGCGGGTCTTGGCGAAGCCCAGACGGTACACGACGTTGTCAAGACGGCGCTCAACCAGGCTCAGCAGCAGCTCGCCGGTGTTGCCGTTCATGCGCTCGGCCTTCTCGTAGAGCATATGGAACTGCTTTTCCAGAATGCCGTAGACGAACTTGACCTTCTGCTTCTCGGTCAGCTGCATGGCGTACTCGGACTTCTTCGTTCTTCTCTTGCCGCCGGGATTGCGGTTGGAATTCTTGCTGTAGCCCATCGCTGCCGGGGAGACGCCCAGCGTTCTGCAGCGCTTGAGAACAGGCTGTGTATTCTTTGCCATAGTACTAATTCTCCTCCTTCCAGATTAAACGCGACGGCGCTTGGGAGGACGGCAGCCATTGTGAGGAATGGGCGTAACGTCCTTGATCATCGTGACCTCCAGGCCAGCGGACTGAAGCGCGCGGATGGCGGATTCACGACCCTGACCGGGACCCTTGACGTAAACTTCAACGCTCTTCAGGCCGCAGGCATCCACAGCCGCCTTCGCAGCAGTCTCGGCGACCATCTGCGCTGCGTACGGGGTGGACTTTCTGCTGCCGCGGAAGCCGAGGCCGCCGGAGGAGGCCCAGGAGATCGCGTTGCCGTTGGTGTCGGTCACGGTGACCATGGTGTTGTTGAAGGACGAGCGGATATGCACGGCGCCCTTTTCGATCACTTTCCGCTCACGGCGGCGCTTGATAGTTTTCTTAACAGCTTTAGCCATTGTACATATCCCTCCTTACTTCTTCTTATTCGCAATGGTCTTCTTGGGACCCTTGCGGGTGCGGGCGTTGGTCTTGGTGCGCTGGCCGCGAACGGGCAGGCCGCGGCGATGACGCACGCCGCGATAGCAGCCGATCTCAGTCAGGCGCTTGATGTTCAGAGCCACTTCACGGCGGAGGTCGCCCTCGATCCGGTAGTGCTTGTCGATCACTTCACGCAGGGCGGATTCCTGATCCTCGGTCAGATCCTTCACGCGGATGTCGGGATCGACATTGGCGAGCTTCAGAATTTCCTGTGCGCTTTTTCTGCCGATGCCGTAGATGTAAGTCAAACCGATCTCGATTCGCTTTTCACGGGGCAGGTCAATACCAGCAATACGTGCCATACTATTCAGAGCACCTCCTATTAACCTTGT
>CAKTXA010000028.1 GCA_934631005.1 uncultured Oscillospiraceae bacterium
CTCACCTGAAACGTGACGTTATCCAGCGCCTTCACACCCGGAAATTCTTTCGTTATCCCTCGCATTTCGAGGATGTTATCTTGCATTAGCTCTCATCTCCTCAAGGAATGCGCAGAAGTGCGCATCAGGGTCGTTGCTTCTGCCGCGCAGGCGGCATTTTATAGTGTGACCGCCGGGCTTTGCCGGCGGTCACGGTAATACGTTAGCCGTTCACTTCTGCGTCGGTGTAGAAGCCGACATCCACAAGGTACTGCACATTGTCCTTGTCGATGAGGTACGGATCATAGGTGCTGGCGGGAACGTCCTTCACACCGTTGTTGTAGGTGGTGGTGGAAGCGGGCTCCTTGCCGGCGAACACGTCATTGACGATGGGGACAATGATCTCGCACAGGGCGTTGGCGTCCAGGAACGCGGTCATGGACTGCTTGCCGGCCTTGATGTTCTTCACAGCGGCGAGCTCGGCGTCCTGACCGGTGATGATGGGATAGGGGTTGTCGGACGTGCCGTAGCCCATGGTCTCAAGAGACGAGATAACGCCAAGCGCCAGGCAGTCGGCCGCGACGAGGACAGCGTCCAGATGGTCGTCAGCGTAGTAGCCGGACAGCAGGTTATCCATACGGGACTGGGCCTTGGAGGAGTCCCAGGACTGGATGGCGGTCTGGGTGTAGCTGGTCTGGCCGGACTTGATAACGAGCTTGCCGTTATCAATGTAGGGCTGCAGCTTATTCATAGCGCCCTCATAGAAGAAGGTGGCGTTGGTGTCATCCTGCGAGCCGGAGAAGATCTCGAGGGTGAACGGGCCGTCCTGATTCTCAAGGTCGAGCTTGTCGACGATGTACTGGCCCTGCAGCTCGCCCATGCGGGTGAGGTCGAAGGTGATGTAGTAGTCAACAGCTTCGGTGTTGGTGATGAGGCGGTCCTCCGCGATGACATAGATGCCGGCGTCCTTCGCCTTTTCGCAGGCGTCGGTCAGAGCGGCGCAGTCAACAGCAACGATGACCAGAGCGTCAACGCCCTTGGTGATCATGTTTTCGATCTGCATGGCCTGCTTCGCGGAGTCGTCCTCGGCGTATTCGATCTGCGTAGCGTAGCCCGCGCCTTCAAAGGCGGCGGTCAGACGTTCGCCCTGGATGGACCAGATGGTCTGCTCCTTGGTGGGCATCAGGATACCGATGGTCTTTTTGCCGTCGGTTGCGGTGGCAGCTGCGTCGTCGGTCTTCTTGTCGCCGGAGGCGGCACAGGCGCACAGCCCGAGCAGCATGACGAGTGCAAGCGCGATTGCGATGACTTTTTTCATTGTTCGTTCCTCCTGATATTTTTTGCTGTCAGCTTTTCTTTTCAGCGTTCACAGGACAAGCTTGCACACCGCCGGCCGCGGCAAAATGCACAAGGCCGAGCCGCAAAGGACTCGCCTGTCCGGTAAAATAACTAAAGCAGTAAAGCTAACTTATGTTCTAAGTTTAAGAGCTTTTTGTTTTCTTGTCAAGGATTTTCGGTTCTCTTGCGCTTTTGATTGTGAATTTTGTGTAAACTACCCAAAACAAATAAACTAAACCTGTAAATTTTCAACGCGACAATGTTGCGGACAATCTTGCGATTTAGTAAGTTCCGGTAAACATTCACTAAAATTATGAAAAGAGGCAGCCCTGCGGCTGCCTCTTTGGAGAAGTGAAATTTTACTCGGCGTCGGTCTCTTCGTAGGCCGGCTCTTCGTCGGCGGACGGCGCGAGCAGGGCGCGGATGGACAGGGAGATGCGCTTGTGCTCCTCGTCGATGTCGATGATCTTCGCTTCGACTTCCTGACCCTCGGACAGGACATCCTCGGGCTTGCCGATACGGCGGTCCGCGATCTGGGAGATGTGGATCAGGCCGTCAACACCGGGGATGATCTCGGCAAACGCGCCGAAGGTCATCAGCTTCACGACCTTGACCTTCACAACGTCGCCGATGTGATAGTTGGTGGTGAAGATCTTCCACGGGTTGGTGTCCTCGGTCTTGTAGCCGAGAGAGATCTTCTTCTTTTCCGGGTCGAACGCCAGCACGAACACCTCGACCTCGTCGCCGACCTTGACGACCTCGGACGGGTTCTTGATGCGGTTCCAGGAAAGCTCGGAGACATGGACCATGCCGTCCACGCCGCCGATGTCGACGAACGCGCCGTAGCTGGTGAGGGACTTGACAACGCCATGATAGTGCTTGCCGACCTCAATCTCGCTCCAGATCTTCTCCTGCGCGGCCTTGCGCTGCTCAGAGGCGACGGCGCGGATGGAGCCGACGACGCGATGACGCGCGCGGTTGACCTCGGTCAGGCGGAGCTGCACGGTCTTTTTGACCAGCTCGCCCAGATCGCCGCCCTTGGGAACACCGGTCTGCGAGGCGGGCACGAACACACGGATGCCCTTGACATTGACGACAACGCCGCCCTTGTTCTCTTCGGTGACAACGCCTTCAAATACATCCTTGGACTCGACCGCGTTCTCGATCTCTTCCCAGGCCTTGCCGGCCTCCAGACGCTTCTTGGACAGGCGGACAACGCCCTCGCCGTCGTTTACGTGAACGACCATGGCCTCGACCTCGTCGCCGACCTTGACCAGGTCTTCGATCTTGGCGGAGGGGTCGGACGTGAAGTCTTCGATCGGGATGTAAGCAGTGTGCTTGGTGCCCAGATCGACTTCGATCTCCGTAGAGCCGATCGCCATAACGGTGCCCGTGACCTTATCTCCATTATTTAAAGTTTTGAGGGACTGCTCGAGAAGCTCGGCAAAATTCTCCTCCATTGCAGTTTCAACCTTGATTTCTTCGCTCATTTTTTTGTTTACCTCCTTAATTATCCACGCCGGTGTGGACGCACCCGCGGTGATGCCAACAGTATTCGCGTTTTGGAAGAGATGCAGGTCCAGTTCCTCCGCATGATCGACCAGCGACACACTGCTGCAGTATTGTTTGCAGATCATGGCAAGCCGCCCGGTGTTGGAGCTTCTGGCGTCACCTACGACGACCATGGCGTCGCACCGTTGTGCGAGCGCGGTCGCTTCTTTTTGACGCATTTCCGTAGCTTTGCATATTGTATCAAAGATTTCGCAATTTGTACACACTTTTTTTGCGATTTCGCAGCAAGTTTTCCACAAAATCTGCGTGCTGGTCGTCTGGCAGACCATGCGCAGCGGCAGATCGCGCCGTTTTTCGTCCGCGTCCAGCCAGTTTTGCAGCTCCTCCGGCGTTTCGAAGATCACAGGGGCCTCACACCAGCCCGCGATGGCGAGCACCTCGGGGTGCGTGCGCGTGCCGATGATGACGGGCTGCTGGCCATTTTTGGCGGCTTCGGCGATGATGGTGTGGATCTTTTTGACAAACGGACACGTCGCGTCCACGATGCGCGCGCCGGTCGCCTGCAGGCGCTCATACTCCGCGCGCGACACGCCGTGCGAGCGGATGACAACGCACTCCCCTGCCTGCGCCTGCTCGGGGCTCGACAGCTCGCGCACGCCGAGGGCTTCAAAATGCGCAACGACGTGGCGGTTGTGGATGATGGGGCCGAGCGTGGCCACGCGTCCACCCGCTTTGACGGCCTCCTCCACCAGCTGCACCGCACGGCTGACGCCGAAGCAGAAGCCAGCCGTTTTGGCAACGATGACGGCGCGCGCCATTACGCCAGCTTCTCCCGGATGATCTCGAGGATGCGCTGCGCCGACTGCTCCACATCCAGCTCGGAGGTGTCGAGCAGCACCGCGTCCTTCGCGGGCTTTAAGGGCGCGCAGGCGCGGGTGGAGTCCTGCTTGTCGCGCTTCTGCATTTCGTCCAGCACCTTGGCGAGCGTCGTCTGCTCGCCCTTTGCCGTCAGCTCGAGATACCGCCGCTGCGCGCGCTGCTCGGGCGAGGCGGTGAGGAAAATCTTTACGTCGGCGCCCGGCAGCACCACGGTGCCGATGTCGCGGCCGTCCATGACCACGCTGTGCTCGCGGGCAAGCTGCCGCTGCATATCCAGCAGAAACGCCCGCACCACCGGCAGCGATGACACGCCGGAGGCGTAGCGCGACATTTCGGGCGTGCGCAGCTCGCCCGTCACGTCCTTGCCGTTCAGGATCATGTGCTGCACGCCGTCATCGCGGTGCTCGATGGCGATATTCACATCGTCCAGCAGCCGCGTCACGCCGTCCACATCCTTCGGGCCGATGCCGTACAGCCACATATGATAGCCGACCGTGCGGTAGATCGCGCCGGTGTCGACATATAAAATGCCAAGCTCCTGCGCCACGCGGCGCGCCATGGTGCTTTTGCCCGCGCCCGCGGGGCCGTCGATGGCCACGCTGAATCTTGTCTTTTTCATTCCGCATCCTCCTGTAGCTGTTCATATGCCGCCTGCGCGGCGGCACGCGCGGTGGACCATGCGATCTGCAAGTTAAAGCCGCCGGTATAGGCGTCCACGTCCAAAATTTCGCCCGCAAAATAGAGACCTGTGACGAGCTTGGAGCGCATCGTGCCCGGCTCGACCTCGGAGACATTCACGCCGCCGGAGGTGACGATCGCCTCCTCCACGGGGGCCTTGCAGGCGATGTCGACCGTAAAGTCCTTGAGCACCTGCAAAAGCTGCCGCCGCTGCTCGCGCGTGACGGCGTTGACCTTCTGATCGGGCGCGATGCCGCTGCGGCGGATGACCACGGGGATCATCAATCGCGGCAGCAGTGCGCCGAGGACGTTGTCAAAATCGCGGTTGGGATTTTCGGAGAACTCCCGCAGCAGCCGCGCGTCCAGCGTCGGCTCGTCAAGGGCTGGCTTGAGGTCGATGTGCAGGGTGTACGACTCGCCCTCCTTCATATGGGCGCTGGCGCTGAGAATGACGGGGCCGGTCACGCCGAAGTGCGTGAACAGCAGCTCGCCGAAGTCGGTGAACACCGTCTTTTTGCGTCCGTTTTCCAGCCGGACGGCAATATTCCGCAGCGAAAGGCCCTTCATCTGCTTGCAGTCGTGGCCCTTTTCCACCAGCGGGACAAGCGAGCCGACGGGCGGCACGATCGTATGCCCGAGCGCCGCCGCCATGCGGTAGCCGTCGCCGGTCGAGCCGGTGAGCGGATAGGAGCAGCCGCCGGTAGCGAGAATGACCGCGCGCGCCGGGACGGTCCCGGCGTCGGTCCTGACGCCGGTCACAGCGCCGTCCTGCGTCAGAATCTCCTCCGCACGGCAGCGCTTCACGCGCACATTGCCCGCACGCAGATAATCGCGCAGCGCGTCAATGACGCTGGCGGAGCGGTCGGACTGCGGAAAGACGCGCGCACCGCGCTCTGCTTTGAGCGGGCACCCGAGCCGCTCCAGCAGCGCCATCATCTCCTGCGGCCCAAAGCCGTAGACGCAGCTGTAGAGAAAGCGCGGATTGCGCGGGACGTTTTTGAAAAAATCCTCCGGCGGGCAGTCGTTCGTGACGTTGCAGCGGCCCTTGCCGGTGATGTAGAGCTTTTTGCCCAGGCGGTCGTTCGGCTCCAGCAGCGTCACGCGCGCGCCCAGCTCCGCGGCCGTGCCTGCGGCGAGCATCCCCGCCGCGCCGCCGCCGATGACGACGAGCTCACTCGACATATTCGTTGACATCGTATTCCTCCCACAGCCGCTCCAGATCCTGATACGTCCGCGAGAGCGTCTGCTCCTGCCGGCGGCTGATCATGGCGATGAGCGCGTTCACGACGCTCATCGGCGCGACGAGCGAGTCCACGACCGAGACCATGTCGCTCTTTGCCACGAGCACACAGTCGGACACGCGCCCGGCCGGAGCGTCCGGCTTATCGGTGATGGCGGCGGTCGTTGCGCCGCGCGCGCGGGCGTATTGCAGCAGCTTCACCGTGCGCACCGAGTAGCGCGGCAGGCTGATGCCGAGCACCACGTCCTCATGCGTCACATGGATCATCTGCTCAAACATCTCGCTGGTGGACGCCGACGTGATGAGCTGCACATTATCAAACGCGCTGCGCAGGTGGAAATTGAGGAACACCGCGATGGCCGCGGACGAGCGCACGCCCACGATGTAGATGCGGCGGGCGCGCAGGATGGCGTCCACGCATTTTTCCATCTGCGCGCGGTCCAGAAGCTCTCCCGTATGGCGCAGGGCTTCGATGTCCGCCTGCAGAACGGCTCCGGCCACATCGCCCGCGATGCGGCTGTTGGAGACCTCGATGCGCTGGACGCTGGTGAGCTTGGTGCGCACGAGCGCCTGCAGCGTTTTCTGCATACTGGGGTAGCCGTCAAAGCCGAGCTCCACGGCAAAGCGCACGACCGTCGACTCCGAAACGCCCACGGTCTTGCCCAGACGGCTGGCGGTCATAAACGCCGCCTTGTCGTAGGAATCTATAATATAGTTGGCGATGAGCTTCTGCCCCTTGGAAAAGGTACGGAAGCGCTCCTGCAAAAGAGAAAGAATATCGTCCGACACGCACGATACCTCCTAAAATTTCAGATCCCGTTTATGATACAGGTTTCGCGGAAATTTTGCAAGTAAAACTGCAAAATTTCCGCGAAACGGCATGACTTATTTTGTAAGGTTTTCAATTTCATCATCTGTGAGGGCGCGCCAGGTGCCGGGGGCGAGCGTCCCGAGCTTCAGGCCGCCCTCCGCCGTGCGCAAAAGGCGCGTCACGCGCACCTCCGCGCGCTCGCACAGCCTGCGGATCTGGCGGTTGCGGCCCTCCGAGAGCACGAATTCCAGCAGCGCGTGATCGTCCTGCCGCCGCACGATGCGCACACGCGCGGGTGCGGTGGCGCGGCCGTCAATTTCGATCGGCTGCCGCAGGGAGTCCTCGCAGCCGTCGCGGAAATTCGTGACCCAGACGAGATAGGTCTTTTCCATCCCGGCGCGCGGGTGCATGAGCCGGTTCGCCAGCGCGCCGTCGTTCGTCATCAGCAAAAGCCCTTCGGAATTGAGGTCGAGCCGTCCGACGGGATAGACGCGCGCGCCGCAATCCTGCACCAGCTCCGCCACCGTTTTGCGTCCCTTTTCATCGGACAGCGTGGTGACGTAGCCGCGCGGCTTGTTGAGCATGAGCACCATGCGCGGCTGCGAAAAGCGCAGGCGCTTGCCGTCGAGCTCGATGACGTCCTCGGCGGCGTCGGCGCTGTCGCCGAGGTGGGCGGTGTTGCCGTTGACGCGCACGCGCCCGGCCAGGATCAGCTCCTCCGCCTTCCGCCGCGAGGCCGCCCCGCAGCGCGAAAGAAGCTTTTGCAGACGTTCTTCCATGTTCGTTTCCTCTTTGTATCTACCGGCGGCGCGTTTTTTGGGCGGCGACCGGGGTGGCGTAGTATAGGGGGACGGTGCATTGGACGGCGCCGCTCACACGGACCTCCGCGTATCCGGCGGGGCCGGGCAGGACGGGGGCGAAGGCGTAGTGCGGCGCGAGGATGCGCACCTCCGCGCGCTCCCCTGCCGCCAGCGGCAGTGTGACAGGCCTGGCAGTGCACAATCCAACAGCATCCACCGTGCCGCCGAACACCGGCACGCGCGCGATGCGTTCGCCCGACCGCAGCAGCGCACGCGGCGTATACGTCTCAAACGCGTAGTCCAGCAGCGCCGCGTGGTCGCGCCAGTCGTCCGGGTCGCCGATGGTGACGCAGACGACCTCCCAGCCGTCGCGCGCCGCGCTGCTGACAAGCACGCGTCCGGCCTGCTTGGTAAAGCCGGTCTTCACGCCCGTCGCGCCGGGATACTGCCAGAGCAGCTTATTATGGTTGCGGAGCGTCCGCTCCCCGACCGTGATGCTCTTTGTGCCGACGATGCGGCGGAAGTCCGCGTTCTGCATCGCGGCGCGGGCAAGATGCGCCAGATCGCGCGCAGTCGAATAGTGGCGGCTGCCGTCCAGCCCGTGGGGATTTTCAAAATGCGTCCCGGTCAGGCCGAGCCGCGCCGCGCGGCAGTTCATGCGGGCGGCAAACTTCGGGATACTGCCCGCACAGTGGATGGCGAGCGCCGCCGCGGCGTCGTTGCCGGAGCGGAGCATCATGCCGTACAGCAGGTCTTCGACCGTCAGCTGTTCTCCGACGGTAAGGCCCATGGACGAGCCCTCGACCCCGGCCGCCTCCGGCGGGACGGTGACAACGTCCGTCAGCGCACACTGTTCGCAGATGAGCAGCGCGGTCATCATTTTGGTCGTGCTGGCGATCAGGCTGCGCGCATCGGCGTTTTTCTCATACAAAACGCGGCCGGACGCGGCGTCCATCACGATGGCGCTGCGCGCCGAATCATCCGGCGCGGCGGCGTGTACACAGCCGCAGAGCAGCAGCGCGGCAGCGGCGGCTGCCGCTGCCGTTTGCAGAAAGGTTCGTTTCAAATCCATCACCCGGCGTAGCTTTTGCCGAGCGCGGTCGGATTATTCCGCGGCAGGCTCCTGCGCGGCCTTCGCCGCCCTGCGCGAGGCCAGAAAATCATCCGCCTTGTCAAGCAGATCGGGCAGCAGCTCGATCAGCCGGTCGACGGAGGTGGACGCCGGCTCCGCGATGGGCAGCATCCGTACATTTTCCCCGCGAATAACAAGGAATGCCACCGGCGTGATGGTCACGCCTGCGCCCGCACCGCCACCAAAGGCATTGTCGCGCCCAGCGGGATAGTTTTTGGTGACGAAGTCACTGCCGCCGCCGCCATAGCCGATGGAGACCTTGGTCACCGGGACGATGGTCACGCCGTCGGGCGTGGTGATGGGCTCGCCGACGACCGTGTTGACGTCAATCATCTCACGGATCTTGCTCATGGTATCGCCGAGCATTTCAGACAGAGGGTGGTTCATGTTCTGCATCGCCTTTCTTTTTATTGGATACAATTCTCAAAAATCCGAGTCCCGCGCGGATGGCAAGGGCCAGCGCGCGGCCGATGGTCATGGTGAGCACAAGGCGCCCTTCCACGCGCATTTTTTGTTCGTTTGGCCGGAAGCGCGGCTCGATCTGCCGCTTTTGGATGACAAAGAGCTGGTCGAGCAGCGGCGTGATGCCGCCGAGGATCGCCCAGACCCTGCCGTACTGAATGGCGCTTTTCGCCGGGTCGTCGCCGCCGCCGAAATAGACAAACAGCGTGAGGACCTCCACGCGCAGCTTGCGCCGCAGGTCGCCGAGCGTCTGCACGGCAAGGCCCAGCAGCGCGCGCAGCTCCGCCGGGTCGCCGGAAAAGAGCGGCTTTTTCGGTATGGAGGTCGGCTTTTTCGCCGGCTTTCGCGCAGCAGGCTGCTTTTTCCGCTTTTTTGGTTTCTTCGGCTTCGACGGCAGAAGGTTCACGCGGATGAAGCCGATTTTAAGGCTCAGCCGCAGCTCGCCGTCAAAGCCTGCGTCCACGCCGATCAGGATGCAGCCGATAAAGTCAAGCACTGCCAGCACGAGCAGCACGATCATCCACCAGGTCATTCGGCGGCTTCCCCTTCCTGCGCATCCGGCGCTTCGTTCAGATCCAGCTGGAGCTGCTGGCGGCTGCGAAGGTCCGTCAGCTCGACCTCAGGCAGCTCCTCCAGCGACGACAGCCCGAACACGCGCAGAAAGTCCGGCGTGGTGCGGTACAGGATCGGGCGGCCGGGCACATTCAGGCGGCCGTCCTCACAGATGAGCTTTTTCGTGAGCAGCGCGCTCACGGAATAGGCGCTGTCCACGCCGCGGATCTGCTCGATGTAGGCCTTCGTGGTGGGCTGGTAGTACGCAACGATGGTCAGCGTCTCCAGCTGTGACTGGGAGAGCTTGGGGGGCTTGCGCGTTTCAAGCGTTTTGGTGACATACTGCGCCTGCTCTGAGGCAGAGCACATCTGGTATGCGTCCTCCAGCCGGACGATGCGGATGCCGCTGCGGTGAAACGCCAGCGCGTCCATGAGCGTCTTTATCTCGCGCTCGATCTCGTCGGCATCGACCTCCAGCGACTGCGACAGCCGCGCGATGCTCACCGGCTCCCCGGCGGCAAAGAGCACCGCCATGAGCGTCCGCTGCAATTCAGTTTGTTCCACGCCGCCGCCTCCTATTCGTGCGCGACCGTCTCCTCCGGCATTTGCAGGTAGGTCACGTCGACCTCCCCGCTGTCGGACTGGTCGACCGCGATGGATTTCAGTTTACATAATTCAAGTACCGCCAGAAACGTTGCCACGATCTCCGACCGGCTTTTGCTGCCGCGGAAAAGGGACAAAAATCTGCACATGCCGTGCGAAATGAGCCGCTTGAGCAGCTGCGCCGCCTTCTGCGTGACGGAGTATGGCTCCGAGCCGACGATGCCCGCAAAATTTGACACCGGCGGCGGCAGCAGCCGCTCGCTGCGCTCCTGCATGGCCGCGAACGCGTCCAGCAGATCCTGCGGCTCGTGGCGGTAGCGGTAGGTGTTGTCGCGCGAATACGGCTCCGGCTGCTTGCAGAACAAGCCCGCGCCCACGCCGTTGCGCTCCCCCATCCACGAAAACGCGGGGGCAAGCGCCTCATACGCCTGCTTGCGCTGGCGCTGCTCGAGCGACTGGATGAGCAGCTCCATCTCGCTCATCGCCTCAGCCTGTTCGGCGGCAGAGAGCAGCATTTTTGTTTTGATCAGCATGAGGTGTGACGCCATGGCGGTAAACTCGCTGGCGATCTCAACGTCCATGCGCTTCATTTCGTCCAGATACGCCAGATACTGCTCCAAAATGGCGGAGATGCTGACGTCCTGTATTTCGATCTTATTCTTGCTCAGCAGCAGAAAGATCACGTCCAGCGGGCCGTCAAAATCCTCCGGCGTTTCGGCGCGGGTGTGGACGATGCCCTCCAGATGATAGCGCGGTTGTTCCATGCAAAACTCCTACAGCAGGCACCGGAGCGTCAGGTTGAACGCCCAGCTGCCGCCCCTTGTCAAAAAATCGAGCAGCCCCTCGCGCAAAAACGTCAGCGGCACGTCCAGCACATTCGTCAGCAGCAAAACGGCCAGCAGGCCCATGCCGTAGCGCTCGTAGCGCATGAGGGTATCATACGCCCGCGCGGGCAGCAGCGCAAAGAGCACCTTGGAGCCGTCGAGCGGCGGGATGGGGAAAATATTGAACACAGCCAGGCCCGCGCTGATGAGCTGCACGCAGTAGAGAAACGTGAGCACATACGTCAGCCACTCAGCCGCCGTGACATAGTAGACGGCGGCGAGCGCCATATACAGCACCACCGCGAGGTACGCAAGCACGACATTCGCAAGCGGCCCCGCCAGCGCGGTGACGGCCATCCCGGCCTTGGGATTTTTGAAATTGCGCATATCCACCGGCACGGGCTTGGCCCAGCCGAAGTGGACGATGGCCATCATCACAAGGCCGACGAGGTCGATGTGCCGCAGCGGGTTGAGCGTGAGCCTGCCCTGCCGCTTGGCCGTGGGGTCGCCGAGCAGGTACGCGGCCCAGCCGTGGCACGTCTCGTGGAACGTGATGCACAAAAGCGAGGCGCAGACGATGAGCGCCGTCTGGATGACGGAGTCAAAATTCAGCTGCTGCGCCCAGGTGATGAATTTATCCAAGTGTCGTTCCCTCTTTGACTATTTTGGATATTTTATCACAAAAACCCCGTCTTGGCAATGCGCAAAAAGGAGCGCGGCGAGCGCGCTCCTTCTGCGGTTTCAATCGGTTTTTGTGACAAAGCCCAGCAGTGCCTCGCGGCCGAGGCCGGTCTGCGCCGAGAACGGGATGAGCTCCACAGCATCGGGCAGGCCGAGCGTCTGGCGGATGCAGGCAAGGTTCGGCTCGATCTCGCTCTTTTTGAGCTTGTCCATCTTGTTCGCCACCACGACGAACGGCTTGCCGCTGCCGAGGAACCAATTGGCCATGACCACGTCGTTTTCTGTGGGCTTATGCCGCGCGTCCACAAGCATCACGCCGCGCGTGAGCGTATCGTCGGCGGCAAAATACTTTTCCATCAGCTTCGCCCAGCGCTCCTTTTCTTTCAGCGGCACCTTGGCATAGCCGTAGCCCGGCAGGTCGACGAGATAGAGCGTCTTGTCGATGCAGAAAAAGTTGATATGCGTCGTCTTTCCGGGCGACTCGCCCACGCGTGCAAAGTTTTTGCGCCGCAGCAGGCAGTTGATGACCGAGGATTTTCCGACGTTGGACTTGCCCGCAAAGGCGATCTGCGGCAGGCCGTCCTTCGGGCATTCCGCGACCGAGACGCAGGAGCGGATGAATTCCGCGTTGTGCAGATTCATACGCGCGCCCTCACTGGCGGATGCCCGGCTTCTGCCGGGACGGCTTCTTGGGCGGGATGAACGCCGCGGGCGCGGGCCTGTCCTCCGGCTGCGCAGCGGGCAGGACGGACAGGTCGAGCGCCGTTTCGATCACCGTGTCCACATGGCGGACGGGGATAAAATTGAGCGCGCTGCGCACCGCAGGGTCGATCTCGGCGAGGTCTTTTTCGTTGGCCGCGGGGATGATGACGGTATGCACGCCGTGGCGCAGGGCCGCCATGGTCTTTTCGCGCAGGCCGCCGATGGGCAGCACCCGTCCGCGGATGGAGATCTCGCCCGTCATCGCGATGTCGCGCCGCACCGGCGCGCCCGTGAGCGCGGAGACAATGGCTGTGCAGACGGTGATGCCGGCGGACGGGCCGTCCTTCGGCACGGCGCCCTCCGGAAAGTGGACGTGGATGTCCTTCGTCTTGTAAAAATCGGGCGCGAGGTGATACTGCGCCGTGCGCGAGCGGATATAGCTCATCGCGGCGTAGACGGACTCCTTCATCACGTCGCCGAGGTTGCCGGTCAGCTCCAGCTTGCCGGTGCCGTCCACGACGTTGACCTCGACCTCCAGCGTCTCGCCGCCCACAGCCGTCCACGCGAGGCCGGTGACAAGGCCGACGGTGTCGCTGGCGGGCAGCTCGTCCGGCAGGTATTTGCGCGGGCCGAGGAAGCTCTCGAGATTCGCGCCGGTGATGCGGATGCGCTTGGGTGCGTCCTCCTCCACAAGGCGCATGGCGCACTTGCGGCAGACGGCAGCCAGCTCACGCTCGAGGTTCCGGACGCCGGATTCACGCGTATAGCAGGCGATGACCTCGCGGATGGCGTCGTCCGACAGGTGGACGATGCCCTTTTCGATGCCGTGGCGCGCAAGCTGCTTGGGAAGCAGATGGCGCTTGGCGATCTGCAGCTTTTCCTCGTCGGTATACGAGCCGAGCTCGATGACCTCCATGCGGTCGAGCAGCGCCCGCGGGACGGTGTCAAGCGTGTTGGCGGTGGCGATGAACATGCACTCGTGCAGGTCGAACGGCACCTCCAGATAGTGGTCGCGGAATGTGGCGTTCTGCTCCGCGTCGAGCACCTCCAGCAGTGCGGACGCAGGATCGCCGCGGTAGTCGCCGCCGAGCTTGTCGATCTCATCGAGGATGAGCAGGGCGTTTTTGGACTTCGCCTGCGCGATGCCGGACAGGATACGCCCGGGCATGGCGCCGATATAGGTTTTGCGGTGGCCGCGGATCTCAGCCTCATCGTGCACGCCGCCGAGCGAGATGCGGGCGTAATTGCGCCGCAGTGCGCGGGCGATGCTCAGCGCGATGGACGTTTTGCCCACGCCCGGCGGGCCGACCAGACACAGGATCTGTCCCGGCAGCTCCGGTGCAAGCTGGCGCACGGCCAGCGTCTCCAGAATGCGCTGCTTGACCTTTTCCAGACCGAAGTGGTCAGCGTCGAGGATGCGCGCCGCAGCGCGGACGTTCAGTCGCTCCTGCGTGCGCCTGCTCCACGGCAGCTCCAGTACAAAATCGAGATAATTGCGCAGCAGCGCCGCCTCGGGCGAGGTGGACGGCTGCTTGGAGAGCCTGCGGCACTCGCCGAGGAGCTTTTCTTCGGTGTCCTCCGGCAGCTTCAGCGCACGGATACGGCGGCTGTAATCGTCGCCGCGCTCGTCGCTGTCGCCGTCGCCGAGCTCCTCGTGGATGGCGTTCAGCTGCTCGCGCAGATAGTATTCGCGCTGGTTCTTGTCCACGCGCTGCTGGACCTTTTCGGAGATCTCGTTTTCCAGATCGAGAATATCCAGCTCCTTCGCAAGAAACACCGACGCCTGCTCCAGACGGCGGACAGGATGCAGCTGCTCGAGGAGCTTCTGCTTTTCCTGATAGGAAAACGAGGCGTTCTGGCCGACAAAATCGGCAAGATAGCCGGGCCGCGTGTCCTCAAACAGGTCGGGCAGCGCGTCGCTGAGATTTTTCGCGGCCAGATCGACAAAGCGCTCTAGCTGCGACTGCACCTGCCGCATGAGGGCCTGCGTTTTCGGAAGGTTCGCGTTCGCGGGCTGCTCAGGCAGCGCGATGACACGGCCGAACAGATACGGCTCCGTGTGCACAATATCCAGCAGCCGCGCGCGCGCCACGCCCTCGACGAGAATACGCATATTGTTGCCCGGCAGGCGCAAAACCTGCCGGATGACCGCCACAGTGCCGACCTCATAGAGGTCTGCGCGGGCGGGGTCGTCCTTCTGCGCGTCCTTCTGGGCCACGAGGAAAATGCGCTGATCCTCGCGCATGGCCTCTTCCACCGCGCGGGCGGACTTTTTGCGGCCCACGTCGAAATGTGTCAGCATATCCGGGAACACGCACAGCCCCCGCAGCGCCAGCACCGGCAGCACGGACGGACGTTCAAAATCGTACATAAGTTACACTCCCTTCTAGGAGAGATCGTTTTTTCAGCATTAGTATATCTGCTAAATATGACAAAAGTAATAAGCAACTGTGAAAAAATAACACCGCTGCTTATTACTTTTGAGACAGGTTTACAGCGTCACACCCGCGTTGCGGATGGGGGCGCGGAGCTTGGCCGGATCCCGGGTGATGATGGGCTCAGCTTCGCCGCGGACGCACGCCGCCGTGATCTGCACGCTCTGGATGGACGGGTCGGACGGGATGTCGTACATGATCTTTTCCATGACGCGCTCCATGATGGCGCGCAGGCCGCGCGCGCCGATCTGACGATCGAGCGCCTGCTGCGCGATGGCGTCGAGCGCGGCGGTCTCAAAGCTGAGCTTCACACCGTCATACTCCAGAAGCTTTGTGTACTGCTTGCACAGGGCGTTCTTCGGCTCGGTCAGGATGCGCACAAGATCCTCTTTGGTGAGGCTGTTGAGCGATGTGATGACCGGCAGACGGCCGACCAGTTCCGGGATGATGCCGAATTTCAGCAGATCGTGCGGCTGCACCAGCTGGAACAGCTGCCCGACGTCCTGCCCCTTCTTGCTGGCCACGGGGGCGTCAAAGCCGATGGACGAGCGGTCGGTGCGCTTGCCGATGATCTTATCCAGCCCGTCGAATGCGCCGCCGCAGATGAACAGGATATTCGTGGTGTCGATCTGGATGAACTCCTGCTGCGGGTGCTTGCGCCCGCCCTGCGGCGGGACGTTGGCGACGGTGCCCTCGAGGATCTTCAGCAGCGCCTGCTGAACGCCCTCGCCGGACACGTCGCGGGTGATGGACGTATTTTCGGACTTGCGGGCGATCTTATCCATCTCGTCGATGTAGATGATGCCGCGCTGCGCCAGCTCTACGTCAAAATCCGCCGCCTGCAGAAGACGCAGGAGGATATTCTCCACGTCCTCGCCGACATAGCCCGCCTCGGTGAGGGTGGTGGCGTCGGCGATGGCGAAGGGAACGTTCAGGATCTTGGCGAGCGTCTGGGCAAAGAGCGTTTTGCCGGAACCCGTCGGGCCGATGAGCAGGATGTTGCTTTTCTGCAGCTCCACGTCCGACTTGTTCTCAAAGTAAATGCGCTTATAGTGGTTGTAGACCGCGACGGACAGGGCGATCTTGGCCGCGTCCTGACCGATGATGTAGCGGTCCATATAGGTTCGGATCTCCTGCGGCGTCGGGAGCGTATCGGGAAGCTCCAGCTGCGGCGTTGCGTTGGGGTGCATCTCGTCGTGCAGGATGCTCGAGCAGAGCTGCACGCACTCGTCGCAGATGAACACGTTCGGCCCCGCGATGATGCGGTTGACCTGCTCCTGACGTTTGCCGCAGAATGAGCAGCGGATGCTGTCTTTTGCCATACCGCCGTCTCCTTTCGTGCTGTGTGTTACCGGGTATAGATGACCTTATCGACCAGGCCGTATTCCCTGGCCTGCTCGGCGGTCATAAAGTTGTCGCGCTCGGTGTCCTGCCGGATCGTCTCATAGGGCTTGCCGGTGTTCTGCGCGAGGATCTCGTTGAGGTGCTGCTTGATCTTCAGCATCCGTTCCACATGGATCTGCATGTCGGTGGTCTGACCCTGCGTGCCGCCGAGCGGCTGGTGGATCATAATTTCGGCGTTGGGCAGCGCGATGCGCTTGCCCTTTGTGCCGGACGAGAGCAGGAACGCGCCCATCGACGCCGCCATACCGATGCAGATGGTGGACACGTCGCACTTGATATACTGCATGGTGTCATAGATCGCCATGCCGTCGGTGACGCTGCCGCCGGGGCTGTTGATGTAGAACTGGATGTCCTTATCGGGATCCTGTGCCTCCAGATAGAGCATCTGGGCGACGATCAGGCTGGCTGTGGTGGAGTTGACCTCCTCCGAGAGCATGATGATACGGTCATTGAGCAGGCGGGAAAAAATGTCATACGACCGCTCTCCCCGGCTGGTCTGCTCAACAACATACGGAACTAAACTCATAAACGGAACTCCTTTCTTCGGATGCAACATTCTAACCATCCGGCAGGATCATTATTCCTCCGTCTTTTCCGCCGCTTTCTTCGTGGTGCGCTTGGCGGGCTTCTTCTCAGCCGCTTCCGCCTCGCCCTCGGCCTTTTCGGCAGCCTTCTTCGTGCTGCGCTTGGCGGCGGGCTTTTTTTCTTCCTTCTTTTCCACGGCCACGGCATTGTCCACGATCAGCTTGATCGCCTTCTTCGCGGCAAGGTCGGCTTCGACGGATTCCTTCTTCACGAGCTCCTTGACCTTATCCAGCTCCATCTGGTACTGTTCGGCCATCTTCTTGAGCTCTTCTTCGATCTCCTCGTCGGTCACGGCGAGCTTTTCCTCGTCCACGATCTGGCTGAGGAGGATGTTGGAGCGCACGGTCGTCTCCGCCATCGGGCGCATGGACTCGCGCATCGCCTTGAGGTCGCCGCCCATCATCTTGGCGTAGTCATCGATCTTCATGCCCTGCATCTGCAGCTGATAGGCAAACTGCTCCAGGTGCTTGTCCAGCTGCTCCTCGATCATGCAGTTCGGGACGTCACAGGTCATGTTCTTCGCGGCAAGCTCCACCGCCTCGTTCTCAAACGCGCGGTCGGCCTCTTCCTGGCGGGACTTCGTGAAGCGGGCCTTGATGTCCTTGCGCAGCGCGGCAAGGGTCTCAAATTCGGACACGTCCTTCGCGAACTCGTCGTCCAGCTCCGGAAGCGTCGTTTCCTTGACCTCGTGGATCTTGCACTTGAAGGTGGCGTCCTTGCCGGCAAGCTCCGGGGTGTATTCCTTCGGGAACGTGACGTTCACGTCCTTCTCGTCGCCGGCCTTGCAGCCGATGAGCTGATCCTCAAAGCCGGGGATGAACGAGCCGCTGCCGAGCTTCAGGGAGTAGCCCTCGGCCTTGCCGCCGTCAAACGCCTTGCCGTCCACAAAGCCTTCAAAGTCCAGAACGACGGTGTCGCCAGCCTTGGCCTCGCGGTCAACGGTCTCGATGCGGGCGTTGCGCTCGGCCATGCGGTTCACTTCCGCGTCGACCTCCGCCTTGGTGACGGTAACGGGGATCTTCGGCACCTCGATGCCCTTGTACGCGCCGAGCTTGACCTCGGGGTAGAGCTCCGTGGAAACGGTCAGCACGACGTTGCCGTTTTCATCGGTATCCATATCGGCGACGGACGGCGTGCCGACAGCCTTGAGCTGCTGCGCCTCGATCGCCTGTGCGTAGATCTCGGGGAAGATCTCATTGATGGCATCCTCGTAGAAAACGGTGGCGCCGTACATGCTTTCCACGACCTTGCGGGGCGCCTTGCCCTTGCGGAAGCCGGGGATCATAATGTTCTTTCTGCACTTGGCATACGCCTGGTTCAGTGCATCGTTGAACTCTGCCTTGTCGATCTCGACGACGATCTTTGCGCTGCCCTTTTCTTTTTCTACGCTCTTAACATTCATATCGGTTTTTCCTCCTACCATGGTGCGGCGGTACGCCGTAGTGCACCAATTTTGAATCCGCTCTATTCTAGCAGACTTTTTAGAATTTTTCCACAGTTATTTTCTAATTTTCCTCAATTTCTGATTTTTACGGGGGTAAAGTTTACATAATCCGCAGAGACCAGATGGAAATCGACGTCATGGCTGCGGCCGAGGAAGGCAAGCCTCAGGCTTTCGGCGTGCAGATGGCCGTAATAGCAGTCGCGCACGCCGTATTTCTGCAGCAGCTCCAAGATCGGCTCACACTCGTAGCCCTGATATTTGGGCGGATAGTGCAGAAAGCAGAGCTTTTCGCGCTCCCCTGCCGCGCGCAGCGATGTCTCCAGCCGCGAAAGCTCGCGCAGAAAGACCTTTTCATCGTGCGTGCCGTGCTTTTCTTCCTCATAAAACCAGCCGCGCGTGCCGCACAGGGCTGCATCCCCGTAGAGCCGGCAGTTGTTGTGCAAAACCTCCATCTGAGAAAAGCCCTGCTCTTCGCAGAAACGGTAGAACTTTGCCGCCGTCGTCCACCAGTAGTCGTGATTGCCCTTCAGGATGATCTTGCGGCCCGGGATGGCGGAGATGAACGCAAAATCCGGCCGCGCCGCCTCCATCGACATCGCCCAGCTCAGGTCGCCGAGCAGAACGGTGGTATCCTCCGGGCCGATCACGGACAGGCCCGCCCGCAGCTTGTCAACATACCCGTCCCACCGGCCGCCGAATACGTCCATGGGCTTGTCCGCACCAAACGGCAGGTGCAGATCGCCGATCGCATACAGCGCCATCAGGACAGCTGCTCCAGAACGGCCTGCGCCATGGACTCTCTGGCGGTGCAGGCAGTAAAGCGGACAGGCTTTCCGGCAAGACCTGCCAGCGGCGCGGGCGCGGGGCGTCCGCTCACCTCGGCCAGCTGCGCGATGACCTGCACGCCCGGGCGGTGCGTGTGCACGCCCAGCGCATCGAGCACGCTCGTGCAGAACTTGAACGGGCTGGCGGTGGAGACAAGGATGGCGGGGCCGTCATCGCCGCTCTGCGCGCGCCATGCGCGCAGGACGTTCCACGCAACAGCCGTGTGCGTATCGGGCAGATAGTCCCAGTCGGCAAACACGTCGCCGATGGTCTTTTCCGTGCCGCTGTCGCCGCAGAAGCCGCAGTCAAAATGCTTCTGAATTTCCGCAAGCACGTCGGGCGTGACCTCGTAACGGCCGGTCTGGGCAAGGCTTTGCATATAGCCGCGCACAGCTTCGTCCGAGCCGGTGAGCAGGTACAGAAGCCGCTCGAGGTTCGACGAGATGAGAATATCCATCGACGGCGAGGACGTGCAGTAGAACGGGCGGTTGCGGTCATAGATGCCGGTGCGGATGAAGTCCGTGAGGACGTTGTTGGCATTGGACGCGCAAATGAGCTTGCCGAACGGCACGCCCATCATTTTTGCGTAGTACGCGGCGAGGATGTTGCCGAAGTTGCCGGTGGGCACGCAGACGTTCACCGTCTGCCCCGCCGCGATTTGCCCGGACGCGACAAGGTCGCAGTAGGCCGAAACATAATACGCGATCTGCGGCAGCACGCGGCCCCAGTTGATGGAGTTGGCGGACGAGAAGAAGCAGGCGCGCTTAGCCAGCTCCTCGCGCACGGCGGGGTCGGAGAAAATTTTCTTAACGCCGGTCTGCGCGTCGTCAAAGTTCCCCTCCACGGCGCACACGCCCACGTTCGCACCCTCCTGCGTGACCATCTGGAGCTTCTGCACATCCGACACGCCGTCCTTCGGGTAGAACACGAGAATTTTGGTGTGCGGCACGTCGCGGAAGCCCTCGAGGGCAGCCTTTCCGGTGTCGCCGGACGTGGCGACGAGGATGCAGGCCGTGCGCGTCTCGCCCGTTTTGCGCAGCGACGCCGTGAGCAGATACGGCAGCATCTGCAGCGCCATGTCCTTAAACGCGCACGTCGGGCCGTGCCACAGCTCCAGCACGTGCGTGCGCTCGCCGACCTTGACCAGCGGCGCGACGGCGGGCGTGTCGAACTTTGCCGGGCCATACGCCTTTTCGGCGTAGGCGCGCAGCTCGTCGGCGGTGAATTCCTCCAGATACATCGCCATCACAGCCGCGGCGCGCGCCGGATACGGCAGGCGCGCGAGCGCGTCCAGCGCGCCGGGGGCGAGCTGGGGGATGGTCTCGGGCAGGAGCAGGCCGCCGTCGCGGCTGAGGCCCTGCACGATCGCCTGCGCGCCGGTCAGGCGGAGGGAGGAATCTCGGGTGCTTACATAATACATTGTTTCACGACCTTCATCAGGGATTCATTAAACAGGCCGCGCAGCGTCCCCTCGGAGTAGCCGCGCTCCCGCAGATATTCATACAGCTTGGTGTAATCGTCCAGCCCGGCAAAGCCGTCCGGCAGCGTTTCGCAGCCGTCCAGATCGCCGCCGAGACACACGTGCCCGTCGCCGCCCAGCTCCATCATATGGTCAAGATGGCGGTAGGCGTCGTCCAGCGCCGCGTGCTCCGTGCCGGTCAAAAATTTTGTGTACAGGTTCAGGCCCACCGCGCCGCCACGGTCAAAAATGGCCGTCAGCTGCTCATCCGTGAGATTGCGCGGATGATCGCACACCGCGCGGGCGCAGGAATGGCTGGCGAGGAACGGCGTGTCATCGCGCTCGCAGAGCTGCCAGAAGCCGTGGTCGGACAGGTGGCTGACGTCCAGCAGAATGCCGAGCCTGCGCGCTTCGTCGCAGAACGCAAGGCCGCGATCGGTAAAGCCCTCGCCCGTCATACAGCTGCCCGCCAGCGCGTTCGGAAGGCTCCAGACGGGGTTGATCATCCGCACGCCCTGCGCGTACACGCGCTCGAGCTGTTCGGGGTCGCAGCCCAGCGCCTCCGCGCCCTCGATGGACAAAAACGCGCCGCATACGCCGTCAGCGAGCGCCTGCTCCGCGTCCGCCCCGGTGCGGCACAGGCGGATGGACGCCTCGTTCTGCCGCAGCTGGGCGGTAAAATACTCATACGCCGCCGCGTAGCGCTGCGGGCACGTCAGGTCATTTTCCATCCACGGCGTGCAGAACGCGAAAAATTGCAGCCAGCCGCCGAGGTGTTCTGCCCGGCACAGGCTCACCTGCCCGGAATTTTCCCGCAGGCGCTCCCCTTTTCGCCACAGCTCCACCGGCGTGTCGCAGTGGGCGTCAAATACGATCGGTCTCATGTAAACGCGTCCTCCAGATGTCGGATCTCCGGGTGCTGGGTCTGCTCGCCGTCCGGCGCGTAGATCTCGATGACGTCAAAGCGCGGCTGCAGCGCCGTCTCGTGGCTTTGCAGCCACAGCGCCGCTGTGGTGCGCAGACGCTCCTGCTTGCGCGCGTCCACAAACTCCGCCGCGCTGCCGTAGCGCCCGGACTTTCGCAGCTTGACCTCCACAAAAACGATGTAGCGCCGGTTCCTGGCGATGAGGTCGATCTCGCCGAAGCGGCAGCGGTAGTTGCAGGCGACGAGCGCATAGCGCTTTTTGCGCAGATACTCGGCGGCCAGCGCCTCGCCCCACGCGCCGCGCAGGCTTTTATTCTCCATAAAACTTGCGCAGAAACGTCTGCCGGTGGATGGGACAGGCGCCGAATTCGCGCAGCGCGGCATAGTGCCGCTGCGTGCCGTAGCCCTTGTGCACGGCAAAGCCGTACTGCGGGTACTGCGCGTCATAGTCCTCCATCAGCCGGTCCCGCGTGACCTTGGCGAGGATGGACGCCGCCGCGACGGAGGCCGACAGCGCATCGCCGTGCACGATCGTGCGCTCACAGCACGAAAGCCCCGGCGCGCGGTTGCCGTCGATGAGCGCGACGTCGGGTTGCACGGACAGCTGCTCAAACGCGCGGCGCATGGCGAGGAACGCCGCCTGCAGAATATTGATCTCGTCGATCTCGCGCTCGTCGGCAAAGGCGATGCCGAAGCTCACCGCCTGCTCGGTGATGACGTCATACAGCGCGCGGCGCTTTTTATCGGTGAGCTTTTTGGAGTCGTTCAGGCCGTCGATCACAGCATCCGGCGGCAGAATGACCGCCGCCGCGCAGACCGGCCCTGCCAGCGGGCCGCGCCCGGCCTCGTCGATGCCGCAGACGCAGGAAAAGCCGTCTACCAGCGCCTGATGCTCATACAGCCACAGGTCAGGTGCTTCCGTTTTCATCCCCATCACGCTCCATTTCCTGCGGATCCTCGAGAGTAAAGGTGCCGAGCCTGCAGCTGCGGTATTCCTCCAGCAGCACCTTGGCCATCCGCTCGGTATTGATCTCACCGCCGCTCATCAAAAAGCCGCGCCGTCTGCCCGCGGCCTGCAAAAGCTCATAGCCGTCCGGCTCGGCGGGGACATCGACGCCGTAGCGCGCGCGCAGCGCGTCCGGGTAGCGCACGGCCAGCATCTGCATCAGGCTGCAGGCTAAACTCTCCACGTCCATCACGTCGTCCTTGACCGCGCCCGTAAAGGCGAGGTGCAGGCCGACCTGCGGGTCGTCAAATTTCGGCCAGAGGATGCCGGGGGTGTCAAGAAGCAGCAGCGACGTATCCACGTTCACCCACTGCTTGCCGCGGGTCACGCCGGGGCGGTTTTCGGCCTTTGCGCCCTTGCGCCCGGCGATTTGGTTAATAAATGTCGACTTGCCGACGTTCGGGATGCCGACCACCATCAGCTTGAGCGGTCTGCCCACCTGCCCCTTTTCGGCGTAGCGCGCGAGCTTTTCCGCCAGCAGGCCGCGCACAGCAGGGACAAACGAGGAGATGCCCCGGCGGCTTTTGCAGTCGGTCTGGATGACGGCCATGCCGCGGCTCTTAAAATAGTCCGCCCAGCGGCGGGTCATAGCGGGGTCGGCCATGTCGATGCGGTTGAGCACGACCATGCGCGGCTTTTTACCGCAGAGGGTATCAATATCGGGGTTGCGGCTGGAGATGGGGATGCGCGCGTCCAGGATCTCGCACACGGCGTCCACAAGGCGCAGGTCCTCCTCCATCTGCCGCCTGGTTTTGGTCATATGACCGGGGTACCACTGGATATTCAGGCTGTTTTCCTGCATCATTCTGCCGCTCCGATCCTGGAAAATTGGCGTGAGCCGGTGACGGTGCCGTACTGGTCGGTCTGCCTGCCCGGGAACAGGATGAGCAGCACCTTCCCCAGCACGCAGCTCTCATCCACACAGCCGACGGGTGCAAAGCGGCTGTCGGCAGAGTTGTTGCGGTTGTCGCCCATCACAAAGATCGACCCCTCCGGCACTGTGACCGGATAGTCCAGCGACAGGCCGTAGGCGGCGTAGCTCTCATACGTCGGCTCAAAGGTGTAGGGCTCGTTCAGAAGGCTCCCGTCCACATACACCTCGCCCGTGTCAAAGTCAATATCCACGGTCTGCCCGCCGGTCGCGATGACGCGCTTGACGATCGGGCCCTGATCCGCAAAATACGGCACGTTCATCACCACGATGTCGCCGGACTCGATGTCATGGTACAGGACGTTGCTCTCCAGCACCAGATAGTCTCTGTCGACGAACGTGGGATACATCGAGCTGCCGTCCACGCCCACAAGGCGGAAGAAGAACACGAACAGGATGGTGATGATCGAGAGCATATACACCAGATCCTGCAGCATCGAAAACGTCTCATAGCCCTTCGGCGCACCCGGCGCGGGGGTGCTGCCTGTGGGTCTGTTTTCATCCTGAAGCATACTGCGCTCCCCTGTCTTTCCAAAAATCGGGCGGTTCAGTGAGCATACCACCCCATAATGACCACATTATACACAATCCCGCGCCATAAGAAAAGGGGTCGCGCGAAATTTTCACGCTGCGCAGAAAAAGCGGAGCCGTTTGGCTCCGCTTTCGCTGCACAGATTTGGTTTAGACTTTTTCCTTGACCTTGGCCGCCTTGCCGAGACGATCACGCAGGTAGTAGAGCTTCGCTCTGCGGACCTTGCCGTGACGGACAGTCTCCACGTCCACAACGTTGGGCGCGTGCACGGGGAACACCTTTTCGCAGCCGACACCGTAGGAGATACGGCGCACGGTGATGCTCTCTTCGATGCCGCCATGCTTCTTGGCAATGATGGTGCCTTCGAAGGCCTGCACTCTCTCGCGCGAGCCTTCCTTGATCTTGACATGAACACGAACTGTATCGCCGACGTTCATTTCGGGCAGTTCCTTCTTCATGTACTGGCTGGTCAGAGCCTTCATCAGATCCATAATTTTGTCCTCCTTCAAATTAAGACGTTCATGCCGCAGGAAATGCCGCTGTACCCTCGTACCGGCTGCGACAGAGGACCACCTTTTCAACAGACCATGAGATTTTACCATACCATGACCATAAAATCAAGAGGTATTTTCAATTATTTTGCAGCTTTCGCGCAGAGCGCGACGGCAACGTCGTTGACGTTCGTGCCGGTCGGGCCGGTGATGAGCAGGCCGTCCGCCAGCCCCAGTGCGTGATAGGCGTTGTTCTCCTCCAGCGCCCGGTGCACGGGATAGCCCGAGGCGTCGAGCTTCGCGGCGGTCTCGCCGTCGCAGATGCCGCCCGCGGCGTCCGTCGGGCCGTCGGTGCCGTCGCTCCCGGCGCTGAACACGACGATGTCCTGCCTGCCGCGGATGACCTCGGCCGCCGCCAGCGCGAACTCCTGATTGCGCCCGCCCTTGCCGTGGCCCGTCAGGTGGACGATGGTCTCGCCGCCCTCGATGAGCGCGCAGGGACGCTCCGTCTGCCGAATCGCAAGCTCGGCCAGCTCCCGGCCCGCCACACGTGCCTCGGCGTCCAGACTGTCGGTGAGGATGCTCGGCGCGTAGCCGAGCTGCGCGCAGCGCTCCGCCGCGGCGGCGCACAGGCGGCGCACACTGCCGGTGATCTGCGTTTCGACGTTATCCGTGTGCTTGGGCGTCTCCTCCGCGAGGCACCGCCGCGCGGCGTCCGACAGGCGCAGATGATATTTTTCCGCGATGGCCTGCGCTTCGGCGCAGGTGCTCGTGTCGGGATAGGCCGGGCCGGAGGCGATCATGTCCAGCCGGTCGCCGACCACGTCGGACAGCACGATGCTCAGCACGTGCGCCGGCGCGCACAGCGCGGCAAACCGCCCGCCCTTCACGCCGGACAGGCGCTTGCGGATGGTGTTGATCTCCACGATGTCCGCGCCGCAGGCCAGCAGCTGCTGCGTGATGTCCTGCAGCTCCTCTGCCGGGATGCGCGGCAGCTCAAACAGCGCGCTGCCGCCGCCGGAGAGCAGAAACAGCACCGTATCCTCCGCCCGCAGGCCGGAGACAAGTTCTACGGCCCGGCGTGTGGCGGCAAAGCCGTTTGCATCCGGCACGGGGTGGCCGGCTTCCATGCACTCCACGCCCGGGATCTCTCCGCGGACATGGTCGTATTTTGTGATGACCAGCCCCGCCGTGAGCGTGCCTGGCAGCGCCTGCACAGCCGCGTTCGCCATCTGCCACGCCGCCTTGCCCACGGCGATCAGGATGACCCGCCCCGGAAATGTCCGCCCAGCCAGCGCGGCGCGCACGGCGTTATCCGGCAGCACGGCCCGGATGGCATAATTCAGAATATCGTGCGCATCGGCACGCAGGTCTCTCGGCATGATCGTATCCTCGCATTCTACAAATTCCCTGTCATTGTACACGCTGCGGCGCACCGCGCAAATGGGCAAAGTTCACAAAAATGGACGGTCTGTTTTGTGAGACTATCCAATAGGATATTCTCGCTCCGGGGTTTTGATTGACGGCTCCGGTCACTTCCGATATACTGAAGCTACAGACTGCTGCGAAAATGGAGGTTCCTGCTATGAAGACCGAACTGTTGGACGTTCTGCGCCAATTTGCGCTGGACGCGGAGCCGATCTCGTGCTCGCCCTACGGCTGCGGGCACATCAACGTCACCTACCTTGCCCAGACGGCGAGCGGGCGGCGCTACATCCTGCAAAAGATCAACGACCGCACGTTCCGGGACGTCCCGGCGCTGATGCACAACATCGTGCTCGTCACCGAGCACCTGCAAAAGAAGGTGCAGCCGCCGATGCAGGCGCTGCAGCTCGTGCGCACGCGCGGCGGCGCGGCGTATCTGGAGAGAAACGGCTTCTGGCGCGTCTATGACTATGTGGAAAACTCCCTCTGCCTGCAGCAGCCGGAGTCGGATCAGGATTTCTACGAGGCGGCTGTGGGCTTCGGCGCGTTCCGGCGGATGCTCGCCGATTTCCCCGCGGAGCAGCTGCACGAGACCATCCCGAACTTCCACAATACGCCCCTTCGTCTGGCCGCGCTGCGTGAAAAAGCCGCGGAGGATCCGATGCACCGCGCGGGCGCGGTGGCCGCGGAGATCGACTTTGCCCTGTCGCGCGCGGACGAGATGGGAAAAATTCAGGCCCTGCTCGACGCCGGCGCGCTGCCGCTGTGCGTCACCCACAACGACACGAAGCTCAATAACGTCCTCTTTGACGCGTCCACGCGCCGCGCGCTGTGCGTGATCGACCTCGACACGGTCATGCCCGGGACGAGCCTGTTTGACTTTGGCGACGCCATCCGCTTCGGCGCGGCCACGGCGGCGGAGGATGTGACGGACCTGTCGCGGATGCAGCTGAGTCTCAGCCGCTTCCGGGCCTTTACGCGCGGCTATCTCGCCGCCTGTCCCGGGATGCGCGAGGATGAGCTGGCGCTGCTGCCGCTGGCATCCAAAATTATGACCATCGAGTGCGGCGCGCGCTTTTTGACCGACCATCTCGACGGCGACCACTATTTTTCCATCCACCGCAGCGGCCACAATCTCGATCGCTGCCGCACGCAGTTCAAGCTCGCCGCCGACATGGAGCGGCACTGGGAAGAGATGCACGCCATCGTCCGCGAGGAGGCGGCAAACGTCCGCTGAATATAAACCGGCACACAGGCGAAGCGCCGGCAGGACAAACCTGCCGGCGCTTCGCCTTTTTGGGAATATGGGAAGGAAAAAAGAGAGGTAGCAATGTCAGGACAGAAGCATCTTGTCGTTTGCTTCTTCGCTGCCGCTGGCGTGGCTGAACAGCGCCAGCAGATCCGGCACGGTGAGCTTTTTCTTCTCCTCGCCGGAAATATCGACCACAACGTGCCCGGCGTCCATCATAATAAGGCGGTTGCCGTGCGCGATGGCGTCCTTCATGTTGTGCGTGATCATCAGGGTGGTAAGATTATGCTCCTGCACGATGCGGTCAGACAGCTCCAGGACCTTGGCCGCGGTGCGCGGGTCAAGCGCCGCCGTATGCTCGTCGAGCAGCAGCAGCTTCGGCTGCTGGAGCGCCGCCATCAAAAGCGTCAGCGCCTGACGCTGGCCGCCGGAGAGCAGACCGACCTTGGCCGTCATACGATCCTCCAGCCCGAGGTCGAGCGCGCGCAGGCGCTCCTGATAGTCCTCACGCTCGGCCTTCGTCACGCCCCATCGCAGCCCGCGGGGCTTGCCGCGGCGCGCCGCCAGCGCGAGATTCTCTTCGATCTGCATGGTGGGCGCGGTGCCCATCATGGGGTCCTGGAACACGCGGCCGAGGAACGCGGCGCGCTTATGCTCCGGCAGGTGCGTGATGTCCTGGCCGTCGATGACGATGGAGCCGCTGTCAATGGCGAACGAGCCCGCGATGGCGTTGAGCATGGTGGACTTGCCCGCGCCGTTGCCGCCGATGACGGTGACAAAATCGCCGTCATTCAGCGTCAGGTCCAGGTCGGTCAGCGCAACCTTGGCGTTGACGGTGCCGGGATTGAAGGTCTTGCAGACGTTTTTCAGTTCAAGCATGGTGCGCGCCTCCCTTCTGCGCCTTGGCGCGGAACATCCTGCCCTTCCAGTACGGGACCGACAGGAACAGCGCCACGATCAGCGCCGTGATGAGCTTGAGGTCGTTGGTGTTGAGGCCGAGCTGCAGGACGATCTGCAGAACGATGTAGTAGAGCACCGCGCCGATGGACACGGCGAGCAGCTTGAGCGCAAAGTTCCGGAACACCTTACCGAACACGACCTCGCCGATGATGACGGCGGCCAGGCCGATGACGATGGCGCCGCGGCCCATGTTCACATCGGAAGCGCCCTGGAACTGCGCCAGCAGCGCACCGGAGAGCGCGACCAGACCGTTGGAGAGCATCAGGCCGAGCACGATGTTGGAGTTCGTGTTGATGCCCTGCGCACGCGCCATGTTGGGGTTGGAGCCCGTGGCGCGGATGGCGCTGCCCTTCTCGGTGCCGAAGAACCAGTACAGGACGGCAATGATGACCGCCGTGAGCAGGAGCAGCAGCGGCAGCGGGTTTTTGAGCAGGAGGTCCTTGACATTGGAGAATTCCCGCACATAGCGCTGCGACACGATCAGGCGGTATTTGTCAACGCCCACGGCCTGATTGGCCTTGCTGTCCATGATGCGGAGGTTGATGGAGTACAGCGCCAGCTGCGTGAGGATGCCGGAGAGGATAGCGGGGATGCCGCAGCGGGTGTGGAACATGCCCGTCACAAAGCCCGCCAGCATGCCGGCGGCAAACGCGGCCAGCAGCGCAAGAACAGGATCGCAGCCGCTGCGGATGAGCATCACGGCCACGGCGCCGCCGGTGGCGATGGAGCCGTCGACCGTCAGGTCGGCGACGTCCAGAATGCGGAACGTAATGTAAACGCCGATCGCCATCAGTCCCCAGATCAGGCCCTGCGCCACCGCGCCGGGCATGGAATTGAGCAGTGCGGAAAGGAAGCCCATATTCATTCTCCTTTTCGGCTTGGACCTGCCATCGAAAGAAAATCGGTTTTTCTGCCGATGGCGGGGTCAAGCCGGTATTTTTATCGGGCAGGCGCGCGGGTCGCCGCGCGCCTGCCGCGCTTTACACAAGATACGTTTGGGCAGGATCAGCCCTCGATGGCCTCATAGCCCTCGAGCGGGGTGATGCCGAGCTGCTCGCAGACGGAGGGGTTATACTTCGGGGTCGCGTCGGTGAACTCCACGGGCATTTCGGAGATGTTCGCTTCGCCGGTCAGGATCTTAGCGGCCATCTTGCCGGTGGTCACGCCGAGGTCGTAGTAGCTGATGGACAGCGTTGCCACGCCGCAGCCGCGGCAGATGCCCTCCTCGCCGCAGATCGCGGGCACGCCGGCCGGGATGAGCACGTTGCCGATGGCCTCGGTGTTCGCGGCGGCGGTATTATCGGTGGGGATGTACACAACGTCGGCATAGTCGGCAGCAGACTGCGTGACGGACGCAACGTCGTTCGTGTCGGTGAAGGCGAATTCCTCGGTCTCAACGCCCTTGTCGGCAAGGTACTTGGCGACCTCTTCGATCTGGTAGCGGGAGTTCGGCTCGGCGGAGCAGAACAGCAGGCCGACCTTCTGCGTGTCGGGGAACCAGTCAAGGATCATCTGTGCCTGTGCCGCAAGGTCGGCCAGGTCGGACGTGCCGGAGATGTTGCCGCCGACAGTGCCGTCAAAGTCCGCGATGTCCAGCGCCACGCCGTAGGCCGTGATGGACGTGCCGAGGATGGGGATGTCCGCCGTGGCGGAGGCCGCAGCCGTCAGCGCGGGGGTGGCGTTTGCCATGATGAGGTCGACATTCTTGGAGACAAAGCCGTTGACGATCGTGCCGCAGTTGACGCTGTCGCCGGAGGCGTTCTGCACGTCGATGGTGACGGCGTCGCCCAGCGCTTCGGTCAGTGCGTCGCAGAAGCCCTGCGTGGCGGCGTCGAGCGCTTCATGCTGCACGAGCTGGCACACGCCGACGGTATAGGTCTTGCCTTCGGCAGCGGGGGTCTCGGCGGAAGCAGCGGGCGCAGCATCGGAAGCGGGGGCCTCGGCTGCGGGCTGCTCGGTGTTGGCGCTGCCGGAGCACGCGGCCAGCGCAAGGATCATGGCGCACGCCAGGATCATGGCAAGAATTTTCTTTTTCATCGTTGATCGCTCCTTTTTCATTCGCTGTGCATTGTAGTGTGCAATATAAAAAGGAGGCTCTGTCCGCGGAACAGAGCCTCCTTCATATAACGGAAGAGAACACCGGTCAGCAGTCACACTGTTCACTTTTCTGCACGCCAAAATAATAGCCCGCAAAATAAAAGCGCGCCATGCCGGTAATCATGTAAAAGCCGAAGGTCTGCTTGCTGCGATCCATGGTGCGCTCCTTTCTGCCGTGTAACGGCTGCCTTTGTTGTTTCCCAATATACCGCTTTAAATACGCAAAGTCAACTGTATTTTTTTACAAAACTGCACACTTCTCCACCGCGCACTTTGTGCGTTTTTTCGCCAAAAAAGGAGGGAGCACAAATGCCAACCACATAAGGATACTTGAATGTAATAGCGCACGGCGCAGCTCAGAAATGAGCTGCGCCGTTTTTTATGCTGTACGATCGATCTTACGGATGTGTATACTGCCCGTGCTTTTTTGTGTTTTTGCCGTATTGGATCGCAAATTTGGGGCAGTGATGCAGGCAGGAAAGGCACATAACGCACCGTTCCTTAACCCATTCCGGTTTGCGGTCTTTGAGTTTAATGGCGGAAACCGGACAGTTTTTAGCGCACAATCCGCACCCAACGCAGCTATCTTCAACCGAAAAATGCTTTGTTTTACGCATCAGATCATATTCAAGATGATGGCCTGCCTTTGCAAGTGGATAAGGCAGTTCGTTTTTCATAAAATCCCCTGCAGCAAAATTCCTTATCTGCCTGATAATATGATCAATTTCAGCTTCGGCACGATCATTCATCTGCTGAACTTTTTCTTGATTGCTCAAATCAAAAATCGGGGTCCAGGTGTCCGGCATTTTTACGCTGAATTTTGCGGACAATGGCAAGCCTTTAGGTGTCAGAATATCATTTGCAAATCTCCCGGTTTGTCCCGGAGTTGTTCCATAGGTTGCAATGAAATATATATAGTCCGGTTGATAGCGTAAATCTAATTCCTGTAAAAACTCGGCTACAATAACCGGCAATCCCCAGGAGTATGTGGGGCTTACTATACCAAGTGTTTCATATTTCTCATCAAATGAGAAAATTGGTTTTTTACAGCAATCTGTAATGGAAACGGTCACATCACCTGTTTCGGCTGCAATCTTTTTGGCAACATATTTGCTGTTCCCGGTTGCTGAAAAATATAAAATCATAGTTCATCTATTTCAGGAAATAATTTTGTAACGGCGTCAACATAGCAGGCGCCGAGTCCGGAGGACGCTCCGGTAATCACTGCGATGCTCATAAAAGCGCTCCTTTTTTGCACAAGTGAACAAATTTAGACACTTGCAAAATTCTTGATTTCATACTATACTGTAGCCGGAAGCAAAACAAGTGACAAATGATTCTGCCTGTCTAAAGTTTGACAAATCTCGAATTTTGCAAAAGGGATCCGTTATGAAATACGATATTACAAAGCCGTTAACAAAGGGCGCGCAGCGAGCGCTTGGGGCATTCAGCCGGGAACTGTTTATGTTATTGTCTGAGAAACCCTTTGAGGAGATCACTGTCGGTCAGGTATGCGAAGCGGCACAATATCCCCGTGCGACATTTTATAATTACTTTGATGATAAATATGATTTGCTTGGCTACTGTTGGCAGACGCTCGCTGAGAAGATAGGATTTCGTGATTATCATCACGCTGAAGAGAATGAAATGCTGTACCTTTATTTTGACCGAATTTATGATTTTACAAAGCAAAACGAAGCTGTCATACACAGGGTTCTTTTGCATAACAGCGAGGTTGGATATATGTTTTCAAGTTTCAGAAATTTTCTAAACAATAGAATGCGTTTCATATTTAAAAGCTGTCCTGAGGCAATGCAAAAAGACATTCCAAATGAGTTGCTTGCAGACCATTACAGCAATACGCTGTTTCTTGTATGGCAGTGGGCAGCAATAAAGAAATCCGACTGCACGAAGGAACAGGCACATAAATATCTTTGCTCATTCGTCGGTAATCTGTGAATTTCCAAGCATATTCCCAAAATAAAGAAAATTGAAATAATGATTATGAAAAAACGAGTGAAAGGACGTATCTTTTCACTCGTTTTGACGTATGGCTCTGCTTCAGGTATGCATTCATAGCCAGCCCTCCCAAATCATCATATTGTGCGGTTTTTCTGAAAACAGAAAGAGGCTCTGACTTTTTACAGCCAGAGCCTCGATCTCATCTTTACTATGCCTTACAAGTTATGCTTCGGGCTGCGTATTGTCGGCCGCCGGAGCGTCCTGCGCCGGGGTCTCGGGCAGCGGCAGGGGCTCCGCCGGGGCGGCGGGAGCGTCCGGCTGCGCGCAGACCTTCTTTTTGCCGCGGCCGAGCAGCAGCGTCAAAACGCCAAGGCCCAGCGGCACGGTCACAAACGCCGTCACGAACGACAAAACCGGGATGCACGACGCGATCGCCCAGAGGGCGATGCCGATGGGCAGCTCCGCGGCAAAGCACGCACGGCGCTTGCACAGATCGCGCCAGAAGAGCTTGCCGATGAAGAAGCCGAAGATGACCGGTGCGGCCACGATCGCCGCGATGTACGGCAGCAGCAGCACGAACGCCAGCCGCACGCCGACGCGCGTGATGAGCAGGATGACGAACATGACCGGCACGCCCAGCAGCACGGCAAAGCCGATGCCGAAGGCCGTTGCAAATTTGGCAAACGGCGCGCCGGAGTACTTTTTGTCCAGCCGATCCCACAGCGGCGTGAGCCACAGCAGCACAAACGCCAACGCCACGACGCCCGCAAAGCTCAAAACGCGGCTTAGCACCTCGCTGCCGAGCTTCTGCGCGGGCGTCGGCTGCGGCTCGGCCCTGTCCTCATACACCTGCGCGTGCTCGCGCACCTCCGGCTCAGCAGAGACGGTGCTGGCGGAGCTGTTGTAGTGCAGCGTGCCGTCGATGACGGCGCTCGGCGTGATCTCGATCACATCGGCGTTTATATGCACGTCGCCGCCGACCCAGCCGGAGATCTGTACATTCCCGGCGGAGACATATAGATCTCGCCCGACAGACCCCGTCACGCGCACGGTGTTGCCCGCAGTGTACACATCGCGCGCGATCTCGCCGTTCAGGGTCACGTCATAGCCTGCGGCAAACACGTCGTTTTCCGCCGCGCCGTCAAAGCGCACGGTCTGGCCTGCCAGAAACGCATACTCGCTTGCGCTCGTCTGCTCCACGTGATAGCCCGCGGCAAACAAAATACCATCCACATTCGCATTGGCGCGCACGTCGCTGCCCGCGAGGAACGCGCTGCCCGGCTCGGCGGCGAGGGCGCTCACACTCAGCGCCGCCAGCAGCAGCACAGCCAGCAGCAGGCACCGGAGCTTTTTTGCAGAGCTTCTCATTTTTCTTCTCCTCCATCCTCCCGCGCTGCCTGCGCGGGGTCATTTTCGGTCTCTCTTTGGGCATGGCGCTTACAGATGCGGTCATAGGCGAACAGGCCCATCCCGCTCACGAGCAGCGTCACGGCAAATACGATGATCGCCGCGGTATAGTTCTGCGAGCCGAGCGCGCTGCCGCCGACCGTGGAGGTCACGATGGACGGGATGCGCCCCAGCGAGCAGATCATCAGCCACAGCGAAAACGGCATATCCGTCAGCCCCGCGTAGTAGCACAGCAGGTCCTTGGGCGTGCCGGGGATCATAAAGATCACCAGGAACAGAAAGTCGCGCTTGGGCGAGGTCCTGAGGAACCTGACCGAGCGCAGCTTTTCCTCCGAAAAGAAGATCTCCACCAGCCGCACGCCGTATTTGCGCACCAGCCAGAACACAAGGACGCTGCCGAGCGTGGAAGCGAAGATCGACAGGATCGTCCCCTCCACCGCGCCGAAGGCATAGCCCGCCGCCAGTTCAAACGGCTCCCCGGGGAGCAGCGCAATGATGATCTGCAAAATCGTCATGCCGATGAACGCCAGCCTGCCCCAGATGCCCGTCTCGTCGATCCACGCGCGGAACATCTCCGGCTCCGACGCAAACTTCACCAGCGGGATCCCGGCAAACACACTGATGAGCACGATGGCCGCGACCGCAATGACGATCGCCGCGATGCCCAGCGCCTTCTGCTGCTTCCGCGTAAGCTCCTTTTTCTGTTTCTTATGCTTCATAACGCCCCTGCCCTGTTATCTGAATGCACACAGTATAGCACACTTTCCCACCTTTGGCGCGTTTCGGAATTGTGAAAAAATATGAAGATTTACGCCGCGCGGCCTCCGCTGCCGGCGGGCCTTTATGTGGCGGAGGCGCTTCAGGGAATCTCTGATCAAATCTCCGACCGCGGCTGGAATGCTGTATGTATTTCGTGCTTTTCGAGCTGCACAGTTGGGAAAAGGCTCCGCTGAGGGCCGCAGACGATCGAGGCAGCGGTTACTCTAGGGCCTGCGGATCGGATCATACCTCGGATCCTCCAACGCCCTCCGGTAGGCGTCATAGGCCGCCTCCAAAGAGGAATACTCCGCTCCGTTCTCAAGGATCTGCTTATACTGCTTTGATGTGATGAGCGATTCTGAAACGGTAACGTAGCTCTTGTCCTTCCGCTGACCGGTCGTTGTTTCGGAAACGTAGTATTTCCCATCGCCGGTCTGGATGATGACCGGTATTTTTTTGCCCACGCCGACCTCATTCGTATTCAGCGAGGTCCAGAAGAGGTAACGCCTTGCCTCCTGCCCGTCCTTCCCGTTGCCAAGATAAGCCCACGTACAGTCCGGCTGCTGCAAAAGACTGTTGTCCAGCCTATCGATCTGCGCCTGAATGGACGGAACGTAGCTTGAATTCGGACATCTGGAGTCAAATTCAAAGTTGGGCTTATCCTTCATATCCCCATTTTTCCAGAAATCTGTACCATACAAAAGCGAAAAGAAATTCGTCACGCTCGTGTTGAACGGATATTCCGGCGCGGAAGGCTCCGCCGCCCCGCTCCATGTCAGAACCACGCCGCAGTCCTCGTCATAGGAAACAACGCAGGTGCCCTCGGGCTCGGCGATGCCCCTCCAATTATCCGTATCCCCCTGTCCTTTGTAATGAACGGTACCGCCGACATTCACAGGATCCACCGACTGCCAGTCCGCCTGTCTCTGCTTTAAGGGGACCGTGACGGTGGTCCCGGGTGCTCCGAGCAGCGCGTCCGCGGAGACCTGCGCATAGGCGGCGCGTACATTCGCAAGATCGGTCGCTTCCCGGGCTTTTTCAAGCAGCGGCGAAAAGGCCGGGATCGCGACTGCGATCAATATGGCGATGACCGCAATGACGATCAGCATTTCTATCAATGTAAGTCCGTTGTTATTTCGTTTCATACAGCTCTTGCATTCCTTCTGACATAACAGGTCGATCGTAAACGGGGCGGCGCGGCAAACGCCGGCAGCCCTCGACCCTGGAGCGAAGCATCCGCTCGTGCGGCAACTCTTCATATACACTTTACCACCTAAACGCAGAAATGTAAAGGCAGCACCGCACAATTCGGCAAGCTGATTCGGCGGGAGATCATTCGCCAAGTCAAGGCTTGAAAAGGGAAGGAATACTGTATGTATTTCAAATTTTTCAAACCGAAGAATTGGCGGATGAGATCTGCCGAAGCGTGAAGACGCAATTGTGCGGTGTTGCCTAAAGTATCCTGAGCCTTGGCTCCCGTCATCCGCAAAAAAAGTTCAGCCCACCCCGGTTGGGGCGAGCTGAGCTTTGGCGGAGTGGGAGGGATTCACCCCTTCGGGGTATAAACTTCGAATCCCGCCATCCGCAAAAAAAGTTCAGCCAACCCCGGTTGGGCCGCGCTGAACTTTGGCGGAGTGGGAGGGATTCACCCCTTCGGGGTATAAACTTCGAATCCCGCCATCCGCAAAAAAAGTTCAGCCCACCCCGGTTGGGGCGAGCTGAACTTTGGCGGAGTGGGAGGGATTC
>CAKTXA010000029.1 GCA_934631005.1 uncultured Oscillospiraceae bacterium
GTTTCCAGATGTGATCTTCCTCACCAAATTCGAGTTTTAACGTCCTATCCGGAATATCACGACCGGTACAATGCAGAGAAGCGACATTGGCAAGTCGGGAGTGCTTTTGCAGAACAAATGCAGAGTCTGCCGCGCCGCTTAAGCCTGTCGAACCGGAGATCATGTTCATCGGATCGTCATCATGGAGCTTCCGCAGATGGTGGATAAGCAGGATTGCGATGTGCTGCTTGTCCGCAAGTTTCTTGAGTAAGCCGATGTCCTGATAGTCATTCGCGTACAGATTGCTGTCGCTGCCTGCGCTGCGGACACGCTGTAATGTATCGATCACAACAAGCTTTGTGGTCGGATGCTCCGTCAAAAACTGCTCGATCTGCTGCTCCAACCCGTGCTTGAGCGTGTCGGCCATGATCGCAAAGTGCAGCGTCTGCGGTGCATCCTCGGTCAGATCAAAGAGCCGCGTCTGGATACGCTGGAACGAATCTTCGAGACTGAGATACAGAACCTCGCCCTGTTCTGCGAGGTACAGCAATGTCGAATTTTCAGTGCAAATTTTATCTTCTGGACGGCGCGGAGACGCTGGAGTGCAAGGACGGAAACGCTGAGTATGTCATAAAAATAGCAGACCGCCCGTTCCCGGACAGTCTACTGTCGTTCGTATATTATGACGTGAATCAATGGGAACCGCGTTTCCATGAAGCGGAGCGCTCGTTGATAAAGTTTTACCAGACACGGGACACAAAGTGCCTGAAGCCAGTACAAGAACTTCTGGATGATTTCAAGGACGAGCATCCGTATTTTTTCTACCTGTGGCTGGATTGGAGCAACCGACTGAAGCAGGCGACACCGGATTGCAAAAATCCGACGAAGCTGTTGCCGCACAAAGAACTGGCGCACGTCCCAAGCAACCTTGCGACCATGCAGCGGCAAATTCTGCGCCTGTTTCAAACAGTTCTGGACGCAAGCATCACAGACGTGGACTTTTCTATTCGAGTTCAGGCATACGAACAGGCACCGTCTTTGCAGAAATTTGACTTCCAGCCGATGAAGATTTCGTTCGAGTTTGTAGAGGAGAAACAGTTTGCTGAGGTGCTATATCCACAAAATATGTACGACCTGATCGACTTTTCTCTGCGCGAGTGTATCCGGCAAAGGATTGCGATGCGCACCTGCAAAAACTGCGGCAAATATTTTGCGCTCACGGTTCATGGCAGCACGGAATATTGCAGCCGCGTGTTCGACAGCCGCGGCCGCACCTGCAAAGAGGTCGGCGCGATGCGGCAGTATATGCAAAGCCATGCGCAGGACGAACTGCTGAAAATCTACCGCCGCGAGTACAAGCGCCGCTTCGCATGGATCCGTGCGGGCAAAATCTCTCAGGAAGCATTCTCCGCTTGGAGTAAGGAAGCGCAGAAGGAAAAGGAGAAATGCGAAAAGGGCGAGATCTCGCAGAAGGAATTTACGCAGTGGCTGAAGCAGTTATATTCATCAGCCGGATGATGCACAGCCGTGTGGATTGCCTCTCAGAAAGCAGGTCAGGGCACTTGCAAGGGCATACGCATGGAGAGTTATATGCTCCATAAGCGGGCAAATGCGCAGGTCCATTTTCCCATATCCGTACTTTTTATATTTTCATCGCAGATATAAAAAGATTCCCAGCCTGTCGCGGGCTATATAGCTTGCAGGAACGCCATTTTTCATATTGACAATAGTGGCGTGCCCGGAAATTCCAGAATGGCGTGCGCACCGCCGACGATCAGACACTATATGTGCTCGCTGCGGTATTGCCGCCGTGACCCGTCCAGTTGGTGTGGAAGAACTGCCCGCGCGGCGCGTCCAGCCGCTCATAGGTGTGCGCGCCGAAGTAATCCCGCTGCGCCTGCAGCAGATTCGCGGGCAGACGCTCGGTGGTGTAGCCGTCAAAATAGCTCAGCGCCGCCGTCATCGCGGGGGCGGGCACGCCGTACTGCACGGCTGCCGCCGCGACCTTGCGCCACGCGGGAAGGAGCGATTTCATCGTGCGCTTAAAATACGGGTCGAGCAGGAGGTTGGAAAGGTCGGGATTTTTATCATACGCGTCCTTGATCTTCCCGAGGAACACGCTGCGGATGATGCAGCCGCCGCGCCACATGAGCGCAATGCCGCCGTAGTTCAGATTCCAGCCATACGTTTTTGCCGCCGTGCGCATGAGCGTGTACCCCTGCGCGTAGGAGATGATCTTGGACGCGTACAGCGCCTGCCGGATGGCTTCGACCATCTCCGCTTTGTCGCCGGAGAACGCCGGGATGGTGCGGGCGTATTCCTTTGCCGCCTCGACGCGCTCAGACTTCATCGCGGACAGGCAGCGGGCAAAGACCGCTTCGCCGATGAGCGTCAGCGGCACACCCTCATCGAGCGCGGCGATCCCCGTCCACTTGCCCGTACCCTTTTGACCGGCGGTGTCGAGAATTTTTTCCACGATGGGCTGCCCGTCGGTATCCTTGTAGGCAAGAATATCGCGGGTGATCTCAATTAAGTAGCTGTCGAGCTCCGTCTTGTTCCATGCGGCAAAGACCCCGTGCATTTCATCGTCGGACATTCCAAGAAGGTCACGCATGAGCTGGTACGCTTCGCAAATTAACTGCATATCGCCGTATTCGATGCCGTTGTGCACCATCTTGACAAAGTGCCCCGCGCCGTTTTCGCCCACCCAGTCGCAGCACGGCGCGCCGTCCTCGACCTTCGCGCAGATGGCTTGGAAAATCGGCTTTACATACGGCCACGCGGCGGGACTGCCGCCGGGCATCATGCTGGGGCCTTTTAATGCACCTTCCTCGCCGCCGGACACGCCGGTGCCGATGTAGAGCTTGCCCTTGGACTCGACATACGCCGTCCGGCGGATGGTGTCCGGGAAGTGGGAGTTGCCGCCGTCAATTATAATATCACCGTCGTCGAGGAGCGGCAGAAGCTGCTCGATCATGTCGTCCACAGCCTGCCCGGCCTTGACCATCAGAAACACCTTGCGGGGCTTATCGAGACTGTCCACCAGCTCTTCGAGGCTGTGGCAGCCGATGATATTCTTGCCGGCGGCTCTGCCGTTTACGAATTTGTCCACCTTTTCCGTCGTCCGGTTGAACACGGCCACGGTGAAGCCCTTCGATTCCATGTTCATCGCCAGATTTTCGCCCATCACGGCCAGGCCGATCAGACCGATGTCCGCTTTTTTCATCTCTGTACCCTCGCATTTCCCCTGTAAATATCCCAGACCTGCTGTTCATCCGCGGGCTCGGTGTAGTCATTCAGGCTCGACACGGCCAGCACGCCGCAGGCCCAGCCGAATTGCAGGCACCGCTCCGGCGCCCAGCCGTTCAAAACGCCGTACAAAAGCCCGCCTGAGAAGCCGTCGCCGCCGCCGATGCGGTCGAGCACCTGGATCTCTCTGGGTTCTTCTACATACCATTTCCCGTCCGCCAGCAGGATCGCGCCCCACAGGTGCTCGTTTGCCGAGACGACCTGCCGCAGCGTCGTGGCGAACATCCGCGCGTTGGGATAGTTCTCCCGCACCTGCGCGATCATGCTCTGGAACGACTCGATTTTGGCACTCAAGTCCTTCCCGCCCGTCTCAGGGCCTTTGAAGCCCAGGCAGAGCTGAAAATCCTCTTCGTTTCCGATGAGCACGTCGGCCAGCGACGCGATCTCGCGGAACGCGGCGGAGAGCTCCTTCTCGCGCCCCTTCCAGAAGCTCGCGCGGTAGTTGAGGTCGAACGACACGAGCGTGCCGTACCGCTTCGCGGCGCGGGCAAGCGCCAGACAGCACTGCGTCGTCTCCGCGCTCATCGCCGCGATCAGGCCCGACAGGTGCAAAATGCCCACGCCCTCCTGCCCGAAGATGCGCTCAATGTCAAAATCGCCGGCAGAAAGCGTTCTTCCGACCTCGCCCGCGCGGTCGTTCCACACGCGCGGTGCGCGCAGACCGAAGCCGGAGTCGGCGATGTTGAACTGGTGGCGATAGCCCCACGGCCCGCCCTGCGCCACCTCGGGCCCCGCAAAGCGGATGTTCCGGGCGCGCAGCTGGCGCTTTATAAACTCCGCCACGGGGCTGTCCTGCACGAACCGTGTCAGCACCAGACACTCCCGGCCAAGGCTCGCCGCCACGTTCAGCACGTTCGACTCCGCGCTCGTGGCCTGCATATAAAACGTATTGCTGCTTTGCACCGCCATCCGCTCCGGCGGCGTGATGCGCACCCCCATACTCGTCGGGCAGGCCAAAGCAAACCGCCCTCCACGCTTCACATCCATAGGTTCCTCCTCCAAAGCTGTTATATCTCTTCCGGGTCTGTCCGCGATGTATAGCTTTTGCGGAACGCCGCGGGCGACGCGCCCGTCACGCCCCGGAACACCCGGTAAAAATACTTTGGGCACTCAAAGCCCACCTGATAGGCGATCTCGTTCACCCGCATATCCGAGCCGATCAGCAGCCGCCGGGCCGCCTCCACACGCAGGCGGTTGACGTAGCTGATCACGGTCATCCCCGTCTGCTGCCGGAAGCGCCGGGACAGGTACGACTTGCTGATATGCTCCATCTGCGCCAGCTGCTCCAGCGTGATCGGCTCCGCGTAGTGCGCGTGGAGATACTGCACAACGTAGGCCAGCGCGCCTTCGGCGGCCTTCGCCTCGCTCTGGTTGCGCAGCATCAGCATCAGCAGCGTTTTCAGTTCCTGCTCCAGCAGCAGCGGCTCCGGGCGTTTGCGCTTTGCTTCGCTGTAGATCATCTGAAACAGCCGGCCGATCGTCCCGTCCCGGTCATGCAGCTGGATCGGCGACGGCAGCCGCAGCTCCGGCAGGTCGATCCACAGGCAGATCACCTCCCGCCTGCGCTCGGCGGATACCTCTGACTGGTGCTTCCAGCCGGTGGGATACGCCACCGCGTCAAACAGCGTGACCGACATCTGCATCCCCGAGATCTCCAGACTGGCCTTGCCGTCCAGAAAGAACAGAAGTTCAATATAGGGGTGACTGTGCCGGGTATAGTTCCAGATTGGGCTGCGGTCGTCAAAGCGCTCGCAAAAGCGCAAAACCGGCCTGCTGCTGTCGATTATCTCGAAAAATCGTTCCATAGCTGTCCCTCTTTTCCGTCAAAACGATCATACCACGCCCAAATCGGTTCGCGCAAGCGGTTGTTCATTTTTGTGCACCTTTTGGATACGATCGTGAGTATAAACCTGCGCAGTACTGCGTTATAGTCAGAATAGAGCATTCTATAGGCTGTCAGGGGAGGGAGCTGCCATGGATGTGATCAAGACGATCGAAGCGCTGCCAATGTCCGACCGGATCGCGGTGCTCAAAAAGGAAATGCTGGACGAGCCGCGCTATGCTACCATCGAGCAGGCGCGTATCATCACAAAAAGCTACCGGCAGACGGAGGGACAGCCCCGCTGCATCCAGCGTGCGAAGGCGCTGAAGGCAGCGCTGGAGGAGATGACCATCCGCATCGAGCCGCACGAGCGGATCGTGGGCAACCGAACGCCCGGCGTCCGCGGCGGCGTGGTCTTTCCGGAGACCGGTGCGTCGTGGGTAGACCGCGAGTTTGAAACGCTGCCCACCCGCCCGCAGGACCGGTTCCAGATCCATCCGGAGGATGTCGCGGAGTTCCGCAGCGAGATCCTGCCCTACTGGAAGGGGCGCTCGCTGGAGGATCAGGTGCGCGAGGCCGTCGGGCCGCAGGTGGACGCCATCGCGAAGGTGGTCAAAATCAATCAGAAGGACCATTCGCAGGGCCATATCTGCCCCAACACGCGCAAATGGCTGGCGCTCGGGCCCGATGGGCTGCGGCGGCAGGCGCTGGACCATCTGATCCACGCGTCCGGCAGGCAGAAGGCGTTTTTCGAGAGCGTGGTGCTCACGATGGAGGGCGCGTGCCATTTTATCCGCCGCTACGCGGAGCTGGCGCAGAGCCTGTACCGCCAGACCGGGCGGGAGAATCTGCGCGAGGTCGCCGCGATCTGCGAAAAGCTGGCGTCCGCCCCGGCGCAGACGTATCAGGAGGCCGTGCAGTCGCTCTGGTTCCTGTACGTCATTTTGCAGATGGAGGGCAACGCCTCCTCGTTCTCACCGGGGCGGATGGATCAGTACCTCTACCCGTATTTCACCTACAGCCGCGCGCAGGGTATGACGCTGGAGGACGCGCTGGAGATCACGGAATGCCTGTGGCTGAAGTTCAACCAGCTTGTGTATCTGCGCAACTCCAACAGCGCCAAGTACTTCGCCGGCTTCCCGATCGGCTTCAACGTTGCCATCGGCGGACAGAAGCTCGACGGCTCTGACGCCACCAACGAGCTGAGCTATCTGTTTTTGCGGGCGCAGGCGCATCTGCTGCTGCCGCAGCCCAATCTGTCGCTGCGCATCCACAAAAATTCGCCGCAGGCGCTTTTGGAGACGGCCGCGCGCGTCATCGCGCTCGGCAGCGGGATGCCGCAGATCTTCAACGATGAGGCCGTCATCCCCGCGCTGGAGGCCCACGGCGTGCATCAGGAGCACGCGATGGACTACGCGATCGTGGGCTGCGTGGAGCTGACGACGCACGGCAACACGCTCGCGTGGAGCGACGCTGCCATGTTCAACCTTCTCAAAGCACTGGAGCTGACGCTGAATCACGGCGTCGATCAGCTGACCGGTGAAAAAACGGGTCTCGATCTCGGCGACCTGACCACCTACAAGACCTTTGAGGAGCTGGAGGCAGCCTACGCAAAGCAGATCGACTATTTTACCGGCCGCATGGTCTCGTGTGTGACGCAGGTGGAAAAAATGCACGAGGCGCTGCTGCCTACGCCCTTCCTCTCCGCCGTGATCGACGACTGCATGACCCGCGGGCTGGACGTGACGCAGGGCGGCGCGCACTATAATTTCGCGGGCGTACAGGCGATCCAGGTGGCCAACGTCGCCGACTCTCTGGCCGCCATCAAGGCGCTGGTCTACGACGAAAAGAAGCTGAGCGCACAGGAGCTGCTGCACGCGCTGCAGACGGATTTTCAGGATGCGCCGCTCGTGCGCACGATGCTGCTGAACAGGGCACCCAAATACGGCAACGACGTGCCGTGGGTGGACGAGCTCGGTGCAAAGTGGGTCAACTATTTTGCCGACGGCCTGCGCAAATACCGCAACGGCCGCGGCGGCATCTATCAGATGGGCCTGTACACGGTCTCGGCTCACGTGCCCATGGGGCAGAACGTGGCCGCCTCCGCCGACGGGCGGCACGCGAGAGACCCGCTGGCCGACGGCGGCGTGTCCGCCATGTACGGCCGGGACGTCAGCGGCCCCACGGCGCTGCTGCAGTCCGTCGCCCGCCTGCCGTTTGAAAAGGCGAGCAACGGCACGCTGCTCAACATGAAATTCCTGCCGCAGTTTTTTAAGACACAGACCGGCATCGTCAAATTCACGCAGCTGCTGCGGGCGGTCTGCCGCCTCGGCATCAGCCACATCCAATTCAACGTCCTGAACGAGGCCGATCTGAAGGATGCGCAGCTGCATCCCGAAAACTACCGCGGCCTGACCGTCCGCGTGGCGGGCTACACCGCGTACTTTACGGAGCTTGCGCGCGATCTGCAGGATGAGATCATCGCCCGCACCACCTACGAATCGGCATGAACGGGATCATTTTTGACTGTAAGCGCTTTGCCGTGCACGACGGCGCTGGCCTGCGCAGCACGCTGTTTCTCAAGGGCTGCCCGCTGCGCTGCCCGTGGTGCCAGAACCCGGAGGGCATCGCGCCTGAGCCCGCGCTGTGGCACAGCCCGCAGGCCTGCGTCCGCTGCGGCCGCTGCGTGGCCGCCTGCCCGCGGGGCGCGCTGCGGCTGGACGAGCGGATCCATGTGGATAGAGCGCGCTGTGACACATGCGGCCGCTGTGCCGACGCCTGCCCCGCCGCCGCAATGTCTGTGCAGGGGCGCAGCATCAGCGCCCAAGAGGCGGCGGAGCTTCTGCTGCGCGACCGCGTGTTCTTCGGCGAAAGCGGCGGCGTGACGCTCTCCGGCGGCGAGGTGCTGATGCAGTGGCAGTTTGCCGCGCAGGTGCTTGCACGCTGCAAGGACGCGGGCGTCCATACCGCCGTGGAGACCTGCCTGCTCGCCCCGCCGCAGGCGGTCGAGGCGCTGCTGCCGGTCACGGATCAGTTCCTCACCGACATCAAATTTCTCGACCCCGCGCTGCACAAAAAGCATCTCGGCGCAGACAACCGAAGGATCCTGGAGAATTTTGAGCGTCTGCTCGCGCGGGGCGCCGACGTGCTCGTGCGCACGCCGCTCATCCCCGGCTACACGGCGACCGACGGGAATCTGCGCGCCATCGCCCGCTATCTGCGCAAAACCGCGCCGGATACACCGTGGGAGCTGCTGAACTTCAATCCCCTCTGCCGCAGCAAATACGCGGCGCTGGAGCGGGCATATCCGGTCTCCGGCGGGGCGCTGGGCGCGGCGGAGCTGGCGCATTTTTACGAGCTTCTTGCCCGCGAGGGCATCACAAATATTATAAAGGAGTGACCGCTGTGCTTTCCCGATTTCTCGAGCAGGCGCAAAATGACTGGCCCGTGTACATCACGGACGTCCGCAAATCGTTTCAGATCTACGGCTCTCGCCCGTTCCACGTCCATGTGACGCTCTACGACGGCAGCGTCCGCTGCTTTCCGCTGATGCTGCCGGAAACAGTCTCGGAGGCGGAGACCGCATTCGTGCGCTCGTATGTGCACGCCATGCTGTATAACATCCTCTCGTCCCTTGGCGCGCTGCGCATCGACGTGTACATTGACCCCGCGGACCGCGGCTGCGCAGAGCTGGCGCAGGGACTGGACGACGTGTTCCAGACCGCGCTGCCCAAGCCCCGGCGCACCGGCTTCGGCAAGTGCCTGAATGTGAATGAGCGGACGATCCACGCCCTCACGCAGGGCCGCGAGCGCTTTGCGTTCCGGGTCTGCGACGCCGCCTGTGAGCCGCAGCTCCCCGCCGATAACGCCCCGCCCTGCGGCGAACCGGTGTTTTCGCGTCTGCCCGCCATGACGCAGGGGCGTATGCTGCTGGGCATGGACATCGGCGGCACGGACATCAAGCTGGCCGTAAGTCTGGACGGCAAACTCGTCCTCTGCAAGGAATTCGACTGGTTCCCCGCCGCCTTCGCGGCGGCTGAGCAGCTCATCGGGCCCATTTTGCTGCTGACGCGCCTGCTGCGCGCCGCGGGCACGCTGTTTGCGCAGGGAAAGGCGGCGCAGATCGACGCCGCGGCGATGTCCAGGACCGCCTCGCTCGCGGAAATGGAATGCGGCGCGGCCGCCATGGAGCAGGCCGCGGGCAGCCTGCGCAGCTTTGACGCCATCGGCCTGTGCTTCCCGGACGTGGTGATCCGCAACCGGATCGTGGGCGGCGAGACGTATAAAACGCGCGGGATGCGCGAAAACGCGGCGCTGGACTATGAGGCGCAGTTCGCGAAGATCACCGATCTGTGCACGCTGCTGCGGGCGTATACTGCTCCGGGCGGCGTCGTGATGAATACGAATGACGGCCCCATGGCCGCCTTCACCGCCGCCGTGGAGCAGGCCGCCGCCGGGGCGGACGTATCCCGGGGCTTCTTTGCCCACACGCTGGGCACGGAGCTCGGCACCGGCTGGGTGCGGCCCGACGGCTCCATCCCCGAGATCCCGCTGGAGGTCTACAATTTCATCATCGACCTCGGCAGCTTCCCACAGAAGCGGTACGACGCCAACGACGTGCGCAGCATCAACAACTTTAACACCCTTCTGCCCGGCACGCTGCAGAAATACACCTGCCAGTCCGGTGTGTTCCGGCTGGCCGCGCGCGACCTGCCGCGGCAGGACCCCGCCGTGTACGAACAGGCGCTGCAAAAGGGCCTGTTCCGGGCAGAGGACGGCCGGCTGACCGTCCCCACGGAGCCTGTGGATCTGCGCAAGCCCTGTCTGGAGTACTTTATGGCCATGGCCGCCGACCCCGCGCACCCGGCCTGTGCCGAGATCTTCCGGCAGATCGGTGAATATCTGGCCGTCACCTGGAGCGAGACACAGTATATCCTCCGGCCGGAGACGCCCGACCGGACGCTGTTCGGCCGGCTGGTAAAAAATCCGGTCTGCTTCGATCTGATGTGTCAGGGCGCCGCCCGGCGGGAGCCGCAGCTGCGCCAGTTCGCGGCGGACGGCAGTCTTGCCAATACTGCCCTCATGCGCCAGCTGGACAGCCACCCCGACTATACCGTCGCCCAGTTCGCTCAGTCCATCGGCGCCATCTTCTACGCCTGCCTGGGGCTGCTGTAAAGCTGCCCGTGTAAGCAAAAAAGGCTTCCGCTTTAGCGGAAGCCTTTTTGTATTTCATTCCTTTGCAGCGGGGTATTCGGTGCAGAGGAGGCGGTAGGGGGGCTCGTCTTCTTCGATTTTGGGGAAGCGGCCGACGGGGGGATTGAAGCGGTTATCCGTATTGTCGTCATTGCACTGGCTGACCTCGCCCAGCAGCACGGGGCCGGTCCCTGCCTCCACGGAAAAATCGTGATACAGCCGCTGCTGCACGTGGATGCTCTCCCCCGGCGTCAGGCGGATCTGCGTCCCCGCGGGGACCTGATACGTCCGCCCGTCCGTGTGGACGGTCACGGGGCTCTCATAGTCGATCTCCTCGTCCGGCAGCGAATTATACACCCGGATGAGCACGTTGCCGCCGCCGCGGTTGATGATGTCCTCAGTCTTGTACCAGTGGAAATGGTTCGGGGCGTACTGCCCCTCCTTCAGATACAGCAGCTTTTCCGCGTAAACCTTGGGGTATTTGTCGGGCATGGCGCGGTTTCCGTTGCGGATGGTGATGAGCGAAAAGCCGAATTTGTCAAACTCTCCCCGGCCATAGTCCGTGATGTCCCAGCCGAGCATACACTCGCGCACCTCGTCGTACTCGTGTCCGAGCGTCTGCCACTGCTCCGGCGTAAAGCCGCAGAACGGCGGCAGATAGCAGCGCTGTTCACGGCACATCGCCTCCAGCTCCTTTAATGCCCTGTTGATCTCCGAACGCTTCATAAATGTGACCTCCGATCCCGTATTGCCGCCGGGCAAGCGCCGCCCGGTCAGTATCCCATCTGCCGGTGCGCCTGCCCGATCAGTTTCTGAACCGTCAGGGATTCCTGCAGCAGGCGCTCCTGCGCGGCCAGATCCTCGCCGTGCACCCAGCGGTCAAAGCGACGCACGACGCGCTCCTGCACGCCGGGGAGGACGGCGGGGTTCGCCATCGGCCAGCGGTCGCACTGGATGCCGCAGTCGTACTGCTCCCAGGCGTCCATGGTGTGCTTCTCCACGCCGAGCACCACCGAGAGATTTTTCAACGTGTACGTGGCGCGGTCGCACTGGATCTCGCTGCCGATCATGCTGTGCGCGCATTTTGAAACCGTTACGCCCACGTCAAAGCCGTCATAGTGCAGCGTCAGCGCGTCCGTGCCGTCCACCTCGCCGATGAACACGGCCGAGGCGTCCAGCCCCTTCGGCTCGCCGAAAAGATTGACCGCGAAATGCAGCACATAGCAGCCCAGGTCCGTCAGTACGCCGCCATAGAGCGCGCGGTCAAAGCTCGTGATGCGCTCGCCCGCGCGCAGGCGGTCCAGCTTGCTGGAGCGCTGGCTGTAGTCCAGCCGGACGGCGACCGCCGGATCCTGCGCCAGCTCCGCGCGCAGCCGGTCCATGACCGGGGAATAGAAATTCATCACGGCCTCTGCAAAAATGCGCCCCTCGGCCCGCGCCGTATGGATGATCTGCTCCATCTCGGCGGCGCTGACGGTGGCGGGCTTTTCGCACAGCACGTGCTTGCCCGCCCGCAGACAGCGCAGCGCCGCGTCCGCGTGCAGGACGTTCGGGATGCAGAGGTACACGACGTCGACCTTCGGATCCCGCAGCAGTTCGTCCAGCCCCGTATACACGCGGGCCCCGTCCGGCGCCAGCTCCGCGCCCCGCTCCTGGCTTCGGGAGCAGACGGCACTCACCCGGTCGCCCGCGGCCTCGATGGCCTGACGGTACAGATGGCTCAGCCAGTTGGTGCCCACGATCGCATAACGCAGCATAGTCGCTCTCCTCCTGATAGTTGTTCCATGTTGATTATAGGCGGTTCACGATACTCTGTCAATCTTCGAAACCGCAGAAGTTCCATACGAAAATAAATTTTATACGAATGAAGATACGGGCTTTACACGATCCCCGCCGCCCGGTATAATAAACGCAGATCAGGAAGGGATGTGCAGGCGTATGACAGGCAGACTGTTCAACATTCAGAAATTCAGCATCAACGACGGCCCCGGTATCCGGACGACCGTGTTCTTCAAGGGCTGCCCGCTGCAATGCAAATGGTGCTCCAACCCGGAATCGCAGAACCGCAACGCCGCCATCGCCGACGCCATGGAGGACGAGACGTATGCCGGCCGGGACTATACCGTGGAGGAGGTCCTGCGCGAGGTGCGCAAGGACAAGCCCTTCTATGACGAATCCGGCGGGGGCATGACGCTCTCCGGCGGCGAGGTGCTGCAGCAGGCGGAATTCGCCACGGCGCTGGCCGACGCCGCGCGGGCCGAGGGCATCCACGTTGCCGCGGAGACGACCGGCTATGCAAATCCGGCCCGTTTTGCCGAGTTCATGCGGCACATCGACCTGTTCCTGTACGACTTCAAGCACGTGGACCGCGAGGCGCACCTTGCGGGCACCGGCGTTTATAACGACGTGATCCTGGAGAATTTGCAGCAGCTCGTGCGCGCAGACCGCCCGGTGATCGCGCGTATCCCGGTGATCCCCCGCTTCAACTCCAGCCCCGCCGCGGCAAGGGCCATGGCGGCCTGGCTGTGTCAGGCGGGCGTGCGGGAGGTGCATCTGCTGCCGTTTCATCAGTTCGGCCAGAACAAATACACGCAGCTCGGCATCCCCTATGAGATGGCGCAGTATAAGCAGCTGCACCCGGAGGTGCTCACAAACTACCGCCAGATCTTTCTGGACGAAGGTCTTGACTGTACGTTCCGCTGACGCCGCAGCCCGGATGACCTTATGGTCTGTCCGGGCTTCTTTTTTTGCACTGTTCCCGGTACTGCCCGGGCGTCATGGCCGTTTTTTCGCGGAAAATGCGCGCGAAATAGCTGCTGCTGCAAAAGCCGCACTGCAAGGCGATCTCACCGATGGGCAGCGACGTATTGGCCAGCAGCCGCCCGGCCTGCTGCGTCCGGTAGTCCATCAGATACGCCACCGGCGTGGTGCCGAGCTGGAGCTGGAAGCACCGCCCGCAGGCACGGACGCTCATATACGCCGAGGCCGCGATGTCCTCCAGCTGCACGGGCTCGCTGTAGTGCTCCGCGATGAACGCGAGCATCTGCTTGATCCGGTGGTCGTCCGCCGCGGCGCGGCCGCTGCCGTGCGCCGCCCGGATCAGGGCGTGCAGGCCCTTCCAGAACGCCAGCATCCGCTGCTGCAGCTCCAGCTCATACCCCTCCGGCCGTTCCTCATAAAGGCGGAAGCATTCGCAAAGCGCCTGCAGGATCGGGCTGTGCTCCGGCTGCTCGGGGTCGAATTTTACAAACGGGATCCCCGGCGCCGACAGGATGGGCTGCACATATTTGCGCAGGATCAGGCTGTTGACGCCCACAAACTCCGGCGAAAACTGCTGCTCCTCCTGAATGCAGGGGCTGCCCGGCGCGCAGGTGGTCTTGTGCAGGACGTTGGTGTTGATAAAGCCGCCCTGCCCCTCGCTGAACGTGACCGTCCCGCTCGGCAGGTGGTATTGCAGCGCGCCGCGGCGCATATAGAAGATCTCCAGCTCCCGGTGCCAGTGCCAGGGGAACATGCTGCCCGGAAACAGATTCAGGTCGCACACATCCGCGCTGTACGGAAAATCCGGCGTGACCTGGCGGAGCGTCTCCTGTCTGGTCTCGGGATCGACGTTGAGCGAGCGGCAATATTCCATACGGTTTCCTCCCAAAATGGCGTGATCGTGCAAAATAATGGCGTGATAGTAGTATTGTTTTTATCATTGCGACAATATAATGATACCTGTAAACTCCGCAAAATGCAAGAGGTATTCTTATGACAGCCCTGCTCGTGATCATTTACGTATCCTTTATCAGCCTCGGCCTGCCGGACTCCATTCTGGGCAGCGCCTGGCCGCAGATGCAGCCGGACCTCCACGCCGGGGTGGCTCTGGCGGGCTACATCTCCATGACCATTACCGCCGGAACGGTCGTGTCCAGCATCCTGTCCGACCGGCTCGTGCGCCGCTTCGGCGTGGGCCGGGTGACGGCGGTGAGCGTGCTGATGACGGCCGGGGCACTTTTGGGCTTTGCCCTCTCACCCGGCGTGCCGTGGCTGTTTGCGTTTGCCGTGCCGCTGGGGCTGGGCGCGGGCTCAGTGGATGTGGCACTCAACAATTTTGTGGCCCTGCGCTATGAGGCGCGGCATATGAGCTGGTTGCACTGCTTCTGGGGCATCGGCGCGTCGACCGGGCCGGTGATCGTCGCCGCCGCGCTGCGCGCGGGCGCGTCGTGGCGGACCGGCTACGGTCTGATCGCCGCTTTGCAGGGGCTCCTGTGCGTTGCGCTGTTCTGCGCGCTGCCGCTGTGGCGGCGGGCGGGCGACGGCGGAAAGCGCTCCGCCGCCGCGCAGGCCGAGTCCCCGGCCCGGCTGCCGCGCACAAAGGGCACGCTGCCGCTGATGCTGGGCTTCCTGTTCTACTGTGCCATGGAAAACACCGGCGGCCTTTGGGGCGCCACGTTCATCCACGACCGCTTCGCCCTCGCCCCGTCCGACGCGGCGCTGACCTCCACGCTGTACTTCGGCGCTCTCACGCTCGGGCGCATCGCCGCGGGCTTTGCGGCGAGCCGCTGGCAGGACCGCCGCCTGATCCGCGTCGGTTTGTGCATCTCCGCCGCGGGGCTGCTGCTGGTCCTTTCCGCCGGGCAGGCGGGACTCGCCATGGGCGGCATTTTCCTGATGGGCTTCGGCTTCGCCCCCATCTATCCCGCCATGCTGCACGCCACGCCCACCTATTTCGGCCCCGCGCTGTCGCAGCGGGTGATGGGACTGGAGATGGCGTTCGCGTATGTGGGCAGCACGTGCTTCCCGCCGCTGTTCGGCGCGCTGGCCGGCCGCGTGGGGACAGGCATCTATCCGGGCTTCCTGCTGATATGCCTGCTGCTGGCGGCCATGGGAACGGAAACGGTCAACCGCTGTTTCAAAGGAATAGACAAACGTAAGCAAAACGTGCTATAATCGAAACAGAAAACGAAACCAGGAGGAACCTTCGTTGAAGAAGCGCGAAACACAGATTTTGGAGCTGCTTTCCCAGTACGGAAAGCTGGAAGTTACGGCCCTGGCCGAGCAGGTCGGCGTCTCGCAGGTCACCATCCGCAAGGATCTGGACGCGCTGGAGAGCCGCGGCATTCTCCGGCGGGAGCATGGCTACGCCTGCTTCGGCGGCGCGGACGACATCAATAACCGTCTGGCGTTCCGCTACGAGGAAAAACGTCTGATCGCGCGCGAGGCGGCCAAACTGGTCTCCCCGGGCGAGACGGTGATGATCGAAAACGGCAGCTGCTGCGCGCTGCTGGCGGAGGAGATCGCCAAAACGAAGCCCGGCGCCAGGATCATCACCAACAGCGCCTTCATCGCCAGCTACATCCGCCGCGTGAACAACGTCCACGTCGTGCTGCTGGGTGGCGATTTTCAGAACGACGCGCAGGTCATGGTCGGCCCCATCCTGCGGGTGTGTGTGTCCCAGTTCTATGTGGACAAGCTGTTCGTCGGGACCGACGGCTACTCGCCCAAGCGCGGCTTTACCAACAACGACCACCTGCGCGTGCAGGCCGTGCGCGATATGGCCGAGCACGCCAACCGGGTGATCGTCGTCACGGAGAGCGTGAAGTTCTCCCAGCAGAGCGTCGTGCCCATGGAGCTGGACAACCGCATCAGCGATGTGGTCACGGATGTGCAGATGCCCGAGGCGGCGGAGGCGGAGCTGCGCGCCAAGGGCGTGCAGATCTATAAGGCAGCCCTGCAGGAAAAGGACGGTGAGGACTGAGATGGCGCATTGGACCGTATACACCGGCGGCTACACAGAACCGATCCAAATGGCCTCCGGTGAGGTCGTGCCCGGCAGAGGCAAGGGCATCGGCGTGTGCGCCGTAGATGCGGTGTCCGGGCGGATAACGTGCAGTGCGATGCTGCCGTCCACGCCGAACCCGTCGCATCTGACGACCACATCGGACGGTCGGTTTCTCTACTGCGTGAGCGAATTGAAGGAAGTCTGCGGCATCTGCGGCTCGACGGTCTCCGCCTACGCGGTGGAGGAGGGCGGCACACGGCTGCGTCTGCTCAGCCGTCAGGCCACCTGCGGCGCGGACGCCTGCTTTGTGCGCCTGTGGCACGATGAAAAATGGCTGCTGGCCGCCAACTACTCCGGCGGCAGCGTGGCGGTCTTCCCGGTCGGGGACGATCACGCGCTTGGCCCCGCGGCCTGCGTCCTGCGGCACACCGGCCGCGGCACGGACCCGCAGCGGCAGCTGAGTCCGCACCCGCACCAGATCCTCCCCGCGCCCGACGGCGTGCATGTCTATGTGCCGGATCTGGGGCTGGACAGGCTGGTCTGCTACCGCTTTGACAGCCAAACGGGCTGGCTGACGAAGGACGGCTGGCCGGACATCCCGGGCCTGCCCGGGCAGGGCGTCCGGCACGGCGTGTTCAGCGCCGACGGCACGCGGCTGTATGTGATGACGGAGATGACCGCGCAGGTGAACGTGTACCGCTATGACCCTGCCTCCGGCGCGGCGGAGCTGGTGCAGACCTGCGGCGCCGCGGCGCGCGGCGCGGGCGTGCTGGGCGCGGCGATCCGCCTGCATCCCAGTGGGAACCGGCTCTATGTGTCCGTGCGCGGCACGGATGTGCTGGTGACGTTCCGCATCGGCGCGGACGGTTGCCTGACCGAGCAGAGCCGCATCGGCAGCGGCGGAAAAATTCCGCGTGATTTTGAGCTGACGCCGGACGGGCGCTTCCTGCTGGCGGCCGATCAGGACAGCGACAGCCTGTGTGTCTTTGCAATCGACGCCGCGGGCGACCCGCACCCCCACACCGCCTGCAAAACCCCCATCGGCGCCTGCACGGTGGTACATATCGTATAAACGCAAGATGAACGCCCCCAAGCCTTCCCCACATGGGGAAGGCTTGGGGCGCTTACTTCTTCACTGTTCACTATTACTTATTACCGAAACAACCCCCCGCTCATCCGGTTGGATGGGCGGGGGTTTTGCTTACAGTGTCTGTTCGGTGCGGGCGATGATGTCGTCCTGGGTCTGCTTGGACAGGACGTTGAAGAACGCACTGTAGCCGGCCACGCGGACGATGAGGTCCTTGTGATCCTCGGGATGCAGCTGCGCGTCGATCAGCGTCTCGCGGGAGACGATGTTGTACTGCACATGGTAGCCGTGGAGCGTATTGAAGAACGTGCGGATCAGCGCCTCCAGCTTCTTCCGGTTCTCCGCGGAGGCCAGCATCTGCGGCGTCATCTTCTGGTTCAGCAGCACGCCGCCGGTGATCTTGTCGGTGGGGAGCTTGGCAACGGATTTGAACACCGCCGTGGGGCCGTGCCGGTCGGCGTTGTGCGCCGGGCTGCACCCCTCGGCCAGCGGCTCAAAGGCGTGCCGTCCGTCCGGCGTGGCCGCGGTGCCCATGCCCTGGCCCACGTTCGCGCTGATGGAGGACGTGCCCGCGTAGCGGATGCCGCCGATGGGCCCGCGCAGGTGGCGGGTGTTCGGATACTTTTTGATCTCGTCGATATACGGCGCGTAGGCGTCCACGCCCAGCTGATCCACGCGGTCGTCATCGTTGCCGTATTTCGGCGCGTCCTCGATCAGCATTTTCTGGATCTTTTGGTTCTCCGGCGACCGGAAATCGTCCAGAATGGCGTTCCAGAGCTGCTCGCGGGTGATCTTTTTCTCGTCGTACACCAGCTTTTTGATGGCGGACAGACTGTCGGCCATGTTGGCGATGCCGACCTGCAGGCCGGAGATGAAGTCATACACCGCGCCGCCCTCCTTGATGGTGCGGCCGCGGGCGATGCAGTCGTCGGTCAGCGCGGAGCAGAGAATATCCGGCACATCCCGCTCGGAGGCCTTGTCGATGAAATTCTCCACGATCACGCTGTAGCGCGTCATCTCGCGCAGGGCCTTATCCCACGCGGCCATCAGCTCGTCAAAGCTCTCCATCTCCGCAAACGTGCCGCAGCCCTTGACGAACCGCTTGCCGGAGGTCAGATCGACGCCGTCATTCATCACGCACAGCAGCAGCCGCGGGAAGTTGATATACGACATGCCGGTGCAGCGGTAGCCCCACTTGCCGGGCACGGCCGTTTCCACGCAGCCGATGGCGCTGTAGTTATAGGCGTCCTCCTCGCTGACGCCCCAGTTTATGAACGAGGGGATGATGATCTCGTCGTTATTGAGCGCCGGCATTCCGAAGCCGAGCCGCATGACCTCGATGCACTCGTCAAAGAATTTTGGGTCGAGGTTTTTGTGATAGCGCACCGTCAGATTGGGCTGCGTCAGGCGCGTCTGCGCCACGGATTGCAGCACCACAAAGCTCAATTCGTTGACGGCATCCTTCTTATCGGTGGTCTGACCGCCGATGGTCACGTTCTGATACATCGGCGAACCGGCGGAGCTGAGCGTATGCGCCTGCGAGCGGAGCTTGTTGATGGTCAGCGTTTTGATCCACAGGCAGGTCAGCAGCTCCAGCGCCTCGTCCCGTGTGACGCGCCCCGCCTGAATGTCCTGCTGATAATAGGGATCCATGTACTGATCGAACCGGCCGTAGCTCAGCGAGTGGCCGTTGGACTCGATCTGCAAAATGAGCTGGATGAACCAGACGGACTGCACCGCCTCACGGAAGGACCCGGCGGGCTCGTAGGGCACCGCGGCGCAGATGCGGCTCAGCTCCAGCAGCTCCGCGCGCCGGGCGGCGTCCTGCTCCTGTTCCGCCAGCTCCCGCGCCAGTGCGCTGTAGCGCAGGGCAAAGGCGCGCACCGCGTCGATCACGACCAGCACGGCCCGATAGAATACGGTCTTGTCGATGCTGTCCGGGTCGGTCAGATCCAGCGCCGCCAGACACGCCCGCGTGCGCTGCTCATAGCCGCGCAGGCCCTCCCGCAGGATGCGCGGATAGTTGACTGCCAGATGCGCGTCACCGGCGTTGAGCTTGCCCTCCATGCCGAACACGCCGGTCTCCATAAAGACGCCGACTTCGTCGGGCAGCAGCGCCTCGCCGCGGGCGCGCAGGTTGTTGTTCTCCCAGAACGGCGCGATGTCACGCAGCTGCTGCTTCGTCTGCTCCGTGATGTAGAACACGTCGCCGTCTCTTTTTTCGAACAGATCCAGCTCTTTCAGGACGAAGTCCATCGTATACTCCGGGAAAATGGGCGCGTTGCGGTTTTTGGTGGCCTGATTGCCGGCCAGCAGCGTCTTATCCTCGATATAGATGCTCATATGCTCCAGAATTTTTTTGAGCATCAGCGCCCGCGCCATCACGCGCGGCTGATTCTGATTTTCCTGATAGGCCTGTGTGGCCAGAATGGCGCGCTCGGCGTCCACATACGGCTTTTCGTCCAGCACCTCCTCGCGGAAGGCTTTCATCCGGGGCGTCAGGGCTCCAAAGTGTTCCGTGTTTTCCATAAGGCACTCTCCTATACAGCGTGATATTCATTCGCAACGTTATTGCTTTCGTTCGTAAACCTATGATACTATTCTTTTCCCCACCTGTCAACAGGAAATATGGCAAAACCGAACCGTTTTTCCGTACCTTCTTACCTTATCCTATGGGATACCGTTTTGCAGCGGTTTTTGCGGCGTTTTTGGAGGTATCCGTAACATACGGGCAAGGTATCCGAAAGAAGACATTTCGTGAAAGCGCACAAAAACGACACTAAAATTTTGTTCATAGCATCATATGCTTTCATTCGTAAATATTGTTGACACGAAAATAAGCGTTTGATAGAATAGACACACACCAAACGCCGGAACAACGGAGGATAGCCGCGTGCAGTATCGTATCGGAATTGACGCCGGAGGCACCAAGGTCGCCTACGGCCTGTTTGATGAGCACAACACGCTCCTCGCCCGCTTTCAGCATCCAACGCCCATCGAGGCCGACGGCCCCGCCTTCTGTGATCTGGTGATCCGGAGCCTGCGGCAGCTGCTGCAGGAAAGCGGCGTTCGCATGGACGAATTGCAGGGCATCGGCGTGTGTATGCCGTCGTTCATCCTGTTTGATCAGGGCTATGTGTGCATGACCTCCGCCATGGTCAACATCCGGGATTTCGCCATGCGCGACTATCTCACCGAGCGGCTGGGCGTGCCGGTCGTGCTGGATAATGACAGCAACGTCGCCGCGCTGGCCGAGCACCGCTACGGCGCGGGCCGCGGCAGAAGGCACATGGTCTACGTCGCCACCAGCACCGGCATCGGCAGCGGCCTGATCCTGAACGGTGAGCTCTTCCGCGGCAGCTACGGCTGGGCGGGCGAGTGCGGCCACATGCTCATCACCCCCGACGAGGGCGTGGCCTGCGGCTGCCGCAACTCCGGCTGCTTCATGTCCTGGGCCTCCGGGCGCTACATCCCGCAGCACATCCGCCGCATGGCGAAAAACCGGCAGACCAGCATGGATCTCGGCCCGGAGCTTGACTGCGTGGAGCTGTATCGCGCCTGCCGCGAGGGCGACCCGCTCGCGCTGGAGGTGCTGGAGCAGACGGCGCACTACATCGCCGTGTGCGTATTCAATATCTATCAGCTGCTCAACGTCGACCTGTTCGTGTTCGGCGGCGGCCTTGTAAATTTCGGCCCCATGCTGTATGACCGCGTCCGCGCCGAATTTGACCGCTACAACCACATCCCGCAGCCCGTGGAATTCCGCTTTGCCGAGCTGAAGCAGGATTTCGGCATCATCGGCGCCGCCGAGCTGGTGCGCGGACTGCCGCAGACGTAATTAACAGCGTCCGCTGTTGATAAAAACGATTTTGGAGGAAAACGAAATGAAGAAACTCATCGCTCTGCTGCTGGTCTTCGTCATGGTGTTGACGATGGTCGCCTGTGCCGCAAAGACCAACGCGCCCAAGGCTGACACGCCCGCAAACGACACCAAGGCTGACGCGCCCGCCGCCGACGAGAGCAAGACCGAAGCACCCGCCGGCAAGATCAAGGTCGGCTTCGTTACCCAGTCCCTGACCAACGCCTCTCAGGCGTATGCGTGGACGCAGTTCCAGAAGTACGCCCCCGAGTACGGCTTTGAGGTCACTCTGTTCGACGAGGATTATGACTCTCAGAATGGCGTTGCCGCCATCTCCACCTGCATTGCCGAGGGCTACACCGCCATCTGCCTGAACCCGACCGACCCCGCCGCGCTGGTCCCCGCGCTGAAGGAAGCCAAGGAAGCCGGCATTATCATTGGTCTGTATTCCTCCGATCTGCCTGATGAGTCCAAGCAGTACCGCAATTTCATGTGCGGCACCAACGACTTCCTCTTTGGCGAGATCGCCGCGCAGACCATGATGGCGGCCTTCCCCAACGGCGTCAAGATGGTCGAGGTCGGCGGCCAGTCCGGCCACGACGCGCAGATCAAGCGCCACGACGGCTTTATGTCCGCCATCGACGACAGCGTCACGGTCCTCGACTCCAAGGACGTTGCACAGTGGGCGACCGAGGACGCCATGGCGATCATGGAGGACTTCATCTCCCTGTACGGCGATGAGATCCAGGCTGTGTTCTGCCACTGGGATACCGGCGCCACCGGCGTCATCCAGGCGCTGAAGAACGCCGGCATGGAGGGCGTTTACGTCATCGGCATCGACGGCTGCTCCGTCGGCTACGATCAGGTCCGCGAGGGCACGCAGGCCCTGTGCATCGGCCAGTCCTTCTCCCAGATGACGCAGGACGCGTTCACCTGCATCACCAAGCTCATGAACGGTGAAACGCTGGACAGCGACGTTGTCTGGACCGAGCCCGACATCGTCAACGCCGAGACCATCGACAGCTTCCCGTACCCCGAATGGTAAATCCTGCCGCCGTCACCCCAACGGCGTCATACCCAAGATCGCTTTGCCCCGGCTTCGACCGGGGCAAAGTCAGTTCTCAGTAATTCCAAGGAGGAGCCGCAGAATTGGAAAAGTGTGATAACATTCTGGTCGTCAAGGACGTCTGCAAATACTTCCCCGGCGTCGTCGCGCTCGACCACGTCTCCATGGAGATCCCACGGGGCGTGGTCTACGGCATCGTCGGCGAAAACGGCGCGGGCAAGTCGACGCTGATGAAGATCCTCTCCGGCGTGTACGAAAAGGACGAGGGCACCGTCATCTTTAACGGCGAGACCATTGAAAAAACAACGCCTATTCAGGCGCTGCGCCGGGGGCTCAGCATCATTTATCAGGAATTTAACCTCGTCAACAAGATGACCGTCGGCGAGAATATCTTTCTGGGCCGCTTCAGTGAAAACAAGGGCATGAAGGGCACGCACCGGAAGGCCCGTGAGCTGCTCGACTCCATCGGCAGCACCATCGACACCCACGCCATCGTGGGCGACCTGAGCGCATCGGAGATGCAGATGGTCGAGATCACCAAGGCACTGTCCTTTGATTCCAAGTTGATCATTATGGACGAGCCCTCCAGCTCCCTGACCGCAGAGGAGCTGAAGAAGCTGGGCGGCATCATCAAGGATCTGCGCAGCCGCGGCATCGCCATTATTTATATCAGCCACAAGCTGGACGAGATCTTTGAGTACTGCGACATCGTGACCATCATGCGTGACGGCCATGTCATCGACACCAAGCCCATCGGCGAGCTGACCCGCTCCGAGATGATCGCAAAAATGGTCGGCCGGACCATTGAAAACGAATATCCGCTGCGGGCAAACTGCGTCGGCGCGCCGCTGCTGGAGGTCAAAAATCTCAACACCAACAAACTGCACGACATCAGCTTTACCCTGCACAAGGGCGAGATTTTGGGTCTGGTGGGTCTGGTCGGCGCGGGCCGCACCGAGATCGTCCGCGCCATCTATGGCGCAGATAAGGTCCGCGGGCACGAGATGACGCTGGACGGCGAGCCGCTGCACATCCGCACGCCGCACGACGCCAAGCGTGCCGGCATGGCGCTGGTGCCGGAGGACCGCAAGCGCGAGGGATTGATCCTGCCGTTTTCCGTGCAGAGCAACATCGCCATGGCGTCCTACGAATACCTGACGTACCTCGGCTTTTTGAACGCATCGAAGGAGGCGGAGATCGCCGACCGGCAGATCCAGGCGCTGGCTGTCAAAACGCCCAGCGCGGCGACGAAGGTCGTGTCCCTGTCCGGCGGCAACCAGCAGAAGTGCATCGTTGGCCGCTGGCTTGAGCGCGATCCCAAGATCCTGATCCTCGATGAGCCCACGCGCGGCATCGACGTGGGCGCGAAGTACGAGATCTATGTTCTGATGAACAAGATCGTGGCCGAGGGCGGCGCGATCATTATGATCTCCTCGGAGCTGCCCGAGGTCCTGAATATGAGCAACCGTGTCCTGACGATCTGCGACGGCCGCATCACCGGCGAATTTGACCCGGCATCGGCCTCCGCAGCCCAGATCATGGACGCGGCCATCGGTTGAGAACGGAGGGAAACGATATGAAAAAACAAGCTGCGACTCCCGCCGTGAAATTCCTGCAGGAGAACCTCGTTTCGATCGGCATCCTCCTGCTGATGGCCGTCACCGCCATCCTGAACCCCACGTTCCTCACCGCCGCGAACCTGACGAACGTCCTGCGCCAGCTCGGCGCGCTGCCGTTCGTTGCGCTCGGCATGACGTTTGTGATCATCGGCGGCTTTATTGACCTCTCCATCCCCGGCATCCTCTCGCTGACCGCCGTCGTGGCCGTCACGCTTGTCGATCCGCTGGGGCAGGTCGGCGCGATCCTTGTGGCACTGTTTCTGGGGCTTGCGCTGGGCTATCTCAACGGCGTGGTCCTCACCGGCAGCGGCGCGATGACGCAGGCGGAGGTGCTGTTCATCACCTACGGCATGAGCGCCGTGTTCATGGCCATCGGCCTGCTGTTCACCAACGCGGAAACGCTGCGCCTCATGCGCTCCACCAAGCCCATCACCATTTTTGAGACGCTTTCTTCCACCGTGGGCATCGTGCCTGTGATCGTGATCGTGTTTGTTGTGCTGCTGGCCGTCATGCACATCTTCCTCAACAAAACGCTGGCCGGCCGCAGCGTGATGCTGCTGGGCGGCAATAAGGACGCCGCGTACCTGTGCGGCTTCAACACCAAGCGCACCATGCGCATGATCTACGCCATCAACGGCCTGTTCGCCGCCATGGGCGCCATCGCGCTCGTCTCCCGCGTCACCACCGCCACCGCCACCTGCGGCACCGGCTATGAGACCAACGCGATCCTCTGCGTGGTCGTGGGCGGTACGTCGCTCAAGGGCGGCAAGGGCAGCGTGCTGCGCACGATGCTGGGCGTTATTCTGATCACCTTGCTTGGCAACTGCATGAACCTGCTGGGCCTGTCCACCTATATGCAGTCTGTTATGCGCGGTGCCGTGCTGGTTGTGGCCATCTGGCTTGACAACCGCCGCGAGCTGTAAAGGAGGGCGACGGCATGAAAGCAAATTCTATCGGAAAAAAGGCGTTCAGAGTGATCACCCGGCAGAAGGCCGTCGTGGCCATCATCGTCATGCTGGTGATGATGCTCTTCTTTGACACCAAATTCTACACCGCCTACAGTATGCTGGAGATGCTGCGCTCCGCGGCCATTCTGGAGATCGTGGCCTTCGGCGTCACCGTGGCCGTCATCTGCGGCGGCTGCGACCTGTCCGTCGGCGGCACGCTGTGCCTAGGCGGCATTCTGGCCATTATGGTCATCAACGCCGGGCTTCCCATCTGGCTGGCGTTCGTGGTCGCACTGGCGGCGGGCGCCGTGGTCGGGTTTATCAACGGCTTCCTCGTGGTACACCAGAAATGTGAGCCGTTCATCATCACGCTGGGCATGGGGATGCTCCTCAAGGGCGTCTGCCAGCAGATCACGAACGCGCACCCGCTCGGCTGCAAAAGCATGGACTTTATGGACATCGCCAACGCCAAGTTCTTCGGCTCCGTGCCGTCGCTGGTCGTGTATATGCTGCTGCTGGGCGCGGGCTTCTACTGCCTGATGCGCTACACGAGCTACGGCCGCAACTGCTACGCGATCGGCGGCAACTATGACGTTGCCAAGTATTCCGGCATCAAGGTCATCCCCACCAAGTGGCTGGCGTTTGTCATCAGCGGCATGACCGCCACGCTGGCGGGCGTCCTGCTGTCGTCCCGGATGAACACCGGCAACTCCGTCTACGGCGATACCACCGGCATGCTCGTCAACTGCGGTGTCGTCATCGGCGGCACGTCCTTCGCCGGCGGCGAGGGCGGCATCATCCAGAGCTTCATCGGCCTCATGGCCGTGCAGATGCTCACCACCTGCATGGCGGCCCTGTCCGTCGACGGCTTCTGGCAGAAGCTGATCGAGGGCTTGATGATCGTGGCGATCATCGCCGCCGACTGCTACTCCAGAAAGCGCAAGCGCGAAAACGTATAACGGAAGGAGCCGCCCGCCATGAACGAGCAGAATTATCTGGACCATCTGGTCGGCGTGTTCGGCCATCCCGTGGCTGAGAACCCCGGCGTCGTCATTCAGGACGCCGCGTTCCGGGCCATGGGGCTGGCGCGCTGGCGCTATTTGACGCTGGACGTGGAGCCCGACGGCCTTGCCGACGCCATCCGCGGCCTGCGCGCGTTCAAAATGCGCGGCGTCAACTGCACCATCCCGCACAAGATCGCGGTCATGGACTACCTGGACGAGATCTCCCCCAGCGCGCAGCTGATCGGCGCGGTCAATACGATCGTCAACACCGACGGCCATCTCTTCGGCGACAATACCGACGGCAAGGGCTTCATGCGCTCGCTCGCGGCTAACGGCGTGGACGCGCGCGGCAAACGGGCCGTGGTGCTCGGCGCGGGCGGCGCGGCGCGGGCCATCTGCGTGGAGCTGGCGCTGGCCGGCGCGGCGGAGATCACCATCGTCCGCCGCCCGTCGAGCCGGGCGCTCGGCGACGCGCTCGTGGAGATCCTGCGGCAGAACACCCAAACGGCGGCCCGCTGTGCCCAGTGGTCGGGCGACTACGCCGTCCCCGCCGGGACGGATATTGTCGTAAATGCCACGCCCGTCGGCCTGTATCCCGATGTGGACGCCCTGCCGAAGCTGGCGCTGGACTCCCTCACGCCGGATATGTTCGTGCAGGACATCATCCCCAACCCCACCGAGACCGCGCTCGTGCGCGCCATGCGCCGCCGCGGCATCCCCTGCGCCACCGGCGCCGGGATGCTCATCGAGCAGGCCGCGCTGAACATCGAGCTGTGGACCGGCCGCCGCCCCGACAAGGCCGTCATGTACAAAGCCCTGGAGGAGGCGCTGGCGTAAGAAATGAAAGTGCAAACGCCGCGTGAGCGAAAAGCTGCGGGACTTCCCTATGTGTATAACGACGAGGGCATTCTGAGGGAGTAGTACGCCTATCAGGATGCGTTGGCAAAATACAATCGGACGCTTCCTTCTGAACACGAAACGCGCGCCAGAATGCTGCTGTCGCTGATGGCGGAGGTTGGTGAAAACTGCACCATTGACACGCCGGTCCATGCCAATTGGGGACTGCGTCACGTTCATTTTGGCAGAAACATCTACTGTAACGCAATGGTGTCCTTTGTCGATGATGCAGACATTTATATCGGAGACGACTGCGTGATCGGTCCCGGCACGGTGTTTGCCACAGCCGGGCATCCAGTCAACCCCCGCCTGCGGGAGCTGCGGTATGTGTATAATCTGCCCATCTGCGTGGAGCGAAATGTGTGGATCGGCTCGGGCGTGCAGATCATGCCCGGCATCACCATCGGCGACAACAGCGTGGTCGGCGCAGGCTCCGTGGTCACCAAGAATATCCCCTCTAACGTGGTGGCAGTTGGAAATCCATGTCGTGTTCTTCGTGAGATCGGCGCCCATGACAGAAAATATTTCTACAAAAATTTCGAGCTTGATTTTGACCCAGAATTGGAGCATCTTCCTCTGTAAAAATCCTTGCCGGATTGCCGTTTGGCTCATACTGCAAGCGCCTTCCGATCCTTCGGAAGGCGCTTGTTTTTTAAAAACGCTTTGGATGCAAATGACCTTTTAGGGCATGAAAATTCAAGAGGCCACAGAAACACGCAGCTCCGAGCAAATTCCGGCTGCTGCGCGTCGCTACACAGAAGCATAAAACAATGTGTAAGGCGGCATCGCGCTTACCCTGAATTGCCAGCGCCGTCAACGGTATGGGCGTGACTACTGTTTGACTACTATCCTCAGCAAAACAGGAAAAGCCGGTTCACCTAGTGTTTTCAATAGTTTCAGGAAAGTTCAAAGGAATCGGATGTTTTCGCCGAAAACCATACAGCCGTTAAAAATACAGCATTTTATCAGGATGCACCTGAAAACTCCGACTGTTGATATGTATTCTGTAGTGCTATTATGAAGCATTCCGGTTGTTTCAAACCTTTCACCAAGGTGACATCACCTTTAGGTTCCATTGCGTAAGCGTGCAGGTTCAAGTCCTGTCGGGCGCACCAAAAAGGAAGGCACGACTTGCGTCGTGCCTTCCTTTTTGGCTCCATTGCATCATTTTACGGCGGAAATGAATTCCGCCTATGACAATTCTCCGCTGCGCTCCGAATTGGCGCGCCACACGGCGCGGCCGCCGGAGGGCGGCTTGGGAAAGTAATAGGTAAGCGTGAATCGTGAATAAGTGTTGTGACGCTGCGCGGCGATTTTTTATACGCGTTCGGGCAGGGCCCAGTACTGTTGGCCCCAGTGGTCGAGGTCCCATTCCGGGGAATAGGGGCTGCATTCGTAGTCGATGTAGTACAGCGCGCCGTTTCGCGGCACGAAATTTGTGGGGTAGTAGTCGATGTTCCACCCCGCCGGGTACAGCACGCGGCACATCGCCCGCAGCTGCTCCAGCCACAGCGGCTCCAGCTGCCCGGCCGCCAGCCGCTCCGCGACCGTCGCCCCGGGGATATACTCCTTGAGAAGCCGCTCGTTCTGCCTGTCCGCCGCCAGCAGGCGCGGCACGGGGATGTCCAGCGCGCACAGCGTCTCATAGTCCCGCAGCTCAGCGGCCAGCTTGTCGCCAAACTGGTAGTAGTCGCACGGCTCGTGGTGGATCTGCTTGAGCACATACGTCTGCGCGCCGTCCGTGACCAGATAGGAATAACCGCCCTTGCCCTTGCCGAGCAGGCGCAGGACGCGATAGTCCGAATCGTTCACGCGCAGCAGCTGCGGCGCGGGCCTGACAGTCCGGCTCATGCCTGCGCCTGTGCGTCCGCCTGTTCCGCGCCCAGACGGCAGAGGAGCGCCGCGATCAGGAACATCACGCCCAGTGCGATGCTCGCGCCGGTCTCAAACTGCACCTCCAGCCCGCCCTGCGCGCCGAGGAACGACGCCGCGATGCCGGACACGACGGCAGCCAGCACGGCGCAGCCGGTGGGGATGGCGAGCGCCAGGATGCCCAGCCGCGTCAGCTCCTTCGCCCCGGCGAGCGTAAAGGGCGTGCCCGCCGTGAGCTCGTTCCGAAAATACAGCTCGGCGAATTTCGCCAGCACCGCCTCCCCGGCGCACACGATCAGCCAGCCCAGCAGCGCCGCGCTGACGCCGCCGACGCCGCCCAGTCTGCCGCCAAAGAGGTCGTGGAGCGTCACGCCGCCGAGCTTGAGCACAAAGCCGCCGCCAAGCGCCGTGCCGAGCAGCCCAACGATGCAGCCGCTAAAGCCGATGCAGGCGAAAATAAAGGCAATTTTACTGAGGATCTTTCCGATTTTGGAAAGCGTCTGGAATGTTTTGAGTGTGTTTGTCATGGTCATTCTCCCGTCTCATTTCTAAAATTCAGTGCCGCCGCGCCGCAGCCGAGCGCGCCCACGAGCAGCCCGACCGCATACGGCCACCGCCCCGCGAGCCCGGCCATCCCCGCCGCGAGCGCCATCAACCCCGCCGCCAGCGCCAGCAGGCGCACCGCCGTTTTGTTCATGGTTTCGTCCCCTCCTGCCCGGTCGGCGAGGAGATCAGCGTGATCTGCCGCGTTTTGCAGCCCGCAGTATCGTCTTTTTCCATATATTTGAGCGCCACGTCGTTGATCTCCGCGAGAAAATCGGCGAATTCGCCGTCGGTCAGCCGCAGCGTGCAGCTCGTCATCAGCAGCATATCCGCGACCGGGTCGCGCTGCGGGTGCGAAAAATACTTGGCAAACGCCGCGCCGATGCGCAGCAGCGCCGACTGCACCATCAGCCCGCCGTCGTCCGTGACGTGCAGCGCATCATGGTTCAGGCGGTAAACGCTCTCCACCGTGCCGCGGACACGGTTCTCCTCCGCCACGCGCAGCACATCGTGCTCCGCGAGCAGCCTGACGTGCCGGTACAGGCTCGCCACCGGAATATCCGGCAGCGCCGCGTGCAGCTGCTTGACCGTTGCCGTCTCATGCACCAGCAAATACTGAAAGATCCGCTGCCGCGCCGGATTCATCACGACCTCCGCCAGCTCCATAAAGTCCCCTCCTGTCTATCATTTTCGGTTCATATTATATTCTTATTTTTGAGAATGTAAAGTTGTTTTTTCGTCATAATGCAGGTCCCGCCAGTACGCGCCGCCATTCATTCTGGGCAGTGCTGATTTGCAGAAGCGCCTTGGCTTCCCCTCGGGGAAGCTGGCTGCGGAGCGAAGCGGAGCAGACTGATGAGGGTCGGGGAGCAGTTGCGTTTTGATGGGCATGCTAAGCTATCCATAAGTGCTCCCCGGCCCTCATCAGTCAGCCTTCGGCTGACAGCTATCCCTACCCTCTTTGTCCCTTCGGGACATTTCCCCCTGATAGGGGGAATCGGCCCCCAGGGGAAGCTATGGGGTGCCTACCGCCCGCCGGTGCGTGCAAAAACCACAGCTGCCCATCGGCGGCCCTCACAGGAACTTTCAATTGCACCCTGCGCTGTCCGGGTGTATAATGGTGCGGTTCAGGTCGAAAGAAAGGATCCCGCGTATGGAAAAGAATCTTACCACCGGCAGTGTGTTCAAAAATCTTGTCGTGTTCTCGCTGCCGTATCTGCTCTCGTTCTGCCTGCAGACGCTTTACGGCATGGCGGATCTGTTCATCATCGGGCAGTATGAGGGCGTCGCGGCCACAACGGCCGTGTCGGTCGGCTCGCAGGTGATGCATATGCTCACGGTGATGATCGTGGGCCTCGCCATGGGCGCAACGGTCAGCATCGGGCAGACCGTCGGCGCGGGGGATCGCCGCCGCGCGGCGCTGGATGTGGGCAACACCGTCACGCTCTTTATGGCGCTCTCGCTCGTGCTCACGGCGGCGCTCGTGCTGCTCGTGCGGCCGATCGTGTCGGTCATGTCCACGCCGCAGGAGGCGGTGGAGGGCGCGGTGCGCTACCTCACCATCTGCTTCATCGGCGTCCCGTTCATCACGGCGTATAACATCCTCAGCTCCATCTTCCGCGGCATGGGCGACAGCAAAAGCCCCATGTACTTCATCGCCGTGGCGTGCGCGGCGAATATCGCGCTGGACTATCTGTTCATGGGCGCGCTGCGCCTCGGCCCCGCCGGCGCGGCGCTGGGCACCACGCTCTCGCAGGCGGTCAGCGTGCTCGTCTCGCTCGCGGCCATCCGCAAACGGCACAGTCTGGCGCTGCAAAAAAGCGACTTGAAGCCCCGGCGTGACGTGCTCGGCAAGATCCTCTCCATCGGCGTGCCGGTGGCGCTGCAGGACGGGTTCATTCAGATCTCGTTCATCCTCATCACCGTCATCGCCAACCGCCGCGGCCTGACCGACGCCGCCGCTGTGGGCATTGTGGAAAAGATCATCGGCTTCATGTTCCTCATCCCGTCGTCCATGCTCTCGTCGGTCTCGGCGCTCGGCGCGCAGAATATCGGCGCGGGACGCCGCGACCGCGCGGTGCTCACGCTGCGCTATGCCATCGTGCTCGTGTCCGCCATCGGGCTGACGCTCGGCGTGCTCATCCAGTTCATCGCCGACCCGCTCGTGGGCCTGTTTACGCCCGACAGCGCCGTGGTGCACGCGGGCGGGCAGTACCTGCGCGGCTATATCTGGGACAGTTTCTTCGCCGGCATCCATTTCAGCTTCAGCGGCTACTTCTGCGCCTGCGGCAAGTCCGGGCTGTCGTTTCTGCACAACGTCATCGCCATCGTGCTCGTGCGCATCCCCGGCGCGCTCTTCACCTCCACGCACTTCCCCACTACGCTGCTTCCGATGGGTCTGGCCACGGCGGCGGGGTCGCTGGTGTCGGTGCTCGTGTGCGTCGTCGCCTACGCCATCCTGCGCCGCAAAGAAGCCAGAAACACATAGAAAAAGCGCCCCGACGGGGCGCTTTTTTGTTTCATTATTTTGGGGTGATCTGGAGCTTGCTGAGCATGAGGTTGCCGAACTCGGCGGTACCTGCTACCGTGCAGACCTCGCCGAAGAGGAACAGGCCGAGCGACGGCGTTCCGAGCGGGCGGTCCAGCAGTCCGCCCAGACCCGCGCAGCCGAACACGATGGCGTCCGGGTCGTCATAGAACGCGCGGATGGCGTCATACGCCTCCTCGGGCGCGACATAGCGCAGCGTCATCTCCGGCGCAAGGTCGCGCCCGCTCTTGACCACGCCGCCGTCCAGCGACAGGTGCGCGTTCACGCCCAGCGCGTCGCAGAGCGTCAGGTGCTCAAAATCCGTCTCGTGCAGGCCGAGCGCCTGCTTCTGTTCGCGCAGATACTGCGCGGCGTCCGCACCGTTGATCGTGCGGATCGTCCGCGCGTCCGCCAGCTCCAGACGGCAGGTATCGACAAGCGTCTCGTGGATGCACTTCGTCTGCGTGCAGTAGGCATAGCGCGCGTCATAAATGAGCGCCAGCGCCGCCTGTCCGCCGCCGGGGATGAGCGCCGGGCCGTGACCGGCGTCAAACGCCGCGCCGCCGCCCACCATCGGGCCGGTCAGTACGCCCCGCAGCCGCCGCAGAAAGGCGTTCTCGCCCCCGGCGTTGCCGAACACGACCACGGTCACGAACGGCTGCCCACGCCGCGTGACGGTCTCGCGCGCCGCTGTGAGCAGCGCCTCATACGTGCCCGTCAGGCACTCCATGTCCAGCGCCCGCGGATACACCGCCCGCTCGCACACCGCACCGTTCTGGATGGGACTGAGTGTGGCGCAGCCAAAGCCGCAGGCAGCATCGAACGCCGCCGGCACGGCAAAACACAGCTTTTCCATACATCTTCTCCTTTGTACGCCAAAGCGGGACGCGGCACAGCCGCGTCCCGCTGGGTTTTTCATACGTCTCGCGGCATGATCCGGGCTGTGCTCAGATCTTGACGCCCGCCTTTTCGAGGATGGTGGGGACGTTCTTTTCCGCACCGATGGCCATGATGTGCACGCCGTCGCAGAGCTTTTCGTCCTGGATCCTGGCGATCATCTCCGCCGCCATCTCGATACCGAGCTGCATCGGCAGACCCTTGACGCCCTTTTCCTTGCCCTCGGCAGCCGCCGCGGCCAGCTTGTCGATCATATCCTGCGGCACCGCGATGCCGGGGACATTCTCGTTCATGTAGCGCGCCATGCCCGCCGCCTTCAGCGGGATGATGCCCGCCATGATGTGGGTCTTGATGCCCGCGGCGTCGACCTTTTCGAGGAAGCGCTTAAAGACGTCCAGGTCAAAAATACCCTGCGTCTGGATGTACATCGCGCCGTTTTCGACCTTCTGGCGCAGCTTGTTGATCTGCAGCTCGATGGGGTCGTACACGGGGGTGACGGACGCGCCCTTGTAGAACTTCGGCGCGCCGCCGGCGATCTCGTTGCCGCCGCAGTCGCAGTTCGTCTGCTCCATCTTCGT
>CAKTXA010000030.1 GCA_934631005.1 uncultured Oscillospiraceae bacterium
GCTGTAAAACTGTAAAGGATCATCCCGAACATTTTGTAAACAATCTGGGCTTGACAGTGGTCATCGGCCCCTACAGGAGCTATACCTTTTGTGCCGAAGATATACACAAAACCGCCCGCGGCTGGGGGCTGCGGGCGGGGTGTTTTTTATGCCTCGGGGAGCGGGAGGTCTACCACGATGGGGGTGTGGTGCACGGCGGGGAGGAAGGTGTTCAGGATGTCTTTGGTGGCGATGGCGAGGCTGGAGGTGTTGATGCAGGGGTGGCAGCCGATGCGCTCCGACTCATAGATGGGCTTGTCGATGACGAGCTGGACGCAGTTTTCCGGGTCGTTCATCAGGCCGAGCACGCTGACGGAGCCGGGGGTGATGTTGAGGTACTTTTCCATATCCCCGGCGTCGGCAAACGACAGCCGCGCCACGCCGAGCTGCTTGGAGAGATCCTTGGTCTTAAAGACCTTGTCGCCCTCGAGCAGGAGAAGGTAAAAATTCGTCTTTTGCCGGTTGCAGAGGAAGAGATTCTTGCAGATCTTTTCGCCCAGCACCCGCTCCACGGCCTCGCAGGCCTCGATGGTGTCGGCGTGGGCGTGGTCGGCGCGGACGTAGGGGATGTGCAGGCTGTCCAGGAGGTCATAGCATGCGGTCTCCTTGGGGAGGCGGCCCGTGCAGTCGGCGGGACGGCCGGTATAGAGGGTCTTGTCGAGTTCCATAGTGTTTATCCGTTGCGGATGGAAAGCTCCGCAGCGCTGACTCCTTCCTGATAGGGGCTGCAGGCTTCGTTCACCAGATCGGCGACGGCCTGCGCGTCAAGGACGTAATACGAGCCCCCGGCGATGTTCATGGGCGCGCCGGGGAGGGTGGCGGACTGCACATCGCCCTTGCACAGAAGGACGGACTCCGCCAGCCAGAGGATATTCTGCGTGGTGAGGTCGGTGCTGACTGACTCCTGCAGCAGCTTCAGCGCCTTCGGCGCGTGCACGAGCTTCAGCGGGGAGACCCACTGGCGCAGCGCGGCGTTCAGAAAATCGCGCTGGACGTTCACGCGGCCAAGGTCGGCGTCGGCATAGCCGGAGCGGAAGCGGACGAGCTGCATGGCCTGCGCGCCGCTTAGCCTCTGGCGGCCGACGGACAAATTGATCTCCAGCCCCTGCGCAGGGTCGGAATACTGCATATCCACGGGCACGTCGAAGGTGACGCCGCCCATGCAGTCCACCAGCGCTTCAAACGTATCCAGCCCGATGAGCAGATAGCCGTCGGGGCGGAAGCCGATGATCTCCGTGATGCGGGACAGAAGCTCCTCCATCCCCGCCTCGCCGCCGCCCGCCCAGCCGTAGGCCGAGTTGAGCTTGGGCACGGAGTAGGCGCAGTAGACGAGCGTATCGCGCGGGATGGACACGAGCCGCAGCGAGCGCTCCTTGCGCGAGACGCTCAGGAGCATCATCGTATCCGTGCGCCAGCCGCCCTCGTCGGTGCCGCAGAGAAGAATGGTAGAGCTGCCGCTGACGCGGTCGCCGAGGGTATTCTCCACAGCCTTCGGCTGTTTGGCAAACACAACGAGCGCCAGCGCGATGAGCAGCAGCGCCGCCGGGAAAATGAGCCACCACGGCTTGTGCTTTTTGCGCTTGGGGGCCGCTTCGCGGGACTCTCCGGCAAATTCCGCCGCCACGCGGCGGTGCTCGCGCGTCTCATCGCCGTCACCCTGCTCATAGAGCCATTTGGCGTAGGCGGCGCTGTCCATGGGCGCGGTCGCGTCCAGATCGGCGCGGCGGCGCTTCCTTTTCTGCGCCATGTTCTCCACGGCCTGCTCCTCCTGCGCCTCGCGGGCCTGACGCTCCTGCTCGCGGGCCTGACGCTCCTGCTCGCGCTGCTTTTCATACCGCGCGCGGCGCGCAGTCTGATAGGCGGGCTTGGACTGCTCATAGGCCGTCAGCGGGCGGAACACCTGCGTGGGCGCGTCCGGAACGGACGGCGGCATGGGGTCGGGCGGGACCTCCCCGTAGAATTTTTCATAGTCGATATGGACATCCGAGGCGCGCGGGCCGTTGGTATGCAGCGGGGCAGTATCGTCTGCGGCGCTGTCTCCAAGGAGCTGTTTGACGTCGCTCAGCAGCGCGTCAAGCTCCCGCTCGTCCGGCTGCCGGTCCTTTTCCTGCATCGCTGTGCCCCCTTTCCTCAATTTCTGACATTTTATTATACTGTATTGAGACCGTTTTGTAAACTGCGCATTTTATTTGAAATAGGCGGATGGATATGCTATAGTAAAGGACAGTTTTGGAATGGGAGGGATCGCCATGCAACCGGATGTCAGCATTGTGGCCTGTGGGAGCTATGACCCGGCGGAGTGCCGCCGCGCGATGGAACAGGTGCTCGCGCCACTGGGAGGACTCGACTGGGTCAGTCCCGGAATGCGCATCGTCATCAAGGTCAATCTCGTCTCCGCGATGAAGCCGGAGGAGGCCGCCACCACGCACCCGGCGCTTTTGTGCGCGCTCATTGAGCTGCTGCGCGGGCGCGGCGCGTCCGTCCTGCTGGGCGACAGCCCCGGGGGACTTTACAACGCGGCGCATCTGACGCATGTGTACGACGCCGCCGGGATGCGGCAGTGCGAGGCGGCGGGCGCGGAGCTGAATATGGATTTTTCGCAGAAAACCGCGGAAGCTCCGAACGCCGCGGTGGCCAAGCGCTTTACGTACACGGCGTATTTGGACAAGGCGGACGCCGTTATCGACTTCTGCAAGCTCAAAAGCCACGGCATGATGAGCATGACGAACGCCGTGAAAAACTTTTTCGGCGTGATCCCCGGCACAATGAAGCCGGAATACCACTATCAGTACCCCAAGGCGGAGGATTTTGCCGGGATGCTGGTGGATCTGGCAGAGTATTTCGCCCCGCGGCTTTGCATCTGCGACGCCGTGGTGGGCATGGAGGGAAACGGCCCCACGCAGGGCACGCCGAAGAAGATCGGCGTGCTGGCGGCGTCAACCTCGGCGCACAAGCTCGACCTCGCCTGCGCGGCGATGCTGGGCATGACAGCCGGCGATGTGCCCACGCTCCGCGCGGCGGCTGACCGCGGGCTGTGCCCGGAGACGGCGGAGGAGCTGACGATCGCCGGTGATCTGAACGCGTTCCGCGTCCCCGATTTTCAGGCGCCGAAGGCGCAGGGGACCGTCTTTTTCGGGCAGACCGGAGGGCTGTTCGGCCGGTTGGAAAATACCGTGATGCAGACCTTTTTTACACCGAGGCCCCGGCCGCAGAAAAAAAGCTGCATCGGCTGCGCCAAGTGCGCGCGCATCTGCCCGGCCAAGGCGATCGCGATGCAGAATAAGCTGCCGCACATCGACCGCAAAACGTGCATCCACTGCTTCTGCTGTCAGGAATTCTGCCCGGTGGGGGCGATGAAGGTCTACCGCTCCCCCATCGCGCGGCTGCTGAGCCGCTGAGACTTGCCAATTGCGGAAAAACGTAGTATACTGTTTAGGATAGGGAGTTTCTGCCGGTGTGTGAATAGGCAGACCTCTGTCGGGTGTGTATAAACAGCAAGCTCTATCAGGTGTGTGAGAAAAGAGGGCAGGCGCGAGCTGCTGCCCGACCAAAAAGAAAGGATGACAAGCAATGGGGATTTCTTCCTCGGCGCCGTGGCTCAGGTATTACGATACCACACCGGCGTATCTGGACTATCCGAAAAAGACCGTCTATGAGATGGTCCGGGCCGCGGCGGACAAGTATCCGAAAAACGTGGCCTACGAATTCATGGGCAAAAAGACGACGTTTGCCGAATTTATGGAGCGCATCGACCGCACGGCCAAGGCGTATCTCGCCATGGGCATCGGCAGGGGCGACCGCGTGACCATCTGTATGCCGAACTGCCCGCAGGCGCTTGACAGCTTCTACGCGCTCAACCGCATCGGGGCGGTGTCGAACATGATCCACCCGCTCTCGGCGGCGAGCGAGATCAAATTCTACCTCGATTTTTCGAAGTCCAAGGCCATTTTGACGCTCGATCAGTTCTACGGCAAGGTGGCGGGCATCCTGCCGGAGCTGGAAAACAAGGACACGGTGCTGCTCATCGCGCGCATTGTGGACGAGCTGCCGCCGGTGCTGGCGGTGGGCTTTGCGCTGACCAAGGGCCGTAAGATCCCCCCGCTGCCGAAAAAGGGCAAGTACATGACGTGGAACAAATTCATGCAGGCCGGGCGCAGGCGCGATCTGCCGCTGCCCAAGGAGCTCGGCCGGTTCACCGACTGCGCGTCCATCCTCTATTCCGGTGGCACGACCGGCACAACGAAGGGCATTATGCTCAGCAACCTCAACTTTAACGCCTGCGGCCTGCAGACCATCGCGGCCTCCGGCTTTGCGCCCATCAACGGGATGAAGATGCTCTCGGTCATGCCGGTGTTCCACGGCTTTGGCCTTGGCATCGGCATCCACACGGCGCTCATCGGCGGCGCGACGTGCATCCTGGTGCCGCAGTTCAATGTTAAGACCTATGCAGAGCTGCTCATCAAGAAGCAGCCGAACATCATTCCGGGCGTGCCGACGCTGTTTGAGGCGCTGCTGCGGGCGGAGAATCTGGAAAATGCCGATCTGAGCTGCCTGAAGGGCGTGTTCTGCGGCGGCGACAGCCTGTCCGTGGAGCTCAAGAAAAAGGTGGACGCCTTCCTCAAGGCGCACAACGCCACCGTGCAGATCCGGCAGGGCTACGGCCTGACGGAGTGCGTCACGGCCAGCTGCCTGACGCCGAAGGACTATAACCGTGTGGGCTCCATCGGCGTGCCGTTCCCGGATACGTACTACAAGATCGTGAAGGTCGGCACGACCGAGGAGGTCGACGCGGACATCGAGGGCGAGATCTGCATCAGCGGCCCGTCTGTGATGATGTGCTACATGGATAACCCCGAGGAGACGGAGCATACCCTCCGCCGCCACGCCGACGGGCGCGTGTGGATGCACTCGGGCGACCTGGGCAAAATGGATGAGGACGGCTTTATCTACTTCTCGCAGCGCATCAAGCGCATGATCGTGACCTCCGGCTACAATGTGTACCCCGGTCAGCTGGAAAACGTCATCGACGGGCACGAGAAGGTACTGCTGTCGTGCGTGATCGGTGTGAAGGATCCGTATAAGATCCAGAAGGTCAAGGCGTTCGTGGTGCTGAAGCCGGACTATGAGCCGTCGGACGCGATCCGCGAGGAGATCCTGGAGTACTGCCGCGGGCACATTGCGAAGTACGCCATGCCGTATGACATCGAGTTCCGCGCGGAGCTTCCGAAAACGCTGGTGGGCAAGGTGGCCTATCGCGTTTTGGAGGAGGAAGAAAACGAGCGGCAGGCCGCGGCACAGGGTTAAATATGAAACAGGCGGGGCGAACGCCCCGCCTGATTTTTAAGGAGTCGTTATGGAACAGGCAAAGGGACGCATCTGGGAGCTGGACGCGCTGCGGGGGCTGTGCATTTTGTGCGTGATCGCGGTGCATTTTATCTTTGATCTGCGCTTTTTCGCGGGCGCGGCGCTGACGCTCCCGGCGTGGTACACGTTCATTCAGGAGTACGGCGGGGCGATCTTTGTGATCCTGTCCGGCTGCTGCGCAACGCTCGGGCGGCGGAGCTTCCGGCGCGGGGCGATCGTGTTCGGCTGCGGGATGCTCATTACGCTGGTGACGTTCGGGATGTATCGGCTCGGCATGGCGTCCAGGGATGTGATCGTGCAGTTCGGCGTGCTGCATCTGCTGGGCGTGTGCATGATGCTGTATCCGCTGCTCAAAAAGCTGCCGGCCGGTGCGGTGCTGCCGCTGGCGGTGTGCCTGATCGCGGCGGGGTATCTGGTGCGCGGCGTGCGCGTGCAGACGCCGTGGCTTTTTCCGCTGGGGCTGATCACCGACACGTTTTTTTCCAGCGACTATTTCCCGCTGCTGCCGCAGCTGGGGTATTTTCTGCTGGGCATCTGGCTGGGGCGGGCGGTATATCGCGAGAAAAAAACGCGCCTGCCCGGCACGTTTTCCGAAAGCCCCATCGCCCGCTTCTTCTGTCTCTGCGGCCGCCATTCGCTGCTGATCTACCTGGTCCACCAGCCGGTGCTGTACGGGGTGACGGAACTGGGGATGCGAGTTATGCGGTGAAGTGTAGCCCACCGAATCCTGAACGCAAGAGCGGGACAGTAGGCACCCTATACCTTCCCCTCGGGGAAGGTGCCCCCGAAGGGGGCGGATGAGGGCCGGGGAGCACTTGCAGATAGCTTAGCATGCTCATCAAAACGTAACTGCTCCCCGGCCCTCATCAGTCAGCCTGCGGCTGACAGCTTCCCCCAGGGGAAGCTATGGGGTACCTGCGATTCGCTCCTGCGTCAAGGATTCGGCACATGATTCATCATTCATTAAAATGGCGGCTGCCGTTTGGCAGCCGCCTTGTTTATGCTTCGCCGGTGAGGCGGGCGAACAGGTGGTTTGCGGCGTAGTACGTTGTTTCGTAGCGCATAAACCGGAGGATATTTTCATCCCACAGCAGCTGGAGGCTGGGCGGGAATTCGTCGTCGCCGTGCCAGAAGCGCAGCTGCACCGGGAGGAATGGGAACAGCGGCAGCGTATAGCCGACGTCCGCGCCGGAAAGCGGCGTGCCGCCGAGGTGCCCGCAGGCACGGGTGAGCGCGGCGGGGTCGCGGTCGAAGCGCTCGGCGTAGCGGTCGAACAGGCGCTCGCCAAGGCCCGCCGTCTGCGCCACGCCGGAGACGTTGTTGATGCGGCAGTAGCGCCCGGAAAGGCAGTGATCGGGCTTTGCATCGCAGAGGACGTCGTAGATCGTCAGGCTCTCGTTGAAGCCCGCGGGCGCGGGCCGCGCGCCGTCCAGCCGCTCGACAAGGCCCGTTTTGCAGCTGACGCGGTAGGGCGCGGAAACGAAGGTGAGGTAGATGTGATCCGCATCCCGCGGCAGGCCGAACTTGGCCGCCATGGCGGCGGGGTCGTAGCGGAGGAAAATTTCAGCGGCGCGGGCGGCGCTGATCTCGTAATTGTTGACCACGGTCAGACCCCCTTCATCGTGAGGCTGATGCGCCCCCGCTTTTCATCGACCTCCAGCACCTTGACCTGCACCACGTCGCCGACGTGCACGACCTCGGAGGGGTGCTTGATGAATTTGCTGCAGACCTGCGAGATGTGCACCAGCCCGTCCTGGTGAACGCCGATGTCCACGAACACGCCGAAGTCGATGACATTGCGCACCGTGCCGGAGAGCACCATGCCGGGCTTGAGGTCTTTGAGCTCCAGAACATCCGTGCGCAGGATGGGAGCGGGCAGCTCATCGCGCGGGTCGCGGCCGGGGCGGGCCAGCTCTCTGGCAATGTCGCGCAGGGTCATCGCGCCGCAGCCGCACTGCGCGGCAAGCTGCTCATAGCCCAGCTGCTCCGCGCGCTGCGGGAGCTGCGCGAGCGCGGGCGTGCCGATGTCCGCGAGCGTGAAGCCGCAGAGCCTCAGCAGCTGCTCGGCCGCGGCGTAGGATTCGGGGTGCACGCCCGTGCGGTCGAGGACGTTTTTGCCCTCGGGCACGCGCAGAAAGCCCGCGCACTGCTCAAACGCCTTCGGTCCGAGCTTGGGCACCTTCAAAAGCTGCCGCCGGGCGGTGAAGGTGCCGTTTTCCTCACGGTAGGCCACGATATTTTTGGCCGTGGCCGTGCTCAGCCCCGCGACCTGCCGCAGAAGCGGCATGGAGGCCGTGTTGAGGTCGACGCCCACGGCGTTGACACAGTCCTCCACCACGCCCTCGAGCGCGGCCGAGAGCTGCTTTTCGGGCATATCGTGCTGATACTGGCCGACGCCGATGGCCTTGGGGTCGATCTTGACCAGCTCGGCCAGCGGGTCCTGCAGGCGGCGGGCGATGGACACCGCGGAGCGCAGGTTCACGTCATACTGCGGGAATTCCTCCGCGGCCAGCTCCGAAGCGGAGTAGACCGACGCCCCGGCCTCGTTCACGATCATATACGCTACGCCGGGCAGCTCCCGCAGCAGCTCCACGGTCATTCTCTCGGTCTCGCGCGAGGCGGTGCCGTTGCCGATGGCGATGCAGCGCACGCCGTGGCGGCGGCAGAGCTTTGCCAGCGTCTCGATGGCCTCCTGCTTTTTGCGGGCGCTGAAGGTGGGGTAGACGACGGCGGTATCGAGCACCTTGCCGGTGGCGTCCACCACGGCGACCTTGCAGCCGTGGGCGTAGCCGGGGTCAAGGCCCATGGTCACGCTGCCGCGCACCGGCGGCTGCATGAGAAGCGGGCGCAGATTGAGGGCAAAATTTTCGATGGCCCCGGCGCAGGCGCGCTGCGTCAGCTCCGCGCGGGCCTCGCGCTCCAGACTCGGCGCGAGCAGGCGCGCAAAGCAGTCCTCCGCCACGCCCGCGAGGAAGGTCATCGCGGGGCTGCCGGGGCGGACGACGCGGCGGCGGATGGCCTGCACGGCGGCAGGTTCGTCCTGCTCGATGGATATTTTTAGGAAGCCTTCGCGCTCGCCGCGGTCGAGCGCCAAAATCTGGTGCCCCTGCAATTTGGAGACGGGCTGCGTAAAGTCGTAATACAGGCGGTAGACGGAGTCGGCCTCCCCGGATGCGCGGCTCGTGAGCCGTGCTGAGCGCTGCAGGAGGGCGCGCGCGTCGCCGCGGATAGCGGCGTCGTCCGAAATGCGCTCGGCGAGAATATCCGACGCGCCCGCGAGGGCGTCCTGCACCGTCTCGACGCCCTTTTCGGGGTCGATATAGTGCTCGGCCAGCTGCTCCGGGCGCGGTGCGCCGGGCGTTTGCGCCAAAATTTCGTCCGCCAGCGGCTCAAGCCCCTTCTCTTTTGCCATGGTGGCGCGGGTGCGGCGTTTGGGGCGGTACGGACGGTAGAGATCCTCCAGCGCGGAGAGCGTTTCGGCGCGGTCGATCGCGCGGGAGAGCTCGTCTGTGAGCTCGGTCTGCGCGGCGATGAGGGCGCGGATCTCCTCCCGCCTGGTCTGCAGGCCGCGCAGATACTCCAGCCGCGACTCGAGCCTGCGCAGGCGCGTATCGTCCATGCCGCCGTGGGCCTCCTTGCGGTAGCGCGCAATGAAGGGGATGGTATTGCCCGCGTCCAGCAGCGCCGCGACGTTTTCGACAAATTTGGCATCGCAGCCCAGTTCGTCCGCGATGACGGTAAATAGCTTCTCCATGGGTTTGCTCCTTGCTCAACGATTTTTTTGCATTATAGCACAAAGTCCTGTATAATGACAGAAAATCATTTTGGGAGGGTGTGTATGCGATTCCGGGCAGTTCTGATCGACATTGACAACACGCTGTTTCACTTTAACGAAAGCTCCTACAAGGCGCTGAAAAAGGCGTTTGGCGAGTACGGCGTGGACTTTACGCGGGCGATGTTCGCCGAGTATGAGGCGCTCAACGACCAATACTGGAAGGCGTTTGAGCGTGGGGAGATCCCGCGTGAGCGGCTGTTTTACGAGCGGTTCGACGTGTATTTTGCACGCATCGGGCTGCGGGCGGACGGGAAGGAATTTGACCACCGCTACCGCGTTTACCTCTCGGAGGGGTATGACCTCATGCCGCACGCGCAGGCGCTTTTGCAGGCGCTGCAAGGGAAATACAAGGTGTTCGTGGTGACGAACGGCGACGCTATGACGCAGGACGCGCGTATCGCGGGCGCGGGGCTGGAAAAGTATTTTGACGGCGTGTTCGTGTCGGAGCGCGTGGGGTATCAGAAGCCGGACAAGGCGTTTTTCGACGCCGTGTTCGCCGCCATCGGTGAGGAATACCGCAGCTGCTCGCTGCTGGTGGGCGACAGTTTGTCGTCTGACATGCAGGGCGGGCGCAATGCGGGCATCCCCACGTGCTTCTACGGCCCGCGCGAGCAGGCCGACGACCGGTGCGACTACGTCGTGGGCGATTTGCTGGATATTTTGCCGATATTGGAGAAAGGCTGACATCTTGACGAATTTTGTCGAGAACTAATTCCATTTTTTGGATATTTCCTATTGAAAAAAATAGAAGTTTGTGGTATATTATGGGTGTCACAGCGATTGTTCCTTTTTATCTTGCAATAAATTCCAAAACTGCAATGGAGGAGAGGTTTTGAGATATGGAAAATCGTGTTAAGATCCTGATCGCCGACGGCAACGAGGAATTCTGTGAACACCTGAGCGCGGCACTTGGCCGGCGCAATGCCTTTGACGTTGTCGGCGTGGCGTATGACGGCGAGCAGGCCGTGCAGCTGCTGGAGCGGGAGAAGCCGGAGGTGCTGGTGCTCGATCTGATGCTGGCCAAGCTCGACGGGCTGTCGGTGCTGCGCCGGGCGCAGGCGCTGGAAAAACCGCCGCTGGCGCTGGTATTGAGCGGCTACATGACGGAATACGTCAGCCTGCGCGCGGCGGAGCTGGGCGTGCAGTATTTCATGGCCAAGCCGTGTGACTTTGACGCCGTGGCCGAGCATCTGCAGGAGATCGTGCAGCTCGACCGGCAGATGAAGCTCGCGCCGCAGCGGCGCTCGGAGGTCAACGTGGAGGCGATGGTCACGTCCATCATCCACGAGATCGGCGTTCCGGCGCACATCAAGGGCTATCAGTACCTGCGCGAGGCCATTATGATCGCGGTGGATGATATGGACGTCATCAACGCCATCACGAAGGTGCTGTATCCGCAGGTGGCCAAGGCGTTTTCCACCACGCCGTCGCGCGTGGAGCGCGCCATCCGCCACGCGATCGAGGTGGCGTGGGACCGCGGCGATCTGGAGACGCTGCAGCGCTTCTTCGGCTACACCGTGTCGAACACCAAGGGCAAGCCCACAAACTCCGAGTTCATCGCCCTCATTGCGGACAAGCTGCAGCTGCAGCTGAAAAACATGGAGGTCATCTCCTGAGACGATGTTTCCGCACGCCCCCGGCAGTGGAACACTGCCGGGGGATTTTTTCTGGCAGCTAAGGCCTGCCCTTGCCTCCCCCTTTGGGGGAGGTGGCCGAGCGAAGCGAAGGCCGGAGAGGGTCTACACCCTCTCAGTCAGCCTGCGGCTGACAGCTCTCCCAAAGGGAGAGCCAAGGCGTTGTGCAAATCCAAAGACTTCCCCTCAAGGGGAAGCCTTTTTTATGCCAAAAAGCAAAGAGACCGCCCGGGGGCGGTCTCTTTGGGAAGGAATGGCGCGGCAGAGGGGACTGCCGCGGGGATGGGGGCTGATTCAGGCGAGGATGTGCTTGACGGTTTCGGCGATGTGCGTGTCGGTCAGGGCGAAGCGCTCGCGGAGGTAGCTTTGCGGGCCGACCTCGCCGAAGGTGTCCTCCACGGCGACATAGCCAAAGCGCATTTGCAGGCCGCAGAGGGCGTTCTGCACGGCGCTGGTGAGGCCGCCGATCTTGCTGTGATTTTCCGCCGTGACGACAGCGCCGGTCTTTTCGGCGTATTGCCGGACGAGCGCGTCGTCAAAGGGCTTAACGGTGACGGGGTCGATGACGGCGGCGTCGATGCCATCCGCCGCAAGGGCGTTTGCCGCCTGCAGCGCTTCGTGCACCATGATGCCGCTGGCGACGATGAGGACATCTTTGCCCTCACGCAGAACAGCGCCCTGGCCGGGGGTGAACTGCGTATCGGGGGCGTAGACGGGGTAGGACTCCTTGCGGCCCACGCGCAGATATTTGACGCCGGGCTGTGTCTGGAAGAATCTCAGGAAATAGGTGAGCATCGTGATGTCCGTCACGTCCACGACCGCTGCGCCCGGCAGCGCGCGGTAGAGCGCCATGTCCTCAAACGGCATATGCGTGCCGCCGTTGAAGGCGGCGGTGATGCCGGGGTCGGAGCCGATGACGGTGATGGGATTTTTGGCGTAGCCGCCGGAGAGGAACACCTGATCGTAGCAGCGGCGGGAGGCGAAGGGGCCGAAGGTATGCACGATGGGGCGGAAGCCGCCGGCGGACAGGCCGCAGGCGATGCCCGCCATGTTTGCCTCGGCGATGCCGCAGTCGATGGCGCGGGGCGTTTCGGCGGGGAGCTTGGCGGTGCCGATGCAGCTCATCAGGTCGGCGTCAAGGTAGACGCTCTGTTCGTCGTGCTCGAGGATGTCCGCGATGGTCTGGCCGAGGACGTTTTTGTAAAGACGGTCGTCTTTTTGGCCGGTATAGATGATGTTCATGTTCCTTCCTCCTCAGTTCAGCGCGGCCAGCTCCGCGCGGAGCTGCGCGAGCCAGCGGTCCAGCGACGCCTGCGGGGGCGTCATGCTGTGGTTCGCGGCGGTCTGCTCGATCTCGGCGACGCCCTTGCCTTTGACGGTGTGCATCACGATGGCGATGGGCCTGCCGATGGGGCGGCGGGTGAGCGCGGCTTCGAGCTGGACGACGTCGTTTCCGTCGATGGACACGGCGTCAAAGCCGAAGGCGCGGAGCTTTTCTTCAAAATCGAAGGGCTCCAGCACGTCACTTGTCGGGCCGTCGAGCTGCTTGCCGTTGGCGTCGATGAGCCAGGTGAGGTTCGTAACCTTTTTGGCCGCGGCGAACATGGCGGCCTCCCAGACCTGACCCTCGTTCGCTTCGCCGTCGCCGACGATGAGGAACGTGCGGCTGTCATAGCCGCGGAAGCGGTCGGCAAGAGCCAGGCCGACGGCGAGGGACGTGCCCTGGCCGAGGCTGCCGGTGGTCATATCCACGCCGGGGGTGAGGTTTTTATCGCAGTGCGAGGGAAGGAAGGTGCCGGGGGTGTTGAGGAGCTTCAGATCCTCATACGGGAAAAAGCCCTTGAGCGCCAACGCGGCGTAGACGGCGGGGCCGGCGTGGCCCTTGGAGCAGACGAGCTTGTCGCGCTGGGGGAGCCTGGGGTTTTTGGCGTCATAGCGCATGACGCGGCCGTAGAGCATGGCGAGGGCGTCGGCAATGCTCAGGCTGCCGCTGATGTGGCCGAAGCCGAGGGCTTTGATTTCTTCGAGAATGCCGATGCGGATCTGCAGCGCGAAGCGCTGCAGGTCTTGGATCTCCGCAGATGTCATGGGGATACCTCCTGTATTAGAGTCTGGCGACGCCGGAGCTTCTGGCGGCGTCGGCGACGGCTTTGGCGACGGCGGGGCCGACGCGGGGGTCGAAGGCTTTGGGGATGATATAATCCGCCGAAAGCTCGTCGTCGGGAATGAGCCCGGCCAGCGCGTGGGCGGCGGCGACCTTCATTTCCTCGTTGATGTCACTCGCGCGCACGTCGAACGCGCCGCGGAAGATGCCGGGGAAGGCGAGGACGTTGTTGATCTGGTTCGGGTAGTCACTGCGGCCGGTCGAGACGACGGCTGCGCCGCCCGCTTTCGCGTCCTCCGGGAAAATTTCGGGCGTCGGGTTGGCGCAGGCGAAGAGGATGGCGTCGCGGTTCATCGTTTTGACCATCTCCGTCGTGACCGTGCCGGGCGCGGAGACGCCGATGAACACGTCCGCGCCGACGAGCATATCGGCGAGACTGCCAGCCTTTCGGTCGAGGTTCGTGACCTGCGCCATCTCCTCCTTGATCCAGTTGAGGCCCTCACGGCCGGCGTAAATTGCGCCGTGCCGGTCGCACATGGTCACGTTGCGGTAGCCCGCGGAGAGCAGGAGCTTGACGATCGCGACCGCCGCCGCGCCCGCGCCGGAGGTGACGACGCGGACGTCTTCCTTTTTCTTGCCGACGACCTTCAGCGCGTTGTGCAGGCCTGCTAGGGTGATGACGGCGGTGCCGTGCTGATCGTCGTGGAAGATGGGAATATCGCATTTTTCCTTGAGCTTGCGTTCGATCTCAAAGCAGCGGGGAGCGGAAATATCCTCGAGGTTGATGCCGCCGAAGCTGCCCGAGATGAGCGCGACGGCGTTCACAAATTCATCGACGTTGTGCGTTTTGACGCAGAGCGGGAAGGCGTCCACGCCGCCGAAGGCCTTGAAGAGGACGCATTTGCCCTCCATGACGGGCATACCCGCTTCGGGGCCGATGTCGCCGAGACCGAGAACGGCGGAGCCGTCGGTGATGACGGCGCAGAGGTTCCAGCGGCGGGTGAGGTCGTAGCTTTTGCTTAAGTCTTTCTGAATTTCAAGGCACGGCTGCGCGACGCCGGGGGTGTAGGCAAGGCTCAGGTCGTCCTTGCCCGCGACGGGCACGCGCGCCTGCACCTCGATCTTCCCCCGCCACTGCGCGTGCAGCCGGAGCGATTCCTGTGCGTAATCCATAGTCAAACAGTTCCTTCTTTCTGGGTAATGACCGGCAGCGTGGCGCCGCCGAAGGGCATGGCGAGGACGCTTGCGGCGGAGCCGTAACGCGTCAGCGCCTGATCGAGCGCGGCCTGCGCGCTCGGCTGGGGGTTCAGGAAAATTTCGCGGACGAATGCGTCCGGCAGCTCGCTCACAAGGTCGATCTGCGCGTTTTCCAGCACCATTGCGATGGCCGCGGCCTTGTGGCCGCCGAGCTCGAAGTGCTGATGCACACGGTCGATCATCGAATGCGCCGTCGGGGCCTCTTTCAGCCAGCGCTCGAACGTCGCGCTGCCGAGACCCTCGCCGCACGCGCCGATCAGGATGATCGTGCCGCCCTTTTTGACGGCGTGTTTCGCGTTGTCGAGCGCCTTTTGCACCTGATAGAGGTTGGCATCCTTCGGCGCGCCGCCCTGCGAGACGAGGACGATGTCGGCGCGCTGTGGAATGGGTTTGCGGTACATTTTGTCGAGGTACGCGCAGCCCGCGCGGTGCGCCAAGATCGCGTCGCCCGCGACGGCGTGGACGATGTGCTTGTGCTCATCGAGAACGACATTTACGATGTAGTCCGCGCCGCAGATGCGGCCTGCTTCCTCAATATCGGCCCGGATGGGGTTGCCGTCGAGCTTTCCGGCGCAGGCGGACTCCTGCACCATCATGCGGTGATTTGCCTGAATGGCCGCGGGCGTCGAGACGCCGGGCATGATGGCCTTCGCGCCGCCGGAGTAGCCCGCGAAGTAGTGGAACTCAATGTTGCCCGTGCAGACGCGGAAGTCCGCTTCCGCGACGCGGCGGGTGATATCGACCGGTGTTCCGGCGCTCGTCGTGCCAAGATGCACGCAGTCATCCGGGTCGGAATCCTCGCAGCGGACGCGGTCATAGACGGCATCGCCCGCGAGCTTTCGTTTTTCGGCTTCCGTATGGTGGCGGTGTGAACCGAGGGCGAACACGACGGTGATGTCCTCGTCGCGGCAGCCCGCGGCGGTGAGTTCGTCCAAGACCGCCGGGAGAATTTCGTAGCTCGGGACGGGCCGGGAGATGTCGCTGGCGATGATGGCGATCTTCTGACCGGGTTTGACGACATCCCGCAGGCGCTTTGCGCCGATGGGCGCGGCCAGCGCCGCGCGGACGGCGGCTTCGCCGCCCGATTCGTGCTGAATGTCGTTCGCCGTCAGGACGCCCAGCAGATTCCCGTCCGGAATGTCGACCGTCTGCACGCCGGTGCCGTAGCCAAAGTCCAGCTTCATACGGGCCCTCCGAAGCGCTGCGCCGCGCCGCGCAGGGCTTTCACGACGGGCAGCTCCTCGCCGGTGAGGAAGCGGATGAGCGCGCCGCCGCCGGTGCAGACGTAGCCGAGCCTGTCCTTGACGCGGTATTTGGCCGCGGCGGTCACGCTGTCGCCGCCGCCGACCACGGTGTACGCGGCGGTCTCGCCGAGCGCTTCAAAGACGGCTTTGGTGCCGCACTCCGTTTCCGGCTGCTCAAAAATGCCCATCGGGCCGTTGACGAACACGGTGTTTGCAGACAAAATGCGCTCGCGGTACGCTGCCGCGGTGCGGCTGCCGATGTCCACGGCGCAGATGTCCGCCGGAACGGCCCCGACGGCGCACTCGCGCCGCGCGCCGTTTTCGACATACGCAAGGTCGGCGGGCAGGACGATGCGGTTTGCGTATGTTTCGTAGATGCCTTTGGCCTTTTCAATATATTCGCCGTAATTGCTTTTATAAACGAAGTCCAGACTGCCGCTGCCGATGCCCTCGCCCCTGGCGGCGAGGAGGATGTTTCCGACAAGGCCGCCGGTGAGCACGCAGGCGGCGACGCCGGAGGCGAGCACGGTCTCCATCATCAAAAACGCGTCGGCGATCTTGGAGCCGCCGAGGACGAACACGCACGGCTGCTTCGGCGACGCCATCAGCTCGGAGACGACGCAGTATTCTTTTTCAAACAGCCGCCCCATCGCCGACGGCAGCACCTGCTCAAAGCCGCACAGGCTCGGCTGGTCGCGGTGCGCGGCGGCGAACGCGTCGCACACGTAGAGATCGGCCAGCGGCGCGAGCTTTTCCACGAGCAGCGTTTTGGCCTGCTGCTCGTGCGTGAGGCGCAGCTTCAGCTCAAAAAGCGTCTGCTCCTCGGAGACAAAGCGGACATTATCCAGCAGCAGAATCTCGCCGTTTTGAAGGCCGCGGATCGCGTCACGCGCGGCGGGGCCGCACACGTCGTCGATCCACTGCACGGGTCTTCCCAGCAGGCGGCTGAGCACGGCGGCGTGCGGCTTTGTGCAGTAAAAATTTTTATATTCGATGTCGCTGCCCTGGTGGGCGAGCAGAACGAGTCTTGCGCCTTTGTCGGACAGCTCCCGCACGGTGGGGACGCTGGCTTCGATGCGGGCGGTGCTTTTGAGCGTGCCGGATGCGCGGTCGACCGGCTGGTTGAGATCCAGACGGCACAGGACAGTCTTGCCGGCGACGTCAAATTCGTCAAGCGTGTGGATGCCAAATCGCATAGTGTTTCCTCCGGAATGGTGCGGCGGGACAGGGACACTGCCCTGTCCCGCCGGACTGATCACTTGAATTTGCCGATGCCGAGGTATTTGTTCGTCATGGCGGTGCCCTCGTCGCGCGTGAGCTGCATTTTGCAGGCGGCGCGGATGGCGTCCATGGTCTCGGGGATGGTCACGGACTCCTGCGGGATGTTGATGGCGTACATAATATCGTTGCCGGACTCGACGATGGAGTCCTCCCACAGGCCGATCTCGTACATATCGCCGCGGCGGTTGCCGAGGTCGCGGGCGTATTTGAAGAAGGAGGCGTTGCCCTTGAAACCCTCGTCGATGGTGACGGTGCGGATGCGCGGATGCTTGCGGAAGGCTTCGAGCGCCATGTCCTTCGTGATCTTTTTGCCGTCCTTCGCGGTGGCGAGCACGGTGATGATATGGCCGTGCGTGACGGGGGTATGTACGAGGATGCCGGTGGCTTCCACGTGGGGCATAATGGTCATCAGGTCGACGGCCTGATGCGTGGGGGCCTTTTCCATCTGCAGTGCGTTCGTGAGCCCGCGGTGATAATCGCCGGGGTCGGCTACGCGGCGGATGATGGTGATGGCGACCTTTTCGATGCCGCCGCAGGCCCGGTCAAGGCAGTCGACGGTGCGGATAAGGCCGGTGGTGTTGCAGGAGGTCAGCTTCAGATAGTTTTGGCCGACGCCCTGCTCATAGTTTGCGTAGCCGTGGAAGAACACATCCGCCACGGCGTTCTTTTCGCCGCCCTGGAAGATGGCCTTGACGCCGTATTTTTCGTAGTAGTTTTCCTTGTTCTTTGCGCCGACGCCGCCGGGGGCGGAGTCGAGCATGATGTCGACCTTCTGGCACAGGTCGTCGAACGTTCCGGCGACGGGGATGTTTTTTTCGTCGAACGCGGCCCTGTCCGCGCCGCTCACCAGGTAAAGGTCATATTTGACGCCGTTCGCGCCGATCATATCGCGCTCGCGCAGCGCCTGTAGCGACAGCGTGGGGGCCAGATCGGCGATGCCGACCAGCTCCATATCCTCCTGCATCGCGACGCCGTCCGCCAGTCTCTGGCCGATGGTGCCGTAGCCCGCGACGCCGACTCTGATTTTTTTCATGGTAGTCCTCCTTTAAGCCTGCGGCTCTGCAGCGCCGAGCCTGCCGCGCAGCGCGCGGATCTCGGCTTCATATTCCTCGGGCGGCAGCAGCGTGGGCGTCTGGCTCGTCATCTCAAAAACGTCGCCCCAGTCCGCCTGCCCGGCCTTTTTCGGCACAAGGTGCATATGCAGATGGCTGACCTTATCGCCGAAGATGGCATAGTTGATCTTATCCGCGCCGAACAGCTCCGTGATGGCGCGGGCGGCCTGCGCCGCGCGGTCCATAAAAGCCGCGCGCTCGGCGGGCTCGAGGTCGTAAAGCTCCCGCTTGTGCGCCCGCAGCGCCAGCACGCAGCGGCCGCGGTGCTGCTGATCGCGCATGAGGTAGAGAATGCTCTCGGGGAATTCGCAGACCGGGAGCATCAGCGCCTCGCAGCGCTCGCTGTGCGCAGCGCAGTACATGCAATCTGTTCGTGTCATGGCGCACCTCAGTTCCCGGTGGGGCAGTGCCAGATGTGCTCGTTGGCGTCGTCCTTTACGAGCCAGTCGTGCACGGGGTCGTCGATGCGGGTCTTATCCCACGGGTCGCCGGGCAGGTGGCGGATGCCCCAGGTGTAGCAGCAGGTGTAGCCCGGCGCGGTGACCTGGCAGTGATCGCCCTGCGTGATGGCGGCAAGGCCGTTGTGGTGCGTCTCGTAGATCTCGCCGTTGGCCCAGCCCGCGCCGAAGCCGATGGGCTTATCGAACTGGTACAGGTACACCTCCGGCTGCGGATGGTAGTGCGGCGGATACGACGACCACTTGCCGGGCAGGTTCACGACCTCGCCGAGGACCATATTGGAGTACGGGGCGTTGCTGAGGTCAAAGCAGGTGCGCACGTCGCGCTTGATGCAGCCCATCAGCTCGCCGTGGTTGCCGCGGGCCCAGGTGTCGGTGTCGTCGGGGGTGTAGAGCTTATTCGGGAAGGTGCGCTCATTTTCCGTCTTTTGAATGTAGACGCGCGAGGGCTGGGTCGCCGTGATGGTGAGGCGTGTTTTGCGGCAGACGTGCAGGCACCACGGGTTATAGTCGAACGGGTTCGGGCGGACGGCGGCGACTTCGCTGCCGTCCCACGCGAACGTGCACGCGCCCTGAAACAGCAGTGCGGCCAGCTCCTTGTCAGGCTCGTCGAAGCTGTAGCTGTCGCCCGGCTCTAAGATGAGCATGGCGACGTCCATCATCACCTGCGCGCCGATGCCCTCGCCGGCGGTGATGTAGACGTTGTAGCCGCGGGTGAGCTCTTTATCCATGTACATGATAAGACCCTCCTTATTTCTCCTTGCGCTTGGCCGAGGTGAAGCCGTCAAAGCTGACCGCGGCGATGATGAACAGGCCGATGACGACCTGATGCCAGAAGGTGTTGACGTTGAGCATGCTCAGGCCGTTTTTGATGGTGGACATGAGGATGGCGCCGAACATGGTGCCAATGATGCTGCCGTGGCCGCCGGACATGCTCGTGCCGCCGATGACGCAGGCCGCGATAGCATCCATCTCATAGGCGTTGCCGGCGTCGGGCACGGCGGCCTCGCTGCGCGCGCAGAGGATGATGCCGGCCAGCGCGCAGAGGATGCCGCTGTAGATGTACGTCAGGATCTTGATGAGATCGGTGCGGATGCCGACGAGCCTGGCGGCGTCCTCATTGCTGCCGATGGAGACGGTGTAGCGCCCGTAGCGGGTCTTGTTGAACAGGTAGTACGACAGGGCGATGACCACGATGGCGATGACGACCGGCAGCGGCACCACGCCGAGATAGCCCTGACCGAGGACGGTGAACTCCTTATAGCTCACGCCGTAGAGCGGGACGCCCTTTGTTTTGACATAGACAAGGCCCCGCAGGATCTGCATGGTGGCGAGCGTACCGATGAAATACGGGATCTTGAGCTTGGTGACGATGACGCCGTTGACAAAGCCGATGCCCGCGCCGATGAGCAGCACCAGCACGATGGCAAGGTAGATGTTCATGCCGCCCAAAATCAGCGCCGCCGCGAGCATATCACAGATGCCCACGATTGAGCCGACCGACAGGTCGATCGCACCCATGGAGATCACAAAGCACATCCCCATGCCGACGATGACGGTGTAGACCGCCTGCCGGATGCTGACCATCAGGTTGGATACGCGGAAGAAGTTGGGGCAGGCGATGCCCAGAAAGCCCACCACGAGGATGTAAACGATGATGATGCCGATGCCGTTGACCTCCAGCAGGCTTTTACGTTCGGAAAGCTTTTTATTCATGTTGAACCTCCATCACTGTACGGCGTAGCTCTTGATCTCCGCTACGCTGGTGTCCGCGGCGTTGAGCACGGCGCAGATCTTTCCGCCGTTCATCACAAGGATCTTGTCGCAGATGCCGAGCACCTCTTCCTCCTCGGACGAGACGACGATCGCGCCCTTGCCGCGCTGCACGCATTCGCCGATCGCGGTGTAGACCTCGGTCTTGGCGTTGACGTCGATGCCGCGCGTGGGCTCCTCGAACAGGTAGATGTCCGCGTCGGTCATCATCCAGCGCGCCAGCATGACCTTTTGCTGGTTGCCGCCGGAGAGGGACGAGACGCGGCTTTGCACGCCGGTGCACTTGATGCGCAGGCGGTCGACATACGCCTTCGTCTCCGCCTGCTCCTTGCGGCGGGAGAGGGTAAAGCCGCTGGTGATCTTGCCGATGGCGGCGATCGTCGCGTTCCAGCCGATGCTCTGCTGCAAAAACAGGCCGTCGGTCTTGCGCTCGGCGGGGATGTAGGCGATGCGCCGCCGCATGGCCTTGCGCACGGACGTGAGGTCGGCGGGCGCGCCGTAGAGCGAGACGCTGCCGCTGTCGGCATGCAGACTGCCAAAGAGCGTTTTGATGACCTCGTTCTTACCGCAGCCTTCCACGCCGACCAGACCCAGGATCTCGCCGCGATGGAGCGTAAAGCCGATGTTCTGATAGTTTCCGCGGCGGCAGAGCCCCTCGATGCGCATCAGCTCCTCGCCGATCTCGGTTTCGAACTTGGGATATTGGTTGCTCAGGGGCTTGCCGATCATTTTTTCCACGATGTCGTCGACGGTGATGTCCTTCACATCGGAGACGGCGACCATCTCACCGTCACGCAGGACGGCCACGGTGTCGCACACGCGCATGAGCTCGTCGAGGTGGTGGGAGATGAAGATGATGGAGTGCCCGTCCTGCCGGAGCTTTTCGATCAGGCCGAACAGCTGCTCGCGCTCGGCCTCCTCCAGTGCGGCGGTGGGCTCGTCCATGATGATGACCTGCGTATTCAGATAGAGCGTCCGGGCGATCTCGATGACCTGCTTTTTCGCAAGCTTCAGCTTTCGCACGGGGACGTCCAGATCAATATTCACATTTAACTGCCGCATCAGATCCTCGGCGATGGCGCGCATCTGTTTGGCGTTCATGGGCGCGGCCATGCCCTTTCCGTGCTGGAGCTCGTGGTTGATGAAAATATTCTGTACGGCATTGAGATCCGGGAACAGGCTCAGCTCCTGATAGATCGTACTGATACCGAGCTGACGCGCGTGCAGCACGTCGTTGATGACTTCCTTCTTTCCGTTCAGAATGATCTCGCCCGCATCCATTTTGTAGATCCCGCACAGGATCTTGATGAGCGTGGATTTGCCCGCTCCGTTTTCGCCGATCAGGCCGAGCACCTCACCCTTGCGCAGGGTGATGCCGACGTCGCGCAGGACCTGGTTTTTGCCGAAGGACTTGCTGATGTGGCGCATTTCGAGAATGATGTCAGTTGCAAGCAATGCGTTCCGAACCTCCTTTTCTGATCATATGGTGCGGCGCCCGGCGGGCCGCCGAAAACGGCTGCGCCCGCGCGGGCGGCTGAGTTTTAGTCGTACCAGGCGGCAGGGCCCTTTTTGATCTGCCGGTACTGGTCGCCGTCGTGGCCGAAGATGACCTGCGCGTTGTAGCGCTCGGCCAGCTTGTGGATGCGCTCGGCGGTCTTCATATAGCCACGGGTGTCGTAGGCCGCGCCGGGATAGCAGATGGGGTAGCCGTAGTTTTTCGCGGTGTTGAGCGTGTCGGAGGCGAGGATGAACGAGCCGCTGTTCGGCAGCGTGACGAGCAGGCCCAGCATCCCGAACGTGTGGCCGGAGCCGAAGTTCAGGATCTTCACGCCGTCTATCAGGTCGATCTCCGCTTCGTCGTCGGAGACGGTGTTCCAGTCAAGGCCGGCGTCCAGCCAGTGGCGGATGTCGTTGCGGATATAGGCCGCCATGCCCTTATTGACGGCGTAGAGCTTCATGGTTTGGGCAAGCTCCGTGTCGCTGACGATGATCTTGCTCTTCGTGAAGTACTCCAGACAGCCTGCGTGATCCTCGTGCAGGTGGGAGAGGACGACGTAGTCCACATCGTCCGGCGTATAGCCGATGGCCTTGAGGTTATCGACGATGAAGCTGTGCTCGTCAAATTCCACGGGGGTCTTGCGGCGGTTTTCGGAGTCCCAGCGTTCGGTCATGGCGTCGGGATGGGCGCCGGTGTCGAACAGGACGAGGCCCTTGTCGTTTTCCACGAGGAAGCAGGAGATCGGCGATTCCGCCCAGATGCTGCTGGTCTCGTGATGGTTCGCGTCGCCGAGCGTGGCGAGGCAGACGAGGTTGTTGAGGTCGCAGCGGATCATGCCGCCGGAAAAGACGTACATTTTCTGATTCATGGCGTTACTCCTTTTTGATCAAAGTCGGATACCGAATGGGAAGGCTCCTGCCATACCGGGTCGGATACGGCAGGAGCCCGATCGTATTTCGGATCACTTCAGAACGAGTTCGCTCTCGTAGATGCTCATGTCGATGGTGTCAATATTGCTGGCGTCATAGACGGTGCAGGCGCGGTTGATGACCTTGTCGACTTCCTTGCCCTCGACGCAGAAGGCGTAGACGGCGTCGATGATGTCAAAGCCGGTGCCGTATTCGCCGACGTCGATCGTGGCGGCCATTTCGCCGTTCTTGATGGCGTTGATGCCGTCCTCGGTGCAGCCGAAGCCGACCACATGGACCTGATCGAGCAGCGCGCGCTCCTTGATGACGGTCAGACCGCCGAGCACCATCTCGTCATACGGGCCGTAGAGGATGGTCAGGTCGGGGTTCGCGGTCAGGATGCTCTCGGTGACGGTGGTGCCGTCCTCACGGGTCCAGTTTGCAGTCTGGGAGGCGACGACCTGCAGGTTCTCGTTATCGGCGATGGCGTCGTTGAAGCCGTTCATGCGCATGGTGTTCAGAACGCCGGGGTAGCCTTCCAGCACGCCGATCTTCTGCGCTTCGGCGCCGTACTGATCCTTGACCCAGGTGCCGATGTCATAGCCGGCCTCGTACTGGTCATAGCCCAGGCTGCTGACGTACATATAGTTGTCCTTGTCCAGCTCGGACATGTTGAACATGAACACGGGGATGTCGGCCTTCATGGCGTCGCGGAGGTAGGGGAGCATGGAAGCGTCGCTCTCGGTGGACAGGACGATGGCGTCAACGCCCTGCTGGATGAGGTTTTCCATGATGTCGCCCTGCTCGGTGATGGAGCTGGTGTTGCCGGACGGAGCCTGAACGATGACGTTGATGTCCCAGCCCTTGTCGGCGACTTCCTGAATGGCGCCCTTGATGGTCATGGTATACGAGGTGTTCATCGTGATGGGGACGATCGCGACGTTCAGGGTGCGGTCGGTGATCGTGCGGGGCGCGACGGTGTAGACAGTTTCCTCAGCGGCGGGCGCTTCGGTGTCAGCGGGGGCTTCGGCGTCGGTGCTGGCGTCGGTGTCGGTCGCGGCCGGGGTCTCGGCGGCGGCAGGCTGCTCGGCCTGTGCGGGCTGCTGATTCGAGGTCGCGCAAGCTGCCAGCGACAGGCACAGGATGGCTGCAAGAAGCAGTGCGATCAGTTTTTTCATTTCAGTTCCTCCATAAGTTGTTGTATATTCAGCGTGCGGCCCGTCAGGAGCGCGCGGTGAACACGGGGTCGGGCGATGGGAGTTTTGAATGATTGAAAATGATTATTTATAGCAAATAATCATTCATTATAACTCTGTTTCGCTCTGTTGCAATCATTATAGGATCGTCGCGAGTCAAAGTCAACAAGCGACCGGGATCCCGGCCGCTTTTCTGCGAAATATCCGATTTTGGGACACTTATTTTGTGCAGTTTGAATATGGATGATTCCAGTTATCGACATGTGAGTAAAATACAGGGCTGGACTTTGTATTTTTTTGTATTTTATGCTTGAAATGTCGTGAAATATGTGATAAATTTTGATTAAAACTAAGACGTTTCGGAATTTGAAGGGAGGACGTGTGATTTGATCTTATCCGGCAGACAGCAGGAGCTTCTGAATATGATCCGGGAAGCGAAAACGATCCGCGTACAGGAGCTGATCGACACCATGAGCGCCTCGGCCGCCACGGTGCGGCGGGACATCGCGTTTTTGGAGTCGGAGGGGCTGATCTTCCGCACCCGGGGTGAGGTGCATCTGGCGGCGGCCGATCACGCGGCTGTGCCGCCGTATTACGCGCGCAGCACGGTGCATTCGCAGGCCAAGAACCAGATCGCAAGGTATGCGCTGGGGCTGGTGGAGGACAATATGAACATCGCCATCGACTCCGGCAGCACCACGGCGGCGTTTGCGCAGAAGCTGACGGAGCGGCGGCTGACGGTGGCGACGAATTCGCTGGACGTATCCTATATCCTTGCCAAAAGCCCCTCGCAGGTCATCTCCTGCGGCGGGCTGCTGCAAAGCGAGAATATGTGCTTTGTCGGCCCGGAAGCGCAGAGCTTTTTTTCCAAGATCGAGGTGGACATCGCGTTTCTCGGCGCGTCCGGCCTGCGCGCGAGCGCGGGGCTCACGACGTCCTCGCCGCTGCAGTACGATATAAAGCGCGCCATCCTGCGCGCCGCGAACCGGCGGTATGTGCTGATGGATTCATCGAAGCTGCTGTCGTCGCATTTGTACGTGTTTGCGGAGTTTTCGGAGATCGACGCCATCATCACCAACGCCGCCGCCCCCGGCTCCGAAGAGGCCGCCGTCCTGCAAAACCTGCAGGACGCCGGCATCCAGGTCATCTGCACGCCATAAAACAAAAAAGTCCGGCGAGGTTTCTAAGGAAACCTCGCCGGACAGTTGTTTTTATATTGTATGTACCCGGACAAATTCATAAGATCCTCCAGTATGTACGTAGGGGGCAGCACATCCGCCGCCTTCCGGCGTCCGCGCCTACTTATTCACGATTCACTATTACCCTATTACTTCCCAAAATCGGCTGGGTCGTTTTTTAGTGAAGAGTGAATAGTGAAAAGTGAATAAGTAAAGCCGCCCTCCGGCGGCCGCGCTGAGTGGCGCGGCAATTCGGAGCGCAGCGGAGAATTGTCATAGGCGGGATCCGCCCTGCTGGGGGATGACTGAATGGGGAGGGGCAGGACTCGAACCTCATCGTCGCGAAAAACGTGCCACCGGCACGTTTTTCTGCTCCTCACTCCATGCACGTCAAGCGATTGACGTGCATGGCTCAGCTCGAACCCGCATGAAGACCATAAAAAAGCATCACCCCTTGCGGGATGATGCTTTTTATGGTGGACAGTACAGGACTCGAACCTGTGACCCCATGCACGTCAAGCATGTGCTCATACCAGCTGAGCTAACTGTCCATCGCGAGGGTTATTATATAAAATCCCCCGGGATTTGTCAAGAACGAATTTTATTTTTCTGCGGATGGGATCGCTGCGGCGTTTGGGGTGGCGCCGAGATGGCGGCAGCAGCGGAGGAAGTACAGCATCTCCGCCGCGGCGGTGAGCACCCACGAGAACGCGTACAGCAGATACAGCGATGGGATGGTGCGGAAATGCGCGAAGATCGTATACACCCACACCACGCGGAACACGCACGAGCCGAGGATGACGATGACCGTCGGCACAAAGCTGCGACCGATGCCGCGGCAGGCGGCGATGGTGCAGTCCATAAAGGCGCTGATGGCATACGACCACCACATGATCTGCAGCCGCTGCATCCCCGCGGCCACGACCGGCGCTTCGTTCGTGAACAGGTACAAAAACGGCTCGCCGCACACCCGGAACGCAGCGCCCAGCACGGCTGCGATCAAAAATGAATAGCCGAGACTGATATAGTAGCTGTGCATCATGCGGTCCTTTTTGCCAGCGCCCCAGTTCTGGCCCATAAAGCTGGAGCAGGCGGTGTAGAACGCGGCCATGACGTTATAGATGACGTTATCCACATTCGCCGCGGCGGAGTTGCCGGAGACCATGGTGGAGTCGAACGAGTTGACGCCCGCCTGGATGAACAGGTTGGCCACGGCGAAGATCATATGCTGGATGCCCGACGGGATGCCGAGCGACAGCAGCCGCCCCGCCTCCTGCGGGTGCAGGCGCAGCAGCTTCCTGCGCAGGCGGCAGCAGTCGTTCAGCCGGTGCAGATGCAGCAGGATGAGCACAGCCGAGAGATACTGCGAGATGACGCTCGCCAGCGCCACGCCGTCGGCGGCCATTTTGCAGACGATGACGAAAAACAGGTTCAGGATCACGTTCAGCACGCCCGCGGCGGTGAGATAGGCCAGGGGGCGCTTCGTGTCGCCGCTGGCGCTGAGCACGGCGTTGCCGAAGTTGAAGATGCCGAGCGCGGGCATCCCCAGCGCGTAGATGCGGAAATACAGCACCGCCCCGGCGATGAGATCGTCCTTCGTGCGCAGCAGCGCCAGCATGGGCTGCGCGAGGAAGTAGCACAGCGCCGCGATCAGCACGCCCGCCGCCGTGCACAGCAGCAGAGACGTGTGCACGCACGCGCTCGTATTTTCCTCCTGCCGCGCGCCGAGATACTGCGCCACGCGCACGTTGACGCCGTTGGACAGACCGATGAGAAAGCCCGTAAAGAGCGTGACGAGCGTGGACGTAGAGCCGACGGAGCCGAGCGCCGTGGCGCTGGAGAATTTGCCGACCACGGCGACGTCCGCCATATTGAACAGTACCTGCAAAAGCTGCGAAAAGATCAGCGGCACGCTGAACAGCAGAATATTGCGAAATAAAGAGCCGTCTGTCAGGCTGACGGCGGCGGAAGCACGGCGCGGCATGATCGCACCCTCCTTTTAGATCAGGCTCCCCCAAAAACCGGGGGGAGCCAGCCCATTATATAGCATCCATTTTGCGCCGTCAAGGTACCAAAATTGCCCGTTTTCCCAAGGGAAAACGGGCAATCACAGCTTTTTGAAAAGAGACCGGCGAAGCGGTTTCCGTTTGAGGGCCCTCAGGGCCCAATACTGGGCCAGAGGCGGCGGTATTCCTGCGGGGTCAGGCCCTCCTGCTTTTTGAACTGGTGGGTGAAGTAGCTGAGATTTTCAATGCCCACGGCGTGGGCGATCTCGCCGATGGACTGGCGGGTGGTGCGCATGAGCTCCTTGGCGCGGGTCATGCGCAGGTAGATGAGATACTCCGTGGGCGACTGGCCGATATAGCGCTTGAACTGCTTTTGAAGATAGAAGGGGTTGAGATTGAACGCCGCGCCCAGCCGGTCCAGCGTGACCTTTTCGCGGCTGTGCTCCACGAGGTACAGCTGGATGGCGCGGATATGCTGCGGCACGGCGCTGCCCGCCGCACTTTGCAGCGGGGCGAGGACACATTCGGTGATGAGCTGCGTGAGCAGGCACGCGGCGCGCAGGTCCATCTCCTGCTGCTTGCCGTCCGCGGGATCCAGCTCCAGAAGCGAGCGCATCGTGTCATACGCGCCGGACACGGCGGGCAGGGCGCACACCGGCTCGCCGCCGTTGTTGTTCAGAAACGCGTCGTAGTAAAACCGCGCGTTCGCGCCGTAAAAATGCACCCACAGCACGTGCCAGCTGTCCGCGTGCGGGCTGGTGCGGTAGTCGTGCCAGCTGCGGCAGTCGATCCAGTAAAACTTGCCCGCGCCCACAGCGTAGCTGCTGCCGCCGTATTGCAGCGTGCCGCTGCCGGAGACGGTGAGCTTGATGAGGAACGAGTCAAAGCCCTCGCGCGTGGTGAAGTACTCCGGCCCGGCAAAAAAATCGCCCGACTCCTGCAAATACAGGAGCGACGCCTTCGATGCGCCCGTGGCCGAGACCATGTTCCAGCGGGAATTGGGCGCCAGATCGAGATGATATTGCAGCTTCAGCTCCATGGATACCTCCGAATGCCAAGATGACGATAAAACTCGCCAAGATACCGCATCGTCAGAAAATTCTTACGGTGCTATTATAAAAATGAACGGATGAAAAGGCAACAGAAATTACGGTATCTATGATTTTTCGTGGAAAATACACAAAAATACACGGTAAAAATATCGCATCTGTCAAACGCCGCGCAAAGCGCAGCATAGTGCCAGGAAAAAGTCGAGATAACGATAATTTACCGGGCGCCCGCCCGGAGAACGGAGGAACACACATGGATCAGGAGCTGAATTACGGCCGCGCGCCGCGCGAGGAGGACATCCTGCGCCGCTATGACGAGGCCAAACGGCAGTACGCCGACGCGGGCGTGGACACCGACGCCGCCATCTGCGCGGCGGACGCTGTGCCGGTGTCGATGCACTGCTGGCAGGGGGACGATGTGCTCGGCTTTGACGGGGCGGGGAGCCTCTCGGGCGGCATCCAGACCACCGGCAGCTATCCCGGCCGCGCCGCCACGCCGGAGCAGCTGCGCGCGGACATCGCGTTTGCCCACGGGCTGATCCCCGGCCGGGTCAAGCTGAATCTGCACGCCTGCTACGCCGAAAAAGGCGGCAAGGCCGTCGACCGCGACGCCTACACCGCCGACCTCTTTCAGAACTGGATCGACTTTGCCGCGCAGGAGGGCATGGGGCTGGACTTTAACCCCACGTTCTTCTCCCACCCGCGGATGGACGGCAACTTCTCGCTCTCCAGCCCCGACGAGGGAACGCGCCGCTTCTGGATCGAGCACGGCAAGCGCTGCCGCGAGATCGGTCTGGCGTTTGCCGAGGCGCTGCATACGCCCTGCGCCGTCAACTTCTGGATGCCGGACGGATATAAGGACGTCTGCGCCGACACCGCGCGCCACCGCGACTGGATGCGCGCCTCGCTCGACGAGATCTTTTCCGAGCCCATCGACCGCGCGCTCGTGCCCTGCGGGCTGGAAAGCAAGCTCTTCGGCGTGGGCGTGGAGAGCTACACCGTGGCCAGCCACGAATTTTCCTACGGCTACGCGGTGAAAAACGGGCTTTACTACACGCTGGATGCCGGGCATTTCCACCCCACCGAGGTCATCAGCGCGAAGCTTTCGGCGTGTATGCCGTTTTTGCCGGGCGTCATCCTGCACGTCTCGCGCGGCGTGCGCTGGGACTCCGACCATGTGATCGTGTTGGACAGCGAGCTGCAGCGCATCATGGACGAGATCGTGCTGAACGGCTACGTGCCGCGCACGTGTCTGGCACTGGACTATTTTGACGCGTCCATCAACCGCGTTGCCGCCTGGGCGATCGGGATGCGCAACGCGCGCAAGGCGCTGCTGGCGGCGTATCTCGCCCCCGGCGCGATCCGCGCGGCGGAGTACGCGGGCGACTGGACGGCGCGGCTGGCGCTGCAGGAGGAGCGCAAGACGCTGCCGCTGGGCGCGGTGTGGGATTATTACTGTCTGAAATGCGGCGTTCCGGCGGGCACGGCGTGGCTGGAGCCGGTGCGGCGCTATGAGCGGCAGGTATTGAGCAACCGATGAAGGGAGAGAGAAGCATGACGGAATTTACGGCGGCGCATCACGCGCTGCTGGAACGTTTTGCGGCGATGAGCGCCGCGGCGGGTGCGCGGAGCGACTATGTACAGGGCGGCGGCGGGAACACCTCGGTCAAGCTGCCGGGCGGCCTGATGGCGATCAAGGCCTCGGGCTACTGTTTGTCGGACGTGACGGCGGAGAGCGGCTATGCCGTTTTGGACGGCGCGGCGCTGCGGCAGTTTTATGAGACGCACGAGGCGGCGGACTTTGCCGACGCCGAACAGGCGGGCGCGGCGTGCTGCCGGGAGCATACGAAGACCATCGAGGGGCTGCCCGCGCTGCGGCCGTCGGTGGAGGCGGGCTTCCACTCGCTGCTCAGCACGTTCGTGTGCCACACGCACAGCGTGTACGCGAACCTTGCCTGCTGCGCAAGAAGCTGCCGCGCCATTGCGGAGCGGGCATTTGCGGGCGCGGACTACGCCTGGGGCTGGGTGCCGTATACCGACCCCGGCGCGCATCTGACGTTTGCCGTGCGCGATGAGCTGCGCCGCGTGCAGGTGCAGTACGGCCGCCGCCCGGCGGTGATCCTGATGCAGAACCACGGCATCATCGTCCACGATGACGACGAGCGGCGCTGCCTTGCCATCCACAAGGACGCGAACGAGCGCATCGCGCAGCAGTTCGGCCTGCATGACGGCAGCTTCCCGCCCGTGGCGGTGCGGGAACTTGCCGACGGGCTTTACACGGCGGACGCGCCCGCGCTCACGGCGGCGCTTTCCTCCGGGCGGTATGACTATGAGACGCTGCTGGCGCAGCCGCTGTACCCAGATCAGATGGTGTTTCTCACCGGCACGCTGTTTGAAAACAGGCGGACGCTGGCGGAGGGCGAGGCGTCGGCGGATTTTTCGGACGGGAGCCTTCTCATGCGCATGAGCGCGCGCCGCGCGCTGACGCTCACCGAGACGCTGGCGGCGGTCGTGTTCATCCGCGACACGCTGCAGGCCGCCGGGT
>CAKTXA010000031.1 GCA_934631005.1 uncultured Oscillospiraceae bacterium
AAAAAAGTTCAGCCCACCCCGGTTGGGGCGAGCTGAACTTTGGCGGAGTGGGAGGGATTCGAACCCTCGGACGGCTTTTGACCGTCACACGATTTCCAGTCGTGCTCGTTATGACCGCTTCGATACCACTCCATGGCATCACCGTTTCTGTCACTTCCGAAACAGCTCGATTATTTTACACAAAGAAACGGTGAATGTCAAGTCCTTTCCAAACTATTTCTGCATTGCATCCACACAAGCCGTCAGCACCTTCCCGGCCATGGGGGCGGCCACGGCGCTGCCGGCGCCCGCGTTTTCTACGAACACCACAAATGCCAGCGGGTACTCGTCATCGCGGATAAAGCCTGCGAACGTCGCGTGGGCGGGCTTGCCCGCCTGCTCGGCCGTGCCGGATTTGGCGCAGACGTAATACGGCGGGAACTGCTGCATGCCATAGATCGTCACGACGTTATAGTGCATCATCGTCGCCATTTTCTCTGCTGCCGTGGAGCTTGCCAGCTGACCGGTCGACGTGCGCTGCGCGCTGTAGAGCGTCTTGTCGCCCTCGGTGATAGACTTCACCAGATATGGCTCCGCCGCCTCGCCCCCGCCGCCGAGAATGCCCATAAAGCGCAGATAGGCATAGGGATTGACCTCGATCGAGTACTGCCCGATGCCGGCCCACGCCGTGTCGCCCGCGTCTGCCTTGGACAGGTCGACACTGCCGCTTTTCGTGTGGTAGCCCGCACAGTCGAACGACTCGCCGAGGCCCAGCCTGCGCGCGTAGCGCTCCAGCGTTTTCGCGCCCAGCTGCTCGGCGATGTTGCCGAACACGATGTTGCACGAGTGCGCCAGACCCTCGGAAAAATCCGTCTGCCCGTGCACGCCGCTGCAAATGATCTCCTGCCCGCCGATGATCTGCCTGCCGGTGCAGGTGAACGTCTGCTGGTAAATGTCCGGAATGGTGTCGATGGCGGCCACGCTCGTGACGAGCTTGAAGATGGAGCCAGGGGTGTAGGTGACATCGAAGAATCGGTTTACATAAACTCCTTCATAACTGCCTGTCTCGTCGCCCGCCACGTCGGGGACATTGTCGGGATCGTAGCTCGGCGAGGACACGGCGCAGAGGATCTCGCCGGTCTTGTAATTGTACACGCCGATCGTGCCGCGGTAGCCCTCGAGCGCCTGCATGGCGGCGCGCTGTGCCGCGGCGCTGACGGTGAGCGTGGTGACCGCACCGCCGGTCTCGGCGCCGTAAAGGCCGGTGAATTTATTGTAGCCGATCATCGTCTCGGCATACGCGCCGAGCATGGGCGCGGAGATATAGCCGTCACGGTCGCCGAGCAGGTGCAAAAATGCCTTACGCGTCCCGGCATTTTCACTGTACGTTCTCCCCTGCCGCGTGTCGAGCAGCGCTTCTCCGCTGCTGTCCACCACAACGCCGCAGTTGAGATTTGCGCCGGTGTACAGATGCGGGCTGCCGGAAAACGCGACCCAGCGGTCGGCAGAGATGAAATACTCCACAAAGAACACGAGCGCGCCCAGTGCAAGGATGGCGGCGAGTACGAGCAGGAAGAGCCTGCGCGCGGAGATCTTTTTCATGCGCACGCCTCCTTTCCCGGCAGGCGGATGGCAAAGCTGGCGTTCTGGCGCGTATCGACCGCCTTAATGAACGCGAGCAGCCCCCACACGCAGAGCATGCTCGACCCGCCGTTTGACACGAACGGGAACGTCACGCCCGTGAGCGGCAGGAAGTCGACCGTGCCGAACAGGTTCAGGATCGCCTGCACGATGAGGATGGTCGCAGCGCCCGCCGCGCCGATGGAATAGAAGCTGCTGCGGCTCTGCGGCAGCGAGCGAATGACGAAAAGCGCCAGAATGACCAGCGCCGCCACCAGGAGCAGCGACATGAGAAGCCCCCACTCCTCGCCCACGAACGCAAACACAAGGTCGGTATCGGACGCGCCGACGTATTTGATCCAGCCGCGCCCCGCGCCAAGGCCGAACAGCCCGCCGGAGGCGATGCACATCATCGCGCGCGTCTGCTGATAGCCGGTGGTGAGCGAATTTTCCCACACATGCCCCCAGCCCGCAAAGCGGCGCATGGCATAGGGCTTGAACTTCAAAACGAACACGCCCGCAAAGCCCGTGCCCGCGCACGCGAGCGCGAGCGTGGCAAAATCGCCGGAGCGCAGAAACGCGATCACAAGGAACGTGGAGAAAAAGATGATGGCGGTGCCGAAATCACTCATCAGGGCAAGACACCCGCAGATGGCGGCGGAATAGGCGATGAACAAAAACTGGTTGCGCCGCGTCATCAAACGCTGCAGCGTGGACGCACCCGCGAACACAAAGCATATCTTCACCAGCTCCGACGGCTGGAACGAAAATGAGCCCAGCTGCACCCAGTTTTTCGCGCCGAATTTCTCCACGCCGAACACCAGATTGAACGCCAGCAGCGCGATCCCGAACGCCGCGGCCAGATACCGCACGCGCTTCACGCGCTCCAGATTGCGCAGGAATAGCCCTAGGATCAGGAAAAACACCACGCCCATGACGATGGCAAGCAGCTCCTTTGTCAGCGCCGACGGGTCGCTGGAGGCGATGACGCACAGGCCCATCGTGCACAGGAAAAACGCAAGGCTCTCCACCTCAAAGCCGCTGCGGCGCAGGAGCTTATAAAGCCCGAACAGCAGCCATTCCAGCGCGATCAGCCCAAGCATCGACGGCGCCGCCTGCGCGGCGCTCACGCCGTGCGCCAGAAGCGTCAGCAGCGCGAACAGCTGAAGCAACGTCAGCACCGTCAGCGTTAGCCACGGGTGCTCGCCCGTGTCGGCGCGCGTGCGCACCGAAGCCTGAATGCGCTCCTGCTCCGGCGTGATGGGCACAAGTACGAACTCCACGCCGCCGAGCGCGATGCGGTCACCAAAGTCGACCACGCTCATCGAAACGCCCTCGCCGTTCACGGCCACGCCGCCCTTGGAGCCGACGTCGGAAATGCTCCAGCTGCCGTCGTCATAGCGTGTGAGAACGGCGTTCTGCCGCGAGATGGTGGGATAGTCGAGCACCACGTCGCAGTTTTTCGCGCGGCCGAGCAGATTTTCCCAGTGTGTGACGGGGATGCGCTCGCCGTTCGGCGCGGCCAGCCACGCCCAGATCTCCGGCTCGGGCTTAAAGAACAGCAGCGAGCGCGCACAGCGGTACAGCAGGAAGCCCGCCAGCAGCGGGAACACGAACCGCAGCGCCTCGGCAAGGCCCGTGCAGAACGCGGACTGCTGTACAGCCTCGCCGATCGAGTTGAAAAAAGCATCCATAGTGAAGCCCTCGCCGCGGCGCGCCGCGGACATCTGAATGTTTGCAAGCGCCCCGCACGGCACGCCGTGCGGGGTGCATTCTCCTATTTTTTCGCGGTCTCGTCTTTCGCAGTCTCGGCCGTCTCGCCGGCGTCCTCCGGCGGCGCAGCCGCCGCGGCAGCCTCCTGCGGCAGATCCTCCACCGCGCGGATGGCGTAGTAGTCGTTCGTCACGGTCGAGCGCCCCTTGCGCTCCAGCGCAGCGTTCACAGCGCTGCTGATGAGCATATAAATGACGGCAAACACCGGCACGCCCAAGATCATCCCGGCAAAGCCGAACAGGCTCGTGGCCACGGTGATGGAGATGAGCACCCAGAAGCCTGAAATGCCCACGGAGTTGCCGAGGATCCTCGGGCCGATGACGTTGCCGTCCAGCTGCTGCAGGACGATGACGAAGATGACAAAGTAGAACGCCTGCAGCGGATTGACCAGCAGGATCAGCAGTGCCGACGGCACCGCGCCGATGATGGGGCCGAAGAACGGGATGACGTTCGTCACGCCCACGACCGTTGCCACCAGCGCCGGATACGGCAGCTTGAGGACGAGCATGCCCAGATAGCACAGCACGCCAATGATGGCGGAGTCGATGATCTTGCCGATGACAAAGCCGTTAAAGACACGATTGATCTCCCGGCCGACGTGCAGGATATGGTCGGCACGGGCGGGCTTAAACATCGCGACGACGATCTTTTTGCCCTGCGCCTGGAATTTATCCTTAGACGCGAGGATGTAGACCGACGCGAAGATGCCGATGACGATGTTTGCAAGGCTCTTCACCACGCTGAACGCGGAGGTAAAGACCGTTGTGAGCACGTTTTGAATGTCGTTCGGCAGGCTGGTGCTGATCCATTCGTTCAGATACTCCTGGATCTTGCTGATCGCCACGTCGGCGTAGTACTGAAGCTCGGGATTATCGGCCAGCAGGTTCGTGGCCCACTGCTCGATGCTGACAAAATACCTCGGCGCGCTGTCGACGATGCCCTGAATGCTCTCACCGAGCTGGGGGAGCAAAATCGAGAAGAACGCATAAATCACGAGCGCGGCAAAAATGAGCGCAAACACGATGGACACCGCGCGGCTGACCTTTTTGCCGGAGCCGGGCTTTTTTTCGCGCTTTGTGAGCCGCGGCTCGAGCCGCCGGTCGACCAGACGCACGAGCGGATTGAGCAGGAACGCGATCACCGCGCCGGAGATGAGCGGCGAGAGGATATTCAGGATGCTGGTCACGAGCTTAAAGAAGCCCGGAAGATCCGTAAAGATCACCACCAGCAGAATGCTGATAAAGATGACCGCCAGCGCTGTGACGCCCCACTTGAAGTAGGTGCTGTCCTTGCGTTCCTTCATGCGTTCCACCGCCCCTTCACGTTTATCGCCATCATTACTAGAGTACCATAAACCGACCGAAAGTGCAAGAATTCTGAAGCTGCGTTTCAGAAATTATTTCGCAGCAGCGCGATCTCGGCGGCGTAGCCCGCCAGATCGTTCGGCGTCTCCAGCACCACCGGCAGGCTGCGCCCGGCTGCGAAGCGCAGCACGCGCTCCAGCGCGGCAAGGCCAACATCGCCCCGGCCGATACACTCGTGCCGGTCCTTGCGTGCGCCGCAGGGATTTTTACTGTCGTTCAGATGGATGGCGCGCAGGCGCGCAAGGCCCAGCACGCGGTCAAGCTCCGCCAGCACATCCTCAAAATGCTCTGCAAGATCGTAGCCAGCGTCGTGCACATGGCAGGTGTCCAAACACACGCCGAGCTTTTCGGGATGGCGGCAGCGGCTGATCACCGCGCGCAGCTCCTCGAACCGCCCGCCGACCTCCGTGCCCTTGCCCGCCATCGTCTCCAGCAGCACCGTGGTGGACTGCTCCGGCGTCATGGCAAGGTCGAGCGTCTCGGCGATCCGGCGGATGCCCTCGTCGATCCCTTGCCCCACATGGCTGCCGGGGTGGAAGTTATAAAAGTTACCGGGCAGATATTCCATCCGCGCCAGATCGTCCCGCATCGTCTGCCGCGCAAACTCCAGCGTTTTATCCACGGCAGCACAGGGGTTGATGGTATAGGGCGCGTGGGCAACGACCGGGCCGATCGTTCCCGCCTGCTGCATCGCGCACAGCGCCTGCGCGTCCGCCGGGTCGATGGCCTTTGCCTGCCCGCCGCGGGGGTTGCGGGTAAAAAACTGAAATGTATTCGCGCCGATGGACAGCGCGGTCCGTCCCATCGCGGCGAAGCCGCCGGATGCGGACAGATGACAGCCGAGATACAGCATACGGTCTCCTCCATTCTTCCTGCGTATCATACCACATCCCGCCGCCCTCTTGCAAGCGCGGCGGATATACGGTACAATAAATTGTACAGGAGGTGGCATCATGGCACGATCGGACAATCAAAAGCAGAAGCTGATGCTTCTGGCGCGGCTTTTGGAGCGCGAGACGGACGAAGCGCACCCCATGAGCACGCAGCAGCTCATCGCGGCGCTCGCCGGGCACGGCATCAAGGCCGAGCGCAAGAGCATCTATAGCGACATCGCCGCCCTGCAGGATCTCGGCATGGACATCTGCGTGCAGCCCGGCCGCGGCGGCGGGTATTATCTCGGCGCGCGGGAATTTGAGCTGCCGGAGCTGAAGCTGCTGGTGGACGCCGTGCAGGCCAGTAAATTCCTCTCCGAGCGCAAAACGGTGCAGCTCATCCGCAAGCTCGAAACGCTGGCAAGCAAGTGGGACGCAGGCCGCCTGCGGCGGCAGGTGGTGGTCTCCGGCCGCGTCAAAACGATGAACGAGAGCGTTTTTTACACCGTCGACCAGATCCATGAGGCCATCGCGGCAAACCGCCAGCTGCAATTTCGTTATTTTGAGTGGGGCGTTGACAAGCAGAAGCACTTCCGCGACCGCCGCTACGTCGCCAGCCCCTACGCGCTGTGCTGGGACGATGAAAACTACTACCTCGTCGCCTACTCCGAGCGCCACGGCATCACGCACTACCGCGTGGACAAGATGGCCGACCTCAAAATGCTGGACGCGCCGCGCATCGTGAACGACGAAACGCGCGCGCTCGACGTATCGAAGTACGGTAAAAACGTATTCGGCATGTTCGGCGGCGAGCAGATGCAGGTGAAAATGCGTTTTGAGAACCCTCTCGCGGGCGTGGTGCTCGACCGCTTCGGGCACGACGTGATGCTGATCCCGGACGGCGACAGCCACTTCACCCTCACCACAGACATCGCCGTCTCCCCCGTCTTTTTCGGCTGGCTTGCCGGCTTCGGCGGCGCGGCAAAGCTCCTCTTCCCGCAGTCAGCGGTGGACGCCTATCTGGAGCTGTGCAGGCAAAGCTTGGGGCAGTATGAGTAAGCTATGTGGTGCCTTGTAATGCCATCCCTCCGTATCCCCAGCGCAGGGGCGGTTTGCACAGTCCTCTTGGCTTCCCCTCGGGGAAGCTGTCTGCGAAGCGGCAGCGGAGCAGACTGATGAGGGTCGGGGAGCAGTTACGTTTCGCTGAAACTGCAAAGCAAATCGTAAATGCTCCCCGGCCCTCATCCGCCCCCTTCGGGAGCACCTTCCCCGAGGGGAAGGCAAGGTGGTGCCTACATTTCGCCGGTGCGTCAGGGATACGGCGGCCAATTTCATTTTTCGCCATTTACCAAAAGCGCCCCATCCGTAATGGATGGGGCGCGTTTTCGCTCTTTAGTTGAAGCTGCCGAGCTGCTTACCGGACAGGACGTGGAAATGGATGTGGTGCACGGTCTGGCCGGCGAGCTCGCCGACGTTGGTGACCACGCGGTAGCCGTCGGCAAAGCCCTGCTCTTTTGCGAGCTTTGCGATGACGCTGTAGATATGGCCGATCACGGCCTCGTTCTCCGGCGTCACCTCGGCGGCCGAGGCGAAATGCTGCTTCGGCACAACGAGAAAATGCTTCGGCGCGAGCGGCGCGATGTCGAGGAACGCAAGGCACTGCTCGTCCTCATAGACCTTCGTGCTCGGGATGTCGCCGGAAATGATCTTGCAAAACAGACAATCAGACATGATAATTCCTCCTTGCTGCACTTACTGCACTTTGGATGCCACAAAATCGTCCACAGCCGCCAGCGCGTCGTCCACCTTGCAGACGTCCGTGCCGCCGCCCATGGCGCTGTCGGGCTTGCCGCCGCCGCGGCCGCCGACGATGGGCGCGATGGTCTTGATGATGTCACCGGCCTTGATGCCCTTTGCCACGGCCTCCTTGCCGCATACGGCCAGCAGCGTGACCTTGTCGCCGCTGACGGCGCTGAGCACAGCCACGATCGCGGGCTCGCGGTCGCGCAGGAAGTCGCCCATGCGGCGCAGCGCGTTCGCGTCCATGCCGCCGCGGTTGGCCGTGAGGACCTTCAGCCCGCCGACCGACTTGGCCGAGAACAGGAACTGGTCGATCTCACCCGCAAGGAGCTTATCCTTCATGGTCTCCAGCCTCTGGCGCAGCTCGCGCATCTCATGCAGGCTGCCCTCCGCCTTCATAAACAGCTCCGCCGGGGTGGTCTTGAACATATCGGCCAGGCGCATGACGCGCTCATTCAGTGCGTCGACCAGATCGAGCGCAGCCTCGCCCGTGATGGCCTCGATGCGGCGCACGCCGGAGGCGACGGAGGACTCACTGAGGATGCGGAACGGGCCGATCATGCCGGTGTTGGCAACGTGCGTGCCGCCGCAGAACTCGATGGACTCGTCCATGCTCACCACGCGCACGACCTCGCCGTACTTTTCGCCGAACAGCGCGACCGCGCCGAGCTTTTTGGCGTCCTCCAGCGGCATTTCGCGCACCGAAACAGGCTCTGCCGCCATAATGGCGCTGCTGACGATGCGGGAGATCTTTGCCAGCTCCTCGGGCTTCACCGCCTCAAAATGCGTCAGGTCAAAGCGCAGGCGGTCGGGCTCAACGAGCGAACCCGCCTGATGGACATGGTCGCCCAGCACGCGGCGCAGCGCCATATCCATCAGATGCGTCGCCGAATGCGCGCGCGCGATGGCGCGGCGGCGCGTCTCGTCATACGCGGCGGTGCAGGCATCGCCCACGCGGAGCGTGCCGGAGGTGACCTTGCCGTAGTGCATGAACTTGCCGCCCTTGTTCTTCTGAACGTCGGTCACGGTGAATTCACCGGCCGCGGTGCGGATCACGCCGTGATCGGCCACCTGGCCGCCCATCTCGGCGTAGAGCGTGGTTTTGTCGAGCACCACGATGCCCTCCGCGCCCTCGCCGATCTCCTCGCGCAGCTCGTCCTCCGCCACAAGAGCGAGAACCTTCGCGTCCGTCTCCACGCGGTCATAGCCCACAAATTCGGTCGCGGGCATCTCCTTGCCGAACTCCACACCGGCCCAGCCGAGGTCGCCCAGCGCCTTGCGCGCTTCGCGGGCGCGGGTCTTCTGCTCCTGCATGAGCTTCTGGAACGCGTCCTCGTCCACCGTCATGCTCTGCTCGTCCACCATTTCGGCGGTCAGGTCGATCGGGAAGCCGTAGGTGTCGTAGAGCTTAAACGCGTCAGCGCCGGAGAAAACGCTCTCGCCCTTTTCCTTGTGCCCGGCGAGCATCTCCTGGAAGATGCGCATACCGCCGTCGATGGTGCGGGCGAAGCTCTCCTCCTCTGTTTTGACAACGCGGGTGATATACGCCTGCTTTTCGCGCAGCTCGGGGTACTGGCACTCGTTTTCATGCACGACGGTGTCGATGATCTCGTGCAGGAACGGACGGTCAACGCCGAGGAGCTTGCCGTGCCGCGCTGCGCGGCGCAGCAGACGGCGCAGCACATAGCCGCGGCCCTCGTTCGACGGCAGCACGCCGTCGCAGATCATAAACGTGGCCGAACGGATGTGGTCGGTGATGACGCGAAGCGACACGTCCTTCTTATGGCTCTGGCCATAATGTGCGCCGGTGAGCTCAGAGACCTTGTTGGTGATGTTCATCACCGTGTCCACATCAAACAGCGACCCGACGTTCTGGCACACGCAGGCCAGACGCTCCAGGCCCATGCCGGTGTCGATGTTTTTCTGCTTGAGCTCGGTGTAATTGCCGTGGCCGTCGTTATCGAACTGGGAGAACACCACGTTCCAGATCTCCACGTACCGGTCGCAGTCGCAGCCCACAGTGCAGCCGGGCTTGCCGCAGCCGTATTCCGGGCCGCGGTCATAATAAATTTCCGAGCAGGGGCCGCACGGGCCGGAGCCGTGCTCCCAGAAGTTATCCTCCTTGCCGAACTTGAAGATGCGCTCCTTCGGGATGCCGATCTCCTCATTCCAGATGCGGAAGGCTTCGTCGTCGGCGGGCGTCGTCTCATTGCCCGCGAATACGGACGGATACAGCCGGTCCGGCTCCAGACCGACCCACTCCGGGCTGGTCAGAAATTCCCACGCCCAGGGGATGGCTTCCTTCTTAAAATAATCGCCGAAGGAGAAGTTGCCCAGCATCTCAAAATACGTGCCGTGACGCGCGGTCTTGCCGACGTTTTCGATGTCGCCCGTGCGGATGCACTTCTGGCAGGTGGTGACGCGATGGCGCGGCGGCTCCTCCTCACCGGTGAACCACGGCTTCATCGGCGTCATGCCGGCGTTGATGAGCAGGATGGACTTGTCGTTGCGCGGGACGAGCGAAAAGCTCGGCAGGCGCAGGTGACCCTTGGACTCGAAAAAGCGCAGGAACATCTCGCGCAGCTCGTTGAGCCCGTATGCTTTGTGTGCCATGTATAGAACCCTCATTTCTTTGTGTATTGACGAGAACAAAAAAATAGACCCCGCCCCCACATAGGGGCGAAGCTCGTTCGCGGTACCACCCTAATTGCGATCGCTCGCATCTCTCTGCGCCGTAACGGGCGCGCCCGCCCCGCTCGTCGCGGGGATGCTCCAAAGCGGCTGCCGCGGACTGCTGCGGAAGGGCTTCCAGCATCCCCTTCTCTCTGGACGCGCAGGCTCTGCGGCTGACTTTTTCTCAGCACTGTTCTATAAAATCTACTGTATTGTATCACATTTCGCCGGATTGTCAACAAAAACGGGGGTATTATTTTCATCCAGCGCGCACGTCCAGAAAAATCGCCCCGCGCGGCGCACGATGGTAAAAAAGCAGACGTACTCCATAAGGCAAAACGGTACGGCCGCGTCATACGGCACAAGCAGCCGCCGCGCGCTCCCCTGACCCTCGATCACGCCGTCCGGTATGGTGACGCCCGCGGCCGTGACCGGCGCACGTTCGTCGGTCGTGAAGCGCCAGCCGTCCGTCAGCGGCAGGGCGCTGGCGGAGACGCGCCTTCGCAGCCGCAGATCGCCGCCCTCCGGCATCAAAACGCCAAGGCTCTGCCGCGTCCCGTCCGGCGCGCAGGCATACAGGCGCACCACGCCCGCCTGCGCGCGGCAGCGGGCGTCAAGCGCCCAATAAAGCCCCTCGCGCGCCGCCGTGAGCGCCCCGCAGACCGCGCCGCTCTCATATACGGAAAAGTCCATAAAACATCCCCCGGCATATACCTATGACGGAGGATGTGATATGATTCGCCGCCTACGGGGCGTGCAGGCCAAAGCTGACCGCGATGGCGGAGTCCACCTGATTCATCAGGCTGTCGTCCACGTGCCCCATATGCTCGCGCAGGCGGCGCTTGTCGATGGTGCGGATCTGCTCGAGCAGGACGATGGAGTCCTTGCTCAGTCCAACGTCGTGCCCCGCAAGCGTGATATGCGTCGGCAGCCGCGCCTTGCCCGTCTGGCTGGTGATCGCGGCGGCGATGACCGTCGGCGAATGCCTGTTGCCGGTATCGTTCTGCACGATCAGCACCGGGCGCGTGCCGCCCTGCTCGCTGCCCACGACCGGGCTCAGGTCCGCGTAAAAAATATCGCCACGTTTCACGTTTGTATCCATTCGCTTCACACTCCGCGGAAAAATAGCGCGCCGTCCGGGATGCCCCGGCGGAACTGTTTGTATTCTCCCACGCGGCGGCTGAAAATATACAGCCCGCAAAGCTCTCAACCCATTCTATGCGAAACCTGCCGAAACGCGCACGGCGTTCCGGCAGGAGAGCATCAAACGATATACTGCAAAATTTCCGACTGGCGGCCGCCGGAGTAGTACAGGCGCGCGATGCGCTTGGAGAGCGTGCACAGGATCTCATAGCTGATCGTGCCGGACACCTCGGCCAGCCGCTCCACGGGCACGCGCTGCCCGTCCTCGTCATAGCCGAACAGCGTCAGCTCGTCGCCGACCTTCGCGTTCGGAACGCCCGTGATGTCGACCATGCACATATCCATGCAGATGCGCCCGATGACCGGCACGTCTACGCCATGCAGGCGGAACCTCGCCTTGCCGGAGAGGCTTCGTGACAGGCCGTCGGCATAGCCCACCGGCAGCACCGCCATGCGAAGATCGTGTGGTGCGGTGAACGTCCGGCCGTAGCTGATGGGCGTCCCGGCGGCAACGTCGCGGATCTGGGCGATGGTCGTGCGCAGCGTCATCACCGGCCGCAGATCAAGAAGCCCCGCGCAGTCCCGGTCGGGCGCGCAGCCGTAGAGCGCGATGCCGCCGCGCACCATGTCCAGACTGTACTCCGGGTGCAGGATCGTCACGGCGGAGTTGGCGCAGTGGCGCAGCGCGGGATGGATGCCGCAGCTCTCCAGCTCCGCCAGCGCGGCCTGAAAGCGCGCGTACTGCGTTTCGGTGTACGCCTCGTCGTCGGCAAGGCGGCTGTCCGCCGCGCTGAAGTGCGTGAACACGCCCTCGGCGCGCAGATGCGTCAGCTGAGAAAACGCCCGCAGCTGCGCCAGCTCACTGTGCCCGCCGTAGGCCAGAAAGCCGATGCGCCCCATGCCGGTGTCGAGCTTGAGGTGCACATTCAGGATGTAATTCGTCCCCCGCAGGCGCTCTTCGAGCGCGCGGGCGTAGTCCATGGAGTGGATCTCCTGTGTCAGGTCCATAAAGACCATCGTGTCGGCGTATTCCGGCGGCGTGTAGCCGAGGATGAGCACCGGCGTGCGGATGCCGCCGCGGCGCAGCTGCACCGCCTCCTCCAGATTCGACACTGCCAGATACTCGCAGCCCAGCTCCGAGAGCGTGCCGCTCACAGGCACCGCGCCGTGGCCGTAGGCGTCGGCCTTGATGACGCCTAAGAATTTGCACCCCTGCGGAATATGGGCCCGCAGAGCGTGATAGTTGTGTTCCAGGTTATCGAGCGAAATTTCCGCCCAGGTCCGCTTGAGTGTTTTCATAGTCTCCTCATTCCAAAGCTGCCGGATCGCCCGGCGTAAAATCGGTAATGGTCATGCTTGCCAGCATCTGCCCCTGATAGGATACCTCGGCCGTCTCCGGCACGAGCGCGGCGGACAGCCACACGTCCACCGTCAGCTCCGCATCGTCATAGCCGTGCAGATATGTCACGCGGAGGCCCTCACCGTCACGGCCGGCGGTCTCGATGTAGTCGGCGCAGAGCGCCTGCACGAGCAGCTGCGGCAGCTGCATGGGGGCAAGATTGCCGTCCGCCATCAGCCCGAAGGCCACGGCGGTGTCCTCAAATTCCACCCGCGCGCTGTCCGCTTCCAGCTCGGCGGCGATACCCGCGAGCGTCTGCGGCGCGCGGACGGTCATCTGCGCCGCGCCGTCCGACCGGCAGACGCAGTCCAGGGAAAAGTCAAAGCGCACGTCGTCATAGTGTACGGACACGTCCGCCGCGTAGCGGCAGCCGCCTGCCTGCAACAGCTCCGTGCGCAGGCGCAGCGCCTGCTGCATCGCGCCGTCCGGCGCGCGGCAGGCTGTCAGGATCAGCATACAGACCGCTGCCAGAAAAAACAGTCTCCGTCTGCGGCGCAAAGGATCACCCGCTCATCTTAAAAGTCGTGGGATCTCCTGCAGCAGGTCCTCCGGGATCATGCCATACTCGCCCAGCCGTTCGGCGCACGCATCGCCCGCCGCGCCGTGGATCCAGGCGGCGGCCGCCGCCGCTTCCAGCGGCATGACGCGCTGCCCCAGCAGCGAGACGAGGATCCCGGCCAGCACGTCGCCGCTGCCGCCGCAGGCAAGCCCGGGATTGCCCGTCGTGTTGCGGTAGACGGCGGAGCCGTCGGTGATGATGGTGCGGTTTCCCTTCAGCAGCACGACGCACGCGCCGCGGCGCGCGAGCCGCTGCGCTTCACGCACACGGTCAGGCGCCAGCGGATCGCCGCCGAGCCGCAGAAATTCGCCGTCATGCGGCGTGAGGACGAGCGGACAGGAGCTTCCACGCAGAACATCTATATGCCCGTCCAGCGCGTTTAGACCATCGGCATCCAGCACCAGCGGCACGCGGCAGCGCGTGAGCAGCGCCCGCACCAGCTGCGGCAGCTCGCCCCCGCGGCCAAGGCCGGGGCCGAGCAGCACGGCGTCCATCTTCACAAGGCGTCTTTCGATCTCATCGAGCGCCGCGAGCGACAGCCGCCCTTCCCCGTCGCACGGCAGCGGGAACACGATCTGGCTGCGGCAGTGCGCCGCGCAGATGGGATACACCGCCTGCGGCACGCCGAGAAACACCAGCCCGCTCCCCGTGCGCGAGGCCGCCTGCGCCGCGAGCACCGCCGCGCCCGTCAGCCCCACCGAGCCGCACAGCAGCAGGACGCTGCCGTAATCGCCCTTGTGCGAATTGCGCGGCCGCACCGGCAGCAGGTCGCGCACGAGCGCCGCGTTCGTCTGCTGCGCCAGCCAGAGCGGATGCTTCATCCCGATCGCCTCCCGTTCTTTGTGGCCCTATTATACCGCGCGGGCGGAAAACAGTCAATTTTAATCTTGTAAAACGGATTTTGGTATGTTAGAATAGCGGCAATATCAGTAAATGCGATGACCGGGCCGTCCGAACGCCGCAAGGCAGCCAAAGAGAGAGCGGGATGCTGTGATCCGCTTGCTGCCGGTCCAGGGCCTTCCCCCGTGAGCAGCCGCCTGAATCAGGGTTACCGACCAAAGTAGGGCGCGCCGGAGGTCTCCGTTATGGGCATGAGCGCGCCGCAAGGCGAAATGCGGGTGGTACCGCGGAAGCATGGTCTTTCGTCCCCTTTTGTGGACGAGGGGCTTCTTTTTTTGCAGAAAACATTTCACAAAGGAGAATGCAGTATATGAAACAGCAGCTTGAAAAGATCCGGCAGGAAGCGCTGGACGCCCTCGGCGCGGTCAAGAGCGCCGACGAGCTTGACGCGCTGCGCGTCCGCTTCCTCGGCAAAAAGGGCGAGCTGACGGGCGTGCTCAAAATGATGGGCAAGCTCTCCGCCGAGGAGCGCCCGGTGATGGGCCAGGTCGCAAACAATGTACGCGCCGCCATCGAGGAGCAGCTTGAAAAAACGCGCGCCAGCCTTAAGGAAAAGGCGCTGGAGGCCAAGCTTCGCGCCGAGGCCGTGGATGTGACCATCCCCGGCGATCCCGTCCGGCTCGGCCACCGGCACCCGATGAACATCGCGCTGGACGAGGCGAAGGAGCTGTTCATCTCCATGGGCTTTGAAATTCTCGACGGCCCGGAGGTGGAGCTGGCGGACTACAACTTCACCCGGCTCAACATCGCCGAGAACCACCCGTCCCGCGACCGCAGCGACACGTTCTACATCACCGACGATGAGGAGGTCCTGCTTCGCACGCAGACCAGCCCCATGCAGATCCGCGCGATGGAGCGCATCAAAAATCCGCCCATCCGCATCCTCGCCCCCGGCCGCGTGTACCGCAAGGACGAGGTCGACGCCACCCATTCGCCGATGTTCCACCAGATCGAGGGTCTGGTCATCGACAGGGGCGTGACGATGGCGGACCTCAAGGGCACGTTAGAGACGCTCATCAAGGCCATGTACGGAGAAGACTCCGTCATCCGCTTCCGCCCGCACCACTTCCCGTTTACAGAGCCCAGCTGCGAGGTGGACGTGCAGTGCTTCAAGTGCCGCGGCGCGGGCTGCCCTACCTGCAAGGGCGAGGGCTGGATCGAGCTGCTGGGCGCCGGTATGGTGCACCCCAAGGTGCTCGCCGGCTGCGGCATCGACCCGGAGATCTACTCCGGCTTTGCCTTCGGCATCGGTCTGGAGCGCATGGCCATGCGCCGCTTCCAGATCGGCGATCTGCGCATGATCTTCGAAAACGACGTCCGGTTCCTGGAACAGTTCTGATAGGAGGGTGAAGGCATGAATATTTCGAGAAAATGGCTGAAGGAATTTGTGGATATTCAGGCGACTGACCGCGAATACGATGAAATTATGACCATCGCCGGTCAGAAGGTCGAGACCGTCACCCGCATGGACACGGACATTCAGAATGTGGTCGTCGGCAAGGTCGTTTCCATGCAGCGGCATGAGAACTCCGACCATATGTGGGTGTGCATGGTGGACGTCGGAACTGGCAACCCCGTGCAGATCGTGACCGGCGCGCAGAACGTGCATGAGGGCGATCTGGTGCCCACGGCGCTGGACGACTCGCACCTCCCCGGCGGCGTGCACATCACGGCGGGCAAGCTCCGCGGCGTGGAGTCCTGCGGCATGCTCTGCTCGTTCGCCGAGCTTGGCCTTACGCAGAACGACGTGCCCGAGGCGTATGCCGACGGCATCTGGATCCTGAACGATGAGGACTGCAAGATCGGGCAGGACATCAACGAGGTCATCGGCAACGACGACTCCATCGTAGAATTTGAAATTACGAACAACCGCCCCGACTGCTACTCGCTCATCGGCCTTGCCCGCGAGACGGCGGCGGCGTTCAATGTGCCCATGCACCACCATGAGCCGGTCGTAAAGGGCGGCGGCGAAGGAAGCCTGCCGGAGCTTCTGGATGTGGACGTGCAGGCGGACGATCTGTGCCTGCGGTATTCCGCGCGCATGGTGCGCAATGTGAAGATCGCCCCCAGCCCCAAGTGGATGCGCCAGCGCCTGCGCTCGGCGGGCATCCGCCCCATCAACAACATCGTGGACATCACGAACTACGTGATGGTCGAATACGGCCAGCCGATGCACGCGTTTGACTACCGCTACGTAAACGGCGGCAAGATCGTTGTGCGCCGCGCGGGCGAGGATAAAACGCTCACCACGCTCGACGGAAACGTCCGCGCGCTGCAGCCGGATATGCTCGTGATCGCCGACGAAGAAAAGCCCGTGGGTCTTGCCGGCATCATGGGCGGCGAGAACAGCGAGATCGTGGCCGACACCGTGGACGTCGTGTTCGAATCCGCGAACTTCCTCGGTGCGTCCATCCGCAAGACGGCGCTGGCGCTCGGTATGCGCACGGACGCGTCGGCAAAATTTGAGAAGGACATCGACCCGATGCTGACCGTTCCCGCCGTGAACCGCGCGTGTGAGCTCGTGGAGCTGCTCGGCGCAGGCGAGGTGCTCGACGGCATCATCGACGTCATCAACTACGTCCCGCAGCCCGTCACGCTCCCGCTGGAGGAGGGCAAGATCAACGCCCTGCTCGGCACCGATATTTCCCGCGCGGACATGATCGACTATCTCCGCCGTGAGGAGGTCGAGGTCAAAGACGGCCTCATTCAGGTGCCCTCGTGGCGGCCCGACCTGCGCTGCATGGCGGACATCGCCGAGGAGGTCGCCCGCTACTACGGCTACAACAACATCCCCACCACGCTCATGCGCGGCGCGACGACGCGCGGCGGCTACAGTGAGGAAGCGCAGCTGGAGAACGCGGCGTGCGCCATGGCGCGCAGCCTTGGCTTTGACGAGATCATCACCTACTCGTTCGTCTCCCCGGCGAGCTTTGACGCCGTGGGCGTCCCAGCGGACTCTTCCCTGCGCAAGGCCATCTCCATCATCAACCCCCTCGGCGAGGACACCTCCATCATGCGCACCGTGATCCTGCCGAGCATGCTCGACATCCTCGCGCGCAACTTCGCGCACAAGAACCGCGACGTCAAGCTCTATGAGCTCGGCCGCGTCTATCTGCCGCAGGCGGGCGAAAAGCTGCCGCAGGAGAATAAGCGCCTGATTTTCGGCGCCTACGGCGCGGGCGAGACGTTCTTCAAGCTCAAGGGCGAGGTGGACGCGCTGCTGCACAAGCTCAACATCCTGCCCGCCGAGTATGAAGCGCTGACCACGAACGCGGCGTATCATCCCGGCCGCTGTGCGCGCATCACCATCGGCGGCAAGGACGCCGGCGTCATCGGCCAGATCCATCCGCTCGTCGCCGAGCGCTACGGCATCGGCGCGGAGGTCTACTGCGCGGAGCTGGACTTTGATCTGCTGCTGGCCTCGCAGGCGGACGACCACGTGTTCCATCCGCTGCCCCGCTTCCCCGCCGTCACGCGCGATCTGGCGCTGGTGTGCGACGAAGCCGTGACCATCGGCCAGCTCGAAGCGTGCATCCGCGACGCGGGCGGCCAGCTGCTGCGGAAGATCAACCTGTTCGATATTTACCGCGGCGCAGGCATTGCCGAGGGCAAAAAGAGCGTGGCGTTCAGTCTGGAGCTGCGCGCCGACGACCGCACGCTGACCGACGACGACTCCACCGGCACCACCCAGCGCATCCTGCAGGCGCTCGAGCAGAAGCTCGGCGCGGTGCTGCGCTGAGGTATAGCGCCCACCTCCCGCCCGCATACTATATATCGTGCTGTTTTTGAACTTGTAACACAAATGAAATGTTCAGGTCATTTACAAGTGGAAAGATTTATATTATGATAGGGGCAACAAAGGACAAGGGAGGTAACCGTCATGGATAAGAACACGATCAAATTTATCGTGCCGGACGACCCGGCGGGAGAGATGAAAGCGATCCTGAACTCCGTTTACAGCTCGCTCAGTGAAAAAGGGTACAACCCGATCAACCAGATCGTCGGTTACCTGCTCTCCGAGGATCCGACCTACATCACCAACTACAATAACGCCCGCAGCCTCATCTGCAAGATCGACCGCGATGAGCTGCTGCAGGAGCTGGTGCGGCACTATCTGTTTGATTGACGAAAGCATGATCCCGGATCAGGCGGCTTTTTGCGAGCCGCCTGATTTCGGCGTTCCGAAAATTTGAAGGAGGTCACTATGGCAGAAGAAAAAAGCGTTCTGACCTATAAGGGTCGCCCGCTGATGCGCAAGGACAATATGATCTATTATGGCTCGATGGCGGATTCGCACATCGTTATGCTCCAGATCCTCGAAAGTGAAAAAAAGCAGGACGTCGATGTGGCGACGAAGGTCTCCGTTGAGCTCCAGCTCACCGACCCCAACGTCCGCGCAAAGGACCGCATCCTGAAAAAGAGCGTGAAGGACGGGTTCTACACCGCGCTGGACGTCGGCTGCGTCTGGCTGCAGCGCGCGCTGGCCGCAAAATAATTTTTTTGCAGACGTATAAGAAAACCGGAAGCCGCACAGAATACCTGTGCGACTTCTTTTTCATTTTCCATTCCTTTTCTCTGAGCACGCGCAAGCGCGCTCCTTGCCGCGGGCGGTCACGTCCGCGGTTATTTTTTGCGTTTTTTCATATACTACCCGCAAACGCCTTGGAAAGGACGTGCAGATCATGCAGTTTCAGAAGCGGCGGCAGAGCGTCGTGTTTGAGCGCCAGCCCGCCATCTTATCCGGCGCCGCCATCGGCGGCAAAAAGGAATCCGAGGGCCCGCTGGCAAATTACTTTGACCGTGTGAATACCGACACAAAGTTCGGCCAGAAGTCGTGGGAGAAGGCCGAGAGCAAAATGCAGGAGCTGGCGCTGGACACCGCACGGCGCAAGATCGAGCTGCAATACGGCGAAATTGACGTGCTTTTCGGCGGGGATCTTCTCAACCAGTGCATCGGCTCGGCGTTCGCCCTGCGCCCCACCGGGATCCCCTACCTCGGGCTCTACGGCGCTTGCTCCACGATGGCGGAGTCGCTGCTGCTGGCCGCGGCGGCGGTGAACGCGGGCTACGCCCGCCGGGCTGCGGCGCTCACGTCGTCACACTTTGCCTCGGCGGAGCGGCAGTACCGCTTCCCGCTGGGCTACGGCGGCCAGCGCACGCCCACCGCGCAGTGGACGGTCACGGGTGCGGGCTGCTGCATCGTGGGGCAAACCGCGCCGCACGGGCCGTTCGTCCGCGCGGCGACCATCGGCGCGGTGACGGACTGGGGCATCAAAGATGCGAACAACATGGGCGCGGCCATGGCCCCCGCCGCCTATGCCACGCTCCGCGCGCACTTTGACGATCTCGGCTGCGCGCCGGAGGACTACGACCTGATCGTCACCGGCGACCTCGGCCAGCTCGGCAAGGAGATCGTGATGGATCTGTTCCGGCGCGACGGCGTGAGCATCGGCGGGGTGTATAACGACTGCGGCACGCTCATCTACGACCTGCAGAAGCAGGACGTGCACGCCGGCGGCTCCGGCTGCGGCTGCAGCGCGAGCGTGCTGTGTGGGTACCTGCTCTCGCAGCTCACCCAGGGCAAGATCAAAAATCTTCTGTTTTGCGCCACCGGGGCGCTCATGTCCCCTACCTCCACCTGGCAGGGCGAGACGATCCCGGCGATCTGCCACGCCGTGGCGATCAGCGCGGAAAGGCGGTAATCATGGACTATCTCAAGGCATTCGTGATCGGCGGGCTGCTGTGCGCCGTCGGTCAGATCCTCATCGACAAAACAAAGCTCACCCCGGCGCGCATCCTCACGGCCTACGTCGTGGCGGGCGTCATTCTCGGCGGCGTGGGCGTATACGGCCCGTTTGCCGACTTTGCCGGCGCGGGCGCGACCGTGCCGCTGACAGGCTTCGGGAACCTCCTTGCCAAGGGCGTGCGTGAGGCGATCGAGCAGGACGGCGTGCTCGGCATCCTCACCGGCGGTCTGCGCGCCGCGGCGGGCGGTATCGCGGCGGCGGTGTTCTTCGGCTTCCTCGCGGCGCTGTTCTTCCGCCCGCGCGATAAGTCGTAGCACGTATGAAATGCCGCCCACGCGGCATACTATCTCTGCGGCCACGCCGCAATTCTTCACAGGAGGCGCAAACGATGAGCGCACGCAATCAGTACGAATCGAAGCAGAATAAGTCCCAGCAGAACAAGACCCAGCAGCAGACCGAGTCCCGCACCGAAAACCGCACCCAGAACGAGTCCCAGAACCGCACCGAGCGGTAATGTAAAATCGGCGATGTTCGTAAGAACATCGCCGATTTTCAGACTGTCAAAAAAGCCTCGCAGAGTTTTGCGCCCGCAGGCGCAAAAATGATTCTGATCATTTTCTGCGGCGGCGTGTACGCCGCAGAAAATACAGCTCAGTCCGCAAGTGTGGAATTTGTGTGCCTGCGGCACACAAATTATGCGCGCGGCGGGCTGCAAGCCTTTTCAAACGAAAACCCAGCGAAGCGGTTTTCGTTTGAGAGCGTGTCAAAAATACTTTTTTGACACGCTCAAAATCGGCGATGTTCGTAAGAACATCGCCGATTTTCAGTCTACCAAAGAAACCATACATTCAAGCAGGGAAAGCATTGGTTTTCGTTGCAGAGCTGTGCATAAATATCTCTCGCACGCTCTGTTATTCGTATCTGTTCAACCAAATCCAGATACTCCTGCCAGATGTGCGCCGTGTGTACCTTCTGCCCCTTTTCATTTGCTCCGCATTTCGTTTTGCACGGGCAGCCTCTGCACTGCTCCGGTATGCTGCGATAGGTTCTTTTGCCATCCCGATCCGTCGTTGTGTGCCTTAAAATTCCTCCCCGAGTAACCGCTGATCAAAGCGCCAAGAGCCGCGGAGGGCCGCAGGCAATTTCATCAGCGGAACGGCGTACAGTCTCAAGGGTCGCCGCCTGCCCAGCGGTCAGAAAGCTCCTCGTCCCCATACCGGGCGATCCAGTCCCTTGCACAGCGGACGGCTTCCAGCCCGAGATCCGCCACCGCGTTGGAGCAGAACACAATGCCGTCCAGCCTTCCCTCGTGCAGGCGCCTGTAATAGTACTCAAGCTGCAACTGCATGGTGTCGGCAGACATTGGCTTGCAGTTCCCGTAGTCATAGAAGTAGCAGCCTGCCAGAACCGGCTTTGGGGCGTCCGCAGTGAGGTTGTCCAGTCTTGCATAGACCTCATCCATTTGCCGCAGCTCCTCCGTGCGCCACGCCCAAAGGGTGATCCTGTCCACATGTTGAAGCCACGGCATCATCGCTTCGGAGACCTCATGGTAATAAAGCACCGTCCAGAGTTCCAGTGGCTTGCCGGGGATCGCCGTGTGCAGGCGGTGTCGCATCCGCCCCAAGCGCTCCGGCGGGAAGAGCTCCATCCGCTCCTCGCTCATAAAGTCATCCATGATGGCACCACTGACGTTCTGGTGTCGCTGCGCGATCCGCAGCACCTCCTCCAGATCTGTCTCCTCATTATTGCGCGCAGAGCCGCTGTCACCGATGATGCTCCAAACCACGCGCCGCAGGCAGTCCAGCTTGTCTGCCTCCCCGTCGAACGGTGGCGTGGGCAGCCCGTTCATCACCACCCGGCAGCAATTGGGGATGCCCAGATACCGGCAGCCCTCCACGGGGCCCATGCGATTTTCTCCGGGCAAATCCCAGATGTTCCCCTGTGCCGTATGATGGTGGCTGCCGGCATCCTGCCCCCATATCCACAGCGTATCTCTAAGCTTCATTTGCGCTCCTCACTCCCGCCCGTGTCTGCCGTTTGCAGGAAGCAAAGCGGATTTTCATCCACGATCATGGCGATCTCGGCGTCGCACATTCCCTCCTGCCGCATCATGGGTATGATATTTTCAAAGATGTGATCGTAGCCCCAGCCTCCGTAGCAATGCAGGGCAGTTTTCAGGCATATATCATTGGCGATCATAAGCTGCCTGCCATACCCCTCCTCCAGAAGCCGCCGAAGCTGATGCACGCGGGACAGGTCTGATGCAAAGGGTCCGCCGGAAAAGGCGCCATCCCGGGCGAGGAAATAAAACTCCTTGCCGAAATTGTCAAACTCCAGATACACGCCGAGCCGCAGCAGCTCTCTCATGTAGTCATGGTCAAACCGAACATCCGTATGGCAGATGCAGATGTCCCGGGGATCTACCCCATGCTCAGCCAGCAGCCTTGCCGCGTCGTACCCGGCGCGTGTCCACGGGTAGGTGTGAACATAGACGGGCAGACCGCTCTCCCGGTACGCCTTTGCTGCCGCCAGAAGCGATCTTCGCTCCGCCGGATAGATCTGCTCGCTGACACCGATCTCTCCGATGACGCCCGCCCGGATACCGCTGTCACCGATCCCCTCGTATATCTCCCGCAGCATGAGCTCCGCCATCTGCTCACTGGAGAGCGCCGCTTCCTCCTGCGTCAGCGAGCCCTGTGTATAAAAGCCGGTCCCGATCACAAGATCTGGTTCGATCGCCGCAGCGATCGCCCTGAGCTTTTCCAGATCGCGCCCAATGCCGATCGTCGTCAGATCTATGATCAGATCCACGCCGTGCTTCCTCAGAAACCCAACCTCTCTGACCGCGACCGCCGCGTCAGAAAGGATAAGATTATCTCGAACAACGTATGGGTTTCTTCTGAGCAGCCCGAGATTATCCATCCGGACTGGCTGCTCCAACACCGCCGTCTCCGCCTCTGTTCCCGGCGTGATCGCCTGATGGGACAGGTCTATCAGCAGATGCTCATGGGCACAGACCCTGTGATACCGGCAAAGCGGTTTTGTCCCGCGAAAAGTATTGATCTCCTTCATGGCACGCGCCCCTTACCCGTGACGCCTCAGCCAATCCTCAAAATATGTCCTCATAAATGGGAAGAGCGTTTCTGCGCCGTCCTCCGTGATCACAAAGCCCTCCTCGATCCTGTTGGAGCCGCCTGCCATTCCGAACAGGCTGATGTCGGTGTTGACCGTCATCCCGACTGCAAAAGGTGTTTGCGTGGTTTCATCGGGATATGGGCTTTCCGCCTCGGCGCAGCCTATGCCATGCAGCGGTGGATAGACGTCATACTCCGCCAGTCCCTCCCGGCGGAAATGTTCACGCACCGCACAGACAAAGTGCTTCATGGGCTCCCCCGCCTTCAGGTAAGGCAGCCCCGCGGCGCTCGCCCTGATGAGCACGTCGATCACCCGCTCCGTCTCCTTGGAGTAATTGCCGACCGCAAAGGGCAGCTCACAGGTGGACACATAGCCCTCATACTGGATCGCCAATGCGCACATGATCATATCGCCGTCCTCGATGAGCTTGTCAGTGGGGCGGCCGATGATTCTGGCGGAGCGCTCGCCGGAGCCAAATACCGTAAAAATAACCGCCTCCGCGCCGGCTGCGCGCGCTGCACTCTCTGCAATTGCGGCAGCATACCGCTCTGTTTTGCCGATCAGATCCTCTTCCAGCAGTGCGCGGAAGCCGATCTCCGCCAGTCTCGCCGCCTCCCGAATGCAGGCGATCTCATCCGGACTTTTTTTCAACCGCATCTCAAAGAGGACGGGGCTGATGTCCACCAGTTCACAGTCAAAGGTGGTCTGGATCGTTTTTGTCAGCCCGGCAGGCATATCCTCCAGGCCGCTGATACCCAGCCGGCTCAGCGGCGCCTTTTCCCGGAACTGGGCGGCTAACGCCCGAAAGCTGGTATAGGTCGCCAGCGGATAGTCGATCTCATCGGGGACTGTCACACACAAAAAATCCGGGACCAGCCGTACATCTTTCCAGACGCTCATCTCCCTCGCCACCTGCTCACCCTCCGGCGCGCAGAGGACCATCGGCTCACCGTCCCGCTGCATCAGCATGGCGCCGCGCTCAAAAATGGGCCAGAAGTTGCTGACATAGCGAAGGTTTTCTTTTCTATACTCATCGCCATAGACCAGAATGGCATCGAGTGCGAGCTCTTTCATTTTTTCATTCAGTCTTGCGAGCCTTGCGCGGAATTCCTGCTCTTGAATGCAGATCTTCATGCTTCTCCTGCCTTTCTTATTCTGCGTATCCCAGCGTCGCCAGATACGCCAGATTCTCCTGATTCACATCCAGTCTGCCGTACTGGACAATTACGCCAACGTCGCTTCGGATCCTGAGCGAATACTGCTCGCAGACTTTCAGCTCCACCTCTCCGAACACGGATCGGTCGTTTGTTTGAAAACAACTGATCCTCTGCGCCGGGGCTGTATAGGGGATGCCCAAAACCGGGGGCTTGTCGGCATAGAAGACGTCAATGGTGCAGTGGGCATCCTGCTCGCTGCAATTGAGGATCATAATAGCCTCATGCCCCTGATACGCTGCGCCGCCCTTTGCCGGTGGCGGCATATATCCGTCTACCACATACCAATTGGTCTTTCCCTGATCCATATCTGTCAGTTCCTCCTTTTCTTATCCCTTCACGCCGCCGGCGGTGATCCCGGCGATGATCTTGTTGGAAAGCAGTACGTACATTACAAATGTGGGCAGGAAAATGATCACGACCGCCGCAAACAGACCCGCCCAGTTTCCTGTATACCGCATGGAATTGTACAGCGCATACAGCCCCACCGACAGCGGGCGCACCTTGTCGCCGCTGGCAAAGATCATGCTCATAAAGTACTCATTCCAGATATTGAGAAAATTGAATACCGACACCGTGATCACGCCGGATTGCGCCAGCGGAAACATGATCCTCCAAAACGCCTTTTCTCTGGTGCAGCCATCAATGATGGCTGCCTCCTCGTAGGAGGTCGAGATGGTAGAAAAAAACGCCAGAAGATAGATCACGGTATACGGGATGCTGATGCCGGTGTAGAGAAATATCAACGTCGGCTGAATGGTCGCCGGGCTGCGCAGCATCCCGAGCGACGCCAGAACGCCGTACAGCGGCAGTACGATCATACACAGTGGGACGCCCTGTGCCGTGGCAAAGCTCGCTTGAATGAGCTTGTTGCCGCGGAAACGGATCCTAGAGAGGACATACGCCGCCGGCGTGGAAATCACCATGGTCAGCGCTGTGGCGGTCACGGAGTAGACCAGAGAGTTTAGGAAAAATACAGAGATATTCTGTGCTCTCCACGCCGTTGCAAAATTCTCAAAGTGCAGTCCGGAGGCAAGAAGCCGCCCGTCAAAGATCTCCGGAGTGGTAGAAAGAGAGGAAAAAATGACCGCACCGACCAAAAGCACGGTAAACGCGCACCAGATGCCCAGGATCAGATAGCCCGGCAGCAGGTGCAGCCTTCCGAAATGCCGTTTGGAGCGCGTTTTATTCGCTGCATCCTGTTTCATACGTCTTCCCCCTACAACTCCAGATCGTCGTCCTTGATGCAAACGCTGATCAGCAGAAACCCGACCAGCACAAAAATGCCTGTCACGACGCCGGCCGCCGCCGACAGCCCCGCGTCCCGCTCCATAATGGAGATGTCGCCTCCCCAGAGCTTCATGTAAAGGTAAGAGACCGGGGTGCTCGTTTTTGCATCGACCTTTCCGCCATTGGTGAACATCATGGACCAGGTGTAGAATCCCGCGCATGAAATGGTCCACATGGTGATATTGGTCTTTAGGACCCCGCGGATCATGGGCCAGGTCATATAGAAAAATTCCTTGATCCTGTTGCAGCCATCAATTTTGGCTGCGTCGTAATAATCCGCCGGGATGGTTTCAATGCCGGAGGAAAACACGATCATGTGATAGCCCACGCTGGCAAAGCAGTAGGCGATGAACATGGCGAGAAACCGATGATCCGGACCCATCCATTCGATCCCCGCCAGATGCTCCAGCCCCACCAGCCGGAAAAACCGCGCGAACAGGCCAAACCTTGCGTTATACGCATATTCGATCCACATCAGCGCAAGCGCCACAGTGCTGATCGTCCCCGGCAGGTAGATGACGCTCTGAAAAAAGCGCTTCCCCTTGATCCCGGAGTTGAGGATCACCGCAAACAACAGCGCAATGGATAAAACCACCAGGCCTCCGAACAGCCAGATCTTCAGCAGGTTTCCCAACACCTTCAGAAAAATCGGCGTGGTAAACAGCTTCAAATAGTTGCCGATCCCCACCGGCAGCCACGCATTGACCGGTCCGGTCATATTCTGCACGCTGAAAAAGCTCATCACCACAGTACGCAGCAACGGATAAACGAAGATCAGCACAAAAAAGATCATGGCCGGCAGCAGGAATTTTATTGTGATTCGTTTTGTTTCTTTTTTCATAATCCCAGCCTTACTCCCCGATGCGGGATCAGCCGGCAGGCAGCCCGGCTGCGGCGGTGGATCCACCGCCGCAGCACAGGTCTGACCGCCGATCAGTAGATCGCCGCCATCGCGTCAATAAACTCCTCCGCACTCAGCGTGCCGCCGCACAGACGGCCGACATTGTCCAACAGGTCGCTGGTGATGTCGCCGTTGTTATACGCGCCGCCGCCTTCGTCATAGCGGATCGTGGTAGTATCGCAGATGTCCTTAAAATCGATTTGGGAAGGGTGAATATCATCGTTGGCGGGGTCAGCGGAAATGCTCCACGAATCCTTGGCGATCATCTGGTCGTACTTGCCGGTGGTGATCCATTTGATAAACTGGAACGCTTCATCGGGATGCTTGGATGCCTTATTGATCGCCAGCGCCTGATAGGTCGTGTTGTTTGCCTCCGTACCGTTTACACCGCCCACATCGGGGAAGGCAAAGCCGCCCCAGTTGAAGTCATCGCCAGTCACACCGCGGATCTCATTGGGCAGCCATGAGCCGCAGAACTGCATGGCAGCCTTACCGCCGCCCAGCTCCGTATTCTGCGCATTGGGCCAAGGCGATGCCGCAATGTTTGGGGAGAAGCAGTTCTTCTGCGCCAGCTCCTCAAAGAGCCTTGCAGCCTCCAGCGCCTCGGGGCATTCCTTCCATGTGCCGTCAAAGTAGACCTTCTCCGCAACATCCTGCCCGGCAAGGCGGGCAAACGCATAGCCGTACATATATCCGAGATAGTCCGTGTCATCACAGATAGGATCATACCCCGCCGCCCGGATCTTTTCACAGGCAGTCACAAATTCATCCCATGTTTTGGGGGTCTCGGTAACGCCCGCAGCCGCGAAAATATCCTTGTTGTAGCACCACGCCGCCACAGACGCCTGATAGGGGATCCCCTTCAGAACGCCGTTGCCGGAGTTTCGAGTCCACTCAATAAACGCAGGCCTTGTGAGGGACTGCATCCCATACTTTTCAAACAGCTCCTCCAGATCGAGTGTGTAGTTGCCCCAAACGTCGTTGATGCGGTCAACATATCCGTCGAAGATGTCGATCTCCGTTTTGGCATCCAGTGCCGGCTGCAGCCCCTGAATGTTGCCGTCACGACCCTTAAACTCGATCTGTACCTTGATGCCGGTCTCCTCGGTAAACGCATCGGCGGCCGCCCGAATCGCCACGCCCTGTGTTTCCCCGGCCTCCCACATACACCAGTAGACCAGCGTTACATCCTCTTTCTTCTCATCCTCCTGTACAGCAGGCTCCGCTCCGGGCGTCACAGCCTCTTCTCTGACCGCAGTCCCTTCCTTCTGCGCGCAAGCAACAAGAGCAAGCAGCATCACTGCCGCAAGAAAAAGGGAGAGGATCCGCTTTTGTGTACCGTTCATCATTTCATTACGCCTCCTAATTCCATTTGTCCTGATCTGCTTTTAATGACGTTTTAAGTAACCGCCCTTTCTCTGTCCCTGCACGCGGCGATCTACTCAAACGCTTTCACATCCCTATCTTACTCCTCTTATCTGCTATAGTCATTGGTGTAATCGCGCTTTTTTGGTGTATTTTAACGTCTTTTTTCCCTGTCCCTTGACGCAGTTGTGCAGGTTGCCATATAATATAGGAAATCGCCCAGAGTAAGGAGGTCTCGACAGGATGCTGTCTCACGATGTCCCCATTATCAAGCAGGAGGATATTTTTCGCCCCGGCGAGGATGTTTATATTCAGCTTTCAACGCAATTTCCAGATTTCATCGGCGTTTTGCATAAGCATACATTTATAGAGATCGTATATGTGATCTCCGGCGCAGGCATCCATCAGGTCGAGGACCGCCGCGCTGCGGCGACCAAGGGCGACGTTTTTATCATCAACTACGACACGCCCCATTGCTTCCTGATCGGCGAGCACGAGAAAGAGCCGTTTGTTGCGTATGATCTTTTATTTACACCCAAATTTCTGGACAGTTCTCTCATCAACAATGTTAAGCTTGAATCTGTCACGTCCTCTTTTCTCTTCTACTCGCTCTTCCCGGAACAGCAGATCGGCCCTGATATTCACATCACCGGGCACAGCTATAACGTGTTCGGCGATATTTTCAAAAAAATATACGATGAATTTCATAATCAGGAAAACGGCTATCTGGATATTATCCGGGCGTACCTTGTAGAGCTTATTATCAATATGTTCCGAAAAATGGGCGGCGCCGCCTCCTCGGAATCAGTCTCCCGGCAAGAGCAGATCGTCAATACGACGCTTGCCTATCTTCGCAAAAACTATCAGAAGCATATCTCTCTGGATGATCTGGCGGCGCAGGTCTTTCTGAGCAAAGACTATTTCACCCGGCTTTTCCGGGAGACAACGGGTATGCCGATCAACTCCCTGCTGCAGGAGATCCGCATCAGTGAGGCGTGCACCCTGCTTACCACAACAAACAAAAAAGTGCATACCATTTCTGACCAGTGTGGGTTTAACGACATCAAATACTTCTACAATGTATTTAAAAAGATAACGGGCCTCACGCCGGGGCAGTACCGGTCGCAGGAAACCGGCGCCCCCGCTGAGTAGGGACGCCGGTGTGGCAGCGCACGCCGAGAGCTTCCCGGCAGCCTGCTCCTGCTTTTCATACATACAACGCGATTTTTCGCGATTGGAGGAATGACCACGTGCACAGCCGCAACCTGCAAAACAAAGACCTTTTACTTCGGCAGGGCGCTATAGTAACCGCTGATCCAAGCAGCAAGAGATGTCGACGAGAGATTTTGCCACAGCCGATAGCCCGGCATCAATTCAGCAAAGAGCAGTCCACCGAGATGGACTGCTCTTTGCCTTTATGGTTCGGGATCTTTTCCGTCGTACCTCAAGCTCTTCGATCTTACTCTATCACGACCAGCGGCTTGATCAG
>CAKTXA010000032.1 GCA_934631005.1 uncultured Oscillospiraceae bacterium
CCAGGCCCAAAACACCCCCGACCAGGGCGCCCTCGCAGGCTATTACCTCCTGCTGGGCCTTAAAACCTACATCTGCGGCTAAGTAACCGACGATCCAATCGCCTGCGGCCCTCAGCGGATCTTTTGCCCCAACTGTGCAGTTCGGAAAACGCGAAATACATACAGTATTCCTGCATTTTCCGAACTTTCATTTGGGCCAAAATCTCTCGCTGACGGCTCTTGTCGATTGAATCATCGGTTACCTGAAAAGCAGCAGTACACTTTTTCATTCCTCCAACACAAAAAGACGCCCCAACGGGACGCCTTTTTGCGCTGCGCGCACGGCCGGCCGGGCGGTGGTTTTTTGACGAATTCTATGCTATACTGGCCTCACTACGAGACAGGGAGGGATCCACATGATCCGGAAAGAGAAGTTTGGTATGGTGGATGGGCGTGAGGTCACGCGGTATGTGTTTGGGTCGGAGGCGCTGACGGCGGGGGTTTTGGACTTTGGGGCGACGCTGCAGAGTCTGGCTGTGGACGGCGTGGACGTTGTGCTCGGCTTTCCGCGCGGGGAGGATTACAATGTGAACGCGGGCTACGTCAGCGCGAACGTCGGGCGCGTGGCCAACCGCATCGCGCGGGGCGAATTTTCGCTCGGCGGCCAGACGTATCACCTGACGCAGAACGAGGGCCCGACGCATCTGCACGGCGGCACGGGCGGCTTTCACCGCGTGTTTTACGCCGTGGAGGAGCTGGAAAACGGCGTGCGGATGTCGGCCGTCTCGCCCGACGGCGCGGACGGCTACCCCGGCACGCTGCACCACAGCGTGACCTACACCGTGACGGGCCGCACGCTCACGATCGCATTTGCCGCGCGCTCCGACCGCGACACCGTCTGGGCCCCGACGAGCCACAGCTATTTTAACATGGACGGCGAGGTCGGGGACGCCGTGTCGAACCGCCTGACGATCTACGCAGACGGCTATACACCCGTGGACGCGGCGCTCATCCCGCTGGGGAGCGTCCTGCCGGTTCGCGGTACAGCGTTCGATTTTACTGCGCCGCGGTGCGTTTGCCGCACGCCGGGGGAGGAATATGACATCAACTTCGTCCTGCGCGGCGAGCACGCCGCCACGCTGGAGGGCGCGCGGTCGGGACCCAAAATGGAGATGTACACGGATATGCCGTGCATCCAGCTGTATTCCGGCGCGGCGGACATGGATGTCGCGGGCAAGACCCGCCGCTACCACGCCCACGAGGGCGTTGCTCTCGAGCCCCAGTTCGCCCCCAATGCCGTGAATGTCCCGGCGTTCAAGCAGCCGTTTTTGGCCGCGGGGAAAGAGGAGGGGCATTATATTCGGTTGGAGTTTTGAGCGAATACGACCGCACCCTGTAGGGGCCGATGACCACATCGGCCCTTTTCCGGTTTTGTACGTACCTATTATCGGGACGTAGGGGCGGGGTTCTACCCCGCCCGTATCCTATCGACCACTGCCGCGCCCTCGATCTTTCGTCGTAACGTAGGGGAGGGGCTTGCCCCTCCCGCAAGTGGGCAGCTGTGGCTTTTGCACGCACCGCGGCGTGGACTGCACCCCTTGGCTTCCCCCAGGGGAAGCTATGGGGCCTTCAGCAAATCGGCACGGTCCCAAAAGGACGATGGCGCGTACCGGCGGGAGGGGCAAGCCCCTCCCCTACGTTACGACTAAGAACTTACTTCTTCACTCTTCACTTTTCACTTTTACTTAAAAAAGCCCTTCCCGTTCGGGAAGGGCTTTTTCTTATTCCTGCGCCTGCAGGGCTTCATCCATGAGGGTGATCTCCACGTCTGTGCTCTGGCCGCTGCGGTAGATCGTCAGGGTGACGGTATCGCCGGCGGAGTAGCGGTTCTTGACGGTGTTGAGGGCGTCTACGCTGCTGACAGCGGTGCCTTCGATGGCGGTGATGATGTCGCCCTTGCGCACGCCCGCCTCCCACGCGCCGCTCGTGGGCGAGACGTAGGTGACGTACACGCCCTCCGGCAGGCCGTAATAGACCCGCGCGGCGGCGGGCAGCTGCTCGCCGGAGATGCCGATGGCGGGACGGCCCGCGACATAGCCGTTCTGGATGAGCTCGTCGAGGATGGGCTTGGCCGTGGAGATGGGGATGGCGAAGCCGAGCCCCTCCACCGTGGCCTGCGAATAATACGAGCTGAGCTTCACGGCGTTCACGCCCACGACCTGCCCGTAGCAGTTGATGAGCGGGCCGCCGGAGTTGCCGTTATTGAGCGCGGCGTTCGTCTGGATGAGCGTCATCTCGCGGTCGTTGACCATGAGGTTGCGGTTGATGGCGGAGACGATGCCGTTCGTCATCGTCCCGCGCAGCTTTACGCCCAGCGGGTCGCCGATGGCGACGACCGTATCGCCCACGCGCAGCGCGTCCGAGTCGCCGAATTCGGCGGCGGTGAGCGGCGCGTCCGGCTCGATCTTCAAAACGGCCAGATCGCTGGCCTCATCGCTGCCGACGAGCGCAGCGGCATACGTCGTCTCGTCCCACGTCATGGCGGTGATCTGCTGCGCCTGCGCGATGACGTGGCAGTTCGTGATCAGGTAGCCGTCCTCGGACATGACGATGCCTGTGCCCGTGCCGGCGTTCGTGACGATGGACACGACGCTCGGGATCATTTTTTCGTAGATCTCCTGCAGGCTCAGCGCGTCCTCCTCATCGGACGACACCGTCGGCGCGCCCGCGCGGCCGGGCAGGATCGTCAGCTCCGTGGCGGAGTGCAGCGTATCCTCACCGGCACTGCCCTGCACCTTTGGCGCGGCGTCCTGCTCCACAGGCTCCGCCGATTCGGCAGGCGCGGGCGCCGCAGCGTCGGCCGCGGCGGCGCGCTCCTCCACGCGCAGGCTCAGGCCGTTTGCCGTGCGCTCGAGGCAGACAGAATAGTCCTGCACCCAGCGCCAGATGCCAATAGCCGCGGCCAGCGCCACCAGCAGCACGACCACCATGGCGATCCACCCCCGCCCGCGGCGGCGGCAGGGCGTACGCATCGGCTCCTGCGGGCCGGTATAGCTTTGCCAGGATGACTGATTTACGGCGTTGTCGTCGTAATATCCGTCCCGGCGGTCATTCGGATAGTCCATATGGCTCCCCCTCAAACTGTGCGCCTCAGCGCACCACGCTCAGCGTAAAGCGGAACGTGGTCACGCCGTCACGGCTCTCGGCGCGGATGTCTTCGCCGTGCGCGTCCAAAATGGTCTTGACGATGTACAGGCCCAGGCCCCAGCTCTCGCGGTCGGCGGAGCGGCTGCGGTCGGCCTTGTGGAACCGCTCAAACAGCAGCGGCAGCTCGTCCGGCGGGATGGTCGGCCCCGTGTTCTGCACGCTCACCACCGCCTTGCCGCCCTCCTGCGCCAGCCGGATGCCGAGCATCCCGCCCTCGGGGCAGAATTTGATGGCGTTGTCCACCAGATTATACAGCACCTGCTGGATGCCGTCACGGTCGGCGCGGGTGAACACCGCCCGGTCGGGCAGGCCCACGCTCACCTGCAGGCGGCGGGTGTTGATCTTCTGCTCAAACGAGATGAGCACGTCGCTGATGACCTCGGCGATGTCAAAGCGCGTCTTGCGCGATTCCTCCACGCCCTTGGCCTGCAGGCGCGACACGTCGAGCATACTGCGCACCAGCCGCGAGAGCCTGCGCACCTCCTGCTGGACGATCTGCATATAGTGCGTGTGCTGCTCGGGCGGGATGGTCCCGTCGAGCATGCCGTCGATGAAGCCGCCGATGGACGTCATCGGCGTTTTCAGCTCGTGCGACACATTGGCCACGAACTCGTCGCGCCGCTGCTCGGCGCGCTGGATGCTGCTTGCCATGGCGTTAAAGGCCGTGGCCAGCTCCACGATCTCCTCCGGGCTTTTTTTGGGCACGCTCACGCGCGTTTCAAAATCGCCGTGGCCGAACTGGCGGGCGGCCTCGGCCACCTGCGCCAGCGGCCGCACCTGCGTGCGCGAAAGCAGGCTTGCCGCGGCCAGCGCGATGACGATGGTCAGCGCGCCCGTCATCAAAAACAGCGACGAGCTGCGGCGCATAAAGGCGCTCATCTGCGTGGTCGGCGCGGAGACGATGACATAGCCGATCGTCTGCCCGGACGCCGCCGAGACGATCGGCACGCCCGCGAGGATGCGGCTGTCGGAGTACAGCGCCGAGAGCGCCTCGCCGCTCCCGGCGGCGCCGATGACGCTGCCGCCGGCGTCGATCTGCCGCAGAAGCGCGGCGTCCACGGTCTTTCCGATGTGGTCGCACGTAAACTGCTCGCACGAGCAAAGGCGCACCGCGCCGTCGGGGTCGGTGATGAGCGCTTCGGCGTCACTCACGGACGAGACGAACGACAGCCCCATGCGGAAGTCCCAGTTGCTCTCCAGCTCGCCCGTGGTGTTATACGCCCGGGCAAAGGCCGCGGCGGCCTTGGCGTCGTGATAGAGCGTCTGCTGGTTTTCCGTTTCCACGGTGTCCAGCATCCAGAACCGGTATGCAACGCCGGTGAGCAGCATACACAGAAGCAGCAGCACCGCGATCAGCACGAACTGCCTGCGAAACATGGTGTTCATCCCGGCAGGACCTCGAATTTATAGCCCACGCCCCAAACGGTCTTGAGCGACCATTTGTCGGACACGCCTTCGAGCTTTTCGCGCAGACGCTTGATGTGCACGTCCACCGTGCGGCTGTCGCCGAAGTAGTCAAAGCCCCACACCTCGTCCAGCAGCTGGTTGCGCGTATACACGCGGTTGGGGGACGAGGCAAGATGGAACAGCAGCTCCATCTCCTTCGGCGGCGTTTCCACGCGCTTGCCGTCCACGATCAGCTCGAACGCGTCCAGGTCGATGATGAGCTTGTCGAACACCAGCCGGCGCTTGCTGCTCTTGTCGCCGTCTTTCGACGTGCGGCGCAGCACCGCCTCGATGCGGGCGAGGACCTCCTTCATGTCAAAGGGCTTCGTGATGTAATCGTCCGCGCCCTGATGCAGGCCCGTGACCTTGTCCTGCGTCTCGCCCTTGGCGGTGAGCATGATGACGGGCACGGCGCTCTCCTGCCGGATGGTGCGCAGCACGCTCCAGCCGTCGAGCACGGGCAGCATGATGTCCAGCAGAATGAGGTCGGGCTTGACCGCGCGGAACTGCGATACGCCCTTGCCGCCGTCATCGGCCAGCGCGACGGTGTAGCCCTCCTTTGTCAAATACAGCTGCAAAAGGTCGGCAATGTTGGGGTCGTCTTCCACGACCAGGATCGTTTTCGCCATATTTCTCTCTCCCCTCGGCGGTCTTTTGTTCCTATTATAGCCCAAAGCGGGGCGTTTGCGTGAATATTTTGTTAAATGATGCGCCCGGTGTCGGCGGGCGGGTCAAATTGCAGGATGTGCCCGTCCGACGAGCCGCTGCCGCCCTCCACGCGCACCGCGGCGCTCCCGGCGAGGGTAAAGCGCACCTGCGCGTCCCCGGCACACAGGATGTACCCGCCCGCCCGCGCGATGAGCACGCCCTGCCCGCCGGAAAACGTGACCGTGCGGCAGTACTGGCCGAGGGCGTTATAAAGCGTGGCGCTGGACGCGCCCTCGCACCGGACGAGCACGCGGTAAACATACCCCTCCCCCGGCCCGCGGCAGCCATAGTCCCACTCGTCGTTCTGATCCACCAGCCGCGGCAGCACCGCCGCCCGCAGGATCAGCGACAAAACAACGCAGCACACCCCCAAAACCGCCCCCACCGGGGCCTTCTTCTGTAAAACCATATAGTCTCCCCTCCTGTTTCAACATTATAATAAACAAGAAGCGCGAGAAAGCGCGAAAGCGCAGCCCACCTTCGTTCTTCGTCGTAACGTAGGGGAGGGGCGGTTTGAGGTAATAGTGAAGAGTGAATAGTGAAGAGGTATTATTTCGTCGTAACGTAGGGGAGGGGCTTGCCCCTCCCGCTGGTTGGCAGCTGTGGCTTTTGCACGCACCAGCGAGCGGAATGCACCCCATACCTTCCCCTGGGGGAAGGTGCCCCCGAAGGGGGCGGATGAGGGCCGGGGAGCACTGAAACATAGCTTTGCATACTCAGCAAAACGCAACTGCTCCCCGACCCTCATCAGTCGGCTTCGCCGACAGCTTCCCCCAGGGGAAGCTATGGGCCCTCGGCAAATCGGCACTGCCGCAAAAGAATGGCGGCGCGTACCAGCGGGAGGGGCAAGCCCCGCCCCTACGTTACAACGAAAAACGGACACTCGCACAAGAGGGCCGATGTAGTCATCGGCCCCTACGGGGCGTTGACGATTTTGCTGATGATGGCTGCGGTATTGAAAATGTTACAATTCTGTGGTAGACTACAGGCAAATCACCTTTCTGGCCTTTGGCTGGGGAGGAATTTGGGCGGCGGGAGCCGCGGAAAGTGTGGAATGTATGGATTGTAAATACTGCGGCGCGCCGCTGGAGGATGAAACGGCGGCGTTTTGCCCGCATTGCGGTAAGCGCCTGACGGACGAGCCCGCCGACGAGGCGGCGCAGGCCGCCCCCGCCGCCGAGGAAGCGGCAGCGGCCGGGACGGCAGCGGAACCGGCAGCGGAAGAAGCTGCCCCGGCAGAAGAGACCCCGGCGACCGACGAAGCCCCGGCTGCGGAAGAGACCCCTGTGGCAGAAGCGCCTGCGGCGGCGGACGCTGCGGCGAAGAAGCCGAACGGCAAGCTGATCGGCATTGTGGCGGCGGCGATCGCGGTGATCGCGGTGGCGCTGATCCTCCTCATCCCGCGGCTCAAGCACAGCGCGCAGGGCGAGGCCCCCGTCGCCGAGCCGCCCGCGGCCCCGACCGAGACGCAGCCGTCCGAGCAGCCTGCCGACGACACCGCCGACAGCGAAACGCCCGCCGAGCCGACCGTCAGCTACTCCGCCACAGCGGACGAGCTGACCGATGAGGTGCTCGCACGCGTCGTGGCCGTGTGCGGCAGCGAGGAGCTGACGAACCGGGACCTTGCCTACTACTACTGGAACCAGTATTACTCCTTCCAGAACGCCTACGGCATGTATCTGTCGTATCTGATGGACACCACGAAGGCGCTGGAGGATCAGCTGTCGATGGACGGCGAAAAGACGTGGCAGGAGATGTTCCTGGACAGCGGCGTGGAGATGTTCCATTCCATCGCGGCGCTGGATCAGAAGGCGCAGGCCGCGGGCTTCCAGCTCAGCGAAGCGTCCGAGGAGCAGCTGACCGCTCTGGTCGATACGTGCGAGCAGAGCGCCGCATACTTCGGCTATGACTCCGGCGACGCGTATATCCAGTCGGTGTTCGGCCCGTCGGCAAGCGTGGAGGGCTACGTCGCCTTCTGCCGCCGCCTGCTCACGACGTCGGAATACCTCCAGTCGCTCGTGGACGCCGAGGAAATTTCGGACGCGGACGTGGCCGCGTATTATGACGAGCACGCGGAGGAATATGCCGCGCAGCGCGTGGAAAAGATCGACAAGCCCATGGTGAGCATCCGCCACATCCTCATCCAGCCCGAGGGCGAGCAGGATGAAGACGGCGAATACTCCGACGAAGCCTGGGCTGCCGCTGAGCAGAAGGCGAACGATATCCTGCAGGAGTGGGAAGCGGGCGAGCAGACCGAGGAACGCTTCGGCGAGCTGGCGCAGACCTATTCCTCCGACGGCAGCGCGTCCTCCGGCGGGCTGTATGAAAATGTGTACCCCGGCCAGATGGTCACGGAGTTCAACGACTGGTGCTTCGAGGACGGCCGCGGCGTGGGCGATTACGGCCTTGTGAAAACAGTCTACGGCTATCACATCATCTATTTCTGCGCCGCGTCGGAGCAGGTGTACTGGTACGAGACGGCCAAGGCCGACCTCACGAGCGAGCGCGCCTCGCAGCTGGAGCAGGCGGCGATGGACGAGTTCGATTTCAGCGAAGATCTGACGCAGGCGGCCATCTTTGACGTGCTGGCCGAGAGCCGCGCGCAGTACGCCGCCGCGCAGGCCGAAGCCGAAGCCGCGCAGGCTGAGACGGCCGATGATACGGACGCGTCCGCCGCGGACGCAGGCTGACAGACCCATACGGGAGGGCTTTTATGAGACGCAAACTGCTGTTTTTCGTCAATCCCAACGCCGGTCATGCCGAGATCCGCAGCAGCCTCATGGAGGTTTTGCAGGTGTTCACCATCAGCGGCTACGACGTCACGGTGCACCCCACGCGCGCCCCGCGCGACCTGACCGAGACCATCCGGGAGATGGGCGCAGACTTTGACCTCATCGTCTGCACCGGCGGCGACGGGACGCTGAACGAAGCTGTGAACGGCCTGATGGCGCTGGAAAAGCGCCCGCCGCTCGGCTATATCCCCAGCGGCACGGTCAATGACGTCGCCTCCACGCTCGGCCTTTCGCGCGACCCCGTCACGGCCGCGCAGGACATCGTGCACGGCCAGTCCTTCAAAATGGACGTCGGCCAGCTGGGCGAGCGCTATTTTGCCTACGTGGCGGCGTTCGGCCTGTTCACGGGCGTGCCGTATGAGACGCCGCAGGAGGATAAGCGCGTGCTGGGGCGGCTTGCGTATTTCCTCAACGGCGTCAAGGCGCTGGGCGATGTGCACGCGGTGCACACGCACTGCACCATGGGGGATGAGGAATTTGAGGCGGACATTCTCGACGGGCTCGTGTGCAGCACGATGAGCGTGGGCGGCTTCAAGGCCCCCAGCGGCACGCTTGGCATCGCGCTGGACGACGGACAGGCCGAGGTCGTGCTCATCCGCGATATTAAGAATCTGCTGGATTTCCACAGCGTGGCCACGCATCTGCTGCGCTATGAGTTCCGCAACAAAAAGGAATTTGTGTTCCGCCAGACAGACTGCATCCGCTTCCGCTTTGACGAGCCGGTCGCGTGGACGGTGGACGGCGAATACGGCGGAGAATACACCGAGGTCGAGGTCAGGATGCACCAGCAGGCGCTGGAAATTCTCGTGCCCCGCTGAGGTGACCGCTGATCCGGGAAGGAGCATCCCATGAAAAATACCCGTGCCCTGCGGCGGCTGGCGCTTGCTTTGGCGCTCATTCTGGCGCTGAGTGTGTTTGTCTCCGCCGAAAAGGCCCCCGCGCAGCCGCGCGAGCGGCTGAAGGCCGCGCTGCTGGACGGTCTGGCCGCGCGGCAGACGCTGATCGAGCTGCCGGCGGACGGGCTGGAGGCATTCACCGACGGCACGCTGCTGGTCGATCTGCTGCGCGAGTGCGCCGCCGCGTCCGCCGACGGCAGCCGGACGGAGTATGACGTGCTGAACATCCGGATGCTGGACCCCGACGTGGAGGATGGCAAGCTCGTCATCGGCATCGACTATCTCACGACCGCCGAGCAGGAGCAAAGTGTTGTGGACGCCTGCCGGGCCATCCGCGCGGAGCTGAAGCTGGACGGCCTGTCGGATTTTGAGAAGGTGCTGGCGCTGTATGAATACGTGGCCGGGCACTTTCTCTACGACGGCGAGCTGAATAACTTTTCGGCCTATGACGGCCTGCAGACCGGCAAAATGGTCTGCCAGGGCTACGCGCTTTTGCTGCGCGAGCTGCTTTTGCAGGAGGGCATCCCCTGCCGCGCGGTCACGGGCTATGCTGCGGGTATCGCGCACGGGTGGAACATCGTGCAGCTGGATGGAAAATGGTACAGCCTGGACGTGACGTGGGACGCCTGCAAGGAGGCGGGCGGCGCGATCACGTGGGACTATTTCCTGCGCGGCGGCGAAAAATTCGACCAGCACACGCGCGGCACCGGCTATCAGGACACGGCGTTCGCGCTCGCGCACCCCATGGCGGCGAGCGACTACCCCGCCGCCCGCGCGCGGGCGCGCGTCACGCTGGACGGCGCGGCGTTCGTCTCGCTGATGATCCGCAAGGGCGTGCCGGTGCAGCTGAGCTTTGACGTGGACGGCCGCCCCGGCGCGGCGCTGAGCGTCACGTCGAGCGACCCGAGTATCGTCTCGGTCGCGGAGGACGGCACCATCACGGCTCTCAAGGTCGGCCGCTGCAAGCTGACCGTGCGCGCCTCCAGCCGCGATATTATCCCCGCTACCATCCCCGTCACGGCGGTCGACCTGAGCGGCGCGTCCGCATGGGCGCTGGAGACGGTGACGGACTTTTACCTTGCGGGCTTCCTGCCCGCCGCGCAGTGCGCCGCCATGCAGGCCCCCATCACGCGCGGGGAGCTGGCGGAGCTGATCTACCCCATGGTCACGGCCGCGCCGCGCGCCGCGCTGCGCCAGCTGGGCTTTTCGTTTGACGACACCGATGAATCGGAAAACGGCGATGTGCTGGAGTATCTGGCGTCCATCGGCCTTGTAAACGGCTTTGGCGACGGCAACCTGCAGCCCGACGCCGCCGTCACGCGCGAGCAGATGGCAAAGATCCTCTGCCGCCTCGCCGCGATGTACGGCGCGGACATGGAGCTGGACGCGCCCGAGCGCGCCTTCTCTGACCGGGCGGACATCGCCCAATGGGCCGAGGGCTTCTGCGACCGCGCCTACGCCGCCGGCCTCATGCAGGGCGTCGGCAATGGCAAATTCGCCCCCAAACAGCCCCTCACGAGAGAGCAGGCCATCTGCACCCTCTGGCGCCTGACGCAGCAGAACGCAGGATAAGAAAAAAGATGTGCCCCGGAAAGGAAAAAATCCTTTCCGGGGCATTTTTGCGCCTGCCTGCCGAATCCCCGACGCATGGGCGAATCGTAGGCACCCCTTGGCTTCCCCCAGGGGAAGCTGTCTGCGGAGCTTCGCTCCGCAGACTGATGAGGGCCGGGGAGCAGTTGCGTTTCGCTGAGCATGCAAAGCTATCTGTGAGTGCTCCCCGGCCCTCATCCGGCTCGCTGCGCTCGCCACCTTCCCCGAGGGGAAGGTATGGGGTGCCTGCCGCGCCGCGGTGCGTGCAAAAGCCACAACTGCCAACCAGCGGGAGGGGCAAGCCCCTCCCCTACGTTACGACTGGGAACGTACCTGCTGCGTTACCGGGAAAAACGCATATTTTAACAAATAATTCACAATGTAAGGTATTGACTTTCCGGGGTGGTGGTGGTACACTGCGTTTAGCACTCAGGGATGATGAGTGCTAAATCGGAAAACGAACCGGGTGGTGAGGAGCATGGAGCTTTCGGAGCGGAAGAAAAAGATCCTGCGCGCGATCGTGGACAATTACGTCCGCACGGCCGAGCCCGTGGGCTCCAAGGCGATCGCCGCGATGCCGGGGATGGATTTTTCCTCGGCCACCATCCGCAACGAGATGGCGGAGCTGACGGCGCTGGGGCTGCTGGAGCAGCCGCATACGTCCGCCGGGCGCGTGCCGTCCCCCGCGGGGTACCGGTTTTACGTGGATGAGCTGATGCAGGATTACCGGCTGTCGGTCGATGAGACCCGGTCAATAAACCAGGCGCTCGAGGGCAAGATGCAGCAGGTCGATCAGGTCATTTCGCAGGTCGGCAAGCTCGTCTCCAAGCTCACGAACCTGCCCGCCTACGCGCTGGCCGCGCCGGCAAAGCCCGTGACGGCGCAGCGCTTTGACCTCATTCAGGCGGGCGCGGACAGCATCATCTTAGTCGTGATGCTGGACAGCAGCCAGGTCAAAAACAAGCTCATCCGCCTGCCGCTGGAAATTCACGAGCAGGACCTGCACACGCTGGCGGCACTCCTGAACGCGTCGCTTACGGGGCTGAGCGCCGAGGGCGTGACGCCCGATGTGCTCGCGCGCATCACCCGCGCCGCCGGAACGGCTGCGCCGCTGGTGCCGCTGGCGGCAGAATTTCTGCTGGAGCTGCTGCGGGAGGGCACCGGCGAGGTGTACATGACCGGGCAGGCAAAGCTCCTGGCGCAGCCGGAATACCGGGATGTTGAAAAGGCGCAGACGCTCCTTTCCACGCTGGATGAGGACATCGTCACGAACCTCCCCGCCATCGCCGGAAAAAGCGGGACGCAGATCCTGGTCGGCCCCGAGAACATCGCGGCGGAGCTCAAAGACACCAGCGTTGTGATGACGAAATTCGATATTGGCGACGGGATGCAGGGCATGATCGGCGTGGTCGGCCCCACCCGGATGGATTACGCGCAGATCACCGCGCGGCTGAGCTACTTTGCCGAGAATCTCGGCAGGATGTTCCAGAAGCCCGGCGACGCCGCGCTGCCGCCCGCGAGCGGCCATGATAAAGACCCGGAGGCATAGATACTATGAGCGAAGATACAAAAAAGAAGGCGGCCGAACAGGCCGCGAACGAAGAAGCCAGGCAGACCGAGCAGCAGCCGGAGGCGGCTGCGGAAAAGCCCGCTGAGGAGCCGAAGAAGCAGCCGAAGCACAAGTCGTCGGAGGCCGAAAAGCTGCGCGAGGCCGAGCAGAAGCTCGCCGCCGAGCACGACGGCTATCTGCGGCTGGCGGCGGAATACGATAACTTCCGCAAGCGCTCGCAGCGCGAAAAGGACGGCATTTATGCCGACGCGCGCGCGGCCACGGTGGAAAAATTCCTGCCGGTCTACGATAACCTCGAGCGGGCGCTTTCTCAGCAGACCGCCGACGAAGCGTTCAAAAAGGGCGTGGAGATGACGATGAACCAGCTGGTGAGCGTGTTTGACACGCTCGGCGTGAAGCCGTTCGGCGCGGCGGGCGAGGCGTTCGACCCGGCGCTGCACAACGCGGTGATGCACTGCGAGGATGAAGCGCTCGGCGAGAATGTGATCGCCGAGGTGTTCCAGAAGGGCTTTTTGCTTGGCGAAAAGGTCGTCCGGTTCGCGATGGTCAAGGTCGCGAACTGAGCGCACAACATCAATTTGTAAATACTTTCACTTCATATAGGAGGAACTGAATTATGAGTAAAATTATTGGCATTGACCTTGGTACTACGAATAGCTGCGTGGCTGTGATGGAGGGCGGCGAGCCCGTCGTCATCGCGAACGCGGAAGGCAACCGCACCACCCCGTCGGTGGTGGCATTCTCCAAGACCGGCGAGCGTATGGTCGGTCAGGTGGCAAAGCGTCAGGCGGTCACGAACCATGAGCGCACCATCTCGTCCATCAAGCGCCATATGGGCACCGACTACAAGGTCGACATCGACGGCAAAAAGTACACCCCGCAGGAGATCTCCGCGATGATCCTGCAGAAGCTGAAGGCGGACGCCGAGGCGTATCTGGGCGGCCCGGTCTCGGAAGCCGTCATCACCGTCCCGGCGTATTTCAACGACGCCCAGCGTCAGGCAACGAAGGACGCCGGCAAGATCGCGGGCCTGGAAGTTAAGCGGATCATCAACGAGCCGACCGCCGCGGCGCTGGCCTACGGCGTTGACAAGGAAGCCGAGCAGAAGATCATGGTGTATGACCTCGGCGGCGGCACGTTCGACGTGTCCATCCTCGACATCGGCGACGGCGTTATCGAAGTCCTGGCCACCAACGGCAACACCCACCTCGGCGGCGACGATTTTGACGAGTGCATCATCAAATACCTCGTGGACGAATTCAAGAAGTCCGAGGGCATCGACCTCTCTACCGACAAGGTCGCCATGCAGCGCCTGAAGGAGGCCGCCGAAAAGGCGAAGATCGAGCTGTCCGGCGTGACCACCTCGAACATCAATCTGCCGTATATCACCGCCGACGCCACGGGCCCGAAGCATCTGGACGTGACGCTGACGCGTGCAAAGTTCAATGAGCTCACCGCGCATCTGGTCGAAGCGACCGTCGGCCCCGTGAAGCAGGCCATGGCGGACGCGGGCCTGACCGCGAACGACATTTCCAAGGTCCTGCTCGTCGGCGGCTCCAGCCGGATCCCGGCGGTGCAGGAGGAGGTCAAGAAGCTGACCGGCAAGGAAGGCTTCAAGGGCATCAACCCCGATGAGTGCGTGGCTGTCGGCGCGGCCATTCAGGGCGGCGTGCTCGGCGGCGACGTGAAGGGTCTGCTGCTGCTGGACGTCACCCCGCTGTCGCTCGGCATCGAGACCATGGGTGGCGTGTTCACCAAGCTCATCGAGCGCAACACCACCATCCCCACCAAGAAGAGCCAGGTGTTCTCCACCGCGGCGGACAACCAGACCTCTGTTGAGGTCCATGTGCTGCAGGGCGAGCGCGAGATGGCGGCCTATAACAAGACCCTCGGCAAGTTCCAGCTGACGGGCATCGCCCCCGCGCCGCGCGGCGTGCCGCAGATCGAGGTCACGTTCGACATCGACGCCAACGGCATCGTGAACGTCTCCGCCAAGGATATGGGCACCGGCGCCGAGCAGAAGATCACCATCACCGCCTCCTCGAACCTCTCCAAGGAGGACATCGACAAGGCCGTGAAGGAGGCCGAGCAGTACGCCGCCGAGGATAAGGCTCGCAAGGACGAGGTCGACACCCGCAACGCGGCCGATCAGGTCATCTACCAGTCCGAAAAGACGCTGAATGAGATGGGCGACAAGGTCACGGCCGAGGATAAGGCCCCGGTCGAGGCGGCCATCGAAAAGCTCAAGGAAGCGCAGAAGGGCACCGATGTGGCGGCCATCAAGGCCGCGACCGACGAGGTGCAGAAGGCGTTCTACGCCGTGTCCGAAAAGCTTTATAAGAACGCCGCGCCGCAGGGCGAGGCCAACGCAGCAGCCGGTGCGCAGGGCGCGCCGAACGGCGGCAGCGATGACGACGGCGTTGTGGACGCCGACTACGAAGAGGTCAAATAAAGGCGCTTAACACGCTGGGCAGGGGCGGAGCAGTCCGCCCCTTTCCGGCTGTTTACCCCACCGAAACTGAGGTGAGAACACATGGCAGATCAGAATAAACGGGACTATTACGAGGTTTTGGGCGTTGAGAAAAACGCGTCGGACAGCGAGATCAAAAAGGCCTACCGCAAGCTCGCGATGAAGTACCATCCCGACCAGAACCCCGGCGATAAGACCGCGGAGGAAAAATTCAAGGAAGTCAACGAGGCGTATGAGGTCCTGTCCGACGCCGATAAAAAGGCGCGCTACGACCAGTACGGCTTCGCGGGCGTCGACCCGAACTTTAACCCCAACGCCGGCAGCCCCTTCGGCGGCTTTGGCGGCGGCGGGTTCGGCTTCGGCGATCTGGGCGATATTTTCGGCGATTTCTTCGGCGGCGGCAGTACATCCTCCGCCCGGCGCAGCGCCCCGAGTAAGGGGCAGAACGTCGTGGCCGAGATCGAAATTTCGTTTGAAGACGCCGCGTTCGGCTGCGAGCGGGAGATCACGTTTGGCCGCATCGAGCCGTGCGCCACGTGCCACGGCACCGGCTGCAAGGACGGCTCCCAGCCCGAGACGTGCAGCTACTGCCACGGCACCGGCACGGTGCGCACGCAGCAGAATTTCATGGGCATGACCATGCAGTCCAACCAGCCCTGCCCCAAGTGCGGCGGCCAGGGCAAGATCATCAAGGACGCCTGCCCCACCTGCCGCGGCAAGGGCAAGGTGCGCAGGAACAAGACCATCCGCGTCAAGGTGCCCGCGGGCATCGACAACGGCCAGTCCTTCCGCGTGCGCGATGAAGGCAACGCCGGCGCCAACGGCGGGCCGAACGGCGACCTGCTCGTCACGGTGCGCGTGCGCAAGCACGATATTTTCGTGCGCGACGGCGCAAATGTGCTGTGCGAGATGCCCATCACGTTCGCCCAGGCGGCGCTGGGCGCCACGATCGAGGTGCCCACGCTCGACGGCAAGGTGCGCTACACCGTCCCCGAGGGGACGCAGACCGGCACCACCTTCCGCCTGCGCGGCAAGGGCATCCAGTACGTCGGCTACAAGACCCGCGGCGACCAGTTCGTCACCGTGGTCGTCGAAACGCCGCAGAAGCTCACCGCGAAGCAAAAAGAGCTCCTCCGCCAATTCGACGAAGCCGCGTCCGACGATACCCAGCCGAAACGCAAAAGCTTTTTCGACCGGCTGAAAAATCTGTAAAACATACCCCCGCGCGGCCCAGCCGCGCGGGGGTGTGTTTTTTAGGGAAAAGTGAAGAGCGAAAAGTGAAGAAGTAGGCACGTATCGCCGAATCCCTGACGCAGCGGCGAATCGAAGGCACCAAATTACCTTCCCCTCGGGGAAGGTGGCGAGCGCAGCGAGCCGGATGAGGGTTGGGGAGCACGGACGGATAGCTTAGCAGTTGTTCCAAAACGCAACTGCTCCCCGGCCCTCATCAGTCGCCTGCGGCGACAGCTTCCCCCAGGGGAAGCTATGGGGTGCGCAGCGCTCTGCCAGTGCGTGCAAAAGCACCAGCTGCCTACCAGCGGGCGGGGTAGAACCCCGCCCCTACGTTACGACGATGGACGTACACTGCTGTGAAAACGGGAGCAGATCGTAATTTACAATTTTGTCACGCCTTTCCCTTTTGCGCATGGTATACTGAAAAACAGGAGGAAATGACATGAACATCCTGTTTTTTCTGACCCCCAAGGCGATGTGCGCCTATGTGGATGCGGACGATACCATTCGGGAGGCCATGGGGCGCATGGAGGCGTCGGGGTATACGGCGCTGCCGATTTTGGACCGGGCGGGCGGCTACTGCGGCGTTTTGACCGAGGGCGACCTGCTGTGGGCCGTCAAGCGTCTGTGCGTCATGGACCTGCGGCAGACCGAGCAGCACGGCATCAGCGAGATCCAGCCGCGGCGCAAAATTCAGCCCGTGCGCGTGGACACGCGCGTGGAGGATCTGCTCAGCGTGGCCGCGGAGCAGAACTTCGTCCCCGTGGTGGACGACAAGGGCGCGTTCATCGGCATCGTCACCCGCCGCAGCATCCTCAAGTATTTTCAGGAGCACTTTTTCCCCGACCCCGCATAAAAATTCCCAAAAAATGTTTAACCTCCGCAGAATGGGCAATACTCATCTGCGGAGGTGCATTTTATGCAGAACAATGAAAACCGGAAAACCGGGCCGGTCCGGAACTTTCTGCGGGAAAAGGGCTATTACATAGTCCTGTTCCTGTGCCTTGCGGCAGTGGGGATTTCGGGCTATGTATTTGTCTCCGGCGCGATCGCCGAGAAAAACGCGCTGCAGGAGCCGGCGCTGTCGGTGCAGACGCAGGCGACGGAGCCGTCCGCGGCCAGGCCTTCGCCCGCGCGGCAGTCGGCGGACGCTGTGACGCCGCAGGAGCCTGCGCAGGAGACTTCGGCGATGAGCCGCGACGACGAGGTGCGCGCGCAGGCGCAGAGTGTGCGCGTGTGGCCGGTGTCGGGCGGGCAGACGCAGACCTACAGCATGGAAAAGCTCAGCTGGAACGAGACGACGCACGACTGGCGCACGCATGACGGCATGGATCTTGCCGCGATCACCGGCGAGCCGGTCATGGCCGCCTGCGCCGGGACGGTGAGCGCGGTGTATGACGACGAGTATTTCGGCACCACGGTCGCCATCGCGCACGGCGGCGGCTACACCACGCGCTATCAGAATCTCGCGGCGATGCCGACCGTTTCCGTCGGCCAGCGCGTCACGGCGGGCCAGACCATCGGCGCCGTCGGCGCGACCGCCATCCTCGAGATCGCCCAGGAGCCGCACCTGCATTTCGCAGTGACCTGCAACGGCGAGTCGGTCGATCCGATGGAGTTTTTGGATTAAGTAGCAGACGGGAGGGGCATTGCCACTCCCGTCTCAGTCTGTCGAAAAAGCCCTCCCATTGGGGAGGGCTTTTTATCAATTTGCGGGGGTGTTATTTGCTGTCAGGTAATAGATGCGGCAGGTGGCGGAATCTGGTTTTTTGAGGAGGATGGTGGCTGCGCCGTTGGTTATTTGGGCGGTGGCGGCGGTGAGGAAGCGACCTTTTGCATCGTAGAGGGCGGCGATGGCTGTTGCCGCATCCTCAGGAGCGTTTTCGATGGTGAATTTGCCATCCTCATATTTTTCGCTCGTGCCGGGGCGGACGGTGTAGGTGCCGCCCTGCGTCACGCGGAAGCTGAGTTTGCCGTCTTGCAGCTCGGCGTCGACCGGGCCATTCGGGCCGGTGACGGTGACGGCGGCGTTCAGGAGGGTGTACGGGACGGTGAGCAGGGGGCGCTTGCTCTGCAGCGCGGTACTGCCTGCGACCTCGATCTGCAGCGTGTCGGCGGACGTCTGCCGGATGTCCACGCCGGGGCGGAAGCCGTCGGCCGCGGACGCGTTCGCGGCCCGCAGCGCGCGCATCGCGCGCTGCGGCGATGGGACGCTGCCAAACCCGCTCCAGCTGGCAACGGTCTCGCCGCGCTCATCGGCAAGATCAATGCGCGTGTCAGATTTCAGCGCGCCCGCGTCGATGACGGTCGCCTGCGTGTCCGCGTCATTCGGCAGCGCCGTCGCCGCGCTGTTCAAAACGAGCTGCCGGTCAGTAACAGAAGCATCCAACGGCGACGCCGTCCAGACGAGATCGGCGTACACCTTTGCGCTACCGGAGTTGTTCACGATCGGGCGGTACAAGGATGCCTCACCGGTATGCTGATAGTAATTCCGCAGGAAATAGAACGTGCCTGCGCACCGCACGTCGATGTCGGTCGTATTCCCGATGAACGCGCTGTCGCAGAAGCGGATGTTGAACGGGGTGACAAAGTCGTTGGTGGATTCGATCCGCACAGCAGTGCCGTTATCCTCAAACAGGTTGCCGTTATGCAGGCTCAGCGTGGCCCCTGCTGCGCGCTCCGGGACGCGGAGCACCACGGCGGTACCGTTATTTTTGAACGTGCACGCGTGCGGCATGATCGTATTACCGCCGCCGAGCGCCGTTTCATAGCCTGTGAAGGTGCAATCGTAAATGGTGGCCGAGCCGTTCGCGATGGCCGTCCCCTTGCCGGTCTCCTTCGCGACAAAGTTCAGACCGCTGATGTCCCGGATCGCCGTCCCGCCGAGGTCGATGGTGCCGGTGAACGTCTGATTCCGGCCCAGAATACTGATCTCAAGGTTCCGATAATACCCCAGTTCTTTCAGCTGATCCGGCAGCGTGATGTTGCCTTCATAGTTCGTTCCGTTCAGCTCCAGCCGCCAGTGCGTGCGGACATCGTCCTGCTCTGCCGCTTCGCGGAGTGTGGCTGCGTTAGTGGAGAGCCAGCTGTTGATACTTGCGACAGACTCAAGCTGCACAGTCTTGATCTCCTGCGGCTGATAGCGCAGGGTGTAATAGATCGTGCTCGTCTCTCCGTTTACGGTGATCTCAGCGCAGAGATAGGCATCTCCCGCTATATCGGCGACGCGGATCGGGAAACCGCCCGCGGTCAGACCTTCGTTCAGCTCCAGCTGCCGGGTCTCGCCGAAGCTGAACGTATTCGTATTGCCGTCTGCGTTGCGCGAGCCGCTGCGCCGCTCCAGCCAGACGCGGTCAACACGGATCCATCTCCGGAGGGCGGGTACCGGGGTGTAGATGGTCTCCACGCCGTGTTCGGTCTCGCTGGTGGTGGCGACGGCAGCCAGAATGCCCCAGCTATTCTCCGGATAGGCGCGGCGGTAGGCTGTGCCCGCTTCCCCGCCGGCCTGCGGCGGCAGCGTATAGCCCTGCGACCACCGGCCATCTGTGTTGAGCGTTACGATGCCGTTCTGCTCAAAGCCGAAGCCGATCAAATACTCTGTGCCGCCGATGGTCACGGTCATGGCGGAGGGGCCGTCCTTCCAGGCTACGGTCTTTTCTGCGTCCCGAATGCAGATCCGGAGATTGCTGTTTCTTGTACGGACCTGCAGCTCCAGGCCACTCTCCGGGATGCTTACGCCGCTTTTGACCGCGAATCGAACGTCATAGGTCTCAGCGGCACCGTCCGTCCCATTGCCGCGGCCGACCCGTTCCCATGTAAGATAGCTTTTGGGGTTTGCGGTCTGCCATCCGTTCTGGTAGTATTCGCAGGTGACGGCTGGTGTGTCTCCGGCGGCCAGTCCGCCTTGCTGCAGCAGCCAGAATTCTGTGCTGCCGTTGGCTGCGTCATAGAGGAAGTCTCCGGCTATGTAGGCCTCGGCCGAGCGCTCCTGGGTTTTGAAGAAGCCGGAGCTTGGCAGCATGACCCTGACGGGCAGCTCGTAGGCTTTACTGTCTGCCGTGACACAGCGCAGCACGCCGCTGCCGAGCTTCACGCAATTCAGGTCCCAATATTCCGGATACTCGCTGTTCTGCGCGGCGGTCACTGCGCCTGCGTCCGTTTCGCCGTTCGGGACGAACGTGACGGATGTGACCGTCTGCGCGGTCTCGCCGAAGAAAAAGCCGACCGTGTGGCTGGTGCGGAGCGCGGTGTCGAGCCGTGAGCACAGGTCGTCGTGGAAGCCGTCGGGCTGGCCGTCGCTCCAGCGCACCCAACGGAAGCCGAAGCGCGGCGTAGCATCCTGCAGATTGATGAATTCCGTGTACGTGCTGTCGCCGGCGCATCCGAATGTGAACCACAGCGGGTAGCTGTATTGCGTCTGCAGCACCTCGGTCACGGTGATCTTGCAGATATTTTTCTCAGAGAGGATCTCAAATTCCGCGCTCACGGGGAGGGACATCTTGTTTCTGGTATAGGAGTCCATATCAAATCCGGCGCTTTCGATCACCGTTCCCGCCGGAAGGATGCAGTAAAACGGCTTGCCGACAACAAAGCTCGCCTGACCGGTGATCAGATACGTCTCCTGCTTCGGCTCCGTTGTGGAGAAGAAGCCCTGCTCCGGCAGCACAGACGAGACCGCCATGCTGTAGCGCGTGCCGTCCTTCTCATAAACGAGCCTGCCGGAGCCGAACGCCTTGGCAGATATGTACCAGACGTCAATGGACGACGTGTCACCGTAGGACACGCTGTCACGCGTGAGCACAAAAGCACCTGCGGAAGCGGAATCATCCGGCACATATGTCAGCCCCTTCGTCACCTTGCTTTGGCCCGCCTCGTCGGTATAGATCACACAGTCGGTGGAATGGCCGGGGGTTGTGACCAGCGCGGCCACTGACAGCGTATGCTCCTCCTGCCAGGCATATTTGTAATACAGCGGCTGATCTTCCGTCTCCCCATCTGCGGCCATTGCGGTGGGGGTGAGGGTGAACAGCATACACAGGGTGAGGGCGAGGGCGACGAGTCTGGTTTTCATTTGGCAGTCCTCCAAAATGTTTTTTAGGGGAACGCGTTTTTTTATTTGAGCCTGCGCAGGTCGCGGCGGAGGAGGGCGGAGGTGATCACGCCGTCGGCGGCGGCGACGATGGCGTACACCGCGTAGCCCGCCACGGCAAGGCCCATCGCGAGCAGACCGCACAGGATCACCAGCGCGTACAGCGCCGCCCGGCGCTTGGCACACAGCAGCCAGATGGACGCGGCGAGCCGCGCAAGGCTGATGCCGATGAGCGCGAGGATGAAGCCGTAGGCCTGCCCGATGGCGGCCATCAGCTCGTCAAACGCGCCCGCGACGCGCCCGATGGTGTCATCCACGCCGGACATCATTTGAAAAAGCTCCGCATATACATCCTGATCGTGGTACACGATGAGCAGGCACGCAAAGCTGAGCGCCAGATAGCCTGCCAGCACCGCCATGACGATGACAAACGCCTTGACCGAGCCCGCCAGCCGCGTTTTGCCGTTGGCGTCCGTCCACACGCGCGGACGCTTCGCGGGCGCGGATTGCTGCTCGCAGGGCGGCTGTTCATAGGGCTGCTGGGGTGCATCCTCCGCGGTCTCGCGCCGCGGAGGGTCGGTATAGCGCTTGACGAGCGCGCCGCAGTCGGGGCAGATGAGCACATCGTCCGCCACCTGCCGGCCGCAGTTATAACAGGTCTGCATGGTAAAACTCCTTCTTTCGCGCGGCAGACCGCGCAGGATACTTCTTCGTCTATTGTATCTGGAACAGAGTGGATTGTCAAACCGGTCGCTGCGCATTTTTTGCAATATATTCAGCAATATCTTATATTTACAGCGCAAAAAGTTGCGGTATAATAGAGAGGCAGAAAAAACTGGGGGGGCTGACGATGCAGTTTACCAAAATGAACGGCGCAGGCAACAGCTTTATCATCCTTGACGGCGTCCGTGCAGCGCTGGACGTCGGCCGCCTGCCGGCGCTGGCCCGGGCGCTGTGCGACACGAATTTCGGCGTGGGCGCGGATGGGCTGATGGCGGTGCTGCCGGCGGAGGACGCAGATCTCACGATGCGCTTTTATAACGCCGACGGATCGCTCGGCGAGATGTGCGGCAACGGCGCGCGCTGCATCTGCCGCTATGGCTATGAGACGGGGCTGTCGGGCGACTGCCCGCGCGTGCGCACCACGGCAGGGCTTGTGACCGGCGAACGCATTTCGGCGGAGCAGTACCGCGTGCGTCTGCCCGACCCAACCGTCCTGCAGCCGGAGCGGGTGCTGGCGGTCGGCGGGCGGGAGATCCGCTGCGCGTATGTGGAGCTTGGCGAGCCGGGGCTGCCGCATCTGACGGTGGAGCTGCCGGAGCTGGCGGAGACGACGGACGACGGCCTGCGCGCCCTTGCGCGGGCGCTGCGCTATCACGCAGCGCTGCCGAAGGGGGCAAACGTCAACTTCTATACGCTGACGGGCAAGGATACGGTGCTGCTCAAAACGTATGAGCGCGGCGTAGAGGATTTTACCTGCGCGTGCGGCACGGGCACGGGCGCGGTCGTGAGCGTTTTGACGCTCGCCGGACGCGTGAGCGGAAGGGCGGTGCGCGTCAAAATGCGCGGCGGCGTTTTGACCATGGACGTGACGGCGCAAGGCGGCGCGGCGCGCGACCTGTTCTTAACAGGGCCGGCGCGGCTCGTCGCCCGGGGCGAGGTCTTTGAAGAGGAATTGCTGAATAATGACGAATAAGGAGAGAACAGACATGAAAAAAGGAAGCTTTCTGAAAAACTACGGATTTCTGATCTGTATGCTGCTGGGCATCGTGGCCGGGTGCGTTGTGGGCGCGGTGTGGCCGGGAGCCACGGCGCTGGAGCCGATCGGCACGGTGTTTGTGAACCTCATGTTCTGCGTGGTGGTGCCGATGGTGTTCTGCTCCATCTCGTCGGCCATCGCGAATATGAAAAGCGCCAAGCGTGCGGGCAAGATCATGGGCGTCACCGTGGCGACGTTCCTCATCACCGCCGCCATCGCGGCCGTCATCACCTATGTGGTCGTGCTCATCATCCCGCCGGTCATGGGTACGTATGACGTCGCCGTGGAGGGCGAGATCGGCCAGACGCTCGGCCTTTCCGACATGATCATCAACTTCTTCACAAAGCCCGACTTTACGGAGCTGTGGAGCCGCAAGGCCATCCTGCCGCTCATCGTGGCGGCCATCCTCTTCGGCTTCGGCGTGCAGATGGCGGGCGGGCCCAAGACCAAAACGGCGCAGCTGCTGGAGGATGTCACGGAGTGCATTATGAAGACCGTGAAGATCATCACCTACTACGCGCCCATCGGCTTCTTCGGCTTCTTCGCGTATCTCGTGGCGTCCTACGGCCCCGAGCTCATCGGCGACTACTCCCGCACGCTCATCATCTACTACGTGCTGAGCTTTGTGTATATGTTCGCCTCGTTCCCGATCTATGCCCGCTTCGGCGGCGGAAAGGGCGCGGCGAAGGAGATGTTCTCCAAGCTCTTCCGCCCGGCGGCGGTCAGCTTTGGCACGTGCTCGTCCGTTGCGACCATCCCCACGAACATGGAGGTCGCCGAGGAGACGGGTATCTCCAAGGACGTGTCGAACATCGTCATCCCCATGGGCGCGACGATGCATATGGACGGCTCGGCGATGTCGGCCATCATCAAGGTGGCGTTCCTGTTCGGTATCTTCGGGCAGGACTTTACGACCGGGCGGGCGATCCTGGCCATCATCGTGGCGGTCTTTTCGTCGGTCGCGATGTCCGGCATCCCCGGCGGCGGCGGTACGGGCGAGCTGGTGCTGTGCACCATCTTCTTCCCGGATCATCTGGCCGTGGCATATCCCATCGCGCTGGCGCTCGGCAACCTCGTCGATCCCCCGGCCACGATGGTCAACTCCGCGGGCGACTACGTGGTGTCGTACATCGTCTCCCGCTTTGTCGACGGCAAGGATTGGCTGCAAAAGAAACTGAAAAAATAAGAATAATCAGACAGGCGGCACATCCGGCAGGATGTGCCGCCTGTTTGCGTGGAAGGATTGCAAAGAGCGGCGGATTCTGCTATAATTATACCCTTAAGGCCATCAAAACGGGCAACTCATCAACACGAGCGGAGGGACGGATTTGGAACGCAAGACCACCGAGATCACAGCCGAAGCGCGGCAGGCGCAGGCGCAGTTCTGCGCGCGCATCGCGGAGTATTGGCGGGCGCAGGGCCGCACGCCGCTGGCATTTGTCGACACCTACGGCTGCCAGCAGAATGAGGCGGACTCCGAGCGCATCCGCGGGCTGCTGCGGGCTGCCGGCTACGCCATGAGCGACACCGAGGAGGGCGCGGACTGCATCGTCATCAACACCTGCGCCGTGCGCGAGCACGCGGAGGACCGCGTGTACGGCAACGTCGGCGCGCTCGTGCACACCAAGCGCCGCCACCCGGCGCAGAAGATCTTCCTCTGCGGCTGCATGATGGGCCAGCCCACCGTGGCCCAGCGCATCAAAGACAGCTACCGCCACGTGGACGGCGTGTTCAATCCCCACCAGCTGTGGCGCTTTCCGGAGCTTTTGTATACCGTTTTGTCGAAAAACGGCCGGGTCTTTGCGACGGAGGACTCCGCCGGGACGATCTGCGAGGAGCTGCCCGTGGTGCGCGGCAGCACGCTCAAGGCGTGGGTGTCGATCATGTACGGGTGCAACAATTTCTGCTCGTACTGCATCGTGCCGTATGTGCGCGGGCGCGAGCGCTCAAGAAGACCCGAGAAGATCGCCGAAGAGGTGCGCGCCCTTGTCGCGGCGGGGTATAAGGACATCACGCTGCTGGGCCAGAACGTGAACTCCTACGGAAAAGACCTTGACTGCGGCGTCGATTTTTCGGACCTTCTTGCCGAGCTCGCCGAAATTCCGGGAGACTACTGGCTGCGGTTTATGACGAGCCACCCGAAGGATGCCGGCAAAAAGCTCTTTGACACCATGGCCGCCCATCCGCGCATCGCAAAGCAGCTGCACCTGCCCTTCCAGTCCGGCAACGACCGGGTGCTGAAGGTGATGAACCGGCACTATGACGCGGCACAGTATCTCGCACTGGTCGATTACGCCAAGTCCGTCATGCCCGAGCTCGTTCTGACCAGCGACGTCATCGTCGGCTTCCCGGGCGAGACGGCGGACGAGTTTGAGGACACCATCCGGCTCATCGAGCGCGTGCGCTATGACGCGCTGTTTACGTTCATCTTCTCCCCGCGCGGCGGCACGCCCGCGGCCAAGATGGACGACCCCACGCCGAAGGAAGAAAAAAACCGCCGCTTCGACCGCCTGTGCGCCGTGCAGAATCGCATCTCGCAGGAGATCCACGCGGCGTATGTCGGAAAAACCGTGCGCGTGCTCATCGACGGCCGCGACGGCGACCTGCTCACCGCCCGCACCGAGGGCGGCCGCCTGGTCAGACTCCCCGGCGACGACGCCCACATCGGCGAGTTCGCAAATGCCAAGATCACCGGCTGCACCACATGGAGCCTGACGGGGGAGCTTGTGTGACGCACGTGCCCCGATACTTTTGACGCTGTGCCGATTTGCTGAGGACCCATAGCTTCCCCTGGGGGAAGCTGTCGCCGTAGGCGACTGATGAGGGTCGGGGGAGCAGTTACGTTTTGAAACAACTGCAAAGCTATCCATAAGTGCTCCCCGGCCCTCATCCGGCTCGCTGCGCTCACCACCTTCCCCGAGGGGAAGGCAAGGGGTGCCTGCAATTCGCCGCTGCGTCGGGGATACGGCAGCGAGCACTTAGTTTTTCGCTTTTTTCACGAAATAAAAAATCAACGATTATCAGGAGGTGCGCCATGGCGGAGCTTACGCCGATGATGCGGCAGTATCGGCAGATCAAGGAACAGAACCCGGACTGCATCCTCTTTTTCCGGCTGGGCGATTTCTATGAGATGTTCGACGAGGACGCCCGCACCGCCTCGCGGGAGCTGGACCTGACGCTCACCACACGCGACCGCAGCAAGGAGAAGGACGACGCCGCGCGCGTGCCGATGTGCGGCGTGCCGTATCACTCGTCGGAGGCGTACATCGCGCGGCTCATCGCGCGGGGCTACAAGGTCGCCATCTGCGACCAGATGGAGGATCCGGCGCTTGCCAAGGGCCTTGTGAAACGCGAGGTCACGCGGCTGGTCACGCCCGGCGCGGTGACGGAGAGCTCCATGCTGGAGGAATCGAAAAACAATTACTACGCCTGCGTGTTCGGCGAAAACGGCGCGTTCGGCGTGAGCTTCTGCGATATATCCACCGGCGCGTTCTGCGCCACGTGCTTTACGGGCCCCGCCGCGGAGGAGGCGGTGTGCAGCGAGCTCGGCGCGTTCTCCCCGGCGGAGGTGCTGCTGGGCGGCGACGCGCTGCGGGCGGAGCTGATCAAAATGACGCTGCGCGAGCGCCTGCGCTGCTGCGTGGACACGGCGGACGATGCGCAGTTTGACGAAAGCATGGCCGAAAGCGCCCTGCGCGTGCAGCTCGGCCAGACGCCGCAGTCGCTTGGCATGGAGGACTATCCCTGCGCCGTGCGCGCGGCGGGGGCGCTGCTGCGCCAGCTGCGCAGTTTGCAGAAAAACGAGCTGCCGCAGGTGCGCGCGCTGGAATTTTACATGTCCGGCAAGTTCATGGGCCTGGACCTCACGGCGCGGCGCAATCTGGAGCTGACGCAGACGCTCCGCTCGCAGGAAAAGCGGGGGAGTTTACTCTGGGTGCTTGACCATACGAAGACCGCCATGGGTGGGCGGCTGCTGCGCAGCTGGATGGAGCGGCCGCTTCTGTCGCCCGCGCAGATCGAAAAGCGCCTCGGCGCGGTGGAGGAGCTGGTGAAGGACACCTACTGCCGCGAGGAGCTGGGCGTTTTGCTGCGCGGCGTGTCCGATTTTGAACGCGTCCTCTCCCGCACGGCCACAGGCTCTGCCAACTGCCGCGACCTTGTGTCGCTGGCGCAGGGCGCCGAGACGCTGCCGCAGATCAAAAGCCTGCTGCAGGCGTGCAAATCGTCCCTTTTGCAGGTGCTGGTGGAGGAGGTCGACGACCTTCTGGATCTGCGCCAGCTCATCCTGCGGGCCATCGTGGACGAGCCGCCGTTTTCCGTGCGCGAGGGCGGCATGATCCGCCCCGGCTACAGCGAGGAGGCCGACCGCCTGCGCGATATTCAGTCCGGCGGCAAGCAGGCGCTGGCCGAGATCGAAGCGCGCGAGAAGGAGCTGACCGGCATCCGCAACCTGCGCGTGGGCTATAACCGCGTGTTCGGCTATTATATCGAGGTGGCGAAGGGGCAGGTCGACCTGGTACCCGACCGCTACGTGCGCAAGCAGACGCTCTCCACCGGCGAGCGCTACATCACGCAGGAACTCAAGGAGCTGGAGACGAGCATCCTCACCGCGAAGGACCGCATCACAGCGCTGGAATATGACCTGTTCTGCGAGGTGCGCAAAACAGTCGCAGACGCGGCGGAGCGCGTGCAGCGCACGGCGCGGGCCGTGGCGGCGCTGGATGTGCTCAGGAGCCTTGCCAGCGTTGCCGTGCACAACCGCTACTGCCGCCCGCAGATCGACCTGTCGGGTGAAATCGAGATCAAGGACGGCCGCCACCCGGTGGTGGAGCAGATGCTGAAGGACAGCCTGTTCGTCCCGAACGACACAACGCTCGGCCCGCGCTCGGCGCGCTGCGCCATCATCACGGGGCCGAATATGGCGGGCAAATCGACGTATATGCGGCAGGTGGCGCTCATCGTCATTCTGGCGCAGATGGGCTCGTTCGTGCCCGCATCGGCGGCGCGCATCGGCGTGGTGGACCGGGTGTTCACGCGCATCGGCGCGTCGGACGATCTGGCGTCCGGCCAGTCCACGTTTATGGTGGAGATGTCGGAGGTGGCGGACATTCTCAAAAACGCCACGCCAAATTCGCTGCTGATCTTAGACGAGATCGGCCGCGGCACGTCGACGTATGACGGCATGGCCATCGCCCGCGCGGTGCTGGAATATGCCGCCGACACGGGAAGGCTGGGCGCGAAAACGCTGTTTGCCACGCATTATCACGAATTATCCAGCATCGAGCAGGAGCTTGCGGGCGTGAAGAATTACAACATCGCCGTGAAAAAGCGCGCGGGGGATATGATCTTCCTGCGCCGCATCGTCCCCGGCGCGGCGGACGACAGCTACGGCGTGGAGGTCGCCAAGCTCGCGGGCCTGCCCGACAAGGTCGTCGCCCGTGCCCGCGACATCCTGCGCGAGCTCGAAGGCGGGCAGGGGAAGCAGTCCCCCGCCAAAAAAGCCGCCCCCGCGGACGACGATCAGGTCACCATGCTCGATTTAGGAGACCAGCAGCTCCGCCAGGCGCTGGAAAGTATCAACGTAGAGACCCTCACCCCCATCGAGGCGATGAATGAGCTGTTCAAGCTGAAGCAGATGCTGTGAGAGGCAGTCCCCCAATTTGCGGCAGGATACGTTCTTAGTCGTAACGTAGGGGAGGGGCTTGCCCCTCCCGCTGGTTGGCAGCTCTGGTATTTGCACGCATTGCGGAGCGGAATGCACCCCATAGCTTCCCCTGGGGGCCGATTCCCCCTATCAGGGGGAAATGTCCCGAAGGGACAAAGAGGGTAGGGATAGCTGTCGCCGCAGGCGACTGATGAGGGCCGGGGAGCACTGACGGTTTGCTTTGCAGTTGTTCCAAAACGTAACTGCTCCCCGGCCCTCATCCGCCCCCTTCGGGGGCACCTTCCCCCAGGGGAAGGTATGGGGTGCCTACATTTCGCCGC
>CAKTXA010000033.1 GCA_934631005.1 uncultured Oscillospiraceae bacterium
TTTACTCCAGACTGTAAATGATCTCCCCGAACAAACTGTAAATAATCATACCGGGCTATACAGACCACATCGGCCCGTTGCGGTACGCACCTACGGTTTTACGAAACCCATCGGCGAATCCGATGGTGCCCTACGGGAGGGGCAGAGTCTCTCCCCTACGTCCAAATAAGGGGTGCGGTGTGCGGGCCGATGTGGTCATCGGCCCCTACGAACGTGTTGCGAGATCGCCGTTCGTTGTACAAATTTGCGATTGTGTCCTGCGCGGGAGGGGCAGAGCCCCTCCCCTACGTTACGACGAAAGCCGCCCGGCTTATGGAAAAGCCGGGCGGGATCTTTGCTTATTCGTACCGCAGTGCCTCGATCGGATCGAGCTTTGCGGCCTTATTGGCGGGGTAGTAGCCGAAGAAGACGCCGACTGCCAGGGAGAAGCCGACGGCCAGGGCGATGCTGCCGAGGCCGGGCAGGCTCGGGGCGTCGAGCAGCGAACTGCCCACGTAGCCCAGCAGCGTTCCCAGCAGAATGCCGATGATGCCGCCGACCAGGCAGATGATGATGCTCTCCACCACGAACTGCTCGCGGATGTCGCCGTTCGTCGCGCCGAGGGCCTTGCGGGTGCCGATCTCGCGCGTGCGCTCCGTGACCGAGACGAGCATGATGTTCATCACCCCGATGCCGCCGACCAGCAGCGAGATGGCGGCGATGACCGAGATGGCGATGGAGAGCTTGCGCATCATGCTGTCCACCGACTCGATGACGCTCTCCATGCTCATGGAGGTCACGCGGTAGTCGTCGTTATTGCGGTAATAGCGGTTTATAAAATTGCTGATCTCGGTGCCGACGGCCGTGCTGTCGGCACCGGCGGCAGCCATGACGTTGAAGTACGAGTAGCCGTCCGCCGCGCCCGTCAGGCGCTTGGCGGTGGTGACGGGGATGTAGAGGGTCGTAGAGAGATCCTTGTCCGATGCCGTGCTCACCATGAACGCCGAGGCCTTGTAGGTGTAAACGCCCACGATGCGCAGCCGCACGCGGTCATTTCGCAGCTGGACGGAAATTTCGCTGCCCAGCGCCGCCTGCGTGTCGCCGGCAAAGAGATTCTGCACCAGCCGGTCGCTCACGACGCACACGCTGCGCTCGCCGTCGCAGTCCTTCTGCTCCAGAAAGCGGCCGGCCTGCAGGTCGACGTCGTTGATCTGAAACGCGCCGTCATTCACGCCGCTGACCGAGACGTTGGCATACAGCCGCCCGTCCTTGACCTGCCCGCTGCCGACGGATTCCGTCAGGCCCACGGCCTCAATGTCCGCCGCGTAGCGCGCGAGCATCTGCTCGATCATCTCGTCTGTAATGAGGTCGCCGTCCTCCGGCTGGCTCATCATGGTGCTGAGATCGCTCATGTCGAGCTGGCTCGTTTTCTGCTGCAGAGCCACCGAGATGGTGGACGCGCCGAAGCTGCTCATCTGGCTGGTGATGGTGTTGGACAGCCCGTCACCCACGGTCAGGATGCCGATGACGGCGGCAATGCCGATGATGATGCCGAGCATGGTCAGAAGCGCCCGCATTTTATTCGCGCGCAGGCCCTCGAGGGCGATGCGTAAATTTTCCATCAGACGCATGAGGCCGCCTCCTCGCTGAGCACGCCGTCGCACATGGTGAGCACGCGCTGCGTCTCCATGGCAAGCTCCCGGTTGTGCGTGATCAGGACGATGGTCTTGCCCTGCTCCCGGTTGAGCCGGTGGAACAGGTCCATGACCATGCGTCCGGTTTTACTGTCCAGCGCGCCAGTCGGCTCATCCGCCAGAATGATGGCGGGGTCGTTGGCCATGGCGCGCGCGATGGCCACGCGCTGCTTCTGCCCGCCGGACAGCTCGTTCGGCTGGTGCGTCATGCGGTCAGACATGCCGACCATGTCCAAAAGCGCCTTCGCGCGCTCGGTGCGCTTTTTTTGCGGCACCCCGGCGTAGAGCATCGGAAGCTCCACGTTTCGCAGCGCGTTCGTCCGGCCGATGAGGTTGAAATTCTGAAAGACAAAGCCGATCTTGCGGTTGCGGATGGCGGACAGCTCGCGGTCGTCCGCGTCCTCAATGACCGTGCCGTCCAGCCAGTAGCTGCCCTCGGTGGGGCGGTCGAGCGCGCCGATGAGGTTCATCAGCGTGGACTTTCCCGAGCCGGACGCGCCCACGATGGACACAAATTCGCCCTCGCGCACGTCCAGGTCGATGCCGTGCAGGATCTCCAGCTCGTTTTCAAGACCGACGTTAAAGCGCTTGTAGATGCCGCGCATCCGGATCAGCTGTTTTTGTTCGCTCATCCCATCATCCCCGCCCACATCTCGTATTGCTGGGACGCCGCGGTGAGCGTCTGGCCGACGAGCAGCCGGTAGTTATCCGGCGCGTGCACCACGCGCACGCCCTCGGCGATGCCGTCGCCGGTGACGGCGATGTCCAGATCGTCGTCCATGCCGGTCTCAACGGGCACCTCGTGCAGCGTATATTTGCCGCCGCCGAGGTCCTCCACGGTCAGCACGCAGGACTGGCCGCCGTCATTCTGATACACCGCGTCATACGGCACGACCAGAACATCCTTGGTTTCCTCCAGAATGTAATCAAGCTGCGCTTCCAGACCGATGCGAAGCCCGGTATCGGCGCTCTCGACGGCGACCTCGGTGTCAAACAACGCGTCGCTGCCCGCGGCGCTCGTCACGCCGTAGGCGTTTTTCTGCGCCGTGGGGGCGATGGTGGTGACGGAGCCGTCAAATTCCTCGTCGCCCGTCGCGTCCGAGCGGATGGCGACCTTTTGGCCGACGGCGACCTTGCCGATGTCATAGCCCTTGACGGTCGTTTTGATGACGAGATCGTCCAGATCCTCGATCACGAACAGCAGCCCGCTGCCGCCTGCGCCGACGCTTGCATAAACGGCCGTGACCGTGCCGTCACAGGGGGCGGTGATGGTGGCGTCTTCCAGCTGCTTTTCCAGCTGCGCGATCGACTCCTGCGTGACGGCGGTGCTGGCCCCGGCCTGCGCCGACTGCACGGCGTTCTGATAGCTCTCCAGCTGCCCACCGACCGCCTGCTGTGTGGACTCCAGATTTTTGGCCGCCTTGTCATAGGCGTCCTTTGCCGACTGCACGGCGTCCTCATAATCGCTCAGAGCGTTGTCCGTGCCGGTCTCGGCGGCGCGGTACGACGCCTTTGCCAGCCGGTAGGCATCCGCTGCCGTGTCCACCTGCTGCTCGAGCGTATCGCACTGCGCATCGGCGGTGTTATAGGCACTCTGCGCCTGCGTATATGCCAGCTGCAGCCCGTCGATCTGCTGCTGCTTTTGCGCGTATTCCGCGGAGCCTGCCTCCAGCGATTTCAGCTCCTCCTGCGCGGTGGCCAGCGCATTGCCTGCGTCAGCCAATGCCTGTGCTGCCGTGTCGCGCGCCGACTGCGCGGTGTCCAGCGCGTTTTCGGCGCTCTCCAGCGCGCTCGCGGCCTGCGCGCGGGCGTTTTCGGCGCTGAGAAGGGACGTGTTCTCGCCGTCGTCCAGCGACTGCGCGTAGCGCTCCAGCGCCGTCTGCGCCTTTTCATACGCGTCCTTCGCCGAGTCGACCTGCGCCTGCGCGGCAAGTAAACTCGCGTTCAGCCCGTCGTCGAGCGACTGCTTGAAGGTGTTGTAGCTGTCCTGCGCGCTTTTGAGCTGCGCGCCGCCCGCTGCCTGCGCGGTCGACAGGCTGGCGCGCTGCGTGCTGATCTGATTTTCCACGCTCTCGCCGTCCAGCTCCGCCAGCACGTCGCCCGCGTGCACATAGTCGCCGACCTCCACCGCCACGCTCTTGACCGGCAGCGCGAGCGTGGAGTAGACATTCGTCGCGTCCGCGCTCTCCACGGTGCCGTTTGCGGAGATGGTGCTGCGAAGATCCGTGCGGCTGACGAGCGTGGTGTCGCTCAGGCGCAGCACCGCCGACGCCTTCCCCGCGCCGAGCAGCCCCGGTACGATCAGCACCGCCGCGATCACCAGCACCACGCCGCCGATCACGAACCAGCGCTTTTTGACCTTTTTCTTCTTTTTGACCCCTGCTGCTTCCGCCATGGCCCTTTGCCCCTTTAATTACATTTTAGGCAACACCGCACAATTGCGTCGGCGCGCTTCGGCGGATCTTTTCCGCCAATTCTGCGGTTTGAAACGTGCGAAATACACAAAGTATTCCTGCACGTTTCAAACCTTGACTTGACGAAAAATCTCTCGCCGAATCTGCTTGTCGAATTGTGCGGTGCTGCCTTCATTTTGTGCTCACAGTATAGCGATGCATTGTGAATAATATGTAAATATCCCCTGTAAAAATCGTGAAAATCGCCAAAAAAGAACCTCTGACTGAATTGGTCAGAGGCTCTCTCGTTTGCTTATAGTTCGCAGTTATTCACAGTCCGCGGGAAGGGGAGCACATCGCGGATGTTGCCCATGCCGGTGAGGTACATGACGCAGCGCTCAAAGCCAAGGCCGAAGCCTGCGTGGCGCGCGGTGCCGTACTTGCGGAGGTCAAGGTAGAACTTGTAGTCCTCGGGCTTCAGACCGGACTCCTTCATGCGCTGCATGAGCGTGTCGTAGTCGTCCTCGCGCTGGCTGCCGCCGATGATCTCGCCGATGCCGGGCACCAGGCAGTCCATCGCCGCAACGGTCTTGCCGTCGGGGTTCAGCTTCATGTAGAACGCCTTGATCTCCTTGGGATAGTCGGTGACGAACACCGGGCGCTTGAAGATCTGCTCGGTGAGGTAGCGCTCGTGCTCGGTTTGCAGGTCGCAGCCCCAGAATACCTTGTAGTCGAATTTGTCGTTGTGCTGCTCCAGCAGCTTCACGGCCTCGGTGTAGGTGACGTGGCCGAAGTCGGACGTCATCACGTGGTGCAGGCGGTCGAGCAGCCCCTTGTCCACGAACTGGCCCAGGAACTCCATCTCCGCCGGGGCATTTTCCAGCGTGTAGGCGATGACGTATTTGAGCATATCCTCGGCGAGTTTCATGTCGTCGCTGAGGTCGGCAAACACGATCTCCGGCTCGATCATCCAGAACTCCGCCGCGTGGCGGGTGGTGTTGGAATTTTCGGCGCGGAACGTCGGCCCGAACGTGTACACATCGCGGAAGGCCATGGCGAACGTCTCCACGTTGAGCTGGCCGGACACGGTCAGGTTCGTGGGCTTCGAGAAAAAGTCTTTGGAGTAGTCGACCGCGCCGTCCTCCGTGCGCGGGGGGTTATTGAGGTCCAGCGTCGTCACCTGGAACATCTCGCCCGCGCCCTCGCAGTCGGAGGCGGTGATGATGGGCGTGTGCACATACACAAAGCCGCGCTCCTGGAAGAACCTGTGGATGGCGAACGCGATGACGCTGCGCACACGGAACACCGCCTGGAACGTATTCGTGCGGGCGCGCAGATGCGTGACCGTGCGCAGATACTCCATGGAGTGCCGCTTGGGCTGGATGGGGAAGTCGGGCGTGGACGGGCCCTCGACCGCGACGGAAGCCGCCTGGATCTCAAAGGGCTGCTTGGCCTCGGGCGTGAGCACGACGGTGCCGGTCACGATGACAGCCGCGCCGATGTTCAGTTTGGAAATTTCGGCGAAATTTGCAAGCTCCGCGCCGTACACGACCTGCACGGGCGTAAAATACGTGCCGTCGGACAGGACGATAAAGCCAAAATTCTTGCTGGCGCGCAGGTTGCGCACCCAGCCGCCGATCTGCACGGTCTTGCCGTCATACGCGGCGGTATCCTGAAACAGGGAACGAACGGGGATGAGCTGTTCCATATTGATCTCCTCTTTTCAAAGCGCCCGGTGGGGGCGGATAATTACAATAGCAGGATGCCTGCATCCTGACAGGTCTTGCGGGTGTTTTCATCCCACAGGCTGGACTGCACCTCGCCGATGTGGCACGTGCCGATCATCAGCATACACACGCGGCTCTGGCCGATGCCGCCGCCCATGGTCAGCGGCAGCTCGCCGGCAAGAAGCATCTTGTGGAACGGCAGCTCGCGGCGCTCCTCGCACCCGGCGAGCTTCAGCTGCTCCGCCAGCGACACCTCATCCACGCGGATGCCCATGGACGAAATTTCGAACGCGCACTCCAGAACGGGGTTCCACATCAGAATATCGCCGTTGAGCGCCCAGTCGTCATAGTCCGGCGCGCGGCCGTCGTGCGGCTTTCCGGAGCGGAGCTTGCCGCCGATCTGCATGAGGAACACCGTGTGATGCTCGCGCACGATGGCGTTTTCGCGCTCCTTGGGGGTGAGGCCGGGGTATTTGTCCTCCAGCTCCTGCGTGGTGATGAAATACACCTCGCGCTCGAGCTTCGTGTGCAGGCTCGGGAAGGCGATGCCAAGCGCGTCGTTCGTCTCGCACACGGCGCCCACGATGTCGCGCACGGTGCGGCGCAGATACGCTTCATTGCGGTCCTCGCGGGTGATGACCTTTTCCCAGTCCCACTGGTCGACGTAGACCGAGTGGAGGTTATCCACCTCTTCATCGCGGCGGATGGCGTTCATATCGGTGAACAGACCCTTGCCGGGCTTAAAATCGTAGCGCTTAAGGGCCAGGCGCTTCCACTTGGCCAGCGAATGCACCACCTGCGCCTGTGCGCCGACGTCCGGGATGTCAAAGCTCACCGGGCGCTCGTAGCCGTTGAGGTTGTCGTTCAGCCCGGAGTTCTCGTCCACGAACAGCGGCGCGGACACGCGGCGCAGATTGAGCGCATTGCCGAGATTGACCTGGAAATTGCTCTTGATAAATTCGATGGCGCGCTGCAGCTCATACACGCTCAGCGGCGCTTTGTACCCGGCAGGAATTGCGACTTTGCTCATGGTAAGACTCCTTCTTCTCAAAATAATGACATATTATACTACAGTTTTCCCGCGCTTTCAAGATACATCCCCCGATATTTGCGCAAAAACCGGGCGCGGCCCGTCGGCTGCGCCCGGAACTGCATTTATTTTTTGCGGAACACGCGGAACAGCTCCCACAGAATGATGAGCACCTGCACCGCCGCGCACACGATGAAGATCTGCGACAGGTTCCCCACCTGCGGGAACGACAAAAACAGGCACACGCCCAGCGTCCAGATGAGCACCGTGATCGACGCCGTCTGCTGCCAGATGCCCCACCACAGGCTCGTAAATACGATCGACACGATCGCCGCCACCGGCACCGCGTACACAAAGAACATCCACGCCGGGAACGGCACCTCCGCGATGGCGAACGCCGTAAACAAGATCGTCGCCAGCACGAACACGATCGCCACCGACAAAAGGTAAATGAACAGATGGTAATACGGCTTGGACTTCTTCGGCGCTTCCACCTCGCCGATGAGGTTGCTCACCGTCACGCCGTACAGATCGGCGATCTGCGCCAGAATGAACACATCCGGCAGACTCTCTCCGCGCTCCCACTTGGAGACGGATTTATCCGAGTAGTTCAGCTTTTCCGCCAGGTCCATCTGCGTATCGTGATGGGCCTTGCGGTAGGCTGTGATATTTTTTGCGATCGTCCGCCGCATGCTTGTCTCTTCAACCTTCAAGCAGACCCGCTCCTTCCCAAAAGCCTTGCTATTACTGGAAATTCTACTGCCGGTAGAGTGCATCTCTCACCAAAATTGACCCGCCGGAACAGCCGGTAGGGTGACAATTCCCCGCGCGTGCGGTAAGCTGTCGCTGTAAAAAGTTGTTGCTTGTCATCCAGGCAGCTGCTGATATACTGAAGAACAGTATATCACATAATTTCGCGCGGCGCAAGCCGCATGAATCGCGCGCAGTGCTCTCACACACCGGCACTGCGCGCAATCTTTTTACGTGCCGCCGGTTGACGCGCCGTGCCGAATTGGGTACAATAAAAATATACGAAAGGAGGCGGCGGTGATGCTGGATCGGGAGCGGCTGGAAAAGGAACTGGCGGAGCTGCCGCTGTTTCAGTTTGCGTATATCGACACGAAGGAGCTTGTGTTCACCGAGCGGGTGCGCACGATCTGCGAGCAGGAATGCCCGATGTATAACACCACCTGGGCCTGCCCGCCCGCGGTGGGCACCGTGGCCGAATGCCGCGAGCGGTGCCTGGCCTTTCCCGAAGCGCTCGTCATCACCACGGTGACGGAGGTCAGCGACATCGCCAACATCGACGAGACACTTGCCACGCGCGCCCCGCATGAGGCCATCGCCCACCAGGTCGCGGCGCTCTTGCGCGCGCAGGAGCAGCAGGTGATGGTGCTGTCCACCGAGGCCTGCGCCGTGTGCGAGCACTGCGCCTGGCCGGATGCGCCCTGCCGCCACCCCGAGCGGATGTTCCCCTGCATCGAGAGCCACGGCATCCTCGCGACCGACCTCGCCGAAAAATGCGGCCTCGACTTCTTCAACGGCAACATCGTCACCTGGTTCTCGCTGCTGTTTTTTAAGGACAAAGGATAACACCACGCCCCGAGCCGGATCCCCCGGCCCGGGGCGCGGTTTTTAAGTAAAAGGTAAAAGCGAATCGCGAAGAGGTTTGTAGGGGCCGATGACCACATCGGCCCGCACGCCGCACCCCTTATTTGGACGTAGGGGAGGGGTTCTACTCCTCTCGCACCCAATCGACCACCACCGTACTTATCGACTCATCGTCGTAATGTAGGGGAGGGGCTTGCCCCTCCCGCGCGGTAGGTACCCGCGGTTTTACGAAACCTATCGGCAAATTCGTTGATACCCAACGGGCGGACAGGGTCGTCCGCCCCTACAAAACATTGTACGAATGCGCCACGGTGCCTGCGAATTTGCAATTGCGTCCTGCGCAGGCGGGGTAGAACCCTGCCCCTACGGCATGACCGGTGGATTGTACGAATTCGCCGGGGTGCAGCATGATTTGCGATATTTTTCTGCGCGGGAGGGGCAAGCCCCTCCCCTACGTTACGACTAAGAGATCGGTATGGGCAAGAGATGGGGAATTTGCCCTTAAATATGCTTACGCAAACAGCGTCCACGGGAATTCATTTGGCGGGTCGATCTCGAATTGCATCGTTTCGCCGGTCTCGGGGTGGGGAAATTGCAGGGATGCGGAGAGAAGGGCGGTCTTGCAGCGGTTGTCGCTGCCGCCGTATTTGCCGTCGCCGAGGAGGGGAAGGGTGCGGGCGGAAAACTGGGCGCGGATCTGGTGCGTCCGGCCGGTAAACAGCCGCACGCGCACGAGCGCGCGTTGTGCGTCTCCATCGACTGCTGTGGCAACGAGCGTATAGGAAAGCCTTGCGGCCTTCACGCCCGCGCGGGGGCGCTTGCAGACGAAGCTCTTGTCCCGCGCGCGGTCAAAATACAGAAGATCCTCCAAAACGCCCGCCGGCTCCGCGGGCGGGGCGGTGAGCACGGCCAGATATTCCTTTTGCCACTGCCCCCTCTGTGCCGACGCGCTGAGGGCCGCCGCAGCCTTTGCCGTGCGGGCATAGACCATCACGCCCGCGCTCACGCGGTCGAGCCGGTGCACGGGGTAAGCTTCACCGCCGCACTGCGCGCGCAGCAGCGCGGGCATCGCATCCGCTCCCTCGCCCTGCGACAAAACGCCCGCAGGCTTGCGGCAGACGACGATCTGCGCGTCTTGATAGAGAATATCGAGCATCCGCATCACCTCATCTTTTCTGCGAAAATTCTAGCACGGACGGGGCGATTTTGCAAACCAGGGCTTGCAAAGCGGCGCGCGGGCCGGTATGATAGCAGCAGCACAGCGGCCTGACCGGCCGCGTTTTCAGGAGGAGCACTATGACCACCCGCGACTATCAGCGCAAAAGCACGCTGTCGATCTTTCTGCATTTTTTCAAGCGCCACCGCCGCCTGTTCGCGCTGGATATGGTCTGTGCGCTCATCGTGGCGCTCATCGACCTGGCCTATCCGCTCGTCTCGCGCTGGTGCATGACAAGGCTCCTGCCGGAGCGGGCGTTCGCGGCGTTTTTTACCGTGATGGCCGTCGTGGTGGGGGCGTATATCGTGCGGTCGCTGCTGTATTACGTCATCTGCTACTGGGGCCACACGTTCGGCATCCGCGTGGAGGCCGACATCCGCGAGGCTCTGTTTTCGCACATGCAGGTGCTGGGCTTTGATTTTTACGACCACAACCGCACGGGGCAGCTGATGAGCCGGCTCACGAGCGACCTGTTTGAGATCACGGAGCTGGCGCACCACGGGCCGGAGGATCTGTTCATCTCGGGCGTGACGATCGTGGGCGCGCTCGCGATCATGTTCACCATCGAGTGGCGGCTGGCGCTGGTGGTGGCGGTCATCATCCCGGTGTTCGTGCTGGTCATCATGGCGCGCAGGCGCGCGATGTCGCAGGCGTCGCGGCAGGTCAAGCAGAAGGTCGGCGTTATCAACGCGGACATCGAGTCGAGCCTGTCCGGCATGCGCACGGCCAAGGCGTTTGCGAATGAAGCGCTGGAGGAGGATAAATTCCGCGCCTCCAACGACGTTTTCAAGCGCTCCAAGCGCGTTTTTCACAAGGAAATGGGCTATTTTAACGCCATGATGGAGTTCTTTGTGAGCATCCTGTCCGTTTGCGTCATCGCCGTCGGCGGCGCGCTCATCATGCAGGACCGGATGGACTATACCGACCTCATCACGTTCTCGCTCTACATCACCACGTTTGTGAACCCCATCCGCAAGCTCGCGAACTTCTCGGAGCTGTTCGCAAACGGCACGGCGGGGCTGCAGCGCTTCATCGACGTCATGCGCACCGAGCCGACGCTGCAGGACGCGCCGGACGCGGCGGTGCTGGACACCGTGCGCGGCGAGGTCGAGATCGACCACGTGAGCTTTTCGTATGAGCAGGAGCTGGACGTGCTGCACGACGTGAGCCTGCGCGTGCGCCCGGGCGAGACCGTGGCCATCGTCGGCCCGTCCGGCGGCGGCAAGTCGACGCTCTGCCAGCTGCTGCCGCGGTTTTACGACGTGACGGGCGGCGCGATCCGCATCGACGGCCGCGACGTGCGCGCCATCACGCAGAAGAGTCTGCGCGAGCACATCGGCATCGTGCAGCAGGAGGTGTTCCTGTTTGCCGATTCCATTCTGGAAAATATCCGCTACGGACACCCGGACGCGACGATGGACGAGATCGTCGCCGCGGCGAAGCAGGCGGAGATCTACGACGACATCCTCGCCATGCCTGACGGCTTTGACACCTACGTGGGCGAGCGCGGGACGCTGCTGTCCGGCGGGCAGAAGCAGCGCATCTCCATCGCGCGCATTTTCCTCAAAAATCCGCCCATCCTCATTCTGGACGAGGCGACCAGCGCGCTGGACAGCCTGACGGAGTCGAAGATCCAGTCGGCCTTTGACGCGCTGGCGAAGGACCGCACCACGTTCATCATCGCCCACCGCCTGTCCACCATCCGCAGCGCCGAACACATCTACGTCATCGCCGACGGCCGCATCGCCGAAGAAGGCAGCCACGAGCAGCTGCTGAGGAAGAACGGCATTTACGCGGGGCTGTGGCATACGCAGAATGCGGGCGAGTGACCTGAGCTGTGACGTTATTAGTCGTAATGTAGGGGAGGGGCTTGCCCCTCCCGTTGGGAGGCAGCTGTGGATTTTGCACGCACCGGCGGGCGGAATGCCCCCCTTGCCTTCCCCTCGGGGCCGATTCCCCCTATCAGGGGGAAATGTCCCGAAGGGACAAAGAGGGTAGGGACAGGTGCCCCCGAAGGGGGCAGATGAGGGTCGGGGAGCACTGAAACATAGCTTTGCATGCACAGCAAAACGCAACTGCTCCCCGGCCCTCATCAGTCTGCTCCGCTGCGCTCCGCAGACAGCTTCCCCCAGGGGAAGCCAAGGGGTTCCAGCAAATCGGCACTGCGGCAAAGGAACGATGGCGCGTACCAGCGGGAGGGGCAAGCCCCTCCCCTACGTTACGACGAAATCGTCACTTCTTCACGATCCATTTTTACCCATTACCTGAAATCGCCCGCGGCGTTGGCCGCGGGCAAGCTGTTTATGCTGCTTTTTTGCGCAGGCAGAAGGTCGCTGCGAAGAAGAGGGCCAGATACAAAGCGACGGTGGCGCCGGCGGAGCAGCCGAGGTGGTAGGCTGTGAGCAGGCCGGCGAGGCTGCACGCGAGCGCGCCGCAGACGGAGATGAGATGATACTGCCGCAGGTTCCGCGCGACGTTGCGCGCCGCGGCTGCCGGGAGGACAAGCAGGGAGTTGATGACCATCAGCCCCACCCAGCTCATCGCGAGCGTGACGACCACGGCGATGCAGACGGTAAACAGCGTCTCATACCGGCGGCAGGAGATGCCGCGCGAGCTTGCCAGCTGCGGGTGCACCGCCGTGAGCACCAGCCGGTTGGACGCCAGCACCCACAAAACGACCACCGCCAGCAGTACCAGCGCCAGCAGCCCCAGCTCCGCCGGGGTGACGGACAGGAGGTCTCCGATGAGGTAGCGGTTGAACTTCGTAAAGCTGCCGCCGCCGAGCGTGGCGATGAAAATGCCCAGCGCCACGGCTGTGGAGGAAAAGACGCCGATGAGCGTATCGGCTGCCTGATTCGTGCGCGCACGCACGTAGGAAAACAGCAGCGCCAGCAGCACCGCCAGCCCCACGGCAAAGGCCATGGGCGACGCCGCGCCGCACAAAACGCCGATGGCGATGCCGGTAAAGCCGGAATGGCCCAGCGCGTCGGAGAAAAAGCTCATCTTGCCCGTGACGATCATCGTGGACAGCAGGCCGAACAGCGGCGCCAGCAGCAGCACGGCCAGCAGCGCATTTTTCATAAACGTCATCTGCAAAAATCCCGCGCCCGTCCAGTCGCACAGGGCATACCAGATATTCATACCGCGCCGCCTCCCGTCATGTGGAATGCCTCGGCGAATTCGTCCGAGTTCAGCACGTCCAGCGGCGTGCCCTGCCGCAAAATGTGCCCGCGCAGGAGCACCACGCGGTCGCAGTAGCGCTCGAGCATGGAAAAATCGTGCGTGGTCATCAAGATCGAAAGGTCAAATTTCTGCCGGATCTCGTCGAGCATATCCATCAGCAGCGTCATGCCCTCCACGTCCACGCCCGAGAGCGGCTCGTCGAGGATGAGCATATTCGGCATCGGCTCCAGCGCCAGCGCCAGCAGCACGCGCTGCAGCTCGCCGCCGGAGAGCGTGCCGACGCGCTTGTCGATGAGCGCCTCGGCGTGCACGTTCGAAAGGCAGCGCAGCACAGTCTCGCGCAGGGCGCGCGTGGGGCGGAGGAACGCCGGACGCCTGCTCATGCAGCAGGCGAACAGGTCGAGCACGCTGATGGGGTCGCCCGGGGCAAAGCGCGGGCTCTGCGGCACATAGCCGATGCGCAGCTTCGTCTGCCGCCCGCTCGCGTCGTGGAACGTGATCTTTCCGCTGTACTCCCGCTGGCCGAGGATGGACTGGATGAGCGTGGATTTGCCCGCGCCGTTCGGGCCGATGAGCGCCACGATCTGCCCGCAGTGCATATGCAGGTCGATGTGCGAGAGGATCGGGCTGCCGCCCGCCTGCACGCACAGATCCTCCACCCGCAGGCAGCAGGCGTGCTCGCAGTCGCCGGTGTGGCTGTGTTTATAGATCATTGCAGCGCTTCCTTTACTGTGTCGATATTCTTCCGGATGGCGTCGGGGTCGGACAGGCCCATGTCCAGCACAAAAACGCCCGCGCCGGTCTCGCGCGCGACGAGCGCGGCGGCGTCCTGCGTGCCGTTCGTTTCGGAAAAGACGGCGGGGATGGCGTTTTCACGCACAACGGCCACAACGGCCTCCAGCTCCTTTGCCGACGGCTCGCTGCCCGCTTCGACCTCCATCGCCGCGGCGATCTCAAGGTCAAAGGCGTCGGCAAAATACGAGAAGCCGTCGTGGAACGTGACGAGCTTGCGGCAGGAGAGGTTCGCGAGCGTCTGCGCGCCGTAGGTCTGCAGCTCGTCCATCTCGCGGGCGTAGTCCTCCGCGTTTTCGCGCAGGCGCGCGGCGTCATCGGGATAGACCTCCGCAAGACCCTCCGCGATGTTCCGCGCCATCTGCGCACAGTTCGCGGGGGCCAGCCAGATGTGCGGGTCGGGCTCGTCCGGGCTTTCATCCGACGGCAGCGCCGCCACGCCCGCGGACGCGGTGATGCGCGGGCAGCTGGCGGCCCTCAGCGCGTCGTCCATAAAATCCTCCAGCCCCAGGCCGGACTCGATCACGACCGCCGCGCCCTCCAGCAGCTGCATCTGTCGGACACTGAGCGTGTAGTCGTGCAGGCACGACACCGGCTCCGACACGACGCTCGCGACCGGCGCGGTCTGCTCCGCCGCCGTGCCCGCGAGCAGGCGCTCGGTGAGCCCCGCGAGCTGCTGCGTGGTGCAGACGATGCCGCTCTGCGCGGGCTTCGTATTTGCGTTCCCGGCGCAGCCGCACAGCAGCGCCGCCAGCAGCAGCGCCGGGAGGAAAATTCGTTTTTTCATGCGTTCTACTCCGTTTTCTTTGGTTCATCTACTATTATATAGTCCGTGTCAAGTCGGGCTGTCAAGCGCAATATATGCCGCGGCGGCGAAGCCGTACAGGCCGTCATATTCCACGGTGTACCAGCTGTCGTACCCGCCCAGCACTGTGACGGCTGTGCCGTTCGGGAGCTCGGCGAGCACCGCCGCGTCCATGAGCGGGTATTCCCGCAGGTTGAGGGATGAGCCGCCGGTGCGCACCATGCCCGCCTGCGGCGTTCCCGGCGCGACGAACGGAAGCCCGAAATACTGCGTCACGCCCTCGGCGAGCGCGGCGGCGATGGCCTCCAGATCTTCCGTCAGCCAGTTCGCGTCGTCCACGTTGTCGTGGTAGCCCAGCTCCGCCAGCACCGACGGCGCGCGGGTGCGCCGCACCTCGCCGATGGTGAGGGTCGGCAGCGCCCGAACGAGGTCCGGCAGGGGATAGATCGGGCGCAAATTATCCGCCAGAATGTTCGCCATGCGCAGCCCCGCCTCGCTGGTGGGGAAGTAATACAGGTCGACGCCGCGTGTCTGGCCCGCGCGCGATTCCGGCGAGGCGTTGGAGTGCAGCGCCAGATGGAAGTCGTAGCTCCCGGCGTTCGACTGCCGGATGGACGCCGCGGCGCTGCCGTTCGGGTCGTTGCGGGTGACGTTCACGCCGCTCGCGTGCAGATACGGCTCCATGGCGTCCGCCAGCCGGTTCATCCAGAGCTGCTCATTGCCGGTGGTGACGTAGGGGTTAAAATACTGCGTGGAGGGACTTAAAAACAAAAATGGCATATTCCTGCCGCCTTTCCGCTCATTTTTCCCGGCATTCTATGCCGCCGCGGCGCGAAATGTGCCCGTCCCGCGGGAAAAAGATTTACACCGGCTATAGATTGTGATACGATAATACGGAATGAATCAAGGAGCGTTTCGTATGCAGTATATCATTTTGGACATGGAGTGGAATCAGGCGTGGCCGGGGTCGTCCGCCGCCCGCCAGCCGCTGCCGTCGCCCATCCGGGGCGAGATCGTGCAGATCGGCGCGGTGCGCATGACGCAGGACCGGCAGCTGGCCGACGAGTTCCAGATCCTGATCCGGCCGAAGTATTTTAAGAAAATGAACAGCAAGATCAGCAAGCTCACCGGTATCAAGGACGCGCGGCTGCGCACCGAGGGCGTGAGCTTTCCCGAGGCGATGGAGCGCTTTCGCGCCTGGTGCGGGGAGGACTGCGTGTTCCTCACCTGGGGCTTTGACGATATTGTGCTGCTGAAGGAAAATCTCGCGCTGCACGCGCTGGACAGCAGTTGGGTCAGCCGGTGGTATAACGCGCAGCTGATCTTCAACGTGCAGACCGACGGTATGATGCCGCAGCGGGCGCTGAAAACGGCGATGGAGATGATGAACATCGAGCCGAGCCGCCCCGCGCACGACGCGCTGGGCGACGCCTATCACACCGCGCTCATCTGCGCGCGGCTGGATCTGGCGGGCGGTATCGAGGACTATGAGCGGGCAAAGCGGGAGCATGAGAATAACCCCGGCAACGACCGGACGCCCGGCTGCGTCGACCACCGTGTGTACCGCGGCTATGCCGACAAGCACGCCGCGCTCGGCGCGATGGCGGGCGAGGAGAACCGCTGCCCCGTGTGCGGCGAGCCGATGCGCGGCGAGGGGCGCTGGGTGCGCCAGCCGGGCAAGCGCTTTATGATGAAATGCGCCTGCCCCGAGCACGGGACCTATCTGGTGCGGGTGCGGCTGAGTGCCGAAGACGACGGCACGCTGCGCGCGAACCGTTTGACGTATGAGCCGGACTGTGACGCCGCCAAGAGCTATGAGACCGCAGCGGCCAAGCCGCGCCGCCGCTCCGGCAATCGCCGCCGTCGCCGCCGCCGCTCCGCCACCCGCCAGGCCGCGCCGAAAACGGCGGAATGAGCGCACCCACACGGAGGGATGATACTTTGCAGGATCAATTTCACCACAGTATGGACGCCCGACGGATCGGGCAGATCAGCGCACTGGGGCTGGCGCACTGCGGCGACGCGGTGTTTGAGCTGCTGGTGCGCGGCTGGCTGTGCGAGACGGGCCGGGCCACGTGTAAGGATCTGCACCGCGCCACGGTGCGCTATGTCTGCGCGGGCGCGCAGGCGCGGCGGGCCGACCGGATGCTGCCGCTGCTCGATGAGCAGGAGCTGGCGCAGTACCGCCGCGGGCGCAACGCGCACGTGCATACCATCCCCAAAAACGCCTCGCATGAGGAGTATTCCAAGGCGACGGGGCTGGAGTGCCTGTTTGGGGCCTTATATCTCGCGGGGCGGCTGGACCGCTTGAGCGAGCTGTTTGAAAAGACGATGGAGGACGCCGATGCCACTTGACGCTCTGTTTTTGACCGCGCTGCGCGCGGAGCTCGCCGAAAAGCTCATCGGCTGCCGCGTGGACAAGGTGCAGCAGCCGTCGCGCGATACGCTGCTGCTGCAGCTGCGCGCGCCGGGGGCGCAGGGAAGGCTCCTGCTGTCGGCCTCGCCGAACCATCCGCGCGTGCACCTGACGCAGGCGGCCTTTGAAAACCCGGCGCAGCCGCCGATGTTCTGCATGCTGCTGCGCAAGCACCTGACGGGTGGGCGGCTTCTGGAGATCACGCAGCCGCCGATGGAGCGGCTGGTGACGCTCCGCTTCGCCTGTACGGGCGAGCTCGGCGAGAGCAGCGAAAAATCGCTGGTGCTGGAGCTGATAGGGCGCAACTCGAACCTCATTTTGTGCGGCGAGGACGGGCGCATCATCGACTGCATGCGCCGGGTGGATCTTGAAATGTCGGAGCAGCGGCAGGTGCTGCCGGGGCTTTTTTACCGCCTGCCGCCTGCGCAGGGCAAGCGCGACACCATGCAGACGGACGCAGACACGCTGCGTGCGCTGCTCGCCGCCGTGACCGAACCGAAAACGTTTGACAGCTGGCTGCTGGAGACGTTCGGCGGCATCAGTCCGCTCGTCTGCCGGGAGCTGGCCTTCCGCTTGACGGGGAGCGTGGACACCGACCTTGCGGCGCTGGATGCGGCGCAGCGCGCCGAGCTCGCCGGAAAGCTCTACGATCTGCTGCGCGCGCTGCAAAGCGTGCCGCCGCAGCCGGTGCTGCTGCTTGAGAGCGGCGCGCCGAAGGACTTTACGTGCCTGCCTGTCACGCAGTATGGCGCGCTGCGGGAGTGCCGCGTGCTGCCGTCGTTTTCGGAGCTGCTGGACGGGTTTTATTCCGAGCGCGACCGCGCTGAGCGCATCCGCGGCAAGACGCAGGCGCTGCGCAAATCGCTCACCACGCTCCACAGCCGCGCCGTGCGCAAGCTGCAGACGCAGCGCATGGAGCTGGAAAAAACGAAGGACCGCGAGCATCTGCGCCGCATGGGCGACATCGTCACGGCCAATCTGCACGCCATCGCGCGCGGGCAGGCGTTTGTGGACGCGACGGATTTTTACGACCCCGAGATGAAGACCGTCCGCATCGCGCTCGACCCGGCCATCTCGCCGCAGCAGAACGCGGCAAAGTTCTATAAGAGCTATCAGAAGGCCAAAACGGCCGAGCGCGTGCTCACCGGGCAGATCGCCGCGGGCGAGCAGGAGGCGGCGTACCTCGCGAGCGTGCTGGACGCGCTGTCGCGCGCCGAGTCGGAGCGGGACGTGCAGGAGATCCGCGCGGAGCTGCTGGCGGGCCGCTATCTGCGCGAGCAGCGCGGCAAAAAGCAGCAGAAGCTCCCGCCCAGCCGCCCAATGGAGTTTTTGTCGTCCGACGGCTATACGATCCTTGTCGGGCGCAACAATGTGCAAAACGACCAGCTCACGCTCAAAACGGCGGCCAAGACGGACTTCTGGCTGCACGCGCAGAAGATCCCCGGCAGCCACGTTATCATCCTGGCGGGCGGCACGACGCCGCCGGACGAGACGTTTACCGAGGCCGCGATGCTGGCGGCGTACTATTCCGGCGCGCAGAACGGGCAGAATATCCCCGTGGACTGCACCGAGGCGCGCATCGTGAAAAAGCCGAACGGCGCGAAGCCCGGCATGGTCGTGTATGACCGCTACCGGACGCTGTATATCACGCCCGATCCCGCACGGATCGAGCGGCTGCGAGTGAGGTGATCAGGATGGCCGAATATTGGGAGGGCAAGCATTACGCGTATTTTCAGAACCGCGAGTGTGAATTTTTCCCGTGCCACAAGGGCGCGAGTGAGGAAAATTTCAACTGCCTGTTCTGCTACTGCCCGCTTTACGCGCTCGGGCGCGCGTGCGGCGGCAGCTTCTGCTATACCGAGAGCGGCATCAAGGACTGCTCAAACTGCATGGTGCCGCACCGGCGGGAAAATTACGGAAAGATCCTTGAACGTTTCGGCGAGCTGTGCGAAAAGATGAAGGAGCTGCCTGAATAATCCCGCCGCCCTGGCGCACACTAAGCCCGGGGTGAAGGCTATGAAACAGGAACAGACGGATGTCACCCGCGAGCTGCGCGACCCGGTCGTGCCGCCCGTGCGGGGCTTGCAGAGCGGCGGGCAGGCGCTTGCGCCGCGTTCGCCGCGCCCGGCACAGCCGAACGGTGCGCGCGGATAGACGCACCGTTTGTCGCATCCGGTCATAAGATGTCATGGAGCGTTTCGCTCCGTGACATCTTTTTTTGGAGGCTATCCGCTATGTGTAATTCCTGCGGCGTTTACGGCGGGATCATTTTCCCGAATTTCATCGGCCAGTCCTGCTGCAATCCCTGCTGCCGTTCGAGCAGCAGCGGTAATACCACGTCCACCGCGGCCGCCGTGGCCGGTGTGAGCACCACCGCATCCGGCGGCTCGGCGAGCAGCGGCTGTGGCTGCTGCAATTGCTGCCGCTGCAATTGCCGCCGCACCTGCGGCTGCGGCAGCACGAATCCGTGCAGCTGCGGGTGCAGCAACACCCCCACCTGCGGCTGCAACACCTGCGGCTGAGCGATCCCACAAGGCTGCATAACAAGAGCCCCCGGCTCCCGCCGGGGGCTCTGCCCTGTTCAGGGGGCATTTTGGAGTTATTTTCCGCCGCTGTTGCCGGATGCCGTCTCTGCGGCGGCAGGCTCCGGGCCGATGCGCCGCTGAACGGCCACGATCACGAACATCACGATGCACAGCGCACACCAGCTGCAGAGCGTCGCACCCCAGCCGCCGCGGTCGGCGATCAGGGCGAACAGGAACGACGAGATGGCCGCGCCGACATAGCACGCACAGTCCGCAATGCCGGAAATGCTCGCCGTGCGCCCCGTATGGCTCAGCGCCAGCGGCAGCTGGATCATATAGACGATCGCCGCCGCGCCGTTGAGCAGGAGCAGCACGGCCATCAGGGCGACCGCGGCGAATATCTGCCCGCTGAGATGCGCCACGAACAGCAGCGCCGAGACCGCGATGCCGGTGGCGTACAGAAGGCAGAGCATTTTTTTGAAGCTTGGGATCCGTGCCGAGAGGAACGGATTGAGGGCGTAGGCGAGGATCTTGCTGGCCGGAAGCAGCGCCGTCAGCAAAACGGCGGTCGCCGGAGCGACGGAGAAGGAGTCGTTATAGTAGACCGGCGCCCAGGTCGTGATGCCGTCGCGGATCATGCCGCACAGGCACGACATCGTGATGATCAGCGGCAGCTGCGTCCGCACGATAAAGTCCGGATCCATCCGCTCAAGATGCGTGGCCTTTTTGACCATGTTCCGCCCCGCGTTTTTGAGGAACCGGGCAAAGGTCCACGCGAAGCCGCAGGCAAGACACGCCGACGCGGTGATCAGCATGACCGCCCGCCAGCCGCCGAGGCGCAGGCCCGCGGGGACGATCAGATAGCACGAGAGAGACCCTGCGTGCTGCGCGACCGAGACGAGATTCATGGCCGACGAGCGATGCTCCGGCGAGATATTTGCCTCGGCCAGCTTCAAAACGCTGGGCCAGATCATCGACTGCAAATAGCTGCACAGGCACCACAGGACCGCAATGACCGGCAGCGCCGGGAACAGGCGGATGCCGATGTGTGCCGCCGCCGCGCCGAACAGCGCGAAGCAGATCATCCGCCGCGGATCGCGGCGGTCAGCCAGCAGGGAGTTGACAAACATGCCGACCGCATAGCTGATATAGCCGCCGGTAAGGACGATGCTGATCCGCTCCTTCCGCAGCTGCAGATCGGCGATCAGATCGACGAGCGCCGCGCCAAGATCCGCCCGGGAGACCTGACAGACAAAATAGAGGATCCCCATAAAGACGACGAGTTTGACTTCCTTGCGTTTCATAGAATGCTCCTTTATGCCATGTGTTGCCTGCGTCGGCATATATGTGAGCGAAAAACAGACAGAGCCGCCACTGCCGATCACACACGTTGCCTGTTACCATTATAGTGCGTGCTTTTTCAAACAACATAGGCCGTTTTTGGTCGGACATCTCTCGTGACCCTCATTTTTTGTCCAGAAAAAGATGCGGCAAGTGCGAGGTCAATTTTTGCATATCCGGTTTTCGCAGATAAAAACGCGGAGGAACTGAACTGGTCAGTTCCTCCGCGCTTTTTATATGCTGCAATTACGGTTCGTCCTCCGGGTAGACGACGTGGACCTGCACGCCAAGCTGCATGAACGGCGTGTAAAGCTCTTCGGGCGTTCCGGAATCCGTGATCAGATGCGTCAGCCGCTCTGCCGGGCAGATGTTATACATGGCCGTCACGCCGAATTTGCTGTGATCTGCAATGCCGATCACGCAGTCTGCCTTCTGCACGAAAAAGCGGAGCAGGGCGGACTCATCCATGCGATAATCCGTCAGCCCATGCTGCAGCGAGATCGCGCCGATGCCGATGATCAGCTTGTTCGCATTGAACAGCTCCAGATTCTGCATCGCCGTGACGCCCACAGTGGAATAATCCTCCCCGCACAGATGCCCGCCCAGGCAGGAGACGCGCACGCCCGGGCAGTCGGCCAGCTCCATCGCGACCGGCAGGGAATTCGTGATGACGTTGAGCCGCTCACGCGCGCGCAGCTGCCGGGCAATCATCAGCGTTGTTGTACCGGGCGCGATCAGGACCGTGTCGCCGTCCTGGATCAGATCGGCCGCCGTGCGCGCGATCGCCTGTTTCTCCGTGGTGTGGTACTGCTGCCGGAGCGTGTAAGCCGATTCGTCGACCAGCGGCTGCGTGCTGACGGCGCCGCCGTGGATCCGGCGTACCAGCCCGTCCCGTTCCAGCGCCTCCAGATCGCGCCGGACAGTCTCCGCCGTCACACCGAACCGGCCCGCGATCTCCTGCACATTCACAAAGCCCGTGCTGCGAAGAAGCTCCTTGATGTTTTCCCGTCTGATTTGCTGCATGATCATTCCGCCTTACTGTATTTCCGCGGCTTGCCCGCAGGTGAGACTCTCTAGATACAGTATAGCAGAAAAAACGCCAATGTGCATCCCTAGATTCGAGTACACCGAAATCTTTTCTTTACAACAAAAATTGAACCAATAACAACAAAAACACAGACGATTTTACAACTAATATTGACATACAAAAACATTGATGCTAATATCGGCACGAAAAAGAAAGAAAAATACAGAAAAACAAAAGAAAACAAAAACTAAGGGAGGAAAACCGAATATGAAGTCCATGCTGTTTAGCCCCGGCCCCGTGATGGTCGAAGCGCCTGTCCGTGAAGCGCTGATGCACGATGACATCTGCCACAGAAGCCCCGAGTTTGAGACGCTGTTTGCCGGTCTGCAGGAGAAGATCAAGCGCCTGTTCCAGGCGGACGACACCTATGAGGCCCTTGTAGTCTCCGGCTCTGGCACCTCCGCGAACGAGACCTGCCTCAGCTCCGTTTTCGGGGATGGCGATATGGCCTTGCTGCTGAACAACGGCGAATTTGGCGGCCGTCTGGATGAGATCCTGACCAAATATCGCGTTCCCACAGTCCGTCTCACGTTCGGCTGGGCGAATCCGTTTGACCTTGCGCGTATAGAGCAGGCGCTGCGGGAGAACCCGAGGATCACCTTCGTGTGCATGGTATTCCACGAGACGAGCACCGGTATGATCAATGCCGTGCATGAGGTCGGCCTTTTGGCGGAGAGGTACGGCAAGCGCCTGTTTGTCGACTGTGTCAGTGCGGCGGCCGGGCAATTTATTGACGTCGTCAACAACCGCATCGACATCTGCACCAGCGTCGGCGGTAAGTGCCTGGGCGCGTTCCCCGGCGCGGCCTATATCTGCGCAAAGCGCGAGCTGCTCGAGCGCGTGCCCGCGGAGCAGGGCAAGAACGTCTATCTGAACCTCGGCAAGCACTATGACATGGCAAAAAAGTGCCACCAGACCCCGAACACCCCGAACGTTACGCTGTTTTGGGCGCTCGACGCTGCGCTGGACTGGACGCTGGAGCGTGAAACGCTGGGCGGGCGCATTGCGCGCTATCAGAAATGCGCGAGGATCCTGCGGGATGGAATGCGCGCCATGGGACTGAAATTCCTCCTCCCGGAGGAGCAGATGTCCAACACGGTCACGTCCGTGTTCCTGCCGGCGGGCAGGGACGTCACGCAGTTCGTCCGGGAGCTTGCCGAGGATGGCTATACCGTCTACCCCGGCAAGGGAAAGTATCTGGAGATGAATATGTTTCAGGTCGCCAATATGGGCGCGATCTATCCGGCGGATTGCGAGCGGTTCCTGGAGGTGCTGAAAAGACACATCTGAGCCGCGCACCGCAGCCGATTTCGTCATAAAGAGCAAGGCTCCCAAAGCGTATGTCCGCTTTGGGGGCCTTTGTATATCGGGCTTTACTCCTCAAAGCAGTCGTAGCGGGTGAGGATGAATTGGCCGATCTTGTAGAGGAGGGTCTCTGCGGCGATGCGGAGGGGGGCGTCGGGGGACTGGAGGCGGCGCGGCGCGGGCAGGTCCGGCGTCTCGCGCCGCGCGTGCGGCCAGTTGCCCCAGGCGGCGAGGATGTTGTTCGCCTCAAAGGTGAAATAGCCCTCATAGCCGATGGCCCGCAGGGCCTGCATCACGGCGTCCAGATCGACCGTGCCCATAAAGGGCGCGAAGTGCTCGTCATACGTCCCGAAATTGTCCTGAATGTGCAGCGCCTTCAGGTGGCTGCCCAGATCGCAGATGTCCCGGTACTGGTTGCTCCCGCGCATATTGGCATGGCCGATGTCCCAGCAGGCGTGCAGCAGCGGATGGCCGATCCAGTTCAGAAAATCCGCCATCTCCTGCCCCGTCATAAAGTAATACTTGCCCTGCATATTCTCCTCGGCACTGTTTTCGATGAGGATGTTGACGCTGCAGCGCTCCGCGTGCGGAAGCAGCGTCTCGTAGAATTTGCGGTTTTCCGCAAAGTATTCATCACGATCCTGCGGATAGCGCAGGCGGTCGGTATAGCCGGAGTGGACGACTAAGTTCGGGATGCCAAGATACCCGCAGGCTTCGATGGAGCGCAGCGTGGCGAGCATCCCGGCCTCGTGGTCGGCGTCGGGGTCAAACGGATTATAGTTCGGCGAGTGCGCCTGCACAAAGCGCATCCCGCGCGCGGCCGCCGCCTCGGCGGCCTGCGTCACATCGTCCATCCACCGCTCCGACAAAAACGGCGAGTCGGGAAAAATGACGTTGTAAAAATCATAGTCCAGATAGCGAAAGCCCGTGCCCTCGAACATCCGCACGGCCTCGGCGGACGAGCGCCCGTCGTGTGTGTACTTTTTGAGATCCCCGATCGTTGTTGCAAGCCGCATGGTCAGATCCTCCCTGTGCGTTTTTCCCGCAAAAACGGGCTGGCGCACGGGCGATGCCGTGCCCGAGCTCGCTGCGGGCTGCTCTCACTATATACGCACCCTGGGCCGTATGCAATGCTCAAAAACAGACGGCGGCCGGGCCGCACGCTTGACGGTTTTTGAACGAGGCGGGAATATCGCCGGTTTTGGAAAGATCTGCGCTTTACATTTTGTGCAATTTCGTGCAATAATATGTCGCAAAGGGGAGAAAAGAGTATGCGACACATTTATAAAGGACGGCTGCGGCAGGCGTATTCCTATGTGATCCCGGTCGTGGCGACGCTGCTGGTCTGCGTCGGGTTCTGCATCATCGCACTAAGCATCGCAAGGCGCGAGGACGCCAAAATGCAGGACCGCACGGCGGCATATGTTGCGCACAATCTGGATACGCAGTTCAAAAATATCAAGACCTATTCCAATGAGGTCCTCAATTCCAAGGATATGTTTTCGCTCTCGCAGGCGTACATCAGCGGGGCGGGTGACGAGCAGGAGGTCCAGATCGAGACGAACCTCATGTCCAACATCTACCGCTACTGCTCGTCGATGGATCTGGCGGAGAATATTCTGCTGTATTATCCCAAGCGCGACCGGATCATCAGCAAATACGGCAGCCTGACGACGCGGCAGTTTTTTGTGCTCAACAACGAGGAGATGCTGCTCAGCCCGGAGCTTTTGCAGGCGCGGATCGACGACGTGTTCGACCGGCGGCACGGCGAGGTCTACTCCGTTGAAAATTCCTGCAGCGGGATCACGGAGTACTACTATTTTGCCTGCGTGCCGAACAACAGCACGCTGGACAGCTGCGAGTGGGCGATGGCGCTGCAGATCAGCCCCACGGCGCTGTCCAAGCTGCTGTCGGAGATGACACAGACGATGAACATCGCGTTTGCCGCCATCACAACGCAGGACGGGCACATTTTTTCGCATACGGACATGGAGCAGGACGCTGTTTCTCTGCGCCACAAGCAGGTCTGGCCGCAAGACCGGGACAAAAGCGCCATGATGCGCTACGAGAGCCTGACCAAGATGGATCTGTACCTGCTTTTTGACACGTCGGCCAGCTACCATCTGCTGCGCAGTTTGTCTCTCATTATGAGCGGCGGCCTGATCCTGGCGGCGCTGATGGGGCTCGTTCTGGCGCTGATCAGTCAGGGCATGCGGGAGCAGCGCGTGGAAAAGCTGGTCAGGCGCCTTGGCGGCGAGAAGGGCACGACGCTCAATGACGCCGTGGAGGGCTTTCTCGCAAGGGCCTATCAGGAGAATCTGCAAAATGTCCGCGCGCTCGACCACCAGCGGGCGCTCGTCCGCTACTCGTTCCTCAAGGAGCTGCTGCGCGCCAGCCGGTTGGATGAGGGCAGGCTGGATCTTCTGTGCACGGCGTATGATATGAGCTTTGAGGGCGACGGCTTCTCGCTGTTCTGCCTGCAGAAGGAGGGCGAGGGCGGCGAGCGGAGCAAGGACGCTGTGTTCGATTTCCTCACGGAGCGGGGGTATTCGGAGTATGTGGTCTTTTGGACGCGCATGGAAAACATCGACTGCTTCCTCTGCAATTACGCCGCCGATAAAAACAGCCGCCAGACGATGGAGCAGTTCAAGACGGAGCTGAACACGACCTTCCACACGCACTGCTACGGCACGGCGGCCCCGTTTGACAGCGTTTATGCCTGCATCCGCGAGTTCCGCCAGATCTATCAGGTCATCAACGGCCGGCCCTTTACCGCCTATGGGACCGGCGGCGGGCGGAGCCGGGACGATCTGTACAGCCAGTTTGCCGCGGCGATCGCGAACGGCGAGATCGAGCACCAGCAGATCCTGCTGCAGCAGATCTGCCGGAGGCTCCGGCAGGAGGAGAGCAGCAATTACAATCTGAGTATGCGCTATGCGCTGCTTTATGAGCTGTACGGCCTGCCGCAGCTGGCCGGGATGGAGCACACGCTGGATGAGATGTTCCGCGATATGCGGCCGGAGACATGGTGCAGCTGTCTTGAAAAGCTGCTCCGCGCGCCGAATGACGCAAAGAGCGCCGAACGTGGCCAGAAGCGGCTGGCGGGCGAGGTCGTGGAGATCATCAGCAAGGAATACGACAACCCGCAGATGAGCCTGATGATCCTGTCGGAGCGCCTCGGTGCGTCCCAGTCCTACCTCTGCCGCGTGTTCAAGCAGGAATATGGCGAGAGCATCTCACACTACCTCAGCAAGACCCGCGTGGAGCAGGCCAAGATCCTCATTCGCAACGGCGACGAAAAGCTCAGCTCGATCGCGCTGAAGGTCGGCTTCCTCAGCGATATGAACCTGATCCGCGTGTTTAAGAAGCTGGAAAATGAGACGCCCGGGAATTACCGCAAAAAGAATCCCGAAAGGGACGCGGCGACATAAACGGTCTTTCCACCCTCCCTGCTGCGCGCACGCGGGGAGGGCCTTTTGCCCGCTTCCGGCGGCGCAGCTTACGAAAGTTGAACGGGGCGTCCCGCGGAATTGACCTTTTTTTCAGCGTATGCACCACGGCGGGAAATGTCAAATTTGAGAGATTCACAAAGAATGCCGCGCTGTTGTATGATTTTTTTGGCGAACATGCCGAAACTCATTTACAGAAAGGAAAGAAACCATGAAAAGAGCAATCGCGATCCTTCTGGCGCTGATGCTGCTGCTGAGCCTTGCAGCCTGCGCCGCCAAAAACGACGCCGCCCCTTCGACCAGCGGCTCCGATGCAGCCCCTGCCCAGGCCGACGCTCCGGCCGATACCAGCGCGGCCGCGGAAAAGCCCTATGCAGGCAAGACCCTGACCGTAAATTTCGGCACGCATATCGACGAGCCGACCACCGTCGCGTTCTTCGACAAGATCCTTCCCGCCTTTGAGGAGCAGACCGGCGCGAAGGTCGAGGTCAATCTCATGGCGTATGCCGACCTGAACCCGAAGCAGACCGCCGACCTGATCGCGCAGGATGCGGCTGACATTCTGTTCATCACCGGCGGCTCCGAGTATGAGTACATCGCAAACGGCTATATCTGCGACCTGACGGACAAGTACGACGCCGACACCGTGTCCGACTGGATCTTCTGGGAAAACAAGGCCGTGAACGGCGCGCATTATGTTGTTCCGTTCTCCGGCGGCTGCGCCTATCGCTGCTACATCCTCAACACCACGCTCTGCAAAGAGCTCGGTCTGGAGGTGCCCGCGCACGACGCGCTGACGTGGGATGTTGTGAAGGAATACGGCAAGGCCGCCGTGGCGGCCGGCTATAAGGGCCTGACGTCCCCGTTCTCCGGCAATGAGAACGCGATCATCTGCAACTATTTCCAGTATGTCAACGAGGCCGGCGGTTCGCTGGCCGATGAGAACGGACTCTACGATTTCACCTCACCGGAGGCGCTGAAGGCCATGACCTTCATCTATGATATGTTCAACACGGACAAGATCATCGACACCGTCGCCTACGACGCTACCTCCTGCATCGACGAGTTCGTCCTCGGCAACGCCCTGTTCTGCAGCCAGTCTGCTGCCAACTGGGATGAGCTTGCCCTGCAGAAGAACGTTGTCGACTTTGAGTGGGACATCTACAATCTGCGCGATGTGCGCAACGGCTCGTTCAACACCGCCGACGCGTTCGCGATCAACGCATCTTCCAAGAACATTGATCTTGCGGCGGCATTCGTCAAGTATTTCATGTCCACGGATACCTATCTGACCTATCGCAATGTGCTCTCCTTCGACTCTGCCTGCGTCAAATCGGCTCATCCCGAGGATGCGCTGAAGGACGAGTTCAAGCATCTGCTGGAGACCGACTGGGTGTTCTTCCCGCCCTCCTGCCCCGGCGCGGCGGAGATCAAGCTGGCCCTGCAGACCCATCAGCAGCTCTGCGCCCTCGGCGAGGAGACGCCCGAGCAGGCGCTGGCCGAGATCCAGAAGGTCGCGGACTCCTATAAGTAAACGAGCGTTTCAGAATCCAACAGATCCATAGCAAATGACCCGGCGGCTTGCAGATCGGGCCGGTCTGCAAGCCGCCGCTTGTGAGAGGAAACCAAAATGAACAAAAGAACGCTCCGCAGCAATCTCTCCGGCATGGCCTTTGTAACGCCGAGCTTTCTCTGCCTGATCGTTTTTATGATCGTCCCGATCTGCAAGGGATTGTATTTTGCCTTTACCGAATATAACGGCAACATCGGCCCCAACTGGGTCGGCCTGAAAAACTTCGCAAAGGCGCTTGAGGATGTGGGCGTCCGCGCGGCGCTTTGGAACACCGTGAAGTTCGTCCTGCTGTCCGTGCCGATCACGACCGGCGTCTCGCTGGCGCTGGC
>CAKTXA010000034.1 GCA_934631005.1 uncultured Oscillospiraceae bacterium
AAACTGTAAAGGATCATCCCGAACATTTTGTAAACAATCTGGGCTTGACAGTGGTCATCGGCCCCTACAGGGGTGCGTGCGTGTTTGCATCGGTGCATACGGATTTGTAACGTTGTACCGCGCGGGAGGGGCAAGCCCCTCCCCTACGTTACGACGAAAAACGTAAGACACCGCAAGAGGGCAGAGCGGGTCATCGGCCCCTACAGGGTGCGATGTGAGGACGGCGGTTTATTCGTCCAGCTTGAGCACGGCCATGAATGCCTCGGACGGGACGGAGACGGTGCCGAAGGTGCGCATCCGCTTCTTGCCTTCCTTCTGCTTTTCCAGCAGCTTCTTTTTGCGCGTGATGTCGCCGCCGTAGCATTTGGCCAGCACGTCCTTGCGCAGGGCCTTGATGGTCTCACGGGCGATGACCTTGCCGCCGATGGCGGCCTGCACGGGGATCTCGAACATCTGGCGGGGGATATTTTCCTTCAGCTTTTCGCAAATTTTCCGCGCGCGGGCGTAGGCGTTGTCGGCAAAGAGGATGAAGCTCAGCGCGTCCACGATCTCGCCGTTGAGCAGGATGTCGAGCTTCACGAGCTTCGACGGCCGGTAGCCCTCCAGCTCGTAATCGAGCGAGCCGTAGCCGCGCGTGCGGCTCTTGAGCGCGTCAAAAAAGTCGTAGATGATCTCGTTGAGCGGCATGGAATAGTGCAGCTCCACGCGCGTGGTGTCGAGGTACGTCATGTCCTTATACTCGCCGCGGCGGTTCGTGCACAGCTCCATGATCGCGCCCACGTACTCCGGCGGCGTGAGGATGTTGACCCTCGCAAACGGCTCGCGCGACTCGGCGATCTCCGCCGGGTCGGGGTAGTTGAGGGGGGTGTAGACCTCCAACTCCGTGCCGTCCGTCTTTGTGATCTGGTACACGACGTTCGGCGCGGTCGTGATGAGGTCGAGGTTATACTCCCGCTCCAGCCGCTCGAGGATGATCTCCATGTGCAGAAGCCCCAAAAACCCGCAGCGGAAGCCGAAGCCGAGGGCGATGGAATTCTCCTGCGTGTAGCTCATGGACGCGTCGTTGAGCTTCAGCTTTTCCAGCGCGTCCCGCAGATCGCCGTATTTCGACCCGTCCGCGGGATACACGCCCGAAAAGACCATCGGCTGCGCCTGCTTGTAGCCCGGCAGCGGCTCTGCCGCCGGGTTTTCCGCGCCCGTCACGGTGTCGCCCACGCGCGTGTCAGACACCGTCTTGATCGACGCCGTGAGGTAGCCGACCTCGCCCGCGCCAAGGCAGTCCGCCGGGCGCATCCCGAACGGGTGCAGATAGCCGACCTCCACGACCTTATAGACCGCGCCGGTCGCCATCATTTTGATGTCCATGCCGGGCCGCACCGTGCCGTTCACCACGCGCAGATACACGATGGCCCCGCGGTAGGAGTCGTACTGGCTGTCAAAGATCAGGCACTGCAGCGGCGCATTGCGGTCGCCCCTGGGCGCGGGGACGTTTTTCACCACGTCCTCCAGCACGGCGTGGATGTTGATGCCGTTTTTGGCCGAAATTTCGGGCGCGTCCAGCGCGGGCAGGCCGATGACGTCCTCGATCTCCTGCTTGACCTCCTCCGGCCTTGCAGCGGGGAGGTCTATTTTGTTGATGACCGGCAGGACCTCCAGATCATTGTCGATGGCAAGGTACGTGTTCGCGAGCGTCTGGGCCTCGATGCCCTGCGACGCGTCCACCACCAGCAGCGCGCCCTCGCACGCCGAGAGTGAACGCGAGACCTCGTAGTTAAAGTCCACGTGGCCCGGCGTGTCGATGAGGTTCAGGACATAGTCCTCCCCGTCGTCGGCGCGGTAGGCAAGGCGCACGGCGCGGGCCTTGATGGTGATGCCGCGCTCGCGTTCGAGGTCCATGGAGTCGAGCACCTGCTCGGCCATCTCGCGCTTTTCGACCGTGTGGCACTCTTCGAGCAGGCGGTCGGCCAGCGTGGACTTGCCGTGGTCGATGTGGGCGATGATGGAAAAATTGCGGATTTTGGACAGATCAGTCATAAAAAGCTCCCTGTGCGCCGCGCGCCGTCATCCGGCGGTGTTTTCGCGCAGCACGGTCTCGTATTTGCTGGAGGAGGAGAAGTACGCGTTCAGAATGGGGATGCAGACGTTCGCGAGGTTGCCGCCCTGCGCGCCCTTTTCCACGTACACGGCGATGGCGATCTCGGGATCGTCCGCCGGGGCGTAGAGCACGAACGACGCGTGGTCAGACCCGCCGTATTCGTTGCCCCACTGCGCGGTGCCCGTTTTGCAGGCGACCTGGATGGGGTAATCGGCGAGATACTGCGCCGCCGTGCCCTTGGTCGCCACGAGCTGCATACCGGTGGAGACGCAGTCGATGGCTTCATCGGACATATTCAGCCGGCTCGCCACCGTCGGCTCGTGGGATTTGAGAAGCTCCTGATAATCCCACGACACCACGCGCTTTAGGAACGTGGCGTTATACCGCACGCCCTTGTTCGCCAGCGCGGAGGTGTAGCAGACCATCTGCATGGGGGTGAATTTATTGTCGGACTGGCCGATGGCCGCCTGAATGACGTCCGCGCCGTACCATCCGGCGTCGGTGCCGGAGTAGAGCGACTTTTTCGTCTCGGCGTTGGCGCGTGAGCCGACGTATTCCACCAGCTCCACGCCCGTGTGCTCGCCGAGACCGAGCTGCTTTGCCACGATGTCCATGGCGTTTTCGCCCGTCTCCTGCACGTAGGCGTAGTACGTCAGCCGCCCGACCTCGTAGAAGTAGTAGTTGCAGGATTCCTGCAGCGCCTGCTGCATGTTGATGGTGCCATGGGTGGTCTGCGTGCTCGTCCAGACGTAGCACTTCGGCATATAGCCCTGATCCTTGTAGTAGTCGTACACGCCCTTGTCGGTGACCTCGTAGAATTCGCCGATCTTGCCGTAGTCGATCGCGGCGATGGCCGTGACCATTTTGTAGATGGAGCCGGGCCAGTACTCGGCCAGCAGCGCGCGGTTGTAGAGGGGATCGAAGTCGGCGTCCTTCAGCTCGTTAAAATCCTGCGAATACGTCGCGATGTTGAACGTGGGGTAGCTCGCGCAGGCGAGGATCTCGCCCGTTTTGACCTCCTGCACCACGACGGCGCCGCCCTCGGCGTCCTTTCCCTCGTGCTTGCGGCCCACGCCGTTTTCCCGCAGGTCGAGGATCACGCGCTCCAGCGCGTCCTCCGCCGTCATCTGCAGCGACAGGTCGATCGTCAGCTCCACATTGCTGCCCGGCTGCGGCAGCTCGGCAAAATATTCGTTCAGCACGTCGCCGCTGGCGGACACGGTGGTGAATTTCCGGCCCGACGAGCCGTGCAGATATTCCTCAAACGCCTTTTCGATGCCGTCCTTGCCGACGAGCGCGTTCATGGCGTAGCCCTGCTCCTTGTAGACCTCGTACTCCTCGGCGGTCATCTGGCCGATGGAGCCGAGCAGATGCGCGGCGTAGGTGGTGTTATACTCGCGGACGGTGGACGCCTCCACAATGACGCCCGGCACGCCCAGCTCCATCACGGCGGCCAGCTGCTCGGCCTGCACGTCGGTGGCGAGCGTGTAGTTTTCCAGCCCCACGCCGGGGACGCTGCGCAGCTCCAGCTCATAGCGCACGCTGATGACCTTGTACGCCTGCTCCTGCGTCCAGTCGTCGGGGATGCGGTACGCGTCCATGAGGTTTTTCATCAGCGTCTGCGCCGAAATGTCGCTGTCATAGTCGCGGTTGGAGAGGAACGCGCGGTAGTAGCCCTGCCAGGTGGACGACTGCTCGTCCAGCGTCAGCGTATACGGCCGCTCGGCTGTTACGGGAAAGTGCGACTGATAGACGATGCCCTGCTCGTCGCACAGCTCCAGCACGCGCAGCAAGCTCTCGTTCGGTGCTTTGGAGTTGAAGAGGACGAAGTTGATGATGACCAGGTCATAGCTCGCGCGGTTCGAGATGAGGACGTTGCCGTTGCGGTCGAGAATATTGCCGCGCGAGGCCTCCACCGTGGTCATGTAGGTGATGGAGTCGGCGTCATTTGCGATATACGTCGAGTCCGACTGCACGGCCTGCACCTTGTAAAGCCGCAGGGTGAACAGCCCGATCAGCGCCGCCGCGAAGGCGAGAAACAGAAAAATGCGAAAGCGGATGATCCTCTGCATGGGATGCTCCTTTCAAATTGCGGGAAAATGCGGGCAGATCAGATCTTCTGCGGGCGGTAGATGCGGCGGATGCGCCGCGTAAGGAGATACACCGGCGGGCACGCGATGAGCGACAGCCCGCACCCGATGAGCAGCACCCGCAGCCCCGTCTGCCCGGGCGTGCCGAGATACAGCCGGATGAGCGCCAGCGCGCCCTGCGTAAAGAGGAGCGCCGCCGCGCTGAGGATCAGCGCCGCCGTCAGCTGCGGCCGCAGATACTGCCGGCACAGCCAGCTCACGCCGAGCGCCACCGCCGTGAACGTGAGGATAGACAGCCCCGCGCCGTCCGCGCCGCAGGCGTACCAGCACAGGCCGCTGACCAGGCCGAACAGCCCCGCGCCTTCCGGCTCGGCGTGCATCGCCACGCACGCCAGCGCCACCGGCAGCAGACTGATCTTCGCCCCAAAATACCGCACCCGCCCGAACACAACGGTCTGCAGCAGCGCCAGGACCACCATCAAAACGGCATACAGCGCCCACATCAGAATTTTCTTATACCGATCCGGCAAACTCTGTACACCTCCAGTGCCGCCGCGCAGCGGCGAAGTAAAAGTGAATAGTGAATAGTGAATAGTGAAGAAGTTAGCACTCGCTGCCGAATCCCCGACGCAGCGGTGAATCGCAGGCACCCCCTTGCCTTCCCCTCGGGGCCGATTCCCCCTATCAGGGGGAAATGTCCCGAAGGGACAAAGAGGGTAGGGACAGGTGCCCCCGAAGGGGGCGGATGAGGGCCGGGGAGCACTGAAACATAGCTTTGCAGTTTCATCAAAACGCAACTGCTCCCCGACCCTCATCAGTCTGCTCCGCTAACGCTCCGCAGCCAGCTTCCCCGAGGGGAAGCTAAAGGGCCTTCAGCAAATCGGCGCTGCCCTAAAAGGCCGAAGGTGCGGGCCGCTCACCCATTCTCATACTCCGTAATGATAAAGATCTGCTCCAGCTGCCCGATCTGGCAGCTGGGCTCTAATGTGGCGTATTTGGCAACGCCCGTTTCGTCCAGCCCCACGTCGGTGAGATAGCCCAGCAGCAGGCCGCGGGGGTAGAGGGTGGAGCCGGTGGTGACGACCTGGTCGTTGTTTTTGAGCACCGCCTCGGTGGGCAGATAGTTCATGCGCAAAACGCTCGTGCCGTCGGCCAGATACGTCCCCTGCACCACGCCCGTGTAGCCCGACGACGCGACGGACGCGCTGATCTCCAGCGACGAATCGAGAATGGTCGTCACGGTGGCCCAGTTCGCGCCCACCTCGGTGATGAGGCCCACGACCTGGCCGTTCCCCGTGACGGCGCACATACCGGCGGCCAGCCCCGCCGTCTCGCCCTTGGCGATGGTGAACTCCAGCTTATAGTTGGAGGAATTCCACGAAATGATGTACGCGGACACGTATTTGTAGTCCTCATGCTCCTCGCTCAGCCCCAAAAGCTGGCGCAGGTGCTCGTTTTCGCGCTGATACGTCTCCGCCGTGCGCACGCTCTCCTGAATGTCCAGCAGCTGCTTTTTCAGCTGCTCATTTTCCGCCTGCAGCGATTCGTAGTTGAACAGATAGTTGTAATACCGCTCGGCCTGCCGGTCGATGGCGGCCACGGCGCTGCGCAGCGGGGAGAGGACGGTCTGCACGGCGTTCGTGAGAAAGGGCGTCCCGGTGATGACGGCGGACGCGATGGTGACCAGCAGCGCCAGCACCACCGCCGCCACGACGATCGCCTTGACGCGCGGCGTCCAGAATTTTCGCTTCACGCTTCGCCCTCCTCACTTTCGCCCAAAACGCACACGCCGAACCGGCGCAGCAGCCGTGTCAGGCTGCACACCGGCAGCCCCATCACGGAAAAATAGTCGCCCGCCAGATGCTCACAGAACGCGCCCGCGCGGCCCTGAATGCCATAGGCTCCGGCCTTGTCCATCGGCTCGTTCGTTGCGATATACGCGGCGATCTCGCGCTCTGAGAGCTTCCGGAAGTGCAGGCTCGAGCGGGAGACAAGACTCTCCACGCGCTCGCCCTTTCGCACGCACAGGCCGGTCATCACCTCGTGCTCCCGGCCGGAGAGCAGCCGCAGCATCCGCGCCGCGTCGTCGGCATCCTTCGGCTTTCCCAGCACCTCGCCGCACACCACGATGGTGTCGGCGGCGATGATGACGTCGTCCGCAGCCGCCGTTTTTGCGGCGGCGGCGGCCTTCGCCCGCGCCACGCGCTCCACCTCCCGCTCGGGGGGCAGCGCCGCGTCCATATGCTCGTCAATATCCGCCGTGCGGATGGTAAAGTCCACGCCCAGCCCGCGCAGCAGCTCCTGCCGCCGCGGGGACGCGGATGCCAGAATGATCATGGTAAACCCCTTCCGGCGCGCTATTCCACGCCTCTGGTGTAAAGCCCCCGGGTATAGCTGCCGGCGTCAAATGTGCCGCCGCGGCGGTATTCTTCGAGGATGGTGTCCACCTCGCCGGGGTTTTCGGTTGTAAATTGCAGCCGCAGCGCCCACAGGCCCATCCCGCGGAAGGACGAGAGCTTGTCGAGCAGATACAGCTTTTTGCCGTTGAGCACCACCGAGCGGCACGTGCCCGGGTCGCGCACGACGGGAAATTCCTCCCCGATGCGGTCCACCAGCCGCGGCGGCGCGCTGGAGGTGCAGGCGCAGGCGTCGGTCTGCCCGCGGATGATGCAGTTTTCCGTCAGCATCAGCGGGAGCCTGCCGTAGACCATGACCTCCGCCGGGATGGCCTTGGACACATCCCGCAGCTGCGGCAGCGTCATTTCAAAGGATAACAGCTGCGAATCCAGCCCCTCCCGCCGCAGATAGTTCATGGCGCGGGAGTTGTAGATGTTGAGACCAAAATCGCCGCGCACGGCAAAGCCCGCGGCCTTCGCGATGCGCACCTGCCCGAGGTTCCCCACGAGCAGCTGCCGCACATTGAGCTGATACGCCGTTTTAAGAAGCTCCGCAAGGCCCGCATTTTCGCCGCTCCACACAACGCGCGGCAAAATGGCGGCCAGCTGCGTCTCCAGCCCCACGCGCTGCGCAAGGTCTGGGTGCTCCGCCAGCTCCGCCAGCGGCAGATACAGCACCGCGGGCTTCGCCGCGAGCAGCCGCGGCGTGATCTGCTTTTCCGAGCGGACGCTCACCGTCAGCTGCGGCGCGCCCGGCACGCCGTCATACGCCGGCGGCTCGTTGTAAGCGCCCAGGCGCACCGCCGGCACGCGCCCGCGCACGGCGGTCAGCTCCGCCAGCACGTCCCGCCGCATGGCGTTCAGGCTCGCCGCCGGGAGCATGATGCCCGGGTCGAGCACGGACTTCACGGAATCGCACCGGTACGGCGTGCCGCCCGTTTTGGCGATGCGCTGATGCAGCTCGTCCTGCTCCAGCGCGCGGACCATCGCCTCCTGCGGCACGGGGCCGACGGCCTTGCAGATGTGCCCGTCGCCGTCCTCCACCGCGAGCTGCGCGGGCAGGCCCTGCCGCACCATCGCGTAAAAGCGCACGCCCACGCGGGCGTTTTCGCCGTTTTCATACGTCGCGCGCGCCGCGGCGAACAGGTCGCGATTGTCCTCGACCTCCTGCCGCCTGCCGAACATCTCGCTGCCGGTCTTGCCGTCGTAATAGCCCTGCGTAAAGCCCTCGCGGGAGAACACGGCCTCCAGTTCGGCAAGATCGGCGGGCGTGATGCGCTTGCCGTTCAGGGCCGCGCGGTAGAGCTTCGTGACCACCGCCACATATTCCGGGCGCTTCATGCGCCCTTCGATTTTCAGACTGGCTACGCCCATGCGCTCCAGCTCGGAAAGCCGCTCAATGAGGCAGTTATCCCGCAGCGAAAGGGGGTAGCGGTCGGGCTCGAACCGGCCGTAGCCGTAAGGGAGCCTGCACGGCTGTGCGCACTGCCCGCGGTTGCCGCTGCGCCGGCCGATGACCGACGAGAGATAGCACTGCCCCGAGTAGCACATGCACAGCGCGCCGTGCACGAACACTTCGATCTCCACCGGGCTTTTCGCGCAGATGTGCGCGATCTCCTGCCGCGGCAGCTCCCGCGCCAGCACCACGCGCGAGCAGCCCAGCTCCCGCGCCTGCTGCACGCCCTCCAGCGAATGGATGCTCATCTGCGTGGAGGCGTGGATGGGGATGTGCGGCGCGATCTCGCGGCACAGGTCGACCATGCCGAGATCCTGCACGATGAACGCGTCCACGCCCAAAATCGCCGCCGTGCGCACCACGTCCGCCGCCCGCGCCATCTCGCGGTCGGAGACCAGCGTGTTGAGCGTCAGGTGTACCTTCACCCCGCGCACGTGGCAGTACACGACCGCCTCCTGCAGCTCGTCGGCGGAAAAATTATGTGCGCCCATGCGGGCGTTGAACGCGCCGCAGCCGAGATAGACCGCGTCCGCGCCGTTTTGCACGGCGGCGCGCAGCGCTTCCATCGACCCGGCGGGGCAGAGCAGTTCCATAGTGTTTCCTCGTTTTTTCGTAAGATCAAAACCGGCGGCACAGTACGCCAGCATATATTCGGATACATTATAGCGCAACCGGACGCAAAAGAAAAGTCCCGGATGTAAACATTTTGTTTCTTTTGCGCGGCTTGTCATCGCCGCCGCGGCGTGATAGAATAGCGAAAAAAGGGAGGTGACGGCGATATGGATGCTCAGGACATTACGATCCGCGCGCAGGAGGCGCGGCGGCTCCTCGCGGCGGGCAGCGGCGAGGCGGCGCTGCTGCTTTTGCATCTGCGCGTCGGCGGCACGCTGGAAACTGCGGCCGCGGCGCTGCGCTTTGATGCGCGGCAGCTCGATTATGCCGTCGCCACCCTGCGGCAGCTGGGGCTTCTTCCGGAGCCGGAGCCTGCCCATCTGGCCCCCGCCGCCCCGCCGGTCTACTCCGAGCAGGACCTTGCCCGCGCCTATGAAGGCGGCTCCGAATTCCCCACCATCGTGGGTGAGGCGCAGCGGCGGCTGGGCCGGGTGTTGTCTACGGAGGAGCTTAAAATTCTACTCGGCATCTACCGCTACCTCGGCCTTTCGCCGGAGGTCGTGTCGATGCTCATCCACTACTGCGTCACGCGCAGCCGCGCGCGCGGCGCGGGGCGCGCGCCGTCGCTGCGGATGATCGAAAAGGAGGCCTACCGCTGGGCCGACAGCGGCATCGAGACGATGGAGCAGGCCGCGGCCTATATGCAGCAGGCGCTGCGGCGGCAGAGCCGCGCCGGGCGCATCGCCGAAATTTTGCAGACCGGCCCGCGCCTGACCCCGGGCGAGGAAAAATACATCCGCGACTGGATCGACTGGGGCTTTGACGACGATGTGATCGCGAAGGCCTACGAAAAAACGCGCCTGTCCACGGGCGCACTCAAGTGGCCGTATCTCAACGCCATCCTGCGCAGCTGGCACGAGCAGGGCTTTACCACGCTGTCTCAGGTGGAGGCGGGCGACCAGAAGCCCGCGTCCCGCCCCGCGGCACAGAAAAACGCCGTGCAGCGGCACGGCGGCGAGCTGTCGGGCGTGGAAAAAGAGGCGGTGGAGCGGATGCTCCGCAAGGAACTTTCAAAGGAGGACTGACATGGCCTATTCCGAATCGGTCCTGCGCGCCGCCGAGGCGCGCCTTGCCGCCGAGCGGCAGCAGCATGACGACCAGAACCGCGCGCGCATCGCGGCCATCTACGAAGCGCAGCCCCGCCTGCGCGAAATTGACAGCCAGCTTCGCAAAACGTCCGCCCGCGTCATGGCGGCGTGCTTCCGAAGGGGCGGGGATACGCAGCAGGCCATCGAGCAGCTGAAGCAGGAAAATCTCGCCCTCCAGCAGGAGCGGGCGTGGATCTTGGAGTCCAACGAGCTTTCGCCGGACGATCTGGCCGATACGCCCATCTGCCCCGACTGCGGCGGTACGGGCTACGTGGGCGCGGTGATGTGCGGGTGCCTGCGCGAGCTGTGCCGGCAGGAGCAGAAGAAGGAGCTGGCCGCCATCCTCGGGGGAAAAGAGCGCTTTGAGCACTTCCGGCTGGATGTCTACCCCGACACGGTCGACCCCGCCCTCGGCGTGAGCCCCCGCACGCTCATGCAGTGCATTTTGCAGAGCGCGCAGCACTACGCCCGCACGTTTTCGCCCGCGAGCGGGTCGATCCTGATGCTGGGCGCGACGGGCCTTGGCAAGACGTATCTCTCGGCGTGCATCGCCCGCGTGGTCGCAGACCGCGGCTTTTCCGTGACGTATGAGACGGCCATCCGCGCGTTCGCGGACTTTGAGTCCGCCAGATTCGGAAGCCGCCCGGAGGATGCCCCCGACCCCACGCGGCGCTATTTTGCGTGTGATCTTCTGATCCTGGACGATCTTGGCACCGAGATGACCACGCAGTTCACCGTTTCGGCGCTCTACCAGATCGTGAATACGCGGCTGCTGGAGAATAAGGCCACCATCCTCTCCACCAACCTCCCCACCGCCGAGCTCGACCGCCGCTACGGCGCCCAGACCGCCTCCCGCCTGCTGGGCAGCTACGAGCTCTACCAATTCCGTGGCAAGGATATTCGCCGGATGCAGAAGTAAGAAAAAACGCCCCCACCGGGGGCGTTTTTTTAGTGAATAGTGAATAGTGAATAGTGAAGAAGTAAGCACATGGCTGCCGAATCCCCGACGCAGAGACGAAACGTAGGCACCCCTTGCCTTCCCCTCGGGGAAGGTGCCCCCGAAGGGGGCGGATGAGGGCCGGGGAGCACTTGCATATAGCTTAGCATGCTCATCAAAACGCAACTGCTCCCCGGCCCTCATCAGTCGCCTGCGGCGACAGCTTCCCCCAGGGGAAGCTATGGGGTGCCCACGTTACGGCGGAACAGAATGAAAACCTGCAAAAAGGCCCTCCCGGCAAAGCCGGGAGGGCTTTCCTGTTCCCTTATGTCCTCTTTTCAAACCGCTCGCCGCATTTGGGGCAGCGGATGCTGATGCGGCCTTTGCCGCGGGGGACGCGGACGGTCTGGCTGCAGCGGGGGCAGCGGAAATAGCGGTTCTCGCGGTCCTTTGCCCGCGTCCAGAAGCGCATATACGCCGCATTCTCGCGCCGCCGGGCGGCAAAATTGCGCGAATACATCCGGACAATGCACCAGATGAGCGGGATATACGCCAGCACGTTGAACACGCTCAGCCATGCGGCCAGATACTTGCCGCCGAGCCAGCCGAGCAGCAGGAAGCCGAGCGCAACAAACAGCAAAAACCGGTTCAGCTGGTCCGTCCCATACCGCCCCGAGAAAAACCGCCTGAGCGCGTCGCCGATCCTTGCAAACATCCCTGCATCCTGCCTTTCTGTGCTTTCTGATACGCTATATTATAGTGCCGGATGACAAAAAGGCAACAAATCCTCACAAATGTTCAAAAAAAGTTTACGGATTCGCGGCAGGCTCCCGCCGCAGCTCCAGAACGCACAGCGCCGGGCGGTTGCACAGCCGCAGCGGCAGGCCGCGGACGCCGCCGAAGCCGGGGCTGACGTACATCGCCGTCCGGCCGCCCTCATACAGCCCCGCGTCATAGTCCGGAAACAGATCATAGTGCGTGCCGAGAAGGCCCCCGACGCCGGGCAGGCGCACCACGCCCCCGTGCGCGTGCCCGCAGAGCACCACGTCCGCCCCCAGATGCGCCCAGCGCGCCAGCTCGTCATTGCGGTGGGCCAGCAGCAGGACAAAGGCGTCGTCCGCCTCCTCCCAAATCTCACTGAACAGCTGCGCGGGCGTTTTCTGGTCGGCGGGGCCGTTCGGGTCGTCCACACCCGCGAGGACGATCGCGTCGCCGCCGCGCGTAAGCGTGACAAAATCGTTTCGCAGCCGCTGCACGCCCACGTCCTCCAGCATCCGGAACATCGCCTGCCGCGTCTTTTTGGGCAGCACCCACTCGTGATTGCCCGTTACAAAATACACCGGCGCGATGGCGCACAGCGCCCGCAGAAACGGCCGCAGCGCCGCCGGGTCGCGCCGCTCGTCGGCAAGATCGCCCGTGAGGGCGATGAGATCGGGCTTCTGCGCCCGCACCAGCTCCACGAGCCGCGCGTTGTCTTTGCCGAACTCCCGCGCGTGCAGGTCGGCGATCTGCGCGATGCGAAAGCCGTCAAACCCCTCCGGCAGGCGGGCGGACGCGATGGTCTGCGTCAGCACGCGCACGGTATAGTTTTCGTACCAGCCCACCGCCGCCAGCACGGCCAGCAGCCCCGCCGCGCACAGCCGCCGGACGGGCTTTTTCGGATGCTTCATAAAAACCTCGCAGTCATTTTTTCTGCCAGCATAGCACAGTTCCATGGAAAAAGGAAGCAAAAACTGCCGCTGTGTGCGCCGGATCAGACGAGTTTTCTGGCGGTCAGATGGATTTTTTGTTGTGCTATGCGGCGCAGGATGCTATAATAGCCGAAAAAGAGAAAAATGGGCAGCACCGCGCGATTCGGCAAGCAGATTCGGCGAGAGATTTTTCGCCAAGTCAAGATTTGGAAAGCGCAGGAATACTTTGTGTATTTCGCGCTTTTCAAACCGCAGAATTGGCGGAAAAGATCCGCCGAAGCGCGCGGACGCAATTGCGCGGTGCTGCCAATGATATTGGATGTGTATTTGAGTGAAGTATGGAACCTGGGCAATTGCCCGCGAGTATCAGCCGGGGCAGGCGGCCGCGCTGGAGCGCGCCGGCTTCTCCCCCATCACGGCGGCGGTGCTGTGCAGCCGCGGCTATGACACGCCCGAGTCGGCGCACGAATTTTTAACGGCGGACGCGCCGCTGACCGACCCCTTCGAGCTTCTGGATATGGAGGCCGCGCGGGCGCGCGTGCAGCGCGCGCTCGACTGGGAGGAGATGATCTGCGTCTTCGGCGACTACGACGTGGACGGCATCACCGCCACGTGCCTGCTCACGGAGTTTCTGCGTGAGCGCGGCGGCAACGTCGTCAGCTACATCCCCGCCCGGCTGGAGGAGGGCTACGGCCTGAATCCCACCGCCGTGCAGAGCTTAAAGCGCCGCGGCGTGAAGCTCATCATCACGGTGGACTGCGGCATCACCGCGCTGGACGAGGCGGAGCTGTGCCGCAAAAACGGCATGGATCTGGTCGTCACCGACCATCACGAGTGCAGGCTGGAGCTGCCGCAGTGCGCTGCGGTCGTGGACCCGCACCGGGCCGATCAGCCCGCGGGAGCGCAGCGGATGCTCGCGGGCGTGGGCGTGGCGTTTAAGCTCGCCGCCGCCATCGCGGGCGATCAGGCCGCGCTGCTCGAAAAATACAGCGATCTTTTGTGCCTTGGCACCGTGGCGGATGTGATGCCGCTTTTGGGTGAGAACCGCACGATGGTCTCGCGCGGGCTGGAGGCGCTGGCGCACCCAAAGCGCGTGGGCCTCACGGCGCTCATGGCCGAGTGCGGGGCCAAGCCGCCCGTCACGGCGGGGCTCATCGGCTATACGCTCGCGCCGCGCATCAACGCCGCCGGGCGCATGGGGCAGGTGCAGGTCGCGCTGGAGCTGTTTTTAACGCGCAGCGCAGCGCGCGCGCAGGAGCTGGCGCAGTTCCTCTGCCGCCTGAACCGCCGCCGGCAGGAGGTGGAGAGCGAAATTTACGAGCAGGCCTCCGCCATGCTCCCCAAGGACCGGCAGCCGGAGGCGATCGTGCTGGCCAGCGAGCACTGGCATCAGGGCGTGGTGGGCATCGTGGCCTCCCGCCTTGCCGAGGAATACCGCTGCCCCACGTTTCTCATCTGCCTGGACGGCAACAAGGGCAAGGCCTCGTCGCGCTCCTACGGGGGCTTTAATCTGTTTGAGGCGCTCACGGAGCTGTCGGATCTTCTGGAAAGCTACGGCGGGCATGAGCTGGCGGCGGGCTTCACCATCCGCCGCGCCAACATCGACGCCTTCCGCGAGGCCATCTGCGCCCGCGCGGCGGCGTTTGCCCGCGCGGATACGACCGGCGCGGCGCTGCAGGTCGACTGCTGCATCCCGCCGGCGCTGCTGACGCTGGAGAACGTGGCCGCGCTCGACGAGCTGGAGCCGTGCGGCGCGGGCTGCCCGCGGCCCGTTCTGTGCATGACCGACCTGACCGTGACCGAGCTGTCGGAGGTCGGCGGCGGCAAGCATCTGCGCCTGCGCCTTACCCGCGGGCGGCGGAGCTTCCGCGCGATCTATTTTTCGTCCACCGCCGTGCGCGCGGGCGTCGCCGTGGGCGACACGGTGGACGTGGCCTTCACCCCGCAGGTAAACGACTACCGCGCGCTGCGCACCGTGCAGCTGAGTCTCATCGACATCCGCCCCAGTGAGACCGACCGCGAAAGCCTGCGCGAGGGCGAGGGGCTGTATCAGAAATTCCTGCACGCAGAGCCGCTTCTTCCCGAGGAGGCGGCGGCGCTGCTGCCGGAGCGGCACGATTTTGTGGCCGTGTGGCGCTATCTGGCCGCGAACGCGCAGGACGGGAGCCTGCTGGACGAGCTCGGCTGTCTCAGCCGCAAGATCACGCGCCAGACCGGGAGCCTGTGCACCTGCGGGCGGCTGCGCATCTGCCTGGATGTGTTCTGTGAGCAGAAGCTCTTGAGCCTGCGCGCGCAGCGCGGCGCGGTGCAGATCGCGCTGTGCACCGACGGGCGCAAGGCAGATCTGGAGAGCAGCTCCATCCTCGCGCGCCTGAAAAAAGCAAAGGACCGGTGATCCCATGCAGACCAAAGAAGAACATTACCGCGCCATGATCCAGGCCGTGCAGCGCTATACGCCCACGGCGGATATGGACGTCATCGAAGCGGCGTACCGCTACGCCGACGAAAAGCATAAAGATCAGCTGCGCAAGTCCGGCGAGCCGTATATCATCCACCCGCTGGCCGTGGCAGAGATCGTGGCGGAGATCGGGCTGGACACCGACGCCATCGCCGCCGCGCTCCTGCACGACTGTCTGGAGGACACCGACGCCAGCTTCGAGGAAATTTCCCGCCGCTTCGGCGAGACGGTGGCGGAGCTGGTGGAGGGCGTTACGAAGCTGACGCGCGTGCAGTATTCCACCATGGAAGAGCAGCAGATGGAAAATCTGCGCAAGATGTTCATGGCCATGTCCAAGGACATCCGCGTCATCCTCATCAAGATCGCCGACCGGCTCCACAACACGCGCACGCTGCAGTATCAGACCCCGGCCAAGCAGATCTCCAAGTCCATGGAGACGATGGAAATTTACGCCCCGCTGGCGCACCGGCTCGGCATGCAGAAGATCAAGTGGGAGCTGGAGGATATTTCTCTGCAGTACCTCGACCCCGACGGCTACCAGCAGATCATCGACTATCTCAAGAAAAACGAACAGAGCTCCCAGAGCTTTATGAACGCCATTCAGGGCAAGATCACGAACCGGTTGGCGTCCGTGGGCATCCACGGCTCCATCTACGGCCGCGTGAAGCACACCTACTCCATCTACCGCAAGATGCGGGCGCAGAACAAGACCATCGAGGAGCTGTATGACCTCTACGCCTTCCGCGTGATCGTGGATAACATCGCCGACTGCTATAACGTCCTCGGCCATATCCACGACCTGTTCAGCCCCATCCCCGGCCGCTTTAAGGACTATATCTCCACGCCGAAGCCGAATATGTACCAGTCGCTGCACACCACGGTCATCGGCTCGCAGGGCATCCCGTTTGAGGTGCAGATCCGCACGTGGGAGATGCACCAGACGGCGGAATACGGCGTGGCCGCGCACTGGAAGTATAAGCAGCACGTCGAGGGCGGCACCGAAAAAGAGTTCGAGTGGGTGCGGAGGTTACTTGAAAATCAGCAGGACACCGATGCCGACGACTATATACACTCGCTCAAGGTCGATATGTTCGACGACGAGGTGTTCGTCTTTACGCCCAAGGGCAAGGTGATGAGCCTGCCCGCGGGGTCCACGCCCATCGACTTTGCCTACGCCATCCACTCTGCCGTGGGCAACTCCATGATCGGCGCCAAGGTCAATAACCGCATCGCGGGCTTTGATATGCCGCTGCACAACGGCGACATCGTCGAGATCCTGACCTCCAAAACGGCCAAGGGCCCCAGCCGCGACTGGCTGAATATCTGCAAGTCCAATCAGGCGCGCATCAAGATCAAGCAGTGGTTCAAGCGCGAAAAGCGCGAGGAGAATATCATCCGCGGCAAGGCGAGCTTTGAGTCCGAGCTGCGGCACATCGGCATCGACCCGGCGCTGGTGAATGACGAGGAGCTGCTGCCGACGCTTCTTAAAAAGGTCAGTTTCGCCTCGCTGGACGATATGTACGCCACCATCGGCTTTGGCGGCATGACGGCGCTCAAGGCCGTGGGCCGCATCAAGGACGAGCTGACCAAGGCCAGCCGCGCCCAGAGCGCAAAGGAGCAGCCGCTTCAGATCAAGCCCCCTGCCGCCGGCACCCCCAATACCTCCGGCGTGGTGGTGGAGGACATCGGCTCGTGCATGATCAAATTCAGCCGCTGCTGCGCGCCCGTCCCGGGCGATGACATCATCGGCTTCATCACCAAGGGCTACGGCGTGTCCGTCCACCGGCGCGACTGCCCGAACGCGAAGGGCGCGAGCGACCCGGCGCAGGCCGGGCGCTGGGTGCGCGTGACGTGGGTGCAGTCCCCGGACGCGACGTTTATGACGTCGCTGGAGCTGGAGGGCACCGACCGCGACGGGCTGATGCTGGACATCGCCACCGTCCTCACGGGCCTGCGCGTGCGCATCAGCGAGATGAACGCGCGAAACGTCCCCGGCGGGCAGTGCCTGATCGCGATGACGTTCTCGGTGCACAGCCTTACGGAGCTGGAGAGCATCTGCACCCGCCTGCGCGGCATCTCGGGCGTCAAACAGATCAGACGCGGCATCAATTAACGGATCACGGAGGAACGCTATGAAAGCAGTTGTCACCCGCGTGCGCTCCGCGTCCGTCACCATCGACGGCGCGGTAAACGGCGCGATCGAACGCGGATTTCTCATTTTGCTGGGCATCTGCCCGGATGATACGCCCGAAAAATGCCGCAAGCTCGCCGAAAAGATCTGCGGCCTGCGCATTTTTACCGATGAAAACGACAAGATGAACCTAGCCCTCACAGACGTGGGCGGCAGCGTCCTTGTTGTCAGCCAGTTCACGCTCTACGGCGACGTATCCCACGGCCGCCGCCCCAATTTCCTCGCCGCCGCCCGCCCCGAGCAGGCCATCCCCCTCTACGAGCAGTTCCTCGCCGAGTGCAGGCGTTTAGGCTTCCCCCCGCAGCACGGCGAGTTTGGAGCCCATATGCAGGTGGAGTCCGTCAACGACGGCCCCGTGACCCTGATCGTGGATACGGACGACCTCAAATAACGGAAAAGTCAGCATGCGCTGCCGTATCCCCGGTGCACCGGCGAAACGTAGGCACTCCATAGCTTCCCCTGGGGGAAGCTGTCGCCGCAGGCGACTGATGAGGGTCGGGGAGCAGTTACGTTTTGGAACAACTGCTAAGCTATGTTTCAGTGCTCCCCCGGCCCTCATCCGCCCCCTTCGGGGGCACCTTCCCCGAGGGGAAGGTATGGGGTGCCTACAATTTTGTTGTGCGTGCAAAAGCTGTAGATGCGCTGTATACGGGCGCAAAAAAGGAGAACCCCATTATGAAGATCATCACGCTGGTCCTTGGGCCGTTGGAGACGAATTGTTATTTGGTGTCCGATGAAAAGAGCGGGCTGTGCGCGGTCATTGATCCGGCGACGCGCAGCGCGAAAATCTTGGAGACGGCGCAGGCGCAGGGCTGGCGCATTGCCTGTATCCTGCTCACGCACGCGCATTTTGACCACACGGGCGCGCTGAAATCGCTGCACGCGGCGCTGCCGGACGCACCCATCTACGTTCACGCGCGCGACACCGACGACAAGACCAATATGAGTAACGGCAACCTCGTCTACACAAACACCTACGCCGATGGCGACACCGTTTCCTGCGGCGAGCTGACCTTCCGCGTGCTGCACACGCCGGGGCATACACCGGGGTCTGTGTGCCTTCAGTGCGAAGACGCGCTGTTCACCGGTGACACGCTGTTTGCCGGTTCCTATGGCCGGACGGATTTTATCGGCGGAGACGCGGGCGCGATGCGCGCCTCGCTCGCGCGGCTGGCGGCGCTGGACGGGGACTTTACCGTCCTGCCGGGCCACGGCGAAAGCTCCACGCTGGCGTATGAGCGCCGGACGAATCCGTTTTTGCGGGAGACGATGCGATGAAGCTGTATTTTCAGGGCCACGCGGAGCGCTACGCCGTGGAGCAGCTGCAGATGCAGCTGTTTCCCGACGACCTGCCTGAGGTCTGCGATGCGCCGTTTCCCGGCGACGGCGCCGTTTCGGCGCTGCACCGGGGCAAACGCCGCGTGACGGCGGTCACCACGATCACGCGCGGCGGGGCAGTTGCCCGCGCCCGCTGCCATATCGGCGCGGAGCAGGCGGACGTGCGCGCCGCGCGCAGGCTCCTGCAGCGCAGCTTTTACCGCGCGGCGGTGCAGCTGCTGGGCGAGCTGCCGCCCTGGGGCGCACTCGCGGGCGTCCGGCCGACCAAGCTGGCCACGGCCGCGCTTTTGGAGGGCAAGACCGCCCGCGAGACCGACAGGATGCTCCGCACGGAGTTTTTTGTGACTGCGCCGCGGCGGCAGATGTGCGTCGAGGCGGCGGAGCATACGCTCGCGGCGATGCGGGAGCTTGCGCCGCGCGATCTTTCGGTGTATATTGGGATCCCGTTCTGCCCCACGCGCTGCGCGTACTGCTCGTTCGTCAGCCAGTCGATCGAAAAATTCGGCGGGCTGCTGGAGCCGTACCTCGACGTGCTGCTGCGCGAGATCGCATATACCGGCAAAAAGCTTTCCCAGTCGGGCTGGCACATCCGCACGCTCTACATGGGCGGCGGCACGCCGACGACGCTGTCGAGCCGACAGATGGAGCGCCTGCTGCGCGCCATCCGGGAGCATTTTGACCTCTCGCGCTGCCTGGAATTCACCGTGGAGGGCGGACGGCCCGACACGCTGGACGCGGAAAAGCTGGCTGTCATCAAACAAGGCGGCGCGACGCGCATCTCTATTAACCCCCAGACGATGTCCGACGACGTGCTGCGCGCCATCGGCCGCCGCCATACGGCCGGGCAGACGCTCGAGGCGTTCCGCCTTGCGCACGCGGCGGGGTTCGAGGACATCAACATGGACCTCATCGCGGGCCTGCCGTGCGACGATCTTGCATCGTTCACCGATTCCGTGCGGCAGATTTTGCAGCTTACGCCCACGAATGTGACGGTGCACACGCTGGCGCTCAAAAAAGGCGCGGCGCGCTCGTGGACGCAGGCGCAGCTGCCCGGGCGGCAGACGGTGCGCGATATGCTCGACGAGGCGGCGCAGCAGCTGCGCGCGGCGGGCTTCCTGCCGTATTATCTCTACCGGCAGAAGTACACCACCGGCGGCTTTGAAAATACCGGCTGGTGCCGGGAGGGCTATCCGGGGCTTTACAACATATACATGATGGAGGAGCTGCACACCATCCTCTCGCTCGGCGGCGGGGGCATGACGAAGGTGCAGCTGGCCCCGGGGCAGCTGGAGCGGTTCCACAACCCCAAATCCCCGCAGGACTACATCGCGCGCGCGGACGAGCTGCCGCGGCAGAAGGACGAAATTTTTGACCTGCTCGCGCAGATAAAGGAGTAAACGATGGACACTTTGTTTTCCCACGTCACAGTGCTGACGATGGACGCCCGCATGAGCCTTTGGACGGACGCGTTCGTGGGCGTGACGGACGGCAAAATTGCATGGCTTGCCAAAAAGCCGCCCGAGGAGCAGCCGGCGAGGATCATCGACGGCAGCGGCATGGTGCTCATGCCGGGGCTTATCAACGCGCACACGCATCTGCCGATGTCGATCTTGCGCGGCTATGCCGACGACCTGGCCCTGGACAGCTGGCTGAACGACTATATCTTCCCGCGGGAGGATAAGCTCGATGCGCGCTGCGTGAAGGCCGCGACGCTGCTTGGCATCGCGGAGAGCCTGCGCTTCGGCGTGACGAGCGTTTCGGAGATGTACTATTTTTCCGAGGCGCAGGCCGAGGCCTTTGCCGAGAGCGGCATGAAGGCGAACCTCAGCCGCGGCACGAGCATGTTCCTCGGCGACGATTTTGATTTTGAGACCTTCCCGGCCTGTCAGGAGCTCGTGGCGCTGCACGAAAAGTGGCACGGCTATGACTGCGGCCGCATTCAGGTCGAGGCGTCCATCCACGCGGAGTACACCTCCACCTATCAGTTGTGGGACGCGCTGGCGGAGTACGCCATCAATAACCGGCTCGGCCTGCAGCTGCACCTGTCGGAGACGAAAAAGGAGCACGACGCATGCGTCGAGCGCTACGGGCTCACGCCCGCGCAGCTGTTTGACTGCCACCACGTGCTCGATACCCGCGTCACTGCCGCGCACTGCGTGCACGTGACGCCGGAGGATATGGCTTTGCTTGCCAAGCGGCGCGTGTCGGCCGTGCACTGCCCGGTGAGCAATCTCAAGCTCGCCTCCGGCTGCGCGGACGTGATGGGCATGGTCAAGGCGGGGATGAACGTGTGCCTCGGCACCGACTCTGCCGCGTCCAACAATAACCTCGATCTTTTTGAGGAGATGAAGGCCTGCGCGCTCATGGCCAAGGGGCGCACCGGCGACCCCACCGCCATCCCGGCGGAGGCGGCGCTGATGATGGCCACGGTCTGCGGCGCGCGGGCGCAGGGGCGCGAAGCGGAGTGCGGGCAGATCGCCGTGGGCATGGACGCCGACCTCATCCTCGTCGATTTTAACCAGCCGCACCTCATCCCGTGCCACAATGTGCTGTCGAATCTCGTTTACGCCGCGTCGGGCCACGATGTGGCGCTGACGATGGTGCGCGGCAAAATTCTGTACGCGGACGGCAAGTTCCCGACCATCGACCTGAACGCCGTTGCGAAGGAGCTGCACGACTATGTCATCCCCACAGTCTTTTCAGACGCTCCGGAGGCGAAGAACGCATGAACGATAAACCCATCCGCCAGCAGACGTTTTTGCAGGGCACGGCCGTGCTCGCCATGGCCACGGTGCTCGTGAAGCTCATGGGCTTTTTATTCAAGGTCCCGCTCAACAACATCATCGGCGACACCGGCTTCGGCTATTTCAACACCGCCTATGATGTGTATAACGTTCTGCTGATGATCTCCACCACGGGCCTGCCCGTGGCGATGAGCCGCATGATCTCCGAGGCCAAGACGCTTGGAAACTTTGCCCAGATCCGCCGCATCTACAAAACATCCCTCGCGGCGTTCCTCACCATCGGCATCCTCGGCACGCTCGGTATGCTCATCTTCTGTAAGCCCCTGTCCGTCATGGTCACCACGAACGAGAACTCGTGGGCGGCCATCGCGGCGCTGGCGCCGTGCGTGCTGCTCATCTGTCTGGTCTCCGCCTACCGCGGCTTCTTCCAGGGGCAGAGCGATATGACGCCCACGTCGGTCAGCCAGATCTTCGAGGCGCTCGTGCGGCTCGTGGTGGGCCTTGGCCTTGCGTGGCTCGTGATGAAGCTCACCGGGCAGGCGTATGTGCAGAAAAACGGCATCGTCCTCGCCGCGGGCGAGAGCGTGATGCGCTACGGCGACCTGACGCTCGCCGCCGGCGGCGGCATCCTCGGCGTGACGGCGGGGAGTCTGGTGTCGGTCTTTTACTTGCGCGGGCGGTTCAAAAAGGCCAGCGGCGTGCTGGCGCAGTCCGGCGGCGCCGTGAAGACCGGCCGCAGCACCATGAAGGAGCTGCTCGCCATCGCCATCCCCATCACGCTCGGCTCCGCGGGCCTGCAGATCATCAACCTGTTTGACACCATGGTCTATATGCGCCGGCTCACCGGCGCGCTGGGCTGGACGGACGCGCTGGCGGACTCGGCCAAGGGCGTTTATAACTTCTGCCAGACGGTGTTCGCCCTGCCGTGCTCGTTCATCCCCACCATTACCATCGCCATCATCCCGGCCATCACCGCCGCCATCACGCGCAATGACCTGCGCGAGGCGCGGCAGACGGAGGAGTCCGCCGTGCGCACCATGGGCCTGATCGCCATGCCCTGCGCGGCGGGGCTGTTTGTGATGGCGGAGCCGGTCATAAGGCTTTTGTGCCGCAGCTATTCAGAAGATAAGATCGCGCTGGCCGCGCCGATGATGGCGATCCTGGGTCTGGCCGTGGTCTTTAACTCCCTCGTGCTGCTGCTCAACGCCATCATGCAGGCGCACGGGGACGTCATCACGCCGGTTGTCAATATGCTGCTGGGCGGCATCGTGAAGATCGCGGTGAACTATATCTTAGTTGGGATCCCCTCGGTCGGCATCGTCGGCGCGCCGGTGGGCACGCTCGTGTGCTATATCTTCATCACCGCGCTGGACGTCATCGCCATGCGCCGCTCCATCACCTCGCGGCCCGCGATCTTCAAAAACCTCGCCCGGCCGCTGGCGGCGTCGGCCATCATGGGTGCGGCCACGTGGGTGGCGTGGCAGCTGCTGGGCCGCGTGCTGCCGTCGCGGACGATCGCGTGTCTGGCCGCGCTTGCGTTTGCGGTCATCGTGTACGTGGTGCTCGCCGTTTGCCTGCGCTGCGTGACGTATGCGGACTGTATGCTGCTGCCGAAGGGCGAAAAAATCGCAAAGCTGCTGCATATCCGCGAAAAAAATTAAACTTTCCTCTTGCGAATGAGGGCAAATTATGTTAGATTTTACAAGGAAGGCGCGCTACGGCTTTGACGACCTCGTCAAGCTCGTCGCGCTGCTGCGCGCACCGGGCGGCTGCCCGTGGGACGGCGCGCAGACGCATCTGTCCATCCGGCGGAACTTTCTGGAGGAGGCGTATGAGGCCTGCGAGAGCTTTGACCGCGATGACGCGGCCATCATGCGCGAGGAGCTGGGCGACGTGCTGCTGCAGGTCGTGTTCCATGCGGATATTGAGCGCGAAGCCGGGCGCTTTACGATGGACGATGTGTGCGACGGCATCTGCAAAAAGCTGATCTACCGCCACCCGGCGCTGTTCTCCGATGAAACGCCCCCGCCCGACTGGGATACGATCAAGCGCCGCGAAAAGGGGCAGAAGACGCTGGCCGAGGAGCTGGACGGCGTGGCGCGGTCGCTGCCCGCGCTGGTGCGGGCCGAGAAAATTTGCAGAAAGCTCGCCAAAGTATTCCCGGCTGGATGGGAGGATACAAATTTGGATACAATGGAAAAGGAGGACGTACAGCCTGTGTCCGAGAACTCGGTCAAGCTGGTCACGGATATGCTGTTTCAGGCCGTGCGCGCCGGCATCGGCGCGGGCGTCAGCTCAGAGGAGGCGCTGCATGAGGGCTGCGAGCTGCTGGTGCGCCACATGGCGCGGGTGACGGATATTCTGGCCGCGCGCGGGCAGAAGATGGAGGATATTTCTCCGGAGGAGCTGCAGGCGCTGTGGAAGCAGACCGAGACCGAAGCCGACAAGATCGAAGAATAATTTTGAAAATTTGACTGTTTAGTCAGACGAAATACTACGAAAAGAGGAACATTTTTATGAACAAAACTGAACTGATCGCGGAAGTCGCCAAGAAGTGCGGCATGTCCAAGAAGGACGCGGAAAAGGCGATCAACGCCACCATCGACACCATTACCGACGCCCTGTGCGCGGACGATAAGGTGCAGCTCGTCGGCTTCGGCGGCTTTGAGACCAAAAAGCGCGAGGCGCGCACCGGCCGCAACCCCAAGACGAAGGAGACCATCGAGATCCCGGCGACCACCGTGCCCGTTTTCAAGGCCGGCAAGGCGCTGAAGGATAAGGTCTCCAAGTGAGCGTTTCAAAAATTCTTTTTGAAACGCTCTCAAACGAAACCCGCTTCGCTGGGCTTTCGTTTGAAAAGGCGTGCACCCTGCCGCGCGCATAATTTTTGCGCGAGCGCAAAAATTCCACACTTGCAGGGCGAGCAGTATTTTTGCCGACGCGCATGTCGCCGGCAAAAATGATTTGAATCGCTTTCGCCGCTGCGGCGGCGAAACTCTGCGAGGCTTTTTGAGCTTGGAATCCGGCGGGCGAAGCCCGCCGGATTTTTTTATTTAGGAGGAAGCGCAAATGCGTCTGGATAAGTATTTGAAGGTCTCGCGCATCATTAAGCGGCGGACGGTGGCGAATGACGCCTGCGATGCCGCGCGTGTGAGCGTGAACGGAAAGCCCGCCAAGGCGTCGTATGAGGTGAAGGTCGGCGACGTCATCGAGATCCCCTTCGGCGCGCGCACGCTGCGCGTGGAGGTGCTGCGCGTGGCCGACAATGTCCGCAAGGACGACGCCGTGGGGCTGTATAAGGAGCTGCCGTAGGTGTCATACGGCCCGTCCGAACCGCATAGGATGCTGGTAAGGAAACACGAAAGGCGGGCATGACATGGCAAACGAACTCAAAGCGGCGGAGCTGCCGCACCGGCTGACGCTGGACGGGCGCAGCCGATTGAGCGTCACGGGCGTTCTGGAGGTGGAGAGCTTCGACGAGCGCGCTGTGGCGCTCGTCACGGCGCGCGGCGCGCTCACCATCCGCGGCGAGGGGCTGCATTTGCAGATGCTCTCGCTCGACGGCGGCGAGGTGCGCGTGGACGGGACGGTCGACGCGATCGTCTATGAGCCCGACGCGCCCGCGGGCGGCTTTTTTGCCCGGCTGTTCGGCTGATGGAGCTGGCGCTGGCGCTGCAGGGCGCGCAGCTCGGCGCGGCGGCGCTCACCGGCGCGGCGCTGGGGCTTTTTTACGATGTGCTGCGCGCGCTGCGCAGGCGGCTTCGCCGCGGGCAGTGGCTTCTGGACGCGCTGTTCGTCCTTGTGTGCGCGTATGCGCTCGTCCGGCTGACGCTGCTGCCGGGGCGCGGCGAGTTCCGGCTGTTCTTTCTGCCGGCGCTCATCACGGGCGCGGCGGTGTATTTTCTGCTGCCCAGCCCCTTTGTCCTGCACGCGCTGGAGGGCGTTTTGGCCGCGCTGGCGCAGGTTTTGCGCGTTTTGACCGCCCCTTTGCGGTGGGCGCTGAAAAAAACTAAAAAATTTTTTATTTTTCTCTTTGCAATCGCGCAAAAATGGGGTACAATGTTCGGTAAGATGATCGCCCGGGCGCTGGCCCGGCGCAGGGAAAGGAGCGCGCTGCCGCATGAAATTTGTCCGGTCGAGCCTGCTTGTGAAGCTGGTGCTGCTGATCGTGGTGGTGTATGCCGCCGTTACCCTGGTGTCCCTGCGGTCGCAGGTGGCGCAGAAAAACGCCGAGGCCGCGCAGCTGACCGGCAGCATCACCGCGCAGGAGCAGGAAAACGAGCGCCTGCAGGACGCCATCGACAGCCTTGACACCGACGCGGGCGTGGAGGCCGTGGCGCGCGAAAAGCTGGGGATGGTGTCGGATAACGAGATCGTGTTCCGCGATGTGCGGGACTGATATAAATCAAAACGGGAGAAAACCGCAGGTTATGGAGCTTACAGTCGGCACAGTTTATGAAGGAAAAGTCAAAAGCCTGACGAAATTCGGTGCGTTCGTGCTGCTGCCCGGCGGCGCAACGGGGATGGTGCACATCTCGGAGGTCGCGTACACGTTCGTCAACGATATTCACGACTTCCTCACCGAGGGGCAGGACGTGAAGGTCATGGTCATCGGGCAGGAGGGCGGCAAGATCAATCTCTCCATCAAGCGCACGCTGCCGCAGCCGCGCCGTGACGCGCCCCGGCAGGGCCGCGGCGATCGCGGCGACCGCCCGGAGCGGGCAGACCGCGGCGAGCGTCCGGAGCGTTCGGACCGCCCGCGCCAGCAGAGCCGCCCCGCGCAAAGCGCGCCCGCGCAGGCCCAGCCGCGCTCGTTTGACGATATGCTCAAGCAGTTTATGACCGATTCCAACAGTAAAATGTCCTCCAGCCGCCTCTACGCCGACCACAAGACCAAAACCCGGAAGCGGTAAAAAAAACCAAGGCAGCCGCAAAGCGGCTGCCTTTTTGATGTCTGGAGCACATTTGCGGCCTTTGCACGCACCGCGGAGCGGAATGCACCCCATAGCTTCCCCTG
>CAKTXA010000035.1 GCA_934631005.1 uncultured Oscillospiraceae bacterium
TTATGCCCTTTATTTTACTCCAGACTGTAAATGATCTCCCCGAACAAACTGTAAATAATCATACCGGGCTATACAGCTTGCCCCGCCCCTACGTTACGACGAAACTTATTCACCCTTCACTCTTACTTCTTACTTCAAAAAAATCCCCGGCCCGTGTGGGCCGGGGGGATTTTTTTGCTTTACGCGGTGGGCTGGTTGGCTGCTTCGATGATCTTGACGAACTTTTCGGGCACGAGGGACGCGCCGCCGATGAGGCCGCCGTCGATGTCGGGCTGGGCCAGCAGATCGAACGCGTTCTTCTCGTTCATGGAGCCGCCGTACAGGATGGAGATGGCGCGGGAGACCTTGGCGCCGTACAGCTTGCGCACCACGGCGCGGATGTTCTCGCAGACCTCCTCCGCCTGCTCCGGGGTCGCGGTCTTGCCGGTGCCGATGGCCCAGATGGGCTCATAGGCAATGATGATCTTGCGGATCTTATCCTCACCCACGCCGTGCAGGCCGGCCTTGATCTGCATGGTGATCCACTCGGTGGTGATGCCCGTCTCGCGCTGCTCGAGGCTCTCGCCCACGCAGAGGATGGGAGACAGGCCGTTTTCCAGCGCGGCAAGGACCTTGGCGTTCACGTCAGTGTCCGTCTCGCCCATGGCGCGGCGCTCGGAGTGGCCGAGAATGACGTACTTGCAGCCCGCGTCCACGAGCATATTCGCGGCGATCTCGCCGGTGTAGGCGCCGGAGGCGTTGGCGTTGCAGTTTTCCGCGCCGATGCCCACGCGCGTTTCACGCATGGCGCGCACGGCGGCCGGGATGCACACGGCGGGCACGCACAGCGCCACGTCGCACCAGCGGCCCTTGGGCATGATGGTCTTGAATTCGGTCATAAACGCCTTCGTCTCCGACGGCGTCTTGTTCATCTTCCAGTTCCCGGCGATGACAGTCTTGCGATATTTTCTGTTCATGGTTTTCTCTACTCCTAAAATAATGATTGTTCCAAAACCTTCCCCATGTGGGGAAGGTTTGAGGTTTGCGCACCCCAAAGGCTCCTTTGTGTAAAAGGAGCTGTCAGCGAAGCTGACTGAGGAATTGCGCAGTAGGGGTGTCGCAAACTATGCGGCACCGATGCGAATTCGTAACAACCGAATCCTTTGGCCTGCTGTGTTCCACCTTTGGCATGGCTGAAACAACAACGTTCTGATTCCTTCAGTCAGCCTTCGGCTGACAGCTGTCCCTACCCTCTTTGCCCCTTCGGGGCATTTCCCCCTGATAGGGGGAATCGGCCCCGCAAGGGGAGGCCTTTTATTATTTATTCTGCAGGCAAGCAATTCCGGGCAGCTCCAGGCCCTCGAGGAATTCGAGGGACGCGCCGCCGCCGGTGGAGATGTGGGTGATCTTGTCGGCAAAGCCCAGCTGCTCGCACGCCGCCGCGGAGTCGCCGCCGCCGACGATGGTGATGGCGTCGGAATCTGCCAGCGCCTGCGCCACGGCGATGGTGCCCTTGGCCAGTGTCGGGTTCTCAAACACGCCCATGGGGCCGTTCCACACAACGGTCTTGGCGCTCTTCACGGCGCTTGCAAACAGCTCGCGGGTCCTTTCGCCGATGTCCATGCCCTCCATATCGGCGGGGATGGCGGAGACGTCCACGGTCTTCACGTCGATGGGGGCGTCGATGGGATCGGGGAAGGAGGCGGCGATGACGGTATCGACCGGCAGGAGGAGCTTCACGCCCTTGTCCTCGGCCTTTTTCATCATGTCCTTGCAGTAGTCGACCTTTTCCGCGTCAAACAGGGACTTGCCGATGCCGTAGCCCTTGGCCGCGAGAAAGGTGTAGGCCATGCCGCCGCCGATGATGAGCGTGTCGACCTTTTCCAGGAGATTATTGATGACGTTCAGCTTGTCGGAGACCTTCGCGCCGCCGAGGATGGCGACGAACGGGCGCTCGGGATCGGCCAGAGCCTTGCCCATCACGCCGATCTCCTTCTGGATGAGGTAGCCGCAGACGGCGGGCAGATAGTCGGCCACGCCCGCGGTGGACGAATGCGCGCGGTGCGCGGTGCCGAAGGCGTCGTTGACGAAAATGTCGGCCATGGAGGCGAGCTTCTTCGACAGCTCCGGATCGTTCTTCGTCTCGCCCTTTTCAAAGCGGGTGTTCTCCAGCAGCATGACCTCGCCGTCCTTGAGGGACGCGGCCAGAGCCTGCGCGCTCTCGCCCACGACGTCCTGCGCCATCTTGACCGGCTGGCCCAGCAGCTCGGACAGGCGGTCGGCCACGATCTTCAGCGACAGCTCGGGCTTGACCTCGCCCTTGGGCTTGCCCATGTGGGAGCAGAGGATGACGCGCGCGCCGTGCTTCACGAGGTACTCGATGGTCGGCAGGGCGGCGACGATCCGCTTGTCGCTGGTGATGACGCCCGCCTTGGTGGGGACGTTAAAGTCGCAGCGGCAGAGCACGCGCTTGCCGTGCACGTCGATGTCTTCAATGGATTTTTTGTTGTAGTTCATAAGGACCCTCCTTGTCAGTTTACCAGTTTACCATACCGCCCTGCCCCAGCAGATGCGGAAAATCCTGCTGCCGCAGCGCCTCAAACACGCCCACGGCGACCGAATTGCTCAAATTCAGGCTCCGCGCCGCCGCGCGGATGGGGATGCGCACGCAATCGTCATAGTGCGCGGCGAGAAAATCCTCCGGCAGGCCCTTCGTCTCCTTGCCGAAGAAGAGAAAGCACCCGTCGGGGTAGCCGGTCTCGGCGTAGCTGCGGGGCGCCTTGGTGGAAAACAGGCGCATGGTCTGCACGTCATTCTTCGCGAAAAAGTCGGTAAGACTCTCGTACACGCGCACATCCACGAGGTGCCAGTAGTCCAGCCCCGCGCGCTTGACGGCCTTGTCGGAGATGTCAAAGCCGAGCGGCTTCACAAGATGCAGCACGCTCCCGGTGGCGGCGCAGGTGCGGGCGATATTGCCGGTATTCGCCGGGATCTCCGGCTCGACCAGAACGATGTGCAGCATATCATGCCTCCGGGAAAACTGTATTTCTCGCCCGCAAACGTAAGCAAGCATATTCTATGACAAAACATCGCAGATTTCAACTGTTTTTACAGTGAAAATGAAAAAACTTTCAGGATAAAATTTGTAATCCTGCACAAACCGCGGGACGTTGCCGCGCCGTAATGTAGGGGAGGGGCAGGATAGGTAAGAAGTAATAGCGAATAGTGAAGAAGTATTATTTAGTCGTAACGTAGGGGAGGAGCTTTCCCCTCCCCTACATTACGACTAAGAACGAAATATTCTTCATTTTTCATCATTCATCATTCATTCCCCAACACGGAATGAATGATGAAGAATGAATATTAAAAATGAATAATAGGGGTCGTTTTGGTCCGCATAAAAAACAAGCACCCACGTTCGTGAGTGCTTGTAATCTGAAAAACTCAGCGCTTGGAGAACTGTCGAAGCGTGAAGAAATCGTGCCGGTGGCACGATTTTAGCTTCGACCGCAGCGGCTATGCCGCGAGGACAGCCGCATATGCCGGGCACAAAAAACAAGCACCCACGTTCGTGAGTGCTTGTAATTTGAAAGATTCAGCGCTTGCTGAACTGCGGCGCGCGACGGGCGGCTTTGAGGCCGTACTTTTTGCGCTCCTTCATTCTCGGATCGCGGGTGAGGAAGCCGGCGGCCTTGAGGGCGGCGCGGAACTCGGGATTGACGCCCAGCAGAGCGCGGGCGACGCCGTGACGGATGGCGCCGGCCTGGCCGGAGACGCCGCCGCCTTCGACGGTGCAGACGATGTCGACCTTGCCGACCATGTCCACGGTGTTCAGCGGCTGACGGACGACCATCTTCAGCGTATCCAGGCCGAAGTATTCGTCGATGTCACGACCGTTGATGATGATGGAGCCGGTGCCTTCCGGGAACAGACGCACGCGCGCGATGGAGGACTTGCGGCGGCCGGTGCCGTACTGATACTGTCTTTTGCTCTCGTACATAGTTCGTTACCTCCTGATTAGTCCAAAGTCCAGGCTTCGGGCTTCTGCGCGGCATTCTCGTGCTCGGCGCCCTTGTAGATGTGCAGGCGGGTGAGCGCGGTGCGGCCGATGCTGTTCTTCGGCAGCATGCCCTTCACGGCCAGCTCCATCGCGAACTCGGGACGCTCGGCCATGAGCTTGCTGTACTTGACCTCTTTGAGGTTGCCGATCCAGCCGGTGTGATGATAGTAGGTCTTCTGCTCGAGCTTCTTGCCCGTGAGGACGGCCTTGTCGGCGTTGACGATGATGACAAAATCACCGCAGTCCACGTTGGGGGTGAAGTCGGTCTTATGCTTGCCGCGCAGCAGCTTGGCGGCGGTCACAGCGGTACGGCCCATGGGCTTGCCGGCTGCGTCGAGAACGTACCATTTTCTCTGGACGGTCTCTTTCTTAGCCATAGTGGTCATTGTGTTTCCTCCGTTTGAAGGCCGGGGCCTTCTATAAAAAATTTTGACAAATGTTGAGCGCGCGGTTAAAATAGCTCCAAACGCGCCCTACTTTTATACCACACGGCGCGGCGCGTGTCAACGAGTTTTTCGCGCAAAATCAAAAATTCGGCGGGTGTACTTCGATTTTCTCTGTTTTTCTCCCGCATACTCGCGAATGCTCGAAACGCAGATCACATTTTTGGAGGCAAGCCATGCAGAAAATGATGGGCCTGATGCGCCGCTGCATCGACGATTATCATATGATCGAATCCGGCGACCGGATCGCTGTGGGCGTGTCCGGCGGCAAGGATTCGCTGACGCTGCTCACTGTGCTCGCAGCGCTGCGCGCCTACTATCCCAAGCCGTTCGAGCTCGAGGCGCTGAGCATCGACATGGGCCTCGGCGGCATGGACTTTGCGCCCGTGGAGCGGCTGTGCCGCGAGCTGGATGTGCCGTACACCATCCGCCATACCGAGATCGGCAAGATCATTTTTGACTACCGCAAGGAGAAAAATCCCTGCTCTATGTGCGCCAAAATGCGCCGCGGGGCGCTCAATGACCTCATTCTGGAGCACGGCTTTAACAAGGTGGCGCTCGGGCACCATTTTGACGACGCGGTGGAGACGATGCTGATGAGCCTTTTATATGAAGGCCGCATCGGCTGCTTTGAGCCGGTCACGTATCTCAGCCGCACGGGCGTGACGCAGATCCGCCCGATGCTGTACGTGGGCGAGCACGCCATCGAGCATTTTGCCGCGCGGATGCAGCTGCCCGTGGTGCACAACACCTGCCCCGCCGACAAGCACACCAAGCGGCAGGAGATCAAGGAGCTGATCGTCACCCTGCAGGCCCAGTACCCCGACCTCAAAACCAAAATCTTCGGCGCCATGCAGCGCCTGCCCCTGCCCCAGTGGGGGACGGGGGACGTAAAAAGTAAGAGTGAAGAGGTTTCGTCGTAATGTAGGGGCGGGGCTTGCCCCGCCCGCCGGTACGCAATATCGTTCTTTTGCGGCAGTGCCGATTTGTCAGAGACCCCTTGGCTTCCCCCGGGGGAAGCTGGCTGCGGAGCGTTAGCGGAGCAGACTGATGAGGGTCGGGGAGCAGTCACGTTTTGGCACAACTGCTAAGCCATCCGTAAGTGCTCCCCGGCCCTCATCAGTCAGCCTGCGGCTGACAGCTTCCCCCGGGGGAAGCTATGGGGTGCATTCCGCTCCGCGGTGCGTGCAAAAACACCAGCCGCCAACCAGCGGGAGGGGCAAGCCCCTCCCCTACGTTACGACGAAAATTATTCATTTTTCATCATTCATCATTCACTATTCATTATCCCCACGTAATGAATGCTGAAGAATGGGGTCGTTTTAGTTCGCACAAAACACCAGCGGCAAGGGCTTGTCCTTGCCGCTGGTGTTTTATTTGCCGGTCACTTTATTGTACAGCGCCCATAAATACTCGGGTGTGGCTTCGGGGATGCGGTGTTGGGTGGACATTTCGTCGGTGTAGTCTGCGAGGAGCATGGGGCGGTAGCTCCACCAGCCGGTATCCCGGTGAGAGATGAACGTGACCGTCGGCTGCAGCGCGGCGTCCTCCACGCGCGTGCCCGCGTCGTCCTTCACCAGCCGCAGGCTGGCCAGGCCGCCGAGCATCTGCTCCGCGCTCATCTGGTGCGAGAGGAAATTGCCCAGTGAGTAGAACACCGGCATCTGTTTGCCGTCTGCGCGGGTGAGCTGCTCCATCGGCTGCAGCACGTGCGGGTGCCCGCCGATGACGGCGTCCACGTTCTGCGCGGCAAAAAATTCCGCCCAGCCGCGCTGGTAATCGTTCGGCTCAAATTCGCCCTCCTCGCCCCAGTGGGCGAACACGATGACAAAATCCGCCTGCGCCCGCGCCGCTTCGATGTCGCGCGCGGCCTTGCCCCGGTCGAGGAAGTCGACCGTCCAGTCATGTTCCGGCTTTTCGTAGTTCACGCCGTAGGTGTAGTCGAGCAGTGCCACGCGCAGGCCGTTTTTCTCCACCACGCGGAGCGTGTCGGCATCCGCCTGCGAGTCGTGGATGCCGAGCAGCGTCACCTCGGGGTGCTGCTCGCGCCAGAACGAGGCGGTGTCGGAAATCCCCGTCCACCCCTTGTCATAGCAGTGATTCCCCGCCATCGTGACCACGTTGAAGCCCGCCTGCGCCAGCGCGTCGCCCACCGCCGTGGGCGAGGCAAAGCGGGGGTAGTTATCATACAGCGCCGGGTCGTTCACAAAGATCGTCTCCTGCTGGATGCAGGCGAGGTCATAGTCCGCGATGACGGGCGCGATGTCCTGATAAAACGGCGTAAAATCATAGCCGCCGTCCGGCGTCTCCGCCGACCAGTAGACCGAGTTGTGGATGAGGTTATCGCCCACGGCCATCAGCCGCAGCGAGCGCTCGGCGGGCTCCGGCGGCGTCTGCTCGACGATCTCCGCCTCCAGCTCGCGCGCCGCAGGCGGCTGCGGGGGCTCGTCCGGCGTGACCTCCGGCGTTTCGACCGGCGCGTCCGCCGGGGCCTCGACCGGCGCTTGCGCCGCAGGCGGCTGCTCCATCGCGGCAGGCTGCGCCGTGGGGCGCGTCAGCCGCCAGACGCCGAACGCCAGCGCCGCCAGCACGATCACGCCCAAAACAGCCCAAAGTGCCAGCCCGCGTCTGGGGCGTGCGCACGCTTGCTCCGGAGCCCTGCTCGTTTCAAACCGTCCGCGCATGATCAGCCCTCCGTATTTTCATCAGTCGCGCGCGGCGGGATGTACCAGTCGAGGTACTGCGCCGGGTCGGCCACCAGGCCGCGCGTGGTGTACAGGGCGTTGACCTTAAACAGCACCGGCGTGATGTAGCCGCGCTCGCACACGCGCTTATGCAGGCTGTAGGCGTTGCCGTTGTTCGTCAGCGCCAGCTCGCAGAGGTTCAGCATCGTCGAGTCGGCCAGCCCGCCGTAGTTGAGCGAGCCGTAGATGGAGAAAAACGGCGTGAGGTCAAAGTTTGATGACAGGCGCACCTCGCCGAAATAGAGCTCAAAATCGCCGTTTTGCAGCGCGGTGCGGTATTCGCTCTCGTCCAGCGTCTGCAGCTCCAGCTTGAAGCCGCGGCTATTCAGTGCGTCCACGACGCGCTGCGCGGTCTGCACGCGCTGATAGCTGCCCGCGCAGACGATCATCGTCCCCTCCACGGGAATGGCGTAGCCCAGCGACGAGACGTACAGATCGAGCACGCCGTCGCCGTCCATATCCTCCACGCTGGCGCTCTGCAGATGGGCCTCAAAATCCTTCTGGCTGTAGTCAAAGCTATTGGCCAGCCGCACGTCGTACTGCTCTGCCAGCGGCGAGGCCGGGAGCGTCGCCGGGATGGCAAAGCCGCCCGCCAGCTCCGTGACGATCGTCTCGCGGTCAACGGCGTAGGTGATGGACGAGCGCAGGCCGTAGTTGGAAAAGACCTTGCTCGTGATGTTGTAGCCGATGTACTGCATCACGGTCGTGTTCGCCGTCCACAGCTCATAGTCGTTGTGGAAGCTCGCGTAGGCGGTGGAGTTGGGATCGGTCAGCACGAGGTTCACGTTGGCATACTCAAACTGATCGCGCACGTCCACCGTCGTCTCGGCGGCGTGGAGGGTGATGTACGGCGCATCCGTCAGCGCCGCATCCTGCCACCAATCGGAAAAACGTGACAGGCGGGAGGACGAGGTGTACTCATACGGTCCCGTCCCGGGCGGGACGGCGCTGCTTGCCGTATTTTCGGGAATGATGGGAATATCCAGCAGCAGCGGCAGGCACTCATAGCTCACGAGCGTCGTGAGGACGAGCGTGCGCGCATCGCTCGCCGTGACGGACGTGACATTGCGCAGCCGGTCGCCGTAGTAGGCGCTGCCCATGGCGCTTTGCAGGGAGTAGGCCGCGTCCTGCGCGCGGAGCGTCCGGCCGTTGTGGAATTTGACGCCCGAGCGGAGGATGACGGTGGTGGTCATGCCGTCGTCCGACACGCTCCAGCTCTCGGCCAGCACGGGCTGGGCGCGGAAGCTGCCGTCCACCACGAACAGGCTCTCATACAAAAAGGACAGGATCGCGCGGTTATTCAGGCTCGTGCACGCATACGGATGCAGCCCGAACTGCGTCTGATAGCCCAGGCCGAACGTATTTGCTTCGTCCGCCGCCGGCAGCGGCGCGGTCTGCGCGGACGGCTGCGCCGCCGTGCTCTCATCCGCCGCGGCGTCCTCCGCCGGGGCCTCGCCGCCGAGGCCGAACAGGTCGCGGAACGACTGCATCCGCTCCGCGGTGCAGCCGCAGAGCGCCGCCAGCAGCGCCGCCGCGAGCAGCAGCGCGATGATTCGTTTTCTCATAGGATCATTCCCTCAGCATAATGACCGCCGCGAGCGACCCGCGCTCGCCGCCGGTCACGCGGTGTGACCAGAAGCGGTCGGGGCGGCACTTCGTGCAGTCGCAGCTCACGTCGATCTGTGTGACGCCGCAGTTTCGGAGCCACAGCGCGCACAGGCCCTTGTTGTCTACAAAATATTTTTCGCCCCGGCGGGTGATGTAGTCTTCCGCCGCCGCGCCCAGCGCCGCGCGCATCGCGTCCGGCACGTCCTCGTCCGTCTCAAAGCAGCACAGCCCGATGGACGGGCCGATGGCGGCCCGGAGGTTTTCGGGACGGCTGCCGTACAGTGCCCCCATGCGCTCCACCGCGCGGGCGGCGATGCCCTGCGCCGTGCCGCGCCAGCCGGAGTGCACCGCGCCCACGGCGCGCGCGACCGGGTCATACAGCAGCACCGGCGTGCAGTCCGCCGCGAAGCACACGAGCGCCACGCCCGGCTCGTTCGTCACCAGCCCGTCGCATACGTCCACCCGCTCGTGAAGTAACCCCGTGCCGCAGTCCGCGTGCGTCGCCGCCGCGACAATGGCGGTGTGCTGCTGCTTTGTAAACACGGTCTGCTCCGGCAAAAAGTCGACGGCGTCGCCCAAAATGCGATAATTCTCCCGCACGTTCTCCGGCTGATCGCCCCGGTGCGTGCCGAGGTTCAGGCTTGCAAGCGCGCCTGCGCTCACGCCGCCGAAGCGCGTGGAAAAGCAGTGGACGCAGCCGGAAAGCGTGTCGGCCGTGAGATATTCGAGCGCGCCGCGGCGCACGGTGTGAACCATAGAAGCTCCTTACTCCGTCTTGCCCGCCGCCAGATCCTTATCCCGGCAGCACTTTTTATACTTCTTGCCGCTGCCGCACGGGCAGGGGTCGTTCGGGCCGACCTTGACCTTTTTCACCACCGGCTGACGGCGCACGGTCTTATCCCCGCCCGCGCTGCTGCCCGTGACCTTGGCCACGCGCTGGCGCTTGACCTCTTCGTTCGTCTTGAGACGGAAGGTGTACAGGCGCCGGACGATCTCTTCTTTAATGGCGTTCGTCATGGCCTCGAACATCGCGAAGCCCTCGCGCTTATACTCCACCACGGGGTTCGTCTGCGCATAGGCGCGCAGGCGGATGCCCTGACGCAGGTCGTCCATCGCGTCGATGTGATCCATCCAGTACTCGTCGACCACGCGCAGGGTGATGATGCGCTCGACCTCGCGCATGACGCTCTCGCCGTACTGCTCCTCGCGCTTTTCATAGCTGCGCGCGAGCAGCGCCAGCAGCTGCTGCTCAACATTCTTTTCCGTGAGCGTCTGCAGCTCGTCCTCCGACACGACCCACGCGCCCTGCGGGAAGTAGACGCCCTCAAACTGCCGCACGAGCTGGCTGAACTGCTCGCCGTCCAGATGATGCTGCTCGCCGAAGGCGGCGTGCAGCGCAGCGTCCACCACAAAGCGCACCATTGACTGGATGTTCGTCCGCAGATCCTCCCCGTCGAGCACCTGACGGCGCTGCTCGTAGATGATCTTTCGCTGGACGTTCATCACGTCGTCGTATTCCAGCACGCTCTTGCGCGCCTGATAGTTGCGGCTCTCCACGGTCTTCTGCGCGTTTTCGATCGCGCCGGAGAGGATCTTCGCGTCGATGGGCGTGTCCTCGTCGATGCCGAGGGCCTCCATCATATTCTGCACCCGCTCCGAGCCGAACAGGCGCATCACATCATCCTGCAGCGACAGGAAAAACCGCGTTTCGCCGGGGTCGCCCTGACGGCCTGCGCGGCCGCGCAGCTGGTTGTCGATGCGGCGCGATTCGTGCCGCTCGGTGCCCACGATAAAAAGGCCCCCTGCTGCGCGCACCTGCTCGGCCTGCGCGTCCACCTCTTTTTTGTGCTGCTCGTAGGCCGCGGTGTAGGCCGCGCGGGCGGCGAGGATGTCGGGGTCGTCCGTCTCGGCAAAGGAGTTGGACTCCACGATGAGCTCTTCGGCCATGCCCTGCTTGCGCAGGTCGTTTTTGGCCATGAATTCGGCGTTGCCGCCGAGCATGATGTCGGTGCCGCGGCCTGCCATGTTCGTGGCGATGGTCACCGCGCCGAGATGGCCCGCCTGCGCGATGATCTCGGCCTCTTTTTCATGGTGCTTGGCGTTGAGCACGTTGTGCGCGATGCCCTCCTTTTTGAGCATCTGCGACAGCAGCTCCGATTTTTCGATGGAGATGGTGCCCACCAGCACGGGCTGGCTGCGGTCATGGCACTCACGCACCTGCCGGATGACGGCGCGGAACTTTGCCGCCTCGGTCTTATACACCACATCCGGGTCGTCCTTGCGGATGACGGGCTTGTTCGTGGGGATCTCCACGACGTCGAGGTCGTAGATGCCGGAGAATTCCTCCTCCTCGGTCAGCGCCGTGCCGGTCATGCCGGAGAGCTTTTTGTAAAGCCGGAAGAAATTCTGGAACGTGATGGTGGCAAGCGTTTTATTTTCGTTTGCGACCTGCACGCCCTCTTTGGCCTCGATGGCCTGATGCAGGCCCTCGTTATACCGCCGGCCGTACATCAGGCGGCCCGTGTATTCGTCCACGATGATGACCTGACCGTCTTTTACGACGTAGTCAATATCGCGCTTCATCAGCCCCCGGGCCTTCATGGCCTGATTGATGTGGTGTGAGAGCGTGGCGTTTTCGGCGTCGGCAAGGTTTTCCACATGGAAAAATTCCTCGGCCTTGCGGATGCCCGTCTGCGTGAGCGACACGGTGCGTTCCTTTTCCACCACGATATAATCGCAGTCGTACTGATCCTGCAGCTCCTTATCGTCGGTGCTGGCAAACACCTGCTTTTTGAGCCGCGAGACGAAATAGTCCGCCATCTCATACAGCTTCGACGATTCCTCGCCCTTGCCGGAGATGATCAGCGGCGTGCGCGCCTCGTCGATGAGGATGGAGTCGACCTCGTCCACGATGACGAAGTTGTGCTCGCGCTGCACCATCTCCTGCTTGTAGATGGCCATATTGTCGCGCAGATAGTCAAAGCCCAGCTCGTTGTTCGTGCCGTAGGTCACGTCGGCGGCGTAGGCCGCGCGGCGCTGGTCAGGCGTGAGATCGTGGATGATGAGGCCCACGGTAAGGCCGAGGAAGCGGTAGACCTTGCCCATCCACTCCGAGTCGCGCTTGGCAAGGTAGTCGTTCACGGTCACGATGTGCACGCCCTCGCCGGTGAGGGCGTTGAGATACGCCGGGAGAATGGCCACGAGCGTTTTGCCCTCGCCGGTCTTCATCTCGGCGATGCGCCCCTGATGCAGGATGATGCCGCCGATGACCTGCACGCGGTACGGCCGCATACCCAAAACGCGGTCGGCGGCCTCGCGCACGGTGGCGAACGCCTCCGGCAGAAGGCTATCCAGCGTCTCGCCGTTTGTCAGACGCTCCTTGAACTGCCGGGTCTTGTCCTTCAGCTGCTCGTCGGTCAGGGCGCGGTATTCATCCTCCAGCGCCATCACGGCGTCCACCTGCAGCGTGAGCTTTTTCACCTCACGCTCCGAGCGTGTGCCGAACATTTTTGTAAACAGTCCCATATCAAAACCTCCCCCGCTCCGGTCTCTCGGCGCGGTTTGCGAAATATCCGTATTCTAAAGTGGGATTATACCATAGATCGGCCTGTAAAAAAAGAAGAATTTGTGAATTTCCGGGGATTGCTTTTGCCGAAAGCGCTTGTTAAAATAGGTCAAACCCTGTAACGAAAGGTGATTTTTATGTCGATTCGCCTGATCGCCGTCGATCTCGACGGCACGCTGCTGCCGCGCTCGCAGACCATCCCCGCCGAGACCCGGGCGGCAGTCGCGCGCGTGCAGGCGGCGGGCATTGAATTTTGCTTCTGCACGGGCCGCGCCGCCACGGAGTGCCGCGACCTGTTCCCGCAGCTGCCCGCGATGCGCTACGGCTCGTTCTGCACCGGCGCGAGCATTCTGGATCTCGCAAACGGCAAAACGCTCGCGCAGCGCGCGCTCACCGCGCCGCAGGCGCGCGAGCTTTACGCCATTGTCCGCGAGTATGACTGCTGCATCAGCTATATGGCGGACGGCGTGGTGCACAACAGCCGCGCGCAGGTCGCGCGCTTTGCGCCCTACACCACCGCGCCCATCCGCGCAATGTTCGAGCGGACGCACATCATCGAGGACGATCTGGACGCGTTCGTGGCGCGCTATGACGGCCCGGTGGATAAATTCTACATCTCGTTCCTCGACGAGGCCGAGCGAAACAGCGCCTACGCGCGCGTGAAGCCCCTGCCGTACTACGTCACCGACGCGGGCTTCAACGACTTTGAGATCATGGCCCCCGGCGTTGACAAGGGCGAGGGGCTTGCGCAGCTGGCGGGGCTTCTGGGCCTGCGCGCGGCGGAGGTCGCCGCCGTGGGCGACAGCAGCAACGACCTGCCGATGCTCCGCTGGGCGGGGCTCGCCGTGGCGATGGGCAACGCCTCAAGCGCCGTGCGCGCCGTGGCGGATGTGATCGTGGCGGATAATGAGCACGGCGGCATGGCCGAAATTCTGAACCGGATCGCGGAAGGGGCGTTTGACCGTGGGCATTGAAGATCTGACGCTGCCGATGGTTTTGATCGTGGCCGTCGGCGTGTTCCTCGCATCATTTATGGACGCCATCGCGGGCGGCGGCGGCATCATCTCCATCCCGACGTATCTGCTCGCGGGATTGCCGGTCCACATGGCGCTGGGCACCAACAAGGTCTCGGCGGGCATCGGCACCATCGCCTCCACCGCGCGCTTCGTCAAAAACGGGTATGTCGACTGGGCGCTGGCCTTCCCGTCGGTCGGGCTGGCGCTCATCGGCTCGCATTTCGGCACGAGCCTGCAGCTGATGATCCCCGAAAAATATCTGCAGTATCTGCTGCTCGTCGTGCTGCCGGTGGTGGCGTTCGTCGTGCTGCGGCAGCGGACGTTTCCGGAGACGGCGGGGCAGATCGCCCGCCGGAAGCAGTTTTTCATCGTCCTGCTCGCCTCGCTCGTCGTGGGCGCATATGACGGCTTTTACGGCCCCGGAACGGGGACGTTCCTCCTCCTCATCTACTGCAACCTCGCCAAAATGGACGTGCGCACGGCGGGCGGCAACGTGAAGCTGGTGAATTTTGCGTCGAACGTCGGTGCGTTCGTCACGTCTCTTCGCAGCGGGCAGGTGTTCCTCGTCCTCGGCCTCATCGGCGCCGTCACGAGCCTGCTCGGCCACTTCCTCGGCGCAGGGCTGGCCATCAAAAACGGCTCGAAGATCGTAAAACCGACGGTCATCGTCGTCCTCATCCTATTGGCCGTCAAAGTCGTCCACCAACTCCTCACCGGCGGCTGATACGCTGCCGTATCCCCGACGCACCGGCGAATCGCAGGCACCCCATAGCTTCCCCTGGAGGAAGCTGGCTGCGGAGCGCAGCGGAGCAGACTGATGAGGGTCGGGGAGCAGTCGCGTTTTGCTGAGCATGCAAAGCTATGTGTGAGTGCTCCCCAGCCCTCATCAGTCAGCCTGCGGCTGACAGCTTCCCCCAGGGGAAGCTATGGGCCCTCAGCGAATCGGCACTGCCTCAGGGATACGGCAGCCGGGCATTTCCTTCTTCATTTTTATGATCCACAAAAAACGGAGGCATTGCTTATGAAAAAATCCATCGGCATTCTGGGCGGCATGGGGCCGCTGGCGACTGCGGATCTGCTGCGGAAGATCACGCTGCATACGCGCGCGGCGTGTGACGGGGATCATCTGCGCGTGTTCATCGACTCGAACCCCGCCATCCCCGACCGCACGGCGGCCATTCTCTCCGGCGGGGCCGACCCGGTGCCGGAGATGACGAAGGCGCTGCGCTCGCTCGAAAAATGCGGGGCGGACTGCATCATCATGCCCTGCAACACGGCGCACTATTTCCTCCCCCGCCTGCAGGCGCTCACGGCCACGCCGTTTATCAGCATGCTCGAGGCCACGGCCAGAGCCTGCGCCGCGCAGTACCCCGGCAAGACCGCCGCCATTCTCGGCACGAAGGGCACGCTGCGCACGCGGCTGTACCACGACGCGCTGGCCGCGCAGGGCGTGGAAACGCTCACGCCGAACGATGCCGAGCAGGACGAGCTGATGCGGCTCATCTACGACGTGGTGAAGGCGAACCGCCCGCTCGCACCGGAGACAGACGCGTGGGCGCGGCTACTGGACGGGCTTTGTGCGCACGGGGCGGACTATTTCATCCTCGGCTGCACAGAGCTTCCGCTGCTGGCGGACACACTGCCCCATCCCGGCCCGTTCATCGACCCCACAGCGGAGCTGGCGCGCGCCGCGATCCGTTTCTGCGGCGGCGAATGCGTGTAAAATTTTGTGCATTTGCACAATTTTCACAAGAAAATTTCTGCAAAACTGTAGAAAGTGCTCACGTCAGACAGAAAATTCCTTTACAACTCCCCCCTCGCCTGTTATACTGTTTTCAATGGAAAGCGTGACAGGCCTTCCGCAAATTGTGCAAGAGGTGAAAGGAGTTCCTAAATGAAAGAGAAGAAGAAGCTCAGTCTGCCGATCAAAATATTCATCGGTATGGCGCTCGGTATCGTCGCCGGTTTGATTTTCGCGTATTTCAAGCAAGGCGCTTTTACCACCGAATGGATCAAGCCCATCGGCACGATCTACGTAAACCTGCTGAAGTTCCTGGTCGTCCCCGTGGTGCTGTTCTCCATTGCAGACGGCGTCATCTCCCTGAATGACCTCAAGCGTGTCGGCTCTGTCGGCATCAAAACGTTCATCTACTATATGTTCACCACCGCCCTCGCAGTCGTCATCGGTCTGGTGCTGGTGAACCTCTTCAAGGGCAGCTTCACTCCCCTCCCCTCTGCGGAGCTGGGCGAGCTGGCGTATGAGGCAAAGGAAGCTCCGTCCGTCATGCAGACGATCGTCGCCATCTTCCCGAGCAACTTCTTTGAGCCGATGGTCAAGGCCGATATGCTGCCTGTCATCGTGATCGCCATTTTCCTCGGCGCGGGCGTGCTCGCCGCCGGCGACAAGGGCAAGAAGATCGGCGAGCTGATCAACTGCGGTCTGGAAGTCATTATGAAAATTATGATGATGATCATCAGCTTCACCCCGATCGGCGTGTTCTGCCTGATGACCGACGTGGTCGCAGTCAACGGCCCGCAGATCGTCGGCAAGCTGGCGCTCATCATCGGCGTGGCCTACATCGGCTACATCATCCACGTGCTCGTGGTCTACGGCCTGTCCGTGCGCTTCCTGTCGCACATGAACCCGTTCAAGTTCTTCAAGGGCATCGCCCCCGCCATGATCACCGCCTTCACCACCACCTCCTCCAACGCGACCCTGCCCGTCAACATCGAGTGCTGCAACAAGATGGGCGCTGAGCCCGAGATCAGCGCGTTCGTGCTGCCGCTGGGCGCCACCATCAATATGGACGGCACCGCCATCTATCAGGCGGTCTGCGCGGTCTTCATCGCCTGCTGCTACGGCATCGACCTGACGCTCGGCCAGATGGCGATGATCGTCCTCACCGCAACGCTTGCCTCCGTCGGCACCGCCGGCACGCCGGGCGCCGGCATGATCATGCTGGCCATGGTGCTCACCTCTGTCGGCCTGCCGGTCGAGGGCATCGCGCTCATCGCGGGCGTCGACAAGCTGTTCGACATGGGCCGTACCACGCTGAACATCACCGGCGACGCCACCTGTGCGCTGTGGATCTCCCGCATCGAGCGCGAGCGCAAGGCGAAGGCTGCTGCGAAGGCTGCCAAGTAAGAAATACCTCAGCCCCTCAAATGCCCGCCGCCCTGCGGCGGGCATTTTTCACCGCAGAATGATAGGCACCCCATAGCTTCCCCTCGGGGAAGCTGGCTGCGGAGCGCTAGCGGAGCAGACTGATGAGGGCCGGGGAGCACTGACGAATAGCTTTGCAGTCGTTCCAAAACGTGACTGCTCCCCGACCCTCATCAGTCGGCTTCGCCGACAGCTTCCCCCAGGGGAAGCTATGGGCCCTCAGCAAATCGGCGCTGCCTCAAAAGAATGGCAGCACGTACCGCCGGGAGGGGCAAGCCCTCCCCTACGTTACGACGAAATAACAACTTATTCACGATTCACTCTTACTTATTACCTACTCCCTTGCGCCCCATTCCATTTTGGGGTATACTGTACGAGAAAAAACAGAAAGCGAGGAACGCGGACTATGGCATATCGCGATTGGACAAGGGAAGCGCTGGCGGCTGAAAAAACAGCGGTCGCGGCGCATTTTGACGCGCTGAAGGCGCAGGCCCTCAAGCTCAACATGGCGCGCGGCAAGCCCGGCAAGGAGCAGCTCGATCTGGTATCGGACATCCTGACGGTGCTGAAAACGCCGGAGGACTGCATCTCAGACGGCATCGACGCCCGCAACTACGGCGAGCTGACGGGTCTGCCGTCGGCCAAGGCGCTGTGGGCGGACATCCTCGGCTGCAAGCCCGAGGAGTGCTTCATCGGCGGCAACGCGTCGCTCACCCTGATGTACGACACCATCTCCAAGGCCTACACGCACGGCCTGCTACACTCGGAAAAGCCGTGGTGCAAGCTCAACACCGTCAAGTGGCTCTGCCCGTCCCCCGGCTATGACCGGCACTTTAAGGTCACGGAGTCGTTCGGCTTTGAACTCATCACCGTCCCCATGACGCCCACCGGCCCGGATATGGACCTGGTGGAGGAGCTGGTGAAGGACCCGGCCGTCAAGGGTATGTGGTGCGTGCCGAAATATTCGAACCCCGACGGCATCATCTACTCCGACGAGACCATCGACCGCATCGCGCACCTGAAGCCCGCCGCGCCGGACTTTACCCTCATGTGGGACAACGCCTACTGCATCCACGAATTTGAGGGCGAATTCGTCCCCTTCCGCGACATTCTCACGCTCTGCCGCGAGGCCGGGAACCCCGACATGGTCTTTGAGTTCGCCTCCACCTCCAAGGTGACGCTGCCCGGCGCGGGCGTGTCGGTCATGGCGGCGTCGGTCGACAACCAGAAGTATATGGAGAAGCTCATCTCCATCCAGACCATCTCCTATGACAAGCTCAACGCCCTGCGCCACGTGCGCTACCTCAAGGACAAGGCGCACACGCTGGAGCTGATGAAAAAGCACGCGAGGATCCTCGCGCCGAAGTTCCACTGCGTGCTGGATAGCCTTGACCGCGAGATCGCCCCGCTCGGCATCGCGCAGTGGGAGCGCCCGAAGGGCGGCTATTTCATCTCGGTCAACACCGCCCCCGGCCTTGCCAAGCGCACGCTGGCGCTGTGCAAGGAAGCCGGCGTCGTGATGACCGGCGCGGGCGCGACGTTCCCCTACGGCGTCGACCCGCAGGATTCCAACATCCGCATCGCCCCCAGTCTCCCCCCCGTCCACGAGCTGGAACAGGCCATGGACGTCTTCTGCACCAGCCTCAAACTCGCCGCCCTCGAACAGCTGGGCGTGTAAACAGAGAAAAGCAGCCCGCCATTTGGCGGGCTGCTTTTTGCAGTTTATCGTATCCTTGACGCAGGAGCGAAACGTAGGCACCCCATAGCTTCCCCTGGGGGAAGCTGTCTGCGGAGCGCTAGCTCCGCAGACTGATGAGGGTCGGGGAGCAGTTGCGTTTTGGAACAACTGCTAAGCCATGTTTCAGTGCTCCCCGGCCCTCATCCGCCCCCTTCGGGGGCACCTGTCCCTACCCTCTTTGTCCCTTCGGGACATTTCCCCCTGATAGGGGGAATCGGCCCCCAGGGGAAGGTATGGGCCCTCTGCAAATCGGCACTGCCGAAAAAGAACGATGTTGCATACCAACGGGAGGGGCAAGCCCCTCCCCTACGTTACGACTAAGGACGCAATTGGGCCGATGTGGGCATCGGCCCCTGCAAACTTTCAAAAAACCAGGAGGGTCACCCCTCCCAGTTTTTCCCTGTTCGCCTCAGCCGATGAATTCTACGTCCTCGGCGCAGACGTAATAGATGCGCTTGGCACTGTCGTTGGCGAGGATGAGGGCGCTGCCGATGGCGCCGAGGAGCGTCACGTCGGTCAGCAGCAGCGGGCCGGCCGTGAGCGAGAGCGCCTGCACCATGCCGCAGCGGTCGAGCGAGGCCAGAATGCCGGTGTTTTTGCACCCGCACGGCACGCGGCAGGGCTGCGGCTTCGGCGGCGTGCACGGCGGGCAGGGCGGCGGGCACTTCGGGCGCAGGATCTGAAGCAGGATCTGCTTGAGCGCCTGATAGTTCGCCTCCTGCACCGCGCCGGTGCCGGCGGCGTCGAACGCGATGGCGCTGAGCGCGCAGAGCGACACCTCATCCACCGTGACCTGCGGGCACGAGCAGCCGCCGAGCAGCGGCAAAAACGCCGCCTGCAGATCGGGCCGGAAGTTCGCGCTCGTCGGGTCGAGCCGGTCGGCCAGCGCGGCGAGGGCCGTCACAACGCCCTCGGTGCCGGTCGTGCCGTCCAGATTCTCGCTGAGGGTGGTGAAGAGCGTGGAGACCAGATCGGGATTTGCCAGCGGCGTATCGTCGTAGACGGTGCCGGAGATGTCGATCAGGTCACACGAACAGGGGGTGAAGCGGTTGAACGAACCGGTGAGCGTATCGGCAAGATTGTCATATACGCCGGTCTCGCCGCAGGGGCAGGTACGGTATGTGCCGATGAGGAAATTTTTTCCGATGAACGCGAAGCGGTTAAAGTCGACCAGCCCCGCCAGGTCGCCGGAGCACAGCAGCCGCAGCGCGGTGGCCAGCGAATCGCGGCAGGCGCAGTTGTTCGTCTCGTCCGTCTGTACAGCCTCGGCGGCCGTTTCGGCGGCCGTCTGCTGGCCGCAGCCGCAGTCGTTTTGCGGCGGGCGGCAGCCGCCGGGCTGCTCCGCCTGCTGGCAGGCGCAGGCCTGCGTGCCGGTGGTGGTGTAGTTGTTACAATGACTCATGCGATCACTCCTTGGAGCTTGATTGTGTAAATTTGTGCAGATAATGTGACAGTCGAAGGTTCGTTCCGCTACACAATACTATATGCGCCCAAACGTGAACTTGTGCGCTTGATTATTTGCCGATCTTCCTGTATGATAATAGCAAGATTGTCCGGCGGAGGGCCTCATATGACAGATCACATCCGACCGCGCCGCACGCTGGCGCTTTTGCTGGCGCTGAGCATGCTTGCGGCGCTCGCGCTGCCCGCCCTCGCGGCGGAGGACGCCCCGGCGGCGGAGAACGCGGAGGCGGACGCGCCCGCGGGCCCGTTTGACGCGCTCACGTGGTGGGTCATCCCGCTGGCGCTTGCGATCGCGCTGCTCGGCTCCGGCGTGCTGCGCCTTGTGCTGCGCACGCCTGACCGCTGGACAAAGCATATGCAGAAGAAATACGACCGCTTTACCGCGAAAAAACCGGACGAAAGGAAGTGACCCCATGCCCCAGATGGACGAATTTGAAGTCCTGTCGTTTTCCCGGCTGAACCACGTCACCATGAGCGTCACCCAGATCGGCTACCGCAACCCGCACATCCATCAGGCGCTGGAGATCTGTCTGGTCCTGGCCGGCGAGGCGGACGTGTGGGCGCGCGACCGCGTGTTCCACACCGGCGAAGGTGCCATCCTGCTCTTTAGCCCCGGCGAGCCGCATGAGATCTCCTCCACCGATCCGCAGGGCGTGCGCATCGCCTATATCCAGATCGCCAGCCACTTCTGCCGCGACTATATCCGCCCGCTGCGCAATCTGGAGCTGGCGGGCAACAGCGCCGCGGAATTTCTCACCGCCGGGCAGCAGGCCGCGCTCACGCAGCAGATCCTGCGCACCATGCACGATTACTTCACCCCGGACTCCGCCGACCGGCTGCAGGTGCTGTGCGACGTGTGTACGCTTTTGCAGCAGCTGCTCTCGCTCGTGCCGTATCACTATCTCAACGAGACGGCCTATCAGGCCCACGGCAAAAAAATGGCCCGCATCCAGCGCATCACCGAATATATGGACACGCACTGCACCGAGCGCCTGACGCTCGAGGAGCTGGCCGAGCAGGAGAATATCACAACAACGTATCTGTCCCACTTCATCCGGGACAATCTCAACATGACCTTTCAGCAGTATCTCAACAACCTCCGCTTCGAAAAGGCGCGCAAGCTCATCGAGACGACCGATATGTGCCTGAGTGACGTGAGCCTTGCCAGCGGCTTCTCCGATCCCAAGTATATGAAGCGGATGTTTGCCGAGCGCTTCGGCTGCACGCCCGGCGCGCACCGGCAAAACGCCATCCAGTCCCTGCCGCTGCACGCGCAGAACGTCCCCTCCCAGCAGGCGGCAGACGCCGAGGCGTGCCTGCAGCACATCGCCGCCTTCACCCAGCTCCACTTTCCGGACGCTTCGTGCGCAGATTCTTGATGCAATGTGCACAAGAAGCGGGCGCTAAAATTATGAAATGTATCAAAAAGCAGAAAAGCGCAAGATTGTCATTTGCCGAAGGCAAGTTTCCTCTGGAAAATAAACTGTTTTTGCGGCATAGTGGTATCAGAAACACCGGGGCTGTGACAACTTTGTCCGTCACCCCGGAGCGTACACCCTAAATTATGAAATGAAAGAGGTAATGATCATGGCAACATTCCGCTTTACCGCCGGCCCGTGGAACATCCACGAGGGCAATGAGACCTTTGGCCCGGGTCATCGCAAGAGCATCCCCCTGGAAGAGAAAATGAAGAAGTATGCCGAGATCGGCATGTCCGGCATGCAGTTCCATGATGACGACGCTGTGCCCGACATGAACAACATGACCGAGAAGCAGATCGTCGACTATGCCAAGGACGTCAAGGCGATGCTGGACAAGTACGGCCTGTTCGCCGAGTTCGTCGCACCGCGTCTGTGGTTCGACAAGCGCACGAATGACGGCGGCTTCACCGCTTCCCTGAAGGAAGACCGTGAGTTCGCACAGTGGCGTGCCCGCCGCTCCTGCGACATCGCCAAGGCTCTCGGCACCAACAAGATCCAGCTGTGGCTGGCCCGTGAGGGTATGCTCTGCGCCGAAAGCAAGAGCCCCGTTGACTGCACCCTGCAGCTGCGTGATGCGTTCAACGACATCCTCACCTATCGTGACGATGCCCTGATCCTGGTCGAGCCGAAGCCCAATGAGCCCATCGACCGCTCCATCTGCGGCACCGCCGGCCACGCTCTGGCCATCGGCGCCTACACCGTCGACCCCAGCCGCGTGGGTCTTTGCATCGAGTCCGCGCACTCCATCCTCGCCGGCCTCGATCCCGCCAACGATATGGGCTTCGCTCTGGCTCTGAACAAGCTGTGGGGCGTGCACCTCAACGACCAGAACGGCTGCCGCTATGACCAGGATAAGTCCTTCGGCGTTGACAACCTGCGCAACGCGTTCAACCAGGTCAAGGTCCTGTACGAAAACAACTACGGCGACCGCGGCAACTTCGAGTGCGTCGGCCTCGACGTCAAGGCCATGCGTACCCAGCCCGATGAGGACTGCTACCGTCACCTGATCAACTCCAAGCGCATCTTCGAGCTGCTGCTGGAGAAGGTCAAGCAGTTCGACTACAAGTTCCAGGCGGCCTGCGTCAAGGAGCAGAACTTCGAAAAGCTCGAGATGTACGTCATGGAGCTGCTGATGGGCGTTAAATAATCAAAGCCCCAACACATAAGCAGAATGGGAGCGGCGCAAGCCGCTCCCATTTTTCAAAGAGGTGTCGTTATGCGAAGCTTTTTTGTGCGCGACAAGGCGTTTTACCGCTCGTTTCTGGCGCTGTCCGGGGCGCTGATGCTGGAGCAGGCCGTTGTGCTGTGCGTGAATCTGGCGGACAACGTGATGATCGGCTCGTATTCCGAGGTGTCGCTGTCCGGCGTGGCGGCGGTCAATCAGATCCAGTTTTTCATCCAGCAGATCGCCTTTGCCATCTCGAACGCGCTGATCGTGCTGGCGGGGCAGTACTGGGGGCAGAAGCGGTGCGCGCCCATCCGGCAGCTCACGGCCATCGGCGTGCGGCTGGGGCTGGTCTTTTCGCTCGTGATGTTCGCGCTCACGTCGCTGTTCCCGGAGGGGTGCGTGCGGCTGTTTGTGGATCACGATGCCATCGTCGCCGAGGGCGTGCGGTATCTGGACATCCTGCGCTTTTCCTATCCGTTCTTCGCTGTGACCACGGTGCTGCTCGGCGCGATGCGCAGCGTGGAGAACGTGCAGCTGGCTCTGCGGGTGTCGCTCGTGTCGCTGGTGGTAAACTGCTGCATCAACTATCTGCTCATCGGCGGCAGGCTCGGCGCGCCGGAGCTGGGCGTGCGCGGCGCGGCCATCGGCACGCTCACCGCGCGCGTGCTGGAGTTTTTCATCGTGGCGTGGTATGTGCTGGCGCACGACAAGCGTCTGGCCCTGCGCCTGCGCGATCTTCTCAGCCGCGGACGCGAGCTGGCCCGCGATTTTGGCAAGGTCGCCCTGCCGATCGTGGTGCAGGGCGCGATGTGGGGCGCGTCCAACTGCCTGCAGACGGCCATCCTCGGCCATATGAACGACAATGCCGTGGCGGCCTATTCCATCTCGTCCACCATCTTCCTGCTTCTGAAGGTCGCGGCCGTCGGCGCGGCCACGGCGTCGAGCATCCTGATCGCCAAGCAGATCGGCGCCGGCGCGGAGCAGCCCGCCATCCGGCAGAGCGTGCACACCATGCAGGCCATCTATCTCGGCACGGGGCTCGTGCTGGCGGGCATTTTGTTTGCCATCCGCGTGCCGCTTCTGTCGCTGTACAAGCTGTCGGACACGACCCGGGCGCTGGCGGAGCAGTTTTTGCTCCTGCAATGCGCCGTGGTCTTTACGATGTCGTACCAGATGCCCGCGAGCATGGGCATCCTGCGCGGCGGCGGGGACACAAGGTTCTCCGTGATCGTCGACCTCATCTCGATCTGGGTCATCGTGCTGCCGGTGTCGTACCTCGCGGCGTTCGTCTGGAAGGCCCCCGCCATCGTGGTCGCCATCTGCCTCAATGCCGACCAGTTCTTCAAATGTATCCCCAACGCCCTCCGCGTCAACCGCTACCACTGGATCCATAGGCTCACGAGAGAGGCATGATCCCGCAGACCCATGCGCGACCACGCCGCACCCCTGTAGGGGCCGATGACCACTGTCAAGCCCAGATTGTTTACAAAATGTTCGGGATGATCCTTTACAGTTT
>CAKTXA010000036.1 GCA_934631005.1 uncultured Oscillospiraceae bacterium
AGGCTGTAAAACTGTAAAGGATCATCCCGAACATTTTGTAAACAATCTGGGCTTGACAAGGGTCGTCCGCCCCTACAACCGTTGTTCGGCAGGTATGCGAACGGTCAGAGCGGGTCATCGGCCCCTACAGAGGGGCGGCATATGACCGGGGAAGCCAAATGGGAGGGGCCCTGCCCCTCCCATTCCATATTACTTCTTCAAATACCTTCCGATCATCGCCGCGGCCTGCGCCCGTGTCGCGGTGCTCTGCGGCGCAAGCTTCCCCTCCGGCGTGCCATTTATGATCCCGCTGCCGACCGCCCACTGCATGGCCGGGATGGCCCAGTCACTGAGCTGCTGCTCATCGGGGAAGCTGATGAGATTTTCGGACAGCGCCACCGCCGTCAGCCCGTCATACATCGCATAGCGGAACAGCATCGCCGCCAGCTGCTCGCGCGTGATGGGCGCGTCGGGGGAGAATTCCGTTTTGGACGTCCCCTCGGCAATGCCGTTCGCCGCCGCCCACTGCACCGCCGCCGCGTAATAGCCGCCCGAGCCCACGTCGGAAAATTCGCGCAGCTCGTCGCCGTTTGTGCCCGGCTCGCCCGCCAGACGCCAGAGCATCGTCACGAACTGCGCGCGCGTGAGCGTGCCGTCCGGGTCAAACGTCCGGTTGCCGACGCCCTGCGTCAGCCCCAGCAGCGCGCAGGCGTGCACGCCGTCGTGATACCACGCGTCCGCGTCCAGATCGCGGAACCGCCCCACCGGGCACGCCGCGTCGTGCTGACATTCTGCGGGCACGATGGCGTACAGCGACAGATGCGTCGTCAAAAGCGACAGCTCGCCGAGGTGATCCGAAAACAGCGGCACCTGCTCCGCCTGCCCGTCCGGCGTAAGATACAGCCCCGCCGCGCCGCCGATGAGCTGCGTTTTCTCCTCCAGCGTCAGCCGCGGCGAGAGGATCAGCAGCGGCAGGTCGTTTTTGATCTTCAGCCCATCCTCCATGGCAATGCCGATGTTCAGCCTGCCGGGGTCAACATTGTCAAAATTCAGTCCGCCGAGGTCAATATTTTCAAAATTCAGCTTTCCGAGGCCAATGTTGTCGAAAATCAGCCCGTCCGATTTGGCATTCCCGATGTTCAGATCATCCGCACTGATCCGGCCGAAATTCAGGTCCCCGGTGCCGATGCTCAGATCGCCGAGGTCCAGATCGCTGCCGTTCTGCCGCAGGCTGACGTCCATGGCCGCCGCCGCGCCGAGACCCTCCAGCAGCTTCTTCTGCTCCGGCGTGGCGTCTCTGCGGCTCTCGGCGTCGCTTTTGAAGCGGATGTCCAGCGGGGCGTTCTTCAACTGCTCCAGCACATTGCCGTTCACCGTCAGCGTGCCATTCTTCCCATCCACGGTCAAAGAGTCCTTGCCGGGCAGCTGGCTGACCAGATCTTTCGGCAGAACGGTCGTGTCATAGTCGCCCGTAAAGCGTGCGCCGATGACCACGTCGCCGTCCTCAAAATCCACCCTGCGGTCCGGCGTGATGATCAGCTTGCCGCCCGTGATGATGCCGCCCAGATCGTCGCGCGATCCGCCGGACGAGATCGGGATCTTGACGACCGGCTGCGTTTTGCTGCCGCCCGACCCGCCCGAGCTGCTGCCGGTGCTTCCGCCGGACGTGGCCGACTTCTGCGCCGTCAGCGTGAGGATATAGTCGTTGTCCTTATTGGCATAGACCGCCGTGGCGGTGCTCTTTTCGGTGTCCACACCGCCTGCGTAGTCAAAGCCGGTGATGCCACCCGCCGCCGTGATGGCGGCCTGCTCTGTCCCGCCGTTCGTGGCGGTGATCTCCGCGCCCGACCCGGCCTCGGTGCGCAGCGCGCCGGTCAGTTCGATGGCGCGCACGACCGCTGTTTTACTCATCGGATGGCCGCTGCGCACGTCCAGACGCCCGCCGTTCACCGTCAGCGCCGGAGCGCCGGTGCTGTCGGCGAAAATGCCGATGCTCCTTTTGTCCGAGCCCCCGGCGTAGATGGTCACCTTGCTGTCTGTGAGCGTCGCGCCGCGATCAAACGCGATCCCGCACGTCTGATTGGGGCTAAATCCTACTCCGCCGTCGTTGGGCGTCTCACCGCTGCGGATGAGCAGCTCGGCGTTCTCCACCTGCACCACACCGCCGTGGATGCCGACGCTGATGATCGACTTGTCTAATGTGATATTTACCATGGCATCCCGGATCGTCAGTGTGCCGCCCGCGGTCAGGCCGCGCACCTGCAGGGGATCGACCTCCGTGGCCGTCTGCCGCAGGTTCAGCGTGCCGCTGCCCTGAACGGTCAGGTCGCCCTCCGAGCCGACAAGACTGTTGCCGATGCCGGTCACCGTGTTTTCGCCCTCCAGCACGACCGTCGATCCCGCGGGCAGCCGGACGGCCATGTTATTAGCGGCGGCAATGTCAAAACTCGCGTTCCGCAGCGTCAGCGTTTTTGAGAGGTGATCCCAGCCCCAGCTCTCCGGGCTATTCAGCACGGAAAGCGACTCGCTCGCGGGGATGAGCGGCCAGACCTGCCCGTTTGTCATCGTGTAGTCCACGCTGCTCTGCGTCAGATCAAGCACCTGCGTGCGCTCCACCGGCGCGAGCCACTTGCCGTACAGCGTGAGATCCGATTGTATTTTGGTACTAAAATTCCACTTCTTGGTCAGCTCCTGATCCCGGAACCAGCCGACAAAAAAGTATCCCGGATACTCCGGAACGCGGCTTTTCGGCGCTGTGCCGCGCGCGATCGTCTCGACCTCCGGCTCCGTACCATTGTTCGCCTCCCACGTCACGCGGCACGTCGCCGTATCCTCCGCCGCCGCCACCCCCGGCAGCAGCGACAGGCACAGGCACAGCGCCAGCAGAATGCAGATCCCCCGTTTTTTCATCTTTTTTCCTCCATTTTGGCAGTCCAATTGCTGTCACACACTCCCAGTATACAGGAACTAGCCCCATTTCACAAGCAAAACTCCACAAAAAGCGGACGCAGAAATTCCGCGTCCGCTTTTATAAAATCAAACGATCCTCGCGCCGGTTTTTTCGTGCTCGATGAGCTTCCACGTTGCGTCGATGAGATTCGAGAACAGCGGATTTTCCATCGCGCGGATGATGAACGACTGGCGGGGGGAGTTGATGTCCTCGCCGGACACCTGGAACAGCCCGTTTTCGTCGCACAGCGCGCGCAGACGCGCGAGCTGCTCGGGCGTGTTGCGCGTGGGCATATAGGTGACGGCACGGATGCCGCACGCCTTCAGGCACGCGATCACCTCGTCCAGATAGTCGTCCTCAAATTTCTGCGCCTTTTTGTCGCCTGTGACCGACGCCGTCACGTCGCCGAGGTACGCGTAGCACAAAAGCGCGTCCACGCGCGCGCACAGCGCGACCACATCCGCCACCTTCGGGCACTCATCGGTCGCGTCGATGTAGATCTTCGGCACGAACGCCGATTTCAGAATGCCCAGCAGGTCGTATTCGTAGAACGCATACGCCGTGTCCAGCATCTGCGCCCGCTGCTTTTCCGAGAGCGTCAGCCCGATGGAGCCGAGATACTCGACCATCGGCTGCCCCTTCCCGGCTTTTGCGGTCATTTTTTTCGCCAGCGCGTACATGAGATGCCGCTCCGTCACGCCGCCGCCGTTTGCCGCCTCGCTCAGCGGCAGCACATCGCGGTCGTAGTCCAGCCCGATGCCGGGCAGCAGCCTGTTGATGTTTTCCACCATTGCGCGGTTGCGCACATGGCGCGCGGCGCGGTAGGACGCGAAAAACGCCTGTACCTCGTCGATGCGGTCGTGCGGCACGGACTGGATGGTCATGTAGCTCACGCCCACCTGATCGGGGTTGTTCGTCCGCCGGCCCGCCAGCGCCGTGCCGTCCATCGACACGCGGCACTCCATGCCGACCGTCGCGGGCATCCCCACGAGCTGCGCCGCCGCGAGAAATTCCCGCGCGCCCGCGATGGAGTCGTGGTCAATGATCCCCGCCGTGCAAAGCCCCTCCATCCGCGCAGCAAACACCGCCGCCGTGGGGGAGTAGGGCGAGAAGGAATACGTCGTGTGGATGTGGTTGTTGATGTACTGCGGCACGGCCGGCGGGAACTGCGCAGAGGCACAGACCTCCCGCAGATTCGCCAACCGCTCGTCCACAGTCGGCGCATTCAGTTTGTTGAGAATGGCAATGTCGATCATCGTGCTGCCCTCAGTTCAGCATGACCTGCCCGCCCGTCACCGGGATGGCCTGTCCGGTCTCATACTTCTGCTCCACGCAGTACATGACGGCGCGCGCCACGTCGATGGGCAGACAGCCGCGGTTCATCGGGACTTTTGCCTCGTAATACCGCCGCACATCGGCAACAGTCTTTGCGCCCGGGACCTTGCCGGCGTTCAGGTACTGCACGAACAGCCCGCGCTCAGGGTCGGACCACAGCGGGCCGTCGAGGAAGTTGCCGGGGCAGACGGCGTTCACCTTGATGTTGTACGCGCACAGCTCCAGCGCAAACGACTGCGTGAGCCCGATACCGCCGAACTTCGAGCCCGCGTAGGCAAAGTTCTTGTTCGATCCCTCGAGCCCCGACTTGGAGTTCAGCGTCACGATGTCGAACATCGCTTCCGGGTCCGCCTCGTGCTGCGCCTGCATGATGATGGCGGCGTACTTGGCGCAGAGGAAATAGCCGGTGTAGTTGATGTTGGTGACGAACTCAAAGTCCTTCTTTTCGACCTGCGCGATCGGGCCGGAGCGCACCACGCCCGCGTTCGAGAGCATGAGGTCAAGACCCCCGAACAGCTCCACGGTCCTGCCGACCATGGCGGCGACGGACTCCTCGTCGTACACGTTCACCGCGATGGCGACGGCGCGCTCGCCGAACTCCTCCGCGACCTGCTTCGCCAGCGGCTCGTTCATATCGGCGATCACGACCGTCGCGCCCTCTTTATAGAGTTCCGCCGCGATGCCCTTGCCGAAGCCCTGCGCCGCGCCGGTCACGATGCAGATCTTGCCCGCCATGCGCCCCACGCCCGCCGGGCGGTCATGGATATTTTTTTTGGCGAGTTCACACCATTTTGTCATGTCAACACTCATAATTTCGCACCCTTTCGCAATTTTTCACAAAACGATTCGCGATATTTTTCCGGTTTCCAACACCTATTATATACTTTTTAGCGAAAAAAGCAACCCATGGCTTGCAAAAATGGCAAGATGGTGTAAAATGAGAGCAAGATGGAGGTGCATTTTTCATGGAAACTCGACCGCTTCTGATTTTTACCGACCCCGGGATCGACGATTTCATCGCCCTGTCGATGCTTCTGCGCGACCCCGCGTTTGAGGTTTGCGGCATCGTGAGCCTGAGCGGCAACGTCGGCCTGGACGTGACGGTCAATAATGCCCTTTTGTGCGCGGAGCTGAACGGCCGCGCGGACGTCCCCGTGCTGGCGGGCAGCGCAAAGCCCCTCTGCCGCCCCGCGCGCACCGCGGCCTATATCCACGGCAAGAGCGGCCTGGGCAAGCACGTGGAGGAATACACGTCCCTCGCGCCCTGCCGGGAGGATGCCGTCGAATTCACCGCCCGCATGGTCAAACAATACGCCGGCCGGCTGGAGCTCGTCTCCCTCGGGCCGCTGACGGACGTGGCGCGGGCGCTGCAGAAATACCCCGAGCTCATCCCGCAGGTCGCGGATGTGCTCATCATGGGCGGCGGCGTGCACCGCGGCAACGCCACGAAGTACGCCGAATTCAACATCGTGGCCGACCCCGAGGCCGCGGCGTTCGTCTTTTCCTGCGGCGTGCACGTCACAATGGTCGGGCTGGACGCCACGCACGAATGCGTCCTGCCGCGCAGCAGCATCCCCCAGCCGGGCGGGAGCCGCCTTGGCCGCATCGTCCCTGCGATGCTGCACGACTATGCCGATGTCTACAAGACCGTGCATGATCTCGAGGGCATGGTCATCCACGACGCCATCTGTGTCCTGCTCCTCTCGCACCCGGAATATTTCCGCTGCGAGGACTGCCCCATGCACATCTGTCTGGACGAGGGCGAGCACCTCGGCCAGACGGTCGTAGACAAAACCGGCCCCAAAAACTGCACCGTCGCCTTGGATGCCGACGCCGCAAAAGTCAACGCATACCTCACCGAGTTCATCCACAAACTCGCCCGGTAAACAGTCCCCAAACACAAAAAACGGCCCTGCCCGAGTTTTGGGCAGGGCCGTTTCCTGTTCATTTTTTCGGATAGGGCGTCTTGACATTGGTGCGCCCGAGGAGATAATCCACGCTGACGCCGTAAAAATCCGCGAGCGTGACGAGCGTGTCGATGGGATAGTTGAGCTTGCCGATCTCATATTGCGAGTAGGTATTCTGGCTGATATGCAGCATATCGGCGATCTGCTGCTGAGTCAGATCATGGTCGATCCGCAAATTCCGAATCGCTTCATATTTCAAAATCTCTTTTCGCATAGCATCACCTGCTGTGACCATAGCGTATCTGATAATCAGATATTGCGTTTTATCTGAAAAACAGATAAAATGAGATGGGAGGCGGTCGCAATGTTGGACTATGCGAAATTATATGCAATTTTGTGCGGCGCTATTTCGGATGCGCTGGATGTCATGCCGAAAACGCTGGAGAATTTCAGCGCACGGCGGACGCTGGAACGTGCGCTTGACCGTGCAGAGGAATACTATATCACTCACACGCCGGATACAGAGGAGGATGACGAAGCACAGAGCCTGTTTCGCGGGCGCACGGAGAAGATCATTCCGCTGAAGGGAAGAATTTCCCGCAAAGACCGGTAGCCGCTGGCTGCAAACACTGCCATTTTTCGTCGTAACGTAGGGGCGGGGCGGGATAGGTAAGAAGTAAGAGTGAATAGTGAAGAAGTAGACACCGGCTGCCGAATCCCCGACGCAGCGGTGAAACGTAGGTACCCCTTGCCTTCCCCTCGGGGCCGATTCCCCCTATCAGGAGGAAATGTCCCGAAGGGACAAAGAGGGTAGGGACAGGTGCCCCCGAAGGGGGCGGATGAGGGCCGGGGAGCACTTATGGATAGCTTTGCAGTTGTTCCAAAACGCAACTGCTCCCCGACCCTCATCAGTCGCCTACGGCGACAGCTTCCCCCAGGGGAAGCCAAGGGGGCTCCAGCAAATCGGCACTGCCGCAAAAAAACGATGTTGCATACCAGCGGGAGGGGCAAGCCCCGCCCCTACGTTACGACGAAAACGAGTAACTCTACTGCGACGAAATGGAGCAGGCAGAGCGAGGCATCGGCCTCAACAAAATGTATGGCAGTTTCCAAATGCCGAGGAAAAGCGAAAATACGCCCTGTCCAACGATCGGACAGGGCGTTTGCTTGTCTGCTTTGGGCGAAAACGGGCGGTCATTGGAGATTTCCGTTGCCGGTGAGGGTCAGGCAGCTGACGTCGTCGCGGAGGATGAGGACGACCTCGGGCTGGTAGCTGCGCAGATACTCCGTGAGCGTTTTGTCGGAATAGTGGCGGAAGTCGAGGCTGCGCGTCTCGTCAAAGCTCTGGTAGATGAGCGTTTCGACGGGATTCGTGAACGAATCGCCCACGATCAGCAGGCTCGGCAGCTCCGGGCGGCTTGTTTTCAGCACGGTCTCGCCGATGTCGCCGCCCATGTAGGCTGCATAAAAAACCGTTTTTTGTGCATTTTCAGGCACGTCGATGAGCGGGACGTCGGACGGCGCGCCGTTGTCGAAGCGTGTATAAGGGACAGTAGGCGTGTAGAATGCAAGCGCTTCCTGCAGTTTGGACTGGCCGAAAAGCTCGCGTCCATACGTGCCCAAAAAGGGGTTTTTGGCCTCCAAAATGGGGTTTTCCACGGTAAAAACGCCCCATTTTTGCACCTCCGGTTGCACGCAAACCGTTTCGTAAACAAAATTTGCGCCGTACAAATTAAAATGATGGTCGGTCGAAAAATAAAGGCTTTCGTCGGTGGAGAGCGCCGCCGTCAGGTCGAGCGCGGGCACGCCCGCGTCCCGCAGCGCGGTCAGGAGCGCTTCGGAGGACGCGTCCAGATACGCGCCGTCGTCCGTCATCCAGTCGGGGTAGCGGCTGCGCAGAACGGAGCGCTGCTCGGGGACGTGGATGTACAAAAACGTCCCGCCGTAGCCCTCGACCGTTTTCTGCACGGCGGAAAGACGGGCGGCAATGGTCTGCGCGTCGGCGGCCAGCTGCGCGGTGTCGACCGTTTTTCCAAGCGGCTCGGGCAGGAGGGCGCCGTCGCCCGTCACAACGCCGTTCACGACCGGCTGCCGCCGCAGGAGCGACAGGCGGGTGGCGAGCTTGAGGAGCCGGTCGCGCCCGACAAAGTGGTCGCGCAGGCAGTCCTCCAATTGCCCCGCCGCGCGGCCGGACAGGACGGACTGCGCCGTTACCTCCGGCGCGCCCGCGAGCGCGCGGTTTTCATACAGCGACCAGCCGGACGCGCGGCGGTAGCCCGCCAGCGTCAGAGCGCCGCCGCCGATCAGCGCCAGCAGGAGCAGGGCGAGAAAAATCTTTTTGAGCTTCACGATGCGGCCTCCCTCCTCAGAACTGCGCATAAATGAATGCGTTCACGCCGCTGCGCACCAGTGCCAGCAGCGCCAGCGCGAAGATCGCGAGCAGCAGGATATACCTGCACACGCGGCCCGCGCGGGAGCGCTCGAGCGCCTGCAAAAGCCCTTTTCCGAGCGGGGCGCAGAGCAGTGCGCCGATGAGCAGCTCCGGCCCGTACTGCCGCAGGACGAACAGAAACGGCTCCGCCGTGACGGCCGCGCCGCCGGTCAGGAGCGTGCGCAGAAGAAGCCCGAGCTGCGGCAGGCTCTCGGTGCGGAACAGCACCCAGCCGAGCAGGATGAACACGAGTGCGTAAAGATGCCGCAGCGCGGCGGGGAGTCTGGCCAGCCCCTTTGCCAGCACGAATTTTTCAAGCATCAGCAGCGCCGCGAAATACAGCCCCCAGAGGACAAAATTCCAGTTTGCCCCGTGCCAGAGACCCGTGAGCGCCCAGACGGCGAGCAGATTGACGATCTGCCGCGCGATGCCCCGGCGGCTGCCGCCGAGGGGGATGTAGATATAGTCGCGGAACCACAGCGAGAGCGTCATATGCCAGCGCCGCCAGAAGTCGGTGATGGACTGGGCGCAGTAGGGAAAGTTGAAATTTTCGGGCAGGCGCAGGCCGAACAGCGCGCCAAGGCCAATGGCCATGTCGGTATAGCCGGAGAAATCAAAATAAATTTGCAGCGCGTAGCACGCCGCGCCCAGCCACGCGGCGGGGCAGGAGACGGCGCTGCCGTCCAGCAGCGTCTCGGCCGCGCCCTGCGCGGCGGTGGCCAGCAGCAGCTTTTTGCCAAGGCCGATGCAGATGCGCTCCGCGCCGCGCGCGGCGTCCGCCAGCGCGGGACGGGCGGGGGCGAGGTCGGGCTGCAGCGCACCGAAGCGCGTGATCGGGCCCTGCAAAAATTTCGGGAAGGCGGTAAAATACAGCGCCAGCCGCGCGAAAGACGTCTCGGCCGGGCATGCCCCGCGGGCGGTGTCGACCAGATACGACACGGCGAGGAACGTGAAAAACGAGATGCCCGCCGGGGCCTGCGGCGGCGTGACGGTCACGCCGAAGAGCGACGCGAGGAGCGCCGCGTATTTATAGACGCACAGCGCGCCCACGGTCAGGATGACGCCCGTCAGGCACCAGACGCGCCGCGCCGCCCGCGTTTTTCCGCGCGAAATGCCCGCGCCGCACACAAAGCAGACGGCGCAGGTGATGAGCGCGGCGGCGAGCGCCTTTGGCTGCACGAGAAAGACGAACAGCAGGCTGAACGCCAGCAGGACAGCGCCGCGCAGGGCGTTTTTATCCTTCGGGACGGCGTAGAAGCACACGAGCGCCGCCGGGAGCAGGAAAAAGAGGAACGTGATACTGACGAGCGACATCAGCTTGTATGCTCCGGGGCCTTCGGCGTGAGCTTGCGCTTGTTGCCCTTTTCGTCCACGATCCAGGTATTGTCCAGATGGGCGCAGAGCGACTGCTTGACGCTGTCAATATATTCGCGGCGCAGCGCGTCGCGCTCGGCAAGCTCCTCCTCGGTCAGCGCGGCGGTCTTGGCCTTGCGCGCCAGCTCGTTGATGCGGTCGATTTTTTCCTGTTTCATAGCGTCAGATGAACCGGCTGACGGTGATGCCGGTCCTGCCTTTCTTTGTGGTGCCGTCCACGGAATCGAGCCTTGCGCGGCCGAGACCCCGGACGGAGAATACGTCGCCCGCGGCGACGGGTTTGTCGGATTTTTGACACAGCGCGTGATTCAGCTCCGCCCGGCCAGCTTCGATGAGCGCGGCGGCCTTGCCGCGGGCGAGATTAAAGGCGCTGGCGAGCACGCTGTCAAAGCGGAGAGAGCTGACGGTGTCATGCCGCGTTTTGACCGCCACGGCGGGGGCGGAGAGCTCCGCGAGCGGGAGCGGCTGCAGCGTGAGCTTCGTGCGCCCGGCGGAGGGGAGATTTTGCAGGACATAGTCCCGCAGCTCCCGCAGGAGGACAAAGTCGCACCGGCCGGGGGCGACGTAAATATCGCCGACGGTCTCCCGCTTGATGCCCGCGCCCATCAGCGCGCCGAGAAGATCGCGGTGCGTGAGCGCGTCGCCCGCAAAATACACGGCGCGCACGGCGGCGACGGGGGCGTCGTCGCTTTGCAGCCAGCTCTCGTCCAGATAGTCGGGGAGGCAGACGGCCACCCGGCGCTCCGCGCCGTCACAGCCGCCGAAAAAGACCGGCGGATCGTGCGGGAACAACTGCGCGAGCAGCCCCTGCTCCCGCGCGCCGAGAAACGCCGTGGCCGCGGGGATATTCCGCTGCCGCGCAGATGCCAGCCGCTCAGCCGCGCGGATGAGGAGCATCTGCTCGTCTTTGTCCTGCGCAAGATGCGCAATGGTCTGCCGAATGTCCATGAAATGACCTCGTTTGGTAGGGTAGGGCTATTATAACACGGTGCTGTGTGCGTGTGCAAGAGGGCGGCGGTTTGAAGTAAAAGTGAATAGTGAAGAGTGAAAAAGTAAGCGTGCGCTGCTGGATCTCCGACGCAGGAGCGAGGCGGAATGCACCCCTTGGCTTCCCCTGGGGGAAGCTGGCTGCGGAGCGAAGCGGAGCAGACTGATGAGGGGCGGGGAGCAGTTGCGTTTTACTGAGAATGCAAAGCTATCCGTCAGTGCTCCCCGGCCCTCATCCGCCCCCTTCGGGGGCACCTTCCCCCAGGGGAAGGCAAGGGGTGCGCACCGCCCTGCCGGTGCATGCAAAAGCCGCAACTGCCCACTTGCGGGAGGGGCAAGCCCCTCCCCTACGTTACGACTAAATCATTACTTCTTCACTATTCACTCTTACTTCTTACCTATCCCGCCCCTCCCCTACCCTACGTTACGACTATGGATCCACGCTTTACGATCGGGTATTGAGAAATGGGGGAAAATTCGGTATACTGGACGGGAAGAATGGGCAGGAGGGCGTTATGAAGGTTTTGATCATCGGCGGGGGCGCGAGCGGGATGATGGCGGCGCTGTCGGCGGCGGAGGACGCGGCGAATCATGTGACGCTGCTCGAGCGGCAGGCGCGCGTGGGGCGGAAGCTGCTGGCGACCGGCAACGGGCGGTGCAATCTGTCGAATCTTGCGGCGGATGGGTCGCAGTATTACGGCGCGGCATCGTTCGTGCGGCCCGCGCTGGAGCGGTTTTCGGTACAAAAAACGCTGGACTTTTTCCGCGCGCTCGGGCTCATCACCACGGTGCAGCCGGGTGGGCGGGTGTATCCGCTGAGCGATCAGGCAAGCAGCGTGCTGGATGTGCTGCGCTTTGCGCTCACGGCGCGGGGCGTGGACGTGCAGTGCGGGTGCGAGGTGCGCGCGGTGCGCAAAAAGGCGCGCGGCTGGCAGGCCGAGTGCACGGACGGGCGGTCGTTTTTTGGAGACAAACTCATCGTGGCCGCGGGCGGCTGCGCCGGGCGGAAGCTCGGCGGGACGGAGGACGGCTATCGCATTTTGCAGGCGCTGGGGCATTCGTGCACCGCGCTGCGCCCGAGCCTGACGCAGATCCGGACGGAGACAGAATTCGTGCGGGCGCTCAAGGGCGTGCGCGCGGACGCGGCGCTGGAGCTGAAGATCGCCGGACGGCGCGCGGCAGGCGGCGCGGGCGAGGTACAGTTTACGGAGTACGGCGTGAGCGGCCCGGCGGCATTCGAGCTGTCGCGGGCCGTGGCGACCGGCGCAGGCGAGATGGTGCTGCTGCTCGATCTGCTGCGCGGGCTTGACCGCGCAGAGCTGGAGGACCTTTTGCGGGCGCGGCGGGCGCAGTTCCCGGGGCTTGCGGCGGAGGCGCTGCTGGCGGGGATGCTGCACAGTAGGCTCGGCAAGGTCATCGTAAAGCGCGCGGGGCTGGACGGGCAGGCGGAGCTTTCACAGCTCACAGACGCGGAGCTGGCCGCCGCTGCGGCGCAGGTGAAGTGCTTTGCGCTGCCGGTCGCCGGTGTGATGGGCATGGACGGCGCACAGGTGACGGCAGGCGGCGTGCGGACGGCGGAGTTCGATCCGGCGACGCTCGAGAGCCGCATCGCCCCGGGCGTATTCGCCACCGGCGAGGTGCTGGATGTGGACGGCGAATGCGGCGGCTTTAATTTGCAGTGGGCGTGGTCGTCGGGCTACGTCGCGGGAAAACTGGGAAAGCGCGAGGATGGAGTATGATCCGAATTCGGGATATTGCGCTGCCGCCGGAGGCGGACATGGCGGCGCTGTCGCGCGCGGCGGCGAGGCTGCTGCGGCTGAAGGAGAGTGAGATCCGGCAGATCGACGTGAAGCGCCGGTCGGTCGACGCGCGGAAAAAGCACGATGTGCGCATGATCTACACGGTGGACGTGCTCGTATCCGGCCGGGAGGACAAGGTTCTGAAGGCGGCGCGGTGCGGCAAAGCGGCCATCGCGCAGGATGCGCCGTTTGCCCCGCCCGCGGCGGCGCGGGCGCTGCCGCAGCGGCCGGTGGTGATCGGCTTTGGGCCTGCGGGGATGTTTGCGGCGCTGGTGCTGGCGATGGCGGGCGCGCGGCCGATCGTCCTCGAGCGCGGGCAGGACGCCCGCACGCGCAGCGAGAAGGTGCAAAAATTCTGGAACGGCGGCGGGCTGGACCCGGAGTGCAACGTACAGTTCGGCGAGGGCGGCGCGGGCACGTTTTCGGATGGGAAGCTCAATACGGGCACGAAAAATGCGCGTATCGGCTGGGTGCTGGAGCAGTTCGCGGACGCGGGCGCGGGGGCGGATATTTTGTACGACGCCAAGCCGCACATCGGCACGGACGTGCTGGTGGAGGTGGTGCAGAATTTGCGTGAGCGCATTCTGCACTACGGCGGCGAGGTGCGCTTCGGCGCGAAGGTGACGGACCTTTTGCGGGAGAACGGGGCGCTGGCGGGCGTCGTTTACGAGCAGGACGGGCAGGCGCATACGCTCCCGTGTGCGCAGGCGGTGCTGGCCATCGGCCACAGCGCGCGCGATACGTTCGAGCGGCTGCTGGACGCGGGCGTGCATCTGGAGCCGAAGCCGTTTTCCATGGGCGTGCGCATCGAGCACCGGCAGGCGGCTATCGACGCGGCGCAGTACGGCGCGTCGGCGGGCAGGCCGGGGCTGCCACCCGCGGACTACAAGCTGAACGTGCACCTGCCGGACGGCGGATCGGCGTACACGTTCTGCATGTGCCCCGGCGGAAGTGTCGTTGCGGCGGCGTCGGAGGGCGGCGGCGTGGTGACGAACGGGATGAGCAACGCCGCGCGCGACGGCGAAAACGCGAACGCGGCGCTGCTGGTGACGCTCTCGCCGGAGGATTTTCCGGGGACGGACGCGCTGGCGGGGATGCGCTGGCAACGGGAGATCGAACAGGCGGCGTTTCGCGCGGGCGGCGGGGACTATCGCGCCCCGGCGCAGCTCGTGGGCGATTTTCTGGCGCGGCGGGCGAGCACGCAGTTTGGCGCCGTGCAGCCGACGTATCGACCGGGTGTGCGCCTGTGCGAGCTGCACGACGTGCTGCCCGCGCGCATCACGGACGTTTTGGGGCGGGCGCTGCCGGAGCTTGGAAAGCGTCTGCAGGGCTTTGACGCGCCGGACGCGGTGCTGACCGCGCCGGAGACGCGCAGCTCGTCGCCCGTGCGCATCGTGCGGGACGAGACACGGCAGGCGGATCTGCGGGGCCTGTATCCCTGCGGCGAGGGCGCGGGCTACGCCGGGGGCATCATGTCCGCCGCCGTGGACGGCATTTTGACCGCGGAAGCGATTTTGAACGGGAGCGTATGATGGAGATCCGGAAGGCACAAAAGGAAGATATTGGCGGCATCGAGGCGATCTACGAACGGATCCACGATGAGGAGGAGCGCGGGCTGGCCGCGATCGGCTGGATCCGCGGCGTGTACCCCACCCGCGCGACGGCGGAGAGCGCGCTGGCGCGCGGCGACCTGTTCGTGCTGACGGAGGACGGGCGCGTGGCGGCGGCGGCCGTCATCAATCAGACGCAGGTCGATGTGTACAAAGACGCGGCGTGGAAGTACGACGCGGCGGATGGGGCGGTCATGGTGCTGCACGCGCTGGTGGTCGATCCGCTGGCGAAGGGCCGCGGCCTTGGACGGGCGTTCGTCGCGTTTTATGAGGACTACGCAAAGCGGCACGGCTGCCCCGCGCTGCGCATGGACACCAACGCCATCAACACCCGCGCCCGCCGCCTGTACCGCACCCTCGGCTACGAGGAGGTAGGCATCGTGGCGTGCATGTTCAACGGAATCCCGGACGTGCGGCTGGTTTGTTTGGAAAAATATTTGGGGTGAGCCGTGCCACTTGCCTCTCCCTTTGGGGGAGGTGGCCGAGCGGAGCGATGGCCGGAGAGGGTACGTGCAGACCCTCTCAGTCAGCCTGCGGCTGACAGCTCTCCCAAAGGGAGAGCCAAGGGCGGTGCGTACCAGCGGGAGGGGCAAGCCCCTCCCCTACGTTACGACGAAAAACATAAATTAGCACAAGAGGGCCGATGTGGTCATCGGCCCCTACAGGCGCTTTTCGCCTAGATAGAACAAGCAGGCGGCAGGGAGGGTTCCCTGCCGCCTTGGTTTTTGGCTTATTTTTTGAGGAGCTTTGCGAAATTCATCAGGATCTGGGCGATCTCGGCGCGGGTGGCGCCGGACTGCGGGGCGAGGGCGGAGGCGCTGCGGCCGGAGACGAGGCCGCTCGCGATGGCCCAGCGCATGGCGTCCTGCGCCCAGGTGCTGATCTGTGCGCCGTCGGCATAGGCGTTCAGGTCGGCAGCGGCGGTGACGTCCAGACCGCAGTGGATGGCGTAGCGGTACAGGATGGCCGCGAGCTGCTCGCGGGTGATGTGGGCGTTCGGCGCGAAGAGCGCATCGCCCACGCCGTCCACGATGCCGTTTTCTGCCGCCCAGGCCACGGCGCCTGCGTACCACGCACCGTTGGCAAGGTCGGTGAAGCTGTGGGTCTTTTCCGCATCGGGCGTGCCCGCGAGACGGTGCAGGACCGTGACGAGCATCGCGCGCGTGGCGGGGGCGTTCGGGGCGAAGGTGTTCGCGGAAATGCCGCCCATGATGCCGTTTTCGGCGACGTAGTCGACCGCCTCCTGATACCAGCTGGAGGACCTCACGTCGTCAAAGCGTGCCTTGGGCGCGTCGGCGGCGGGGGTGTCCTTTTTGCTGCCGGAGGGGCGGGACGTGCCGCCGGTGCTGCCGCCGGAGGAATTGCCGCCAGTGGCGGGGATAGTGACGTCGTGCGTCTGCGTCTTGAACGCTTCGTTCTTAAACGTCGCCGTATAGCGGCCGAGACCGGCCGTGGTCGCGGTGGCGGGGGTCACGACGGCGTAGGTCACGTCGTTGGTGGTCTCCGTATCCTGGGCCTTATCCAAGGCGCACTCGCGCAGCGCGGTGCAGCTGGCGTAGTTGGGTGCCCAGTGGTAGGTGGGCGGGCCCCAGTCGTGGCCGGTGGCGGGGATGGTTTCGGTGATCGTTTCGCCGCAGCCTACACAAGTGTAGGACTTTTGACCGGCTTCCTCGTGGGTCGCATCTTGGATGATGGTCACGCCCTTATCGTTCGGGCTGTGGTGGCCATTTTCGCCGAAGCAATCCTGATAGTAGACACGGATGACGTCACCCTCTTTGACCAGATACTGATCCAGCCTTGCGTAAGTGTTCGCATCCAGCATCGGCATATCGCCATTCACGGTGTACATCCAGCCGGACCACTTACCGTGTGCCGGATCCTTTTCAAACAGCTTCGTGCCGTCTGCGTCCGTGATGGACGAGATATAGCTGGGTGTGCCGCCGTAGGTGTAGTCTGCCTTTTCCAGCACGTCGAGCAGAGCTTCGGACGCGTATTTGTACTCGTTGCTGCGGCAGGTGTAGGTGTCGGTGAGGTCGGTGAAGGCGCTGTCAAATTCGCTGCCCTCGACCTTGACGGTGACGGTGATGTCCTTCACGGTCGGGTCAACGATGCCCTTTTCACCGATGACGGTCACAACGGCCTCGACGGGCTGCTTGTAGAACTTGGCGAATGTCCATTTATGATCTGTGTTCTTGTACTTCTCATAGTACTTGCCGTAGACGGCGTGGGTCAGGACGCTGTCGATCTTGACGGGGGTGTTGTACTCCGGCTGCGTGACGGACAGCTTTTCGTGGGCAATGACCGCATCGACGCTGGAACGGAAGGTGCGGTACTTTTCATGCAGCTCCCAGCCGTCAAAGCTGTCGGCCTTGACACCGACCCGCTTGAATTCTTCCTCGGTGCGGATGAACTTGTAGCCCAGCTCGCTGTCGGCATCCGGGACGATCTCAAAGAACCACTGCAGGTCGCCGGTGATATTGTTCTGATCACTGTTGGCCTTTTTGATGCCGTTCCAGTAGACCTCGGGCGTGCAGACCTTGGCCATAAAGGCCGCGGCCTTGTTCAGCTCGTCCCACGTGAGCGCCTTGACGGTCAGCTCGATGTTCTTGGTGGCGAGCTTCGTCATTTTGGAGAAGTCCTTGCCCTCGCCGGACGGACGGTCATAGATCGTGACCGTGACGGTGACCTTCGCATCCTCTGCCGTGGGCAGCGGGCGGTAGACCATTGCGCGCGCAGCGTTGACGTCCAGATCTTCGATCACGTTCTGATCATTGCTGGTGATGACAATTGGGGTGTACTTGCCGTCAAAGTCCTCGCTATACGTGGCGTAGCAGACGCTGTTCAGGTTTTTGGTCGTGGGGAACTGGATGTCGCTCTTGACGGCAGACTTGTCGATCTCGGCGCCTGTGCCCGGGTCGTAGAGTGCGCCCTGCGCGTCAAAAACGTCATCCAGGAGCTTCTGATAGTCGACCGCCGGGGTCTGCTTGCTGCCCTTGACGTTTACCGTGTAGGTGCGCGTGACAGTCAGATCGCTGTGCGTAGCAGAAAAGTTCTTGGTGTAGGTCAGCGTCATGGTGAGCGTCACGGTCGTGTCCTTTTCAGGCAGACTTACGCCGACCTTGTAGGGGGCAAACAGCTTGGAATTATCGTTTGCGATGGAGATCACGTCTTTACGGTCAGGATCCCAAACCGCAGTTGCCCACAGCTCCAGATCGTTCGAGCTGTTGTAGTCCACCTTGGAGGCGTCCACGCCAGTCTTCAGCACATACTGCGGCAGGCTGGTCAGATCGGCCGCGGTCTCCACGGTCTCGGGGACGGTGATGCGGTCAGCGACGGTGTTCAGCGCGGCCCTGGCCTTTTCTTCGTTCAGCGGGATGCTGAACGAGCACGCTGTCGATTCGCGGGTATAGGTCGTTTTGCTGTCGTTGTAGGTCAGCACGATCCTCGGATTCAGCGTGCCGTTGGCCGAGCTCGTCGTACCATTTTCATTCCACTTGTACTGGATCGTGCCGTCATCGGCAACGCCCACGTAGTTAGAGCTGGAATAGTTCTCCGAAGCGCCTGCCTTGACTGCCACGGTGACGTCCGTGATGCCCGCGGCGTCCAGCTTGGCGTTGATCATGGTCAGCGCATTCTTATCCTTGCCCCAGGTGCAGTTATAGGTGCCGCTGATGGCCGTTTCCGCGGCGGCGAGCTTTTTGTCGGCCGCCGTTTCCTCGGGGGACTTGGCTTCTGTCCACACGGCGTAGAGGGTGTAGGTCTCGCCGTCCTCGCTGCCGTCATCTCCCCAGTCGTCACCCTCATCCCAAGCGCGCTTGATGGTCGCCTCATCGGCGTATTTGGCGGTGGAGCCGTAGCTGCTCTCCGCCCAACCGGCAAACACATAGCCGGAGCGTTCGTAGGCACACTTTGTCAGCTTGACATCCTGACCGAACGGCGCAGGCTGATCCTCCATCGTGCCGGTCACAGAGCTCTTGTCGCTGTATTTGAGGTTATACTTGATGATGTACTGATAGTCGCGCCACTTGGCGATCAGTGTGACCTCGCTCAGGGCGGAGAAGTCGGTGCCCTTCGTCACGGCTTCGCCGAACGAACCGTCCGCGTTCTTGATGTACCAGCCGTCCAGTGCCTTGTTGGCGGGGTAATTCGACTTATCCAAATATGACGGCAGACTGGAGAACACCTTGTCTTTTTTGACCGTCTTATCCTTAAGCTGGTTATAGCGGTCGTTGTAACCGTTGCCGTCGAAGTGGACGGTGATGCCCTCTTCCCAGTGGGCGTAGAGCGTTCTGCCGCTTTCGGCATCCGTGGCGGTGAATTTATACTGGTTTGTGATCTCGTTACCGCCCTCCGCGGCGTCAAACCAGCCGAGGAAGATGTAGCCGGTGCGGATGGGATCGGCGATCGAGTCAAACTTGAAGCTGCCGTCTTTCTGCTTGTTGTAGTTATAGTTGCTGCCCACCGCGGTGGTGCGCGTCGCGGTCTGCGCACCCTCGTAATTGGGGTCGATCGTGAGCCTCACGTCGTTGCCGCGCCATGCGGCATACAGTGTATAGGTCGCGCCATCCGTATTGGCCAGTTTTTTCACGGTCCCGCCGAGGGCGTGGGTAGCACTGGAACTGCCTTTTGATGTGGCCCAGCCGCTCAGGGTATAACCCTCGCGGGTAAAGCCCTCGGACGGGAGGGTGACGTCGGCGTCATACGCTACGTTTGCAATGGAGTCGACCGTGCCCTCGCCACCGTTTGCGTCAAAAGCAATGGTATAAGTGATGGGATCCCACTTGGCGGTGAAGGTCTTGGCTTCCGCGATGACCGTTTCCGCCGTCAGCTGCGTCTTGCCGTCGTACCAACCGGCAAATTTATAGCCACGCCTGGCGGTGGGAGCGTTCGGAATGTTCAGCGCGCCGATGGGGGCGTCCTTCGCCACGTCGACCGTTATGACCGTCGTGTCGCCATTCTTAAACGTGACCGTAACGGCGTCCGCCCACAGGGCGTAGAGATCCATGTCGGTCGTCGTTTCAATGGACGCGCCGTCGGAATAGGCGATCCCCGTGCTGTCCGCACTCGTCGCCCAACCGGCAAATACCTTGCCATCGCGGGTGAAGGTGTTGGCTCTCAGCGTGCCCTTGCCGTTGTAGATCTTCTGGGTGTAGTCCTCGCCCGTGCCGTCGCCCGCGTGGAAGGTCACGACGGCCGGTGTGCCAGTCGAGAAGTTTCGGAGGTAGACGCAGTCGTCATTTTTGTTGCCGCTGCTGTCCTTTTTGTAGACGATCGTCAGCTTATCGTCTTTTTTTGCGTTGACTTCCTGCGTTGTCCAGTCAATCACGCCGCTCACGCCGTTTACCAGCGTTTCGCTGCCGAGCTTGACCGTGAGCTTGTCGTAATTCTGTTCAGACGAGACCTTGTAATCAAACGTCATCGTCGTATCGCTCGTAAAGGTGAGCTGCAGGGTGCTGCTGGATGAGCCCATCTCCTTGTTGCCGCTCATCAGGACATCTTCGCCATCCAGCGTTGTGACCTTCCATTTTTTCGTGCTGCTGGGGCTGCCCGGTTCGGTTTCCGCTTCCACGGGCAGGTTGGTAAAGAAGCTGTCAAACGTTGCCGTTGCCGCCAAGGCGGTGGGCATGAGGCCGAGCACCAGGACGAGCGCCAGGAGCAGGGACACGAGTCGTTTCTTCATGTTGCATTTTCCTTTCTTTTTATGGATATATGTAAAGCTCCGGGGGAGCAGAAAGCACGCTTGCCGCAAAACGCGGGCAGGCGAAAAAAACGCCCATCCGCCGCTCTCGTCGAGCGGCAGATGGGCGCCGGTTCTTCCGGTCAGCCCGGCCTCACAGCCGTTTCTGCCAGCGAGCCATTTTCCGCAGCGCTGCTGCGGAAAGCGTGAGACGCGCGTCTCACGGGGCTCCTGTGTATTCTATTTTGCCGCGTCCAGCTTTTCGCTGCGCGTTGCCTCCAGCTGCACCGGTTTGCCATTGCGCATGACCACGCGCAGCTCGCCGTAGTCCACGCGGCGCATCGCTTCGATGACGCGCTTTTCCGGCTCGGTCAGGTGGAGGTCGGTCTCGTGCTTCTCCACGGTGGGCACCATCCTTTCCAATGCCTGCCCCGGGCGCACAAAAAAGCCGCGCGGGCATACCGGCCCCGCGCGGAAAAAGACGCAGAAATTGCGTAGCTTCGGCTGCGGTGACGGCACAGGCACAGGGCAGCCCTCAGCGTATCTGACTTATCCCCGCGCGGGTGCTTCCCTTTGCGCGGGGCTTCACAGTGACCGGCTCGCGGGGCTTTGCACCCCATTCCGCCTGCGGATGATCCCGCGCGGTCTGCCCGAATGATATGAAATTCTGCCTATACTATAACAAGTTCCTCCGGAAAAAGCAACCGGATTTTTTGCGGTTTTGGGCGGATCGTTCCGCTTTTCGCGGCGGCGGTTGTCAAGGGGTGAAAAGTATGTTATACTATCGGCTGCAAACCGCAAAATCAAGGAGGGACGCGCCATGCAGGAGCTGTTTTTGCCCGTGCTGCACAGCTTTGAAAACAGCAATATCTTTACCGGGAGCTACGGGTCGCTGCGCTTCCGCGTCGTCCCGGCTATCACGATGAAAACGCCCAAGGAGGTCGATTTTGACGCCAGCAGCATGACCGCTGAGGTGTGGCACGGCCCCTTTTGCTACAAAAAAAGTATGATGGAGGACGAAAAGACCTTTCCGCTCAGCGAGGCCGGGCGGGAGGAACTGCGTCAATGGCTTCTGGATCACAGCAAGGAGGATCACGCATGAATTATGATGTGCTCATCATCGGCGCGGGCCCCGGCGGCATTTTTACCGCGTACGAGCTCAGCCGCAAGGACCCCGGTCTCAAAATCGCCGTATTTGAGTGCGGCGGTGCGCTGGCCGAGCGCCGCTGCCCCATCGACGGCGAGCGGGTAAAAAGCTGCATCCACTGCAAGACCTGCGCCATTATGAACGGCTTTGGCGGCGCGGGCGCGTTTTCGGACGGCAAATACAACATCACGAACGAATTCGGCGGCACGCTGTACCGCTACATCGGCAAGGCCCGCGCGCTGGAGCTGATGCGCTATGTGGACGAGATCAACGTGGCCTACGGCGGCGGAAAGACGAAGCTCTACTCCACGGCGAACACCGCATTCAAAACCGAGTGCCTGCGCAATAACCTGCACCTGCTCGACGCGTCGGTGCGGCATCTGGGCACCGACATCAATTTTGAGGTGCTGGGGAATCTGTACCGCGAGCTGAAGGACCGCGTGGCGTTCCACTTCCACACGCCGGTCGAGCGTGTGGCCAAAGTGGACGGCGGCTACGAGGTGCAGACGCCCAAGGGGACGTTTTCCGGCACGCAGTGCGTCATCTCGGTGGGGCGCAGCGGCAGCAAGTGGATGGAATCGGTCTGCGACGAGCTGCAGATCCCCACGCTCTCCAACCGTGTGGACATCGGCGTGCGCGTGGAGCTGCCCGCCGAGGTGTTCCAGCACATCACCGACGAGCTGTATGAGAGCAAGATCGTCTATAAAACGGAAAAATATCAGGACCTTGTACGCACGTTCTGCATGAACCCCAAGGGCGCGGTGGTGAACGAGAACACGAACGGCATCGTCACCGTGAACGGCCACAGCTATGAGGACCCCGCCCGGCAGACGCAGAACACGAACTTTGCGCTGCTGGTGTCCAAGCATTTTACCGAACCGTTCAAGGACAGCAACGGCTACGGTGAGTCGATCGCGCGGCTTTCCAATATGCTGGGCGGCGGCGTGATCGTGCAGCGCTTCGGCGATCTCATCCGCGGCCAGCGCAGCACGGAAAAGCGGCTGCAAAAGGCGTTCATCACGCCCACGCTCGCGGCAACGCCCGGCGATCTGAGTCTCGTGATGCCCAAGCGCATTCTGGACGGCATCATCGAGATGATCTACGCGCTCGACAAGATCGCCCCCGGCACGGCGAACGACGACACGCTGCTGTACGGCGTGGAGGTCAAGTTTTACAACATGGAGGTCGAGCTGGACGAGCATCTCGAGACGCGCCACAAGGGGCTGTTCGTCATCGGTGACGGCAGCGGCGTGACGCACTCGCTGTCGCACGCGTCGGCCAGCGGCATTTTTGTCGCGCGGCACATCCTCGGCGCCCTGTAACGAAAAAATCCTGCCGCGCCCGCCCCGGCGCGGCAGATTTTTTGCAAAAAAGAATTGACGCGGCGGGAAAGATATGCTATCATACTTAAGCGCGTTTGACCGGCGCGTGCAGCGCAATGGCGCTGGCATAAGCTAGTGTGGCTCAGTCGGTAGAGCAGCTGATTCGTAATCAGCAGGTCGCCGGTTCAAGTCCGGCCACTAGCTCCAGAAACCGGTGAAAGTCGAGAGATTTTCGCCGGTTTTCTCTTTTATTTGTTCGGATTTTCAGGCGTCGAAATCGCCTGACCCACACCGTGACCCACACGCGGAAAGATTCAGAGAGCGGCGGAGAGGATGATCGTGTCATCCTCTCCGCCGCTCTTTTTGTTTTCACATCACCTGCGCCATAAAATTGCCCATCTTTTCAGCTGCGCTTTCCTGCATCTGCCGTGTGACGTGGGTGTAGGTACGGAGCGTGAAGCCCGCGTCGAAGTGACCGAGCATACTGGACACCGTTTTCACATCCACGCCGTTTTGGAGTGCCAACGTTGCGAATGTGTGCCCTTACGGTATAATTACGACAAACCGGAAAAGCCCCGTATATCAAGGGTTGTAGGTTTATGGCAAGGTTTTTCATCCTTTTCCAAACCGAAAAATCGAGCCGCGAAGTAGTTATATCGTAGGGGGTGTTATAGTAA
>CAKTXA010000037.1 GCA_934631005.1 uncultured Oscillospiraceae bacterium
GAAATGTGCTTCGACCCCGGCTCGGCTATGAACGAACGATTGAAGGCAACGCTTGTGCAGATGCTCTCGGAGGTGGAAACGAAATGAAAGCCGTGATCTACGCCCGCTATTCCTCTGACAGCCAGCGAGAGGAATCCATCGAAGGGCAGCTCCGCGAGTGTGCCGCCTTCGCCGAGAAAAGCGGAATCACGGTATTGCGGCATTACATCGACCGCGCGTATTCTGCAAAGACCGACAACCGACCGGAGTTCCAGAGCATGATCAAGGACAGCGGCAAGCGGCTGTTTGACATAGTGATCGTCTGGAAGCTGGACAGGTTCGCGCGAAACCGCTATGACAGTGCACGGTACAAGGCCACGCTTAAAAAGAACGGCGTGAAGGTGGTATCCGCCACTGAGATTATTTCAGAGGGCGCGGAGGGCATCATTCTCGAATCCGTCCTTGAGGGCTATGCGGAATACTACTCCGCCGACCTTTCGGAAAAGGTCATTCGCGGCATGACGGACAACGCCCTCAAGTGCAAGTTCAACGGCGGCATGATGCCCATTGGCTATGTGATCGACGCGGAGCAGCACTTCCAGATCGACCCGCTGACCGCGCCGTTCGTGCTGGAAGCCTTCAAGCGATATGACGGCGGAGAAACCATTTCCTCCATTATGAATTGGCTGAACGAGCAGGGGCTTACCAACACGCGGGGGCAGAAAATGACCTTCAACAGCGTGGGGCATATACTCCACAACCGGCGCTATATCGGGGAGTTTCGATACCGCGATGTGATCGTGCCGGACGGCATCCCCGCAATCGTACCGCAAGACCTCTTTGACCGGGTGCAGGAGAAGCTGGCGAAGAACAAAAAGGCCCCGGCGCGTCACAAGGCCGAGGACGATTATCTGCTGACCACCAAGCTGTTCTGCGGCTACTGCGGGGCCTATCTCTGCGGCGAGAGCGGCACAAGCCGCACGGGAAAGGTGCACTACTACTACAAGTGCGTATCCGTCAAGAAGAAGCGCACCGAGTGTCACAAGAAGCCGGTCAAAAAAGAATGGATCGAAGATTTGGTTGTCAGCGAAACCATGAAGATGGTCATGGACGACAAAACCATTGAAGCAATCGTGTCCATGCTGATGGATTTGCAGGACAGGGACAATGTGAACCTGCCGCTGTATGAACAACAGCTCCGTGAGGCGGAAACCGCCATCAGCAATTTGCTGGGCGCCATTCAGCAGGGCATCCTGACGCGCTCCACAAAGGCGCGGCTGGAGGAGCTGGAAAACCGCCGCGACGAGCTTGAGAACAGGCTTGCCTGCGAAAAGCTGGCAAAGCCCAAGGTCAGCGCGGAGTTTATGACCTTCTGGCTCCACCGCTTCCGCAAGCTGGACGTGCGGCAACAGAGCCACCGCAAGATGCTCATCGACACCTTCATCAATGCGATTTTCCTGTACGATGATAAAATGGTGATCACCTTCAACTACAAGGAGGGCACGAAAACCATCACCTTCGCGGAATTGCAGGAAGCTATCAGTAACAAAAACGGTTCGGATTTGGATTGCCTTGCTGCACCACGTCGGAGCAAAGTCCGCTTTGCTCCGGCGTCTTTTTATCCTGACGGACAAAAAAGACGCCATCCGCACGCTCCCTTGCTCCTCCTCTCAAAATCGTGACCGCTGAAGCTGGGTCACGATTTTGTTTTTGGGCGGGAAGATCGCCGATTTACTTATTCACTATTCACTCTTCACTAAAAACCGATAGGCCGATTTTGGGAAGTAATAAGTAATAGTGAATAGTGAAAAAGTAAGGAGCCGCTTGCGCGGCGTGTCAAAAATTCGCCAAAGACTGCCGCGGCGCAACTGTGTGTTGCTTGTTTTGCGGCGCGGGCTGTGGTAGAGTAGGGGCAGGGAGTTGATAGATATGGAGACAAAGGATATTTTACTCAAGCTCAGAACACAAAAGGGGCTTTCGCAGGAGGAGCTCGCCGAGCGGGTCTTTGTGACGCGGCAGGCGGTCTCACGCTGGGAGACCGGCGAAACGACGCCGAATACCGAGACGCTGAAGCTGCTGTCAAAGCTGTTTGACGTTTCGATCAACACGCTGCTGGGCGCGCCGCGCCAGCTCGTCTGCCAGTGCTGCGGGATGCCGCTGGAGGACGCCATTCTCAGCCGCGAGCCGGACGGCACGCTCAACGAGGACTACTGCCAGTGGTGCTACGCCGGCGGCACGTTCAAATACACCAGCATGGAGCAGCTCATCGACTTCTGCGTGGAGCATATGGCCAATGAGGCCTGGCCCAAAGAGCAGGTCCGCGCGCACATGGAAGCCGTTGTGCCGGGGCTGAAGCACTGGCAGAAATAACACAAAAGCCCCCGGCGGCACCAACGCGCCGCTGGGGACTTCTCTATTCGATCTTTCGGAAAAATCCTGTTTTCAGGCGGATTTTTTGGAAAAACAGCCATTTGACAAACGAATTAGGCGGCGGTATGATACTGCCAGAATCATATCCCAAGGAGCCTGACATGAAACGCAAAGCCTTTCGCGCCGCCTTTCCGTATACCATCCCGGTCCTCACCGGGTTCTGCTTTCTGGGCATGACCTACGGCGTGTATATGCGCGCGGCGGGGTTCAGCTTCTGGTATCCGATGCTCATCAGCCTGATCGTGTTCGGCGGGAGCTTGCAGTTTGTGATGGTGAGTATGCTGCTGTCCCGCTACGCGCCGGTGCAGACGTTTCTGATGGCGCTCATGGTGCAGGCGCGGCACCTGTTTTACGGCATCGCCATGCTGGACAAGTACAAGGGCCTCGGCTGGAAAACGCCGTATCTCATCTTCGGCATGTGCGATGAGACCTTCAGCGTCAACTGTGCTGCCGAGATCCCGCCGGATGTGGACCGCGGCTGGTTCTACCTGTTCGTCACCCTGCTCGACCGGCTTTACTGGGTGGCCAGCGCGACGCTCGGCGGGCTGCTGGGCAGCCTCATCCGGTTCAACACCGAGGGGCTCGACTTTGTGATGACGGCGATGTTTGTGGTCATCCTGACCGAGCAGTGGCTCAAGGAAAAGCGTGCCGTCAGCGAGTGGATCGGTCTGGCGGCGAGCGTGGGGTGCCTGCTGATCTTCGGGGCGGACAATTTCCTGATCCCGTCGATGCTCTGCATCCTCGCGGCGCTGAGCCTGCTGCGCCGCCCGATGGAAAAAACGCTTCGGGAGGAGGGGACGGACGTATGACGATGCCGCAGCAGATCGTGACCATCGCGCTGTGCGCGCTCGCCACGATGACGCCCCGCTTTCTGCCCTTCCTGTTCTTCGGCGGCAAAAAGCCGACGCCGCGCTATATTCAGTACCTCGGCAAGGTACTGCCCGGCGCGATCTTTGCGATGCTGGTGGTCTACTGCCTGCGCAATGTGACGCCGCTGGCGGGCAGCCACGGCCTGCCGGAGCTGATCGCCGTGGCCGCAACGGTCGGCCTGCACGTCTGGAAGCGCCAGACCCTCCTCTCCATCGCCGCCGGCACGATCCTGTACATGCTGCTGGTGCAGTTCGTTTTCTGAACAGAAAAAATGACCGCCGCGGGCATAGCCTGCGGCGGTTTTTGCGTATTTCAGCGAGAGAGCTTGTAGAGCATATACTGGTTCAGACTGACGCCCTCCAGCTCGGCTGCGTTTTTCAGCGCACGGTGCAAACTGCGCGGGATGCGCAGAACGAGCCGCCCGCTGTAGCCCTCCAGCTCGTCGCGGAGCTGCTCCAGAGAGACGGCAGAGCCGTCGTTCATAGCTTCAGCGGCGGCGAGCGAAGCGGCTTCTTCCTCGGTGAGCTGCTCAGGCGTTCTGGCATTGATGACCGCAAAGCGTTTTTCAAGCTCGGCGGGGGTAAGTTCCGGTTTCATACGGTCACTCCTCAATATTTGATATTGGTGCGGGTGTTGATCTCAATGACGGTGATCACGATCTGCCCGCGGATCCAGTCAAAGACGATGCAATAATGGTCGATCTTATACCGATACCGGGAAGTATACCCGGCCAGCGGAACGATATTCCCTTCCAACCGGGAAAGCTGCTCCAGCGCGCGATAGAGCTTTCGGCGTGTCTTGGCGTCAACGCTTTGCAGATATTTCTGCGGCTGCTTTTTGAGGACCAGCTCCAAACGTACCACATCCTTTGCATTTATACAGTATCACATATAGTATCATATGTCAAGCGCACGGCCGAGAAAAGCTCCCGTATACTGACATACGGGAGCTTGACACAGATCAGTGATCGGATTTGAGGCCGGCGCCGCACATGGTGATGAGGGTGTCGGGCGTGGTGCCGTGGAGGCGGCAGTATTCGAGGTAGGCGGCGTAGTTGGCGGCGGTGGTGTGCTCGCAGTAGATGCCCTTCCGCGCCAGCGCCGCGCGGGCGGCGAGGATCTTGTCCTCCGGCGCGTGGACGAACGCGACGCCGTATTTTTTGCTCAGCGCCAGGATCTCTTCGCCGCGCATGGGCTTGCCGATGGAGATGCCTTCGGCGATGGTCGGCGTGGGGGAGACGTCCGCAGGCACGTCCGCGCCGGATTCTGCCGCGCGGAGCAGCGGGTCGCAGTGCTCGCTTTGCAGGGCGATGATCTGCGGCATGTGGTCAATGCACCCGCTGGCGAGCAGATGCTCCAGCGCGTAGATCGCGCCGAGGAAGAGCGTGCCGTTGCCCACGGGGATGACCAGATGCTCCGGAATGCGCCCGAGCTGCTCGTAGACCTCGTAGATGTACGTTTTGGTGCCCTCGTAGAAGAAGGGGTTATAGACGTGGTTTGCGTAGTACACGCCGTCCTGCTCGACCTTGCTGCGGCAGACCTCGGCGCAGTGGTCGCGGCTGCCGGGGACAACGGTGCACACCGCGCCGTGTGCGCGGATCATGTCGATCTTTTTGGGCGATGTTCCCTCCGGGACAAAGATCTCGCAGCCGATGCCCGCCTTGGCGCAGTAGGCGGCTACGCTGTTGCCGGCGTTGCCGCTGCTGTCCTGCACCACGCGCTCCACGCCGATCGTCCTGCAGTGCGCGATCAGCACCGCCGCGCCGCGGTCCTTAAACGACAGCGTCGGCATATAGTAGTCCATTTTCAGCAGCACGTCATCGTCCAGCGGCACGACCGGTGTCATGCCCTCGCCGAGCGTCACATCGCGCCATGTGTCGCCCTCCAGCGCCATAAAATCGCGGTAGCGGAACAGACTCCACTGCGCCTTGTCCACCGCATCCAGCGAGAACGCGGGCGGCTGAAAGTCCAGATCCCACAGCCCACCGCATTCACAGTGGGCGCGCCTCGTCGTGACCGGCTCCGTATGGCCGCATTTTGTACAGATGAATTGCATGACTGCCTCCTCCTGTTCTTATGTTCAGCCGCGCTTGCCGCGGACCTCGTCCAGATAGCTGTAGATCGTCACGCGGTTCACGCCCAGCTTTTCCGCCGCGCGATCCACGCTGCCCTTCATCAGGAAAATGCCCTTGGCATCCATAAAGCGGATCTTTTCCAGCCGCGCCTCGCGCGTCATGGCGCGGCCGTCCGCGCCCGCGACGATCTTGTCCATCAGGCTCTCGATCATCACCGCCACATTTTCCGGCTCCGCCGCCGGGGCCTCGGCGCGCGGCTGCGCGTCCGGCGGGGCGGGGAGGAAGGACTGCAGATAGGCGATCTGCCGCGTCAGGCGCGTGGTGTCGAGATTGATGCACAGCGCGCCCTCCAGCCGCCCGCCCTCGCCGCGGATCAGGACGGTGGACGAGCGGATGCGCTTGCCGTTCGGCGCGGTAAAGTAGTAGTTCGCGACGAAATTTTCCTGCAGCTGGTCGGACAGGATGACCTGCCGCACAAGCTGGTCAAAGCTGTCGCCGACCTTGCGGCCCGTCACGGCGCCGTTCGCGACGTACACGACCGAATGCTCCGGGCTGTCCAGATCGTGCAGCACGACCTCACAGTCCGCGCCGAACGTGCGCACCAGCATCTCGGCAACGGAAATATAGGGGATCAGGATGGCTTTCATAGCTGCCCATGCACCTCCGATCGGAATGTTCAGCAGATTTTATCTCTTGTATAATTTATTATATGCGTAGAAATAAATTTGTCAAGAGACTCTTCTAAGAAAATATAATTTTTTATATGACTCGCGCAGAAAAAGGGGCATCCGGCGTCGGATGCCCCGCGGTTTTTCAGACGATCTTTTCGAACACCATGGTGGCCTGGATGCGGTCGCCGCCCATAAGGCCCTTGCTGCCGCCGTTGGAGGTGGTGATGGTGTGCAGACGATAGCCCTTGCTGGCCTGATCGTTGATGCACTTTTCAAGCTCCGTCAGGTTACCGGAGCCGGTGCCGAGGAATTTTTCTTTCAGAGTGACCTGCAGAACAACATATTGCAGCCCATGCGCGCCCGAGGCGGTCGAGAAGGTCGAGGAATCGCTGTAATCCATGATGATAGCTCCTTTGTGATCAAATTTCAGCCGAAGGCCAGCCTTCGTCTACCTATAATCTACCACATTTCGGCAGCTTTTGCAACATTTTATGGGATAGATCGGCTGCCGAATCCCCGACGCACCGCGTCGCGGCAGGCACCCCATACCTTCCCCTCGGGGCCGATTCCCCCTATCAGGGGGAAATGTCCCGAAGGGACAAAGAGGGTAGGGACAGGTGCCCCCGAAGGGGGCGGATGAGGACAGGGGAGCACCGACGGATAGCTTCGCATGCTCAGCAAAACGTGACTGCTCCCCGGCCCTCATCAGTCTGCTCCGCTAGCGCTCCGCAGACAGCTTCCCCCAGGGGAAGCCAAGGGGTCTCCAGCAAATCGGCACTGCCGCAAAAGAACGGCGGCGCGTACCAGCGGGAGGGGCAAGTTCCGCCCTACGTTACGACGAAAAAGCACGGTGCTCCCTGCATGGGAACACCGTGTCATTTTCTGATTTTCTACACCGTCGGCAGGTCCTGGAGGGACGTGGGGTAGAGGACGGCGGGGGGGAGGGAGAGCTGTGCGTCTACGTCGTCGTAGTTGCGGATCAGCTGCTGCACGGCGATCTTGATGCTCTTGTACGCCTGCTGATACGGGTCGTCGTAGATCGCGGCAAACGCCGCGCCGGTGCGCAGCAGCAGGGCCGCGCCCTCGTCCGCGCCGAAGCAGAGCAGCTGCGCGCGCACATCCTCCCGCCGCAGCAGCGCAAGCTCCGCCTCCGTCACGCGGTGGTTCAGATAGACCAGCAGCTGCGGATCCTGCAGCCGCGCAGGCTCCCGCAAAAGCGCCGGCACGTCCACGGCTGTGACCGCGATATTCGGGTGCCCGCCCATAGCGGCGGTAAACGCCGCTTCGGCCGCGGCAAAAAAGCGGTCCGACCGGTCCGTCACAAGCAGGCACGGCCGCGCCGCGCGGCCTGCGCAGGCGGCCAGACAGTCCGCCGCCAGCTCCGCGCACCGCGCGGGCGGGACGCAGATCGACGTGCCGCCGTCCGCGCCCTCCGCGCCCGCGGCGTTCACCAGCAGCGAGAGGATGCCGTGCCGCTGCAGGCGCTTTCGGAACATCGCCGTCTGCGGCAGCGCCGCGTCCATGACGCACGCGTCAAACTCGGAGATGTTCAGATGTGCCAGCATGCCCGAGAATTCCTCGCTCTGCATGACGTCGGCATAGACATACTCGCAGCGGATGCCAAAATCCAGCACCTCATCCAGCGCGTCCGCAAAGCCCTGATTGAGCGCCTGATAAAACTGCGTCGGCTGGCGGCTGGTCACGATCAAAAGGGAAAACAGCCGGTCCTTTTTCAGCTGCTTCGCGCCGAGATTCGGCCGGTAGCGAAGCTCCTCCGCCGTTTGCAGGATGCGCGCCTTCATCTCGGAATTGATCCTTCCGCGATTGTTCAGCGCGCGGTCGACCGTCCCCACAGACGTCCCGACCGCGTCCGCGATGGTTTTCATTGTGACTTTCTGCTGCATCATATCTCCCCGAACCGTGTAGTTTCCTGTCTCATTCCCAGCAGATCCGGTTTCTCCTGACGTCTGTCCCGTTGTGGCAGGACAGGATCGAAAACGCCCGGTCGATCACAAACGGACTGCCTGCGGCCCCTTCGGACGCCGCCGTAAAATAGTGCGTGCGGAAATTCGGATGCAGCCCGCCCAGATCCAGCGGCGGCCCCCAGTGGAGCAGATCGTCCGACAGGCGCAGCTGCAGGTGCTCGTCCCCAAAGCACGACCACAGATCCTGTCCCGCCGTAAAGCAGGTGCCCGTCATCAGATATTTTTGAAGCTCTCTGGAATACAGCACGCGCGGATGCCAGGTGTTGGGCACGATGGCCGTTTCCCGCCCGAGATTGCCCGCTTCGCAGAACGCGCCGCCGCTGTATTTTACAAAATCGCCCATCACGCCGTCCGTCCGCTTTCGGCTGCGCGCGCAGTACACGTGGCACGACAGCGCGTTGCCGGTAACTGTATCCATTATAACTTGATTATAGAAAATGTAAAGAAAATCCTCGTCATCCGTCGTAAAAAGAGAAAAATCGCCGGCGCCCAGTGTGATTTTTCCGGCCGGCTGGCCGCCGATGCGAAGCCCGTCCGGCCGGTAAGTCTCGCAGTAGCACACGCCCTCAGACGCGATCACCCAGCGCAGAAAGCGCCACGTGCGGCCGCAGTCGTCCGAGTACATCAGGCCGATGTGCCGGAAATCCGGCTCGCCGTCGCCCGGGCCGGAGATGATATACCCCGTCCCGCCCGCGTTCCAGCCGGTCTCATTGTGGAAAAAGCAGAAAAAGCGGTTCGTGTTCGGGCAGATATACAGCCCGAACGGCCAGATGGACCCGCGCGGCAGCACGCCCTCGGGGTAGCGCACGTTAGAGAACGCCCTGCCCGCCGCGCCGACGCAGAAGTCCGTTTCGATCGGATACACCTCCGCCAGATCGTCCAGGCTCGTGCCGCAGAACATCCCGATATGTCCCAGATGCGAGTGGCCGCTCATGGCCCAGAGCCTTCCCTCGCGGTCGCGGCAGAGGGGGATGGTGCCGTCCTGATAAATGTCGTTTGCGTTGACAAAAACGGTCGGCTCCGTGTCCTGCACGTGCCAGCGCAGCTCATTCATACCGGCCCTCTCCCTTCAGCACGTCGATGAGCACGGCGATGAGCAGGATCGCGCCCTTGGCGATCATCTGGTAGAACGTCGACACGCCGACGATCGTCAGGCCGTTCGTGATGGTGGCGATGGTCAAAACGCCGATCAGCGTGCCAGTGATGGAGCCCGCGCCGCCGGAGAGCTTTGCGCCGCCGAGCACGATGGCCGAGATGGAGTCCATCGTCAGCGTCGCGTTGGCCGACGGGATGCCGGAGCCGGTCAGCGCGGCATACAGCACGCCGGCCACGCCCGCGCACGTAGAGCACGTCACGAAGATGCCGAAGCGCACCAGACTCACATTGATGCCGGACACGTAGCTGGCGTTGGCGTTGCCGCCCACCGAATAGACCGCCCGGCCGAATTTCGTATATTTGAGGATCACAAAGAACAGCGCGAAAAACGCGAACATGATCAGCACGATCACCGGGATCTTGCCGCCGAACACATAGCCCTGCCCCAGCGTTTTGAACTGCTCGTTATAGATCGCGATACCGATCGCGTTATTCTCCAGACTCGCGATGCCCTGAAAGATCGAGGACGTGCCGAGCGTGGTGATGAGCGGGTTGATCTTGAGCTTTGTGATAAGAAAGCCGTTGACGCAGCCGCCGAGGAAGCCGACTGCCACGCCCGCCAGCACGCCGAGCAGCCAGTTATCCGTGATGCCCACGACGCGCGCGGCGTAAACGGACGCCAGCGCCGACAGCGTGGCCGCCGACAGATCGAGGCAGCCGGACACGACCACCAGCATATACCCGCACGCGGCCACGCCGCTGACCGAGCAGTACTGGATGAGGTTCATAATGTTGTTAAAGCGCAGAAAATAGCGCGACAGGCTCGAAAACGTAATGATCAGGATCAGCCAGCAGAATGAGACGATGAAGATCGTGGGGACCTTCTTCGTCAGCACATTCCGGAAGGAAAGGGTGTTTGCTCTCTTAATTCTCCGCATATTCTTCGTTCTCCTTATAGCGATCAATGGATGCCATCATCAGCTTGACCTGCGTGGCGTCTTTGCCGTTGAATTCCGCGGTCAGGCGGCCCTCAAAAACCGTGTAGATGCGGTCGGCCATATTCAGCATCTCCAGCATATCCGACGAGATCATCAAAACCGCCATGCCCTCGCGGCACTGCTGCTGGATGATGTCGAAGATCTCCTGCTTCGCGCCGACGTCCACGCCGCGGGTCGGCTCGTTGAGCAGCAGCAGCTTCGGCGCGATCTGCAGCCACTTGCCGATGACGACCTTCTGCTGGTTGCCGCCCGAAAGCGAGCCCACCAGCGCATTGGCCGACGGCGTTTTCACGCCCAGCCGCCCGATCCACCGCTCGCCCACGGCCTTTTCCTTCGCATAGCTGATAAACGGCCCGCGCGACAGCCTGCCGTAGTCCGCCAGCACAAGGTTGCGCTCCACGCTGTGGCCGAGGATGAGGCCGTTAAACTTCCGCTCCGCCGTGACGTGCCCGATCTTGTGGCGGATGGCGTCGCGCGGCGCGGCGATCTGCACCTCTTCGCCGTTGAATACCACGCTGCCCTTCGTTTTCGGCATCATGCCGAACAGGGCGTTCAAGATCTCGTCCTGCCCCGCGCCGGCCATGCCGTACAGCCCTACGATCTCCCCGGCGTGGACGTTGAAGGAGATGTTTTGGATCTTCTCGTTGGAAAGCCCCGAAACGCGCAGCACCTCCGCCCCGGGCGCGATCGTGTCCTTGTTATACAGCTGCTTCAGCTGGCGGCCGACCATGGCCGAGATCACGTCCAGCGGCACATAGTCCGGCCCCTGGAACTCCGCGACCGTCCGCCCGTCGCGGATGACGACCACGCGGTCGCTGATCTCAAACACCTCCTCCAGCCGGTGCGAGACGAAGATGAAGGAGATATTGTCCGCCGCCACGTCGCGCACGATCCGCATCAGCAGCTTCACATCGTCCAGCCCGAGCGACGACGTCGGCTCATCCATCACGATGATCCGCGCATGCACGGAGATGGCCTTGATCAGCTCCACCAGCTGCTTCGATTCCAGCGGCAGCGTGGACATCCTGGCCTTCGGGTCGATCTGAATATCGTATTTTCCCAGCAGCGCCGCGGCGTCTGCAAAGAGCTTTTTCCAGTTCACAAAGCCGTTTTTCATCGGCAGGCGGCCAAGGAAAATATTCTCCGCCACCGTCAGCTCGTTCAGATAGCTCAGCTCCTGATGGATCACGCTGATCCCGGCGCGGATGGCGCTGCGCGGCGTCAGAAAGTTCTGGATCTGGTTGTCGAATACGATCGTCCCCGCGTCGGCTGTGTAGATGCCGGAGAGTATTTTCAAAAGCGTGGATTTGCCCGCGCCGTTCTCGCCGCACAGGCCGAGGATCTCACCCCGGTACAGCTTGAGCGTGATGTCGTCCAGCGCCTTGACGCCGGGAAACGACTTGTCGATGTGCTGCATGCTGAGTATGATTTCTTTTTCCATGCGTGTCCTCCCAAATATCGGCCGGAGAAGTGCTGCGGGAGCACTTCTCCGACCAACATGTTTGTGGTATCCTCGCGCGCTCGCGCGGGGACGCCCTATCCGCTTTTCCCGGTCACTTTACCTCGTAGTACTCAGCAACGTTGCTCGCGTCGACCCACGTCTGCGCCGAGGGGATCGTGGTGCCGGTCAGATCCTGTCCGGCCTCAAAGCCCTCCACGAACTGGATGAACGCATCGCCGTAGCCAAGGCCCATCGGATCGGACTGGCCGATCCAGATCTCCGGATGGTTCGTGAGCAGGCCCGGGGTGGCCTCGTCGGCCACGTGCACGCCGGTGATGATCAGCTGATCCTCACGCCCGGCGGCGCAGGCCGCGTTCCACGCGCCGATGGTCTGGTTGGCATCCGTCACGCCGTACACCAGAATTTTCTCCGCGTCGGGGTAGGCCGCCAGCGTCGTGGCAAAGGCCTCCTGCGCCTTGAGCACGTCGCTGTAGTCCAGCCGGACGACCTCGTCCGAGATGTCATGGCCGCAGCTCTCGCTGTAGCCGTCGAGGAAGCCGCTCGTGCGCTCGGTGTTGACCGTGCCGTAGGACGTCGCCTCGATCAGCACGCACAGGTCATATTCGCCGCCCCAGCGCTCCTGCACCTTTTCATACGCCTTTTTGCCGACGTTCACGGAGCCGTCGTAGTTGCCGCCGCTGATCGTCGTGTAGCCCTCGAGCTCCAGACCCATGAAAATGACCTTGGTCTTGCTGTTTTCCGCGAGCTTGCGGATGCTCTCCTGCGTGCCCTCATCCAGGCAGTACACCAGCAGATAGTCCTGCTCGGTGTTGATGTAGCTCTGCACGTCGGCCAGCGTCTGCGTGCTGTCGCCGTTGTTGAGCGTCATCGTGTAGGTGTAGCCCTTTTCCTTGCACCAGTTTTCGATCGTGTCGGAGATCATCATCTGGAAGATGCCGGACGTCGTGTTGGAAAAGGCGATCTTCAGCGGCTCGTCCTGCGCAGGGGCCTCGGCCTGTGTTTCCGGCGCATCGGTCTGCGCAGGCGCTTCCGCCGGCGCCTCGGCCGCGGGCTTCGACGCGGTGCAGCCCGCAAACACGCCTGCCAGCAGGCAGATACAAAGCAGCAGTGCAAATAACTTTTTCATTTTCTTCCTCCATCAATTCTGAAATTTCATTTGCGTGTTCGTTCACGCACACGTCCGAAAAAGAAGCAGACGTTTGCGTAAACGTACACGCATCTGCTGCTGTTAGATTAGCATCCCCATACAGCCTTGTCAATCCGGCAAAAAAAGATTGGAACATCTCACAAATTGTGAAACGCCCCTTTAGACAGTTTGCCGGATTCCCGGCCCGTTTTGGCAACAAAACCACGCAAAAACCCGCCGCGGCCTGCCATGCGGCCGCGGCGGGTCAGAGTCTTAGTTGTGGAAGGCAAGGCGCACGATGTGCGCGTGGCGCTCGTCCAGCATCCAGTCGATGTCGTCCGTCACCCAGTTCATCAGCTCCAGCATCCGCGTCTCCCACGCGATGCTGGCCTGACGCTCTGCTTCCGTCGGCTCGTGCTCCATCGTCACGTCGATCTCGTCATAGCCGAAGATGTAGCCGCCCGCGTACCAGATCGAAAAATTGCTGTCCGGCCCCGGTGAAGTCTTTCCCTGCCGCGCTGCGGCCAGCCCGTCGTGCGCGCGCTTGTAGTCCTCTTCCTTGCCGGGGCGGAGCTTCGTGATGAACACCCGGTGGCGGATCAGCTCCTTGCTTTCCCGCACCACGCCGAAGTCCTCATACATCAGCCGCATCGGGGCAAACGGCGTCGAGATCCACTCATAGCAGCTGCCATACGCCTGCTCCCACCGCGCAACAGCCGCCCGGTCACCGTCGGTATAGACCGGCGCGCTGGATGTCTCAAAATAGCCGAACACCAGCTCCTGTACGCCCCACATGCTGAAATTCCCGGCCCCATGCGCATCCAGAAACGCGCACAGCTCCGCCCAGACCTTCCCAAGATTCTCCCGGAACACTCCCATCTTCCCATCCAAAACCCGCAGCGCAAACGCATGTCTCTCCATTTGATCGTCCCTCTCCCCGTCGTGTGATCTTACGTCTATTATGCACATCTCCCCGCTGATTGCAAGCAAAATGTCCCCCGGTGAATTAGCAAAACCCTCCGTCTGTGCTGTAGGGAAGGCAGCGCCTCCGCCGTCCCCCGGCGGCCGCGCTTACTTCTTCACTATTCACTATTACTTAGTAAAAGCCGCCCTCCGGCGGTCGCGCTGAGTGGTGCGGCAATTCGGAGCGCAGCGGAGAATTGTCATAGGCGGGATTCATTCCCGCCGTGAAATGATCAAATGGGACCAAAAAGAAAGACACGACATACGTCGTGTCTTTCTTTTTGGTGGAGACTACTGGACTCGAACCAGTGACCTCATGCGTGTGAAGCATGCGCTCTAACCAGCTGAGCTAAGCCTCCGTTGCCCGGTTATTATAGCATCTGCGTTTTGAAAAATCAACTTATTTTTTTGCGAATTTTTCGGCGAGCTGCAGCAGGCGCTCGCGGGTGTTATCCTCGGGGTGGGCGAGGACGTGCCGCAAAAGCGCCTGCAAGAGCTGGCCGACGGCGGCGCCGGTGAGGTGCGGGAAGTCCGCGCCCGTCACGGCGAGCTGGCGGAGCGTGACGCAGTCGCCGGAGGCACGGATCTGCCGCAAAAGCGCCGGGCAGCCCGCCAGCTCTGCGCAGACTTCGGCGACGTCCCAGCCCTCGCGGGCGACGATCATTTTCAGCGTCAGCGTGTCCGGCTGCGGTGAATACGACGCGGCGGCGCGCTCGATCAGGCGGCAGAGCTTTCCCGGCAGGCGCATGGCGGCAGGATCGAATTCCGGCAGGCGCAGCTGCAGCGCCGCCCAGCGGGGCGTGTCCGCGGGCAGGGAAGCGAGGCCCTCCAGCGGCGGGCAGTGCCACAGGCCGCACGCGGCCAGCATCCCGGCCTCGATCATCTCCTGCAAGGCCTGCGGGCGGGGGGAGAGGAGCGTTTTTTCCGCTTCGTCCCGCACGCGCTCGCGCGAGAGCCCGGCGCACGAGCCGGCAAGCGCGAGCGCGGCCTGCCGCGTCGCGTCATCCAGCCGAAAGCCGAGCTGCGCGGAAAAGCGCCACGCTCGCAGGATGCGCAGCGCGTCCTCGGAAAAGCGCTGCACGGGGTCGCCCACGCAGCGGATGATGCCCGCCCGCAGGTCGGCCTGCCCGCCGCAGACGTCATACAGCCGCCCGCGCAGGTCGCGGGCCATGGCGTTGACGGTGAAGTCGCGGCGCAGAAGATCCTCCTGCAAATCGGAGACGAACGAGACGGCCTGCGGGTGGCGGCTGTCAAGGTACGCGCCGTCGCGACGGAAGGTCGTGACCTCGGCCTGCGTGTCGGGCAGGAGCACCGTGACCGTGCCGTGCCGCACGCCGGTGGGGATGCAGCGGTCAAACAGCGCCAGCACCTGCTCCGGCCGGGCGGACGTGGCGACGTCCCAGTCGTGCGTTTCGCGGCCGAGCAGCGCGTCACGCACGCAGCCGCCGACATAATATGCCGCAAAGCCCGCCGCTTCCAGCACGGCGAGGATCTCATCCGGTTTTCTGCGCGCCATATGCCGCTCCTTTCTGCATCTATTTTACTATGCAAGCGCAAAAATTCCTTGTATTATCAGGCAATACAGTATATAATAATAAACCGTTGCTAAAATACTCGGGAAGGCCGAAATTTTCGGTTCGACTATTATTATAAGAAGTGTTCCGCCTTCTTGCAAGTGCGGGATCATGGAGGCAATTCGTATGGCGTCTGCAGCTGGCAGCTATCGCATCGAGGACTATCTGCGGCCCGGGATGCACGCGCATCTGGTCGGCATCGGCGGCGTTTCCATGCGCCCGCTGGGGCTGGTGCTGCGCAGCATGGGCATGGAGATCACGGGCTCGGACATGAACTCGTCCGTTTCCACGCAGGAGCTGATGGAAAAGGGCATCACCGTGCACATCGGCCACAGCGCCGAGAACATCGAGGGCGCGCAATGCATCATCCGCACCGCCGCCGCCCACAACGACAACCCCGAGATCGCCGCGGCGCGCGCGGCGGGGCTGCCGATTTTTGAGCGCGCGCAGGCGTGGGGCTTTATCATGCGCGCCTACCGCAGCGCGATCTGCGTATCGGGCACGCACGGCAAAACGACCACCACGTCCATGCTGACGCATATCTTCCTGGAGGCCGGGCGCGACCCGACCGTGATGATCGGCGGCTATCTGCCGCTGCTCGGCGCGGGGCACCGCGTGGGAAGCGGCGACACCATCATTCTGGAGAGCTGCGAATACTGCAACTCCTTCCTCAATTTTTCGCCCACCACGGCGGTGGTGCTGGACATTGAGGCGGATCATCTGGACTTTTTCAAGGATCTGGCCGACGTGCAGGCGTCGTTCCGGAAATTCTGCGAGCTGGTGCCCGCGGGCGGGCAGATCATCGCCAACGGCGATGATGACAATACCCGCCGCGCGCTGGATGGTCTTTCGTACACCACGTTCGGCGTGAAGCCGGGCAACGATGTGCGCGGCACGAACTTCTCGGAGAATTTCAGCGAATTCGACGTGCTGGCGGGCGGCGAGCCGTACTGTCATCTGCACCTTTCCGTCATTGGGCGGCACAACGCGATGAACGCGCTGGCGGCGTGCGCCGTGGCGTGGCGCGCGGGCATTTCCGGCGACGTGGCGGCGCGGGCGCTTTCGCAGTTCCGCGGCGCGGGGCGGCGGATGGAGTATAAGGGGAATTACCACGGCGCCGACGTCTACGACGATTACGCCCACCACCCGGGCGAGATGCACGCGCTGCTCGAGGCGGCGCGCATGATGGGCTATCAGCGCATCATCTGCGCGTTCCAGCCGCACACGTACACGCGCACGAAGGCGCTGTTTGACGACTTTGTGCGGGAGCTGAAAACGGTCGACCTGCCGGTGCTCACCGACATTTACGCCGCACGCGAGTCGAACACCATCGGCATCAGCTCGCAGGATCTGGCGGCGCAGATCCCCGGCAGCGTCTACTGCCCGGGTCTGCCGGACGTGACGCGCTTCCTGCGCGAAAACGCCCGCGCCGGCGACCTCATCCTCACCGTCGGCGCAGGCGACATTTATAAGGCAGGCGACAGCCTGCTGCGCGAGCCCGAATAATGCGCAGCGCCGCGAGCAACGCTCGCGGCGCGTTTTCTGTCAATTCTGACGGCTGGCCATCAGGCTTTCGTACAGCGCCTGCGTTTCGAAAACGTTTACGCGCAGGGTCGCGGTGCAGGTATGGACCTCAAAGCCGTCCTCATCATATGTTTTGTTGTCCTTCGCGCTGTAGCTGACGCGGCAGTAGCCCTCGGGGAGCTCGACCTCCCACTGAGATCCGCCGTCTGCGGGATCGCCCTGTTCGGAAAGCGCCTGATAGACCGCCTCCTCGTCGGCAAAGCCGCCGTAGAGCATCGCGGCGAATACGATCTGCTGCTTCCAGTCTGACCACCGGAATTGGTCCGAATCTTTGTGCTGCACAAAGGCCGTGTACAGCAGCCGCCCCTCCGGCAGCCCGACGCTGGAGATACTTGCCACAAACACGCCGTCCTCCGGCTCATCGGGACTTTCCGGCGCGCGGCGGATGGTGTAGCTGACGTGATTCTCCTGCTGCGAATACGTTTCGTCCTCGCTGACGCTTCCCGGCAGCCCGGCTTTGGCCAGCGTCTCGTTGACCGCCGCCGCATCGAGCGGAAATGTGGTAAATTTCCGGCTCTTCTGGCAGCCGGCCAGCATGCAGAGAATGCCGAGCGCACTGAGGAAAACAAAAACCCAATTTGTCCGTTTCATACGATCCCTCCCCGATCGCCGGGTCGCCTCCCGCCTACGATCTCAGTATACCAGAGCCTTACGGGAGCTGGCAAGCGCGATATTTATTCCGCCCGCAGGGTGAATTCGTTTTTGTGCCAGTCCAGCAGGCCGTCGGCGCGCATTTTGCTGAGCTCTTTGGAGAGGGCGGTGCGGTCTACGCCCAGGTAATCGGCCAGCTGCTGGCGGTCGAAGGGGATGCGGAACGTCCGCGCCCCGGCGCGCACGCTCTGCGCGGAGAGATACGTCAGGAGCCTGCCGCGGATCGTTTTGGACGCGGTGCAGAAGATGCGCTCGGACAGCGCGAGATTTTTCTGCGCGCACAGGCGCAGCAGATTCTCCGTGAGCACGCGGCCCGCGTCCGGCGGCATGGCGCGCAGCGCCGTCTGCACGTCCAGCAGCCACACCTCGGCCGGCTCGGCGCACACGGCGTCCACCATCATGGCAAGGCCGCCGAGCGCATACGTCTCGCCGAACGCGCCGCCCGCGGCGACGCTGCCGAGAATGCTGCGGTTGCCCCAGAGGTCGTTGCTTTCAATGTGCACGCGGCCGGACTTCACCAGCCCCAGCCGCCGCGTCACGTCCCCGGCGTGCAGGATGACGGCGCCCTTTTCATACCGCCGCAGCTGCAGCGCACTGCCCTCCAGCCACGAGAGCGCGTCGGGCGAAAGCCCGGAGAAAAGCCGAAATTCAAAAAGCTCCATAAAAACCTCATTTCGTTGCTTTGACCACGAAAATTCTGACGTCAGTATACTATACTATGGCCATAAGGTCAAGTAACCGATGATCAAATTGGCAAGAGCCGTCAGCGAGAGATTTTGGCCCAAATGAAAGTTTGGAAAACGCAGGAATACTTTGTGTATTTCGCGTTTTTCAAACTGCACAGTTGGGACAAAAGATCCGCTGAGGGCCGCAGACATTTGATCAGCGGTTACGCAGGGAGGGATGTATGATGATTCTGGACGGCTGTCAGGGGAAGCCCCGCACCCCGACGATTTTGGATAAGACGTGCCCCCAGTGCGGGCACGAGATCGAGATGTTCTCGACCGACACCGAAATGCGCTGCGAGCACTGCGGCTTCACGGTGTATAACGACACGCTCAGCTGCGTGCAGTGGTGCAAATACGCGAGAAAATGCGTGGGCGACGAGATGTACGAGACGATGATGAAGATCGCGGCGAAGCAGAAAGAGGAAGCCGCCGCGGCGCGCAGGCGAAAGCAGGAGGAACGATAAATGGTACGTAAGATCATTCAGATCGACGAGGGAAAATGCAACGGCTGCGGCGCGTGCGCCGCGGCGTGCCACGAGGGCGCGATCGGCATGGTGGACGGCAAGGCGAAGCTCCTGCGCGAGGACTACTGCGACGGGCTGGGCGACTGCCTGCCCGCGTGCCCGGTGGACGCCATCCACTTTGTAGAGCGCGAGGCCCCGGCGTATGACGAGCAGGCCGTGCTGGCCGCCAAGCAGAAAAAAGCTGCGGCGCACGGCGGCTGCCCCGGCGCGCGGATGCGCACGATGCACCCGGCGGCGCAGACGGCGGAAGCGGCGCCCGTGCAGGACGCGCCGTCGCAGCTCGGCCAGTGGCCGTGCCAAATTAAACTCGTGCCGGTGAACGCGCCGTATTTTGACGGGGCGAAGCTGCTCATCGCGGCGGACTGCACGGCGTATGCCTACGCGCGGATGCACGAAAAATTTATGCGCGGCCGCATCACCCTCATCGGCTGCCCGAAGCTGGACGGTGTGGACTACGCCGAAAAGCTGACGGACATTCTGACCCGGAACGACGTCAAAAGCGTCACGGTCGTGCGCATGGAGGTCCCCTGCTGCGGCGGACTGGAGTATGCAGCCAAAACAGCGCTGCAAAACAGCGGCAAGCTGGTGCCCTGGAAGGTCGTGACCGTGTCCGTGGATGGGAAGATTTTGGAGGAGACGTAAAGATAGTTCTGTAGGGGCCGATGACCACATCGGCCCTCTTCGTTCTTAGTCGTAACGTAGGGGAGGGGCTTGCCCCTCCCGTGCGGTACACCCCTACAAATCGGAACGCACCCCGGCGAATCCGTAGAATCTTACAGGTTCGCCGTAGGGGAGGGGTTCTACCCCTCCCGCGCGGTACGGCATCACAAATCCGTACGCATGATGGCGACCTCGTAAAATCCCGTAGGGGCCGATGACCACATCGGCCCGTGCGGTAGAAACCATTGTTTTTACGAGACCCATCGGCGAATCCGATGGTGCCCTACGGGAGGGGTAGAACCCCTCCCCTACGTCCGAATAAGGGGTGCGGTGTGCGGGCCGATGTGGTCATCGGCCCCTACAAGGTGCGTACCATGTCACAGGGGTGCATACGAATTTGCAGCGCCGTACCGGCGGGAGGGGCAAGCCCCTCCCCTACATTACGACGAAAAACAAAGAAGCACGGTGTTCCCATTTGGGAACACCGTGCTCTTTCTCATTCACCGGTTAAAATACCGGTACAGGAACGTGATGATCTGTGCTCTGGTGCAGGGGGCGTCGGGGGCGAATTTTGTGGCGCTGATGCCCTTGGTGATACCCTCGGCGTAGGCCCAGGCGATGGCCTTTTCGTAGTACGAACCGGCCGGGACGTCCGCGAACGGGTGCATGCCGTCGAACTTCGCGTTCGCCAGACGGTACAGGAACGTGACGAACTGGCCGCGGGTGACGGTGGCGTCGGGGGCGAAGATGCCCTTGCCCGCGCCGGTGGTCACGCCTTCGCCCATCGCCCAGTGGACAGCGTCATAGAAGTA
>CAKTXA010000038.1 GCA_934631005.1 uncultured Oscillospiraceae bacterium
CCCAAAAGCGAGATCGTCAATATCCGCTATCGTGAAAAGATGGAAGAACGGAAGGCACTTCTCAAAAGTGCAAAATCGGACTACGCCAAGGCTGCCGCCGAGCTTGATACGCTCCGGGCAGAGGTCATTAAATCCCTCCGGGGCGAAAGTGCTTTTTCGCAGGATTTGCTCAGTTCCTTGATTGCGGATAATGAGAAAAAATGTCTTACCATTCAGCACACTATGGAGGTAGTGCAGGCGGCCTACGACGAGGGACAGGCCATGCTGGACGCCTTAAACGCTCAGTATGACGATATTATCTCATGGGCGGACATGTACGACAGCGCCAGCATGGAGTCAAAGAAAATGATTGTGAGCTGCCTGATCCGGCGTGTGGAAGTGTATCGAGACTATCGGCTGCATATCGACTTCAACATTGACTTTGAGCAGTTCAGCGCTGGGCTGGACATTTCGGCAATCGCCGCATAAAAAAAGCCCGCTTCAAAAGGGAAGCGGACATAAAACAAAAAACTTGCTTTTTTCAAAGCAAGCATTTATTAAGAATACTCAGCGCACCCGTTTGGTGGAGATAAGCGGGATCGAACCGCTGACCTCTTGACTGCCAGTCAAGCGCTCTCCCAGCTGAGCTATACCCCCGTATAAGGGGTGCGCTGAGTAATTTCTTATTCAATTAGTGCGGGGGTTGTTTACTGCTTCAACCGGGCTCCCAGCTGAGCTATACCCCCATCGGCGAGGGTCATTATAACATGGCATCGGGGAAAATGCAAGTGTTTTCTTGCAAAACGTGAAAAAAAGACGCGTCCAGCCGGGGCTTCGCCCCGGCTGGACGGTCATTTTTTGCGCCGCAGGCCGGGAAAGGGCCTGCCCAGGTCAGGCTTCGCCCCGGCGGGTCAGTGCGTTACCGCTCAAACATCAGGTGGAAGTTATAGACCATGCTCATCACGTAATAGCGCGGCATGACCTGATCGGCGGAGCGGAAGACCGAATCCAGCTCGCCGTCGAGCCGGGCGATGGAATTCTCAAAGCACCAGATGAGCGCCGCCGTCTCAGACGAGCTCAGCGCCGGGTAGCGCGATTGCCAGTCGCGCACGGTCTGCTCGTCCACCGTCACGTCATAGCCGAGCATGGCGGCGTAGCGCCGCAGGGTCACGGCGGCGTCCTTGCGCAGCAGGGGCGTGAACGCGTCCATCAGCCAGACGCGGTCGCTGATGAGCCCATGGTCCTGCGCCCAGCGGACGGCGTCCTGATACTCGCCCGTCATGGTGCGCGTGCTGCTGCCCACAAAGAACAGCGGCGCGCCGCTCACGTCCGGGCGGCCCTGCACGCGGTAGAGCGTTTCGAGCAGCTCCGCATACGGGCACTCAATGTCAAAGCCGAACACGGTGTCGGAGAACGGGTCCATATAGCCGTTCTGGCAGTAATAGTCCAGCATGCCCAGCGAGAACGTCTCGGGGATGTCGGTATACGGGTATTCCTGAAGCGTATTGTCCGCGTTGCGCACGCCGAGGATGGCGTGGGCGTAGTAGTCGTTGTCCAAAATCTGCTTCGACACCTGCATGGCCCGCGCGATCTGCGCGGAGATGCTCTCCACGCGGGCGCTTACGTCGTCCGTGCCGCCGTCCGTGCGGCGGACGGCGCCGGTGGAGGCGTCAAAGGCAAAATCCGGGGTGATGAAGCTCTGGTCGGACAGGACGGCGTAGCCGCTTGCCTCCGGCGACAGGACGTCCCGCCCCGCGAGCAGCCGCGAGTCATACGGCAGGCCGAAGAGGTTCAAAAGCGTCGGCAGGATGTCCACGGTGCTGCAATACGTGTCCACGTCCACGTGCATCCCGGGCACGTAGCAAAGAAAGCTGTTGCGGTATTTTTCGAACACGGTGTCCACGGCATGCCCCGCCAGCTCGTTGTACTGCTGCTCATTGAGGCCATACGGGTAGTGGTCGTTCGTGAGGACGATGACGGTCCTGTCCGCCACGCCCGCGTCCTCCAGCGCCTGCAAAAGGAACTCCAGTCCCTTCTCCAGCTCCAGATTGCAGGCGATGTACGCCTTCACGGGGTCGGAATACGGAAGATCCTCCACCGCGGCGCGGTTTTTGGCGCTCATGGGATTGTCCCAGTTATACTGATAGTGCCCGCTGAACGTCATGTAATACGCGCAGAAGGGCGTATCGGCCTGCAGATAGTCCGCGACGGACTGCTGCATCATCTCGAGGTCGGACGACGGCCAGCTCAGCTCGATGTCCAGCCCGTCGGTGGCGGATTTGAAGGTGTAGCCGATGTTGGGGTGCGTGACGTTGCGGGAGTAATATTCGCCGGTGTAGTTGTGGTAGGCATACGTCAGCGCGCCGCGCTCCTTCATCTCATTTCCAAGGCAGAACGGCAGATAGTTCTTCTGCGAGGCGTAGAAGCTGGCGGTCGATTTGCTGCGCGTGAGGTCGGGATACAGCCCGGTGCACATCGTATACTCGCCGTTCGTGGTGTTGCTGCCGAACGAGCCGTAGTAGTTGTGGAACACAAAGCCGTTCGTGGCGAGCTTGTAGAGCGCCGGCGTCCGCTCCTCGTCGATCAGCAGGTCGGAGAACGACTCGGCGCAGATCGTGATGAGGTTATAATCCTTGAGCAGCCCGGTGTATTCGTTTTTGGACGTCGGCACGGCGGCGGCAAAATATTCATCCAGCTTCCGCAGCGCGTCATCCCCGGTCTGCTGCGCGAGCTCGTCAAAGTCGATGTCGTAGATATTATACTCTGCCGGGTCGTACTGTCCGTCCGCCGCGCCCTCCTGCGCAAGCAGCTCCGTCTCCCCCTCCGGCGTGGCGCCGAGCAGGAGGAACTTGCACTCCTGCCGCGTGGTGGACAGCAGGCCGATGTTTTTGATGCTGATCTCCGTGGCCGTTCCGGCGTCGGTGTAGAGCCGGTAGGCCGAGAACATCCCCGCGGCGTTCGCCCGCATAACGCCCACCGCGCCAAAGTGCAGCGCCAGCATCAGCGCCGCGCCGCACACCGGATACATCCACCGCCGCCGCTGCAGCCTCAGCCACCCGCGGCACACCGCCACGATCATCACCGGCAGCGGCAGCAGCAGGATGATGACCGGCACGATCGCCTGCCAGATGCCGTAGAGCATCTGCTGATGGAAATTGGCGATGGCGGTCGTGCCGAACGAGACCTGCCAGACGGACATAAATTCGCCGAAAATCGAATTATAGACGAACTGGATCTCAAAATACAGTACGAAAATACCCGTCAGCACGCACAAAACGATGCCGCCCGCCCGTTTGGGCAGCAGCGACACGAGCGCGAACAGGGCAAAGCCCGCTGCCAGCGCAAACAGCAGCGGGTAGACGATGCGCGCCGACACGCCGCGGTACACGAACAGGTGCAGCGCCAGCTCCAGATACACCGGCAGCAGCAGGCACGCGGCAAGCGACGGCAGGATGGACTTGTCAAAACGCAGTTGCTTCATAGCTCTATGATCCCTCGATTCGTGCGTATTTTACACGAATTTTACACACTTTGCAACAGAAGCGCCGCTTTTTTCCGGCGCGGACGTGAAGAAATTTACAAATTCCCCGCCGCGTGCTATACTGGGTGCAAAGACACACGCAAAATTGATATAGAATGGAGCGTATTACTATGAAGCGACTGTTCAAGGGCGGCACGATCGTGTCGGCGGGGGCCTCGCGGGAGGCTGATCTTCTGGTCTGCAACGACAAGATCGTGCTCATCGGCAAGGACATCCAGTCCGCGGACGCCGAGATCGTGGACGTGCGCGGCAAGCTGCTGTTCCCCGGCTTTATCGACGCGCATACCCATTTTGACCTCGACGTCTGCAATACCACCACGGCGGACGATTTTGAAAAAGGCTCCGCCGCGGCCGTCTGCGGCGGCACGACCATGGTCATCGACTTCGCCTGCCCGAATAAGGGCGAGACGCTGGGCTACGGCCTGTCCCTCTGGCACAAAAAGGCCGACGGCAAAACGAGCTGCGACTACGGCTTCCACATGACCATCGACGACTGGAACGCGGGCATCCGGGCAGAGCTCCCCGAGATGTTCAAAGCGGGCATCTCGTCCTTTAAGATGTACATGACGTACCCCGCCATGATGATCGGCGATCAGGATCTGTTCTCTGCGCTGCTGGAGCTCAAAAAATACGGCGGCATCGCGGGCGTACACTGCGAAAACGCGGGCGTCATCGACGCGCTCATCGCGCAGCATAAACAGGGCGGCAAGCTCGCCCCGGCGTCGCACCCGGAGTGCCGCCCGAATCCGCTGGAGGCCGAGGCCGTGGCGCATCTGCTGCGCATCGCCGAGGTGGCGGACGTGCCGGTCATCATCGTGCACCTGAGCACGCGCGAAGCGCTGCACGAGGTCTTTGCCGCGCGCGAGCGGGGGCAGAAGGTGTATGTGGAGACGTGCCCGCACTATCTGATTTTGGATGACAGCCGCTACCGGCAGGACGATTTTGACGCCTCGGCGGGCTATATCTGCGCGCCCCCGCTGCGCAAAGCCGCCGATCAGGAGGCGCTGTGGAAGGCGCTTGCCAACGGCACGGTGCAGACCGTTTCCACCGACCATTGCAGCTTCACGCGTGAGCAGAAGCGCGCCGGGCGGGACGATTTTACGAAGATCCCCGGCGGCCTGCCGGGCGTGGAGAGCCGCGGGCTGCTGCTGTACACCTACGGCGTGGCCGCGGGCCGCATCACAAAGGAGCAGATGTGCGCGCTGCTTTCTGAAAATCCCGCAAGGCTCTACGGAGCGTACCCGCGCAAGGGCGTCCTTGCCGAGGGCAGCGACGCCGACATCGTCGTCCTTGACCCGTCCGCCGAGGGCGTATTCTCGGCAGAGCACGAGCACTCCGCCGCAGGCTACACCCCCTACGAGGGCATGCCCCGCAAGGGCCAGATCACCCAGGTCTACCTCCGCGGCCACCTCGTCGCCCAAAACGGCGATCTCATAAAAGAACACACCGGCCAATACATCCCCCGCGGAGTGGGTGCGCTGTAAGCAGCGCGATCGCGCAGCACCCTGTAGGGGCCGATGACCCGCTCTGCCCGTCCCACCGCACCGCCGGTCATGCCGTAGGGGCGGGGTTCTACCCCGCCCGCTGGTTGGCGGCTGTGGCTTTTGCACGCACCGGCGGGCGGTACGCAGCCCATACCTTCCCCTGGGGGAAGGTGCCCCCGAAGGGGGCGGATGAGGGCCGGGGAGCACTTACGGTTTGCTTTGCAGTTTCAGCTAAACGCAACTGCTCCCCGACCCTCATCAGTCTGCTCCGCTTCGCTCCGCAGCCAGCTTCCCCGAGGGGAAGCCAAGGGGCCCTCAGCAAAGCGGCACTGCGGCAAAGGAACGATGCTGCATACCGGCGGGAGGGGCAAGCCCCGCCCCTACGTTACGACGAAATCATTACTTCTTCACTCTTCACTATTACCTATTACCTGAAAAATCCCCCCGCCTGAGCGGGGGGATTTTTTAGCGGGGGAGCTTTTTATCTGTGCTGGTCGCTGCTGAGCTTGCGCCAGAGGGTGCTGCGGCTGATGCCGAGGCGCTGGGCGGCCTTTTGCTGGTTCATATTCACGTCGTTGAGCACGTAGCGGATCACGTCCAGCTCGATCTCCGCCAGCGGCTTTGTAAAGTCGAACTGCGTCAGCTGGAACGAATCGTACGTATTCTCGTCGAGCAGCTTGCGCAGGCTCGCGCGGCTGATATAAAAGCTGCGGCAGTCCGCCACCAGCTGGCGGACGACGTTTTTGAACTGCAGCAGATTCAGCGGCCACGGATAGCTCTGCAGCAGCTCCACCGCCTTCGGCTCAAAGCCGATGACCTCCCGCCCCAGCTCCTCGCAGCATTGGTTGATATACTCCGCGGCGATGGCAGGGATGTCGTCCGGCCGCTGCGCCAGCGACGGCAGCGTGACCACCACGTCCGTCAGCTGGATATACAGGTCCTGCAAAAACGTCCCCTGCACGATGCGCTGCGCCAGATTTTCCGACGAGGACGACAGCAGCAGAAACCGCTGCTTGAGCCGCGTGTCGCGGATGTATTCGCAGAGGATCATCTGCATCTGCGGCGTGAGCAGGTGAATATCCCGCAGATAGAGCGTGTTGTGCAGCATATTGAGCGGGGAGTGGACGGGCTCGATGAACGACGTCCAGTTCGCCGGATTGAGCTGCTTGCAGTCGATGGTGAGCATGGCGCTTTCGCCGTAGGCGCTGTTTTTGTGCAGATACATGGCCGCCACGCGCTTGCCTGTGCCGACCGCGCCCTGAATGTAATAGGAAAAGCAGCTGCTCTGCGTGTCCGGCCGCAGCGATGCCAGCTGCGCCATGCCGGCCCCGCTCAGGTGCAGCAGGCGCAGCTCCTTATCGTAGTTCTCAAACGTCTCATACTGAAAAAAGCTGCTGCCGAACACCTTGGCGGCGGCGTGGAAGATATAAAACGCGTAGAGCGTCTCCTGATTGTACTCGATGCGCTTACCGGTGATCTGAAAAAGCTGGCGGCCGTCGCGGCAGACGAATTTGATCTCCCGCTTCTCCTGCAGCCTCTGGATGTTGGCGCTGAACAGCTCCATCATCGAAAACAGGGAAAAATAATTGCCGGAGAGATTGTGGAACAGCAGATTGCAGTGCCGGTCAAAGATCAGCACCGGCAGCGGCAGCTCGGCGATCACGGCCTTGAAAATGTTCTGGTTTTCGTGATAGCTGCCGATGTTTTTCAGATAATACAGCGCGTCCTGAAACGCCTTGTGGACGCTCTCACGGCCGGAGGTGATGAGCACGCTCGACGCGCCCAGCGTCTTGGCCGTGCGCACCGTGACGGCATCGCCGATGAACACGGTGCTGTAGTTGAGCCCGAGCAGCGACGCCATCTTTTCCGCCGCGGCGGTCTCGCTGTCGATCTCCACCACGTCATACGGCAGCTGCAAAATGCCCTTGAGCAGCGTGGCGGCGCTGGTGATGTTGGAAAAGCCGAACACGACGAACGGCGCGTTGTACTGCTGCGCGCGGCGGATGGCGCGGAGCATATCGTAGGCCGACGTCTCGATCTCGATGACCGGCACAGCCGCCACGGATTGCAGCAGCTTCGCCGTGCCGCCGCGCGAGATGATCAGATCGTACTTTTTGGCGGAGTAATTGTGCACATATTTGATGGCGTCGCTCAGATCGCCGAGAAAAATATCCGTGTTCATCACGCCGGAAAATTCCTCCGCCACGTCCTTGAGCGTGTTCTGCAGCTCCGCATACGGCGCGATGGCAACGACCTCCGCTTTTTTCATATCCGTCCCTCCTGCTGTCCGGGCAGCTTGCCTCTGCCCGCATTATAGCAGACCGTGCGCCAAAATGAAACAGGTTTGGCGCTTTCTCGATCTGCCCGGTTTTCGTTCGATTTTACAGCACCCATCCCGCGGCCCACTTGGGCCGCGGGCTTTTTGCACCGTGCGGGTGATGCAAAATGAAACACTTCGGCGCAAAAGCACCGCTTTTGCTGCCGCGATTCGGAAAAGACGTCGCAAAAAGAAGCGTTCTTGCGGGCTAAATCGTTGAGAAGCGCCCAGACGGTTGGTATTATGTATAAAAACAAGGGCGGATCGCGTCCGTTTTTGTTCAAAAGAAATAAAACGCGCTGGCGTTTTATGCAGGCGATCCTGTGCGGGCAGAGCCGGGCGGGGGCGTCATCACATCAAAACTTGAAAAGGAGCACGAAAATGAAAAGAACACTGGCACTCATTCTTGCACTGGCGCTGATGCTCTGCGTATTCGCAGGCTGCGCCGCGAAGCAGACGCCCGCCGCCGATGCGGCTGCGGACGCCCCGGCATCCACCGAAACGACCGATACGCCCGCCGCCGAGACCCCTGCCGAGGCGAAGGACGTTGTGATCGCGCTCTGCATCCCCCTGTCCGGCGCGAGCGCGGACGCGGGCCGCATGGCGCAGGACGGCGCGGAGCTGGCCGTCAACTACATCAATGAGCACGGCGGCGTGGCCGCGCTGGGCGGCGCGCAGCTGAAGCTGAGCGTTTACGACACCACGAGCGACGCCGACCAGGCCAAGAACGTCGTCGAGCGCGCCATCACGGAGGACGGCGTTGTGGCCGTCATCGGCTGCGGCACCTCGGCGCTGACGCTGCCGTCGATCCCCGCGTGTGAAAAGGCGCAGATCCCGCTCGTCACCTACTCCAACTCCGCAGACCTGACGAACCAGGGCTATCAGTACATCTTCTCCGTCTCGCCCACGGCGGTGAACGTCGGCTCCGCGACGCCGGAATTTTTGAGCTACCTGAATAACGACGCCGGCTACTCCTTCAAGAAGGTCGCCATCATCCACGAGGACTCCGACAACGGCAACAGCGTTGCCGAGGGCTATGTGTCCAAGGCCGAGACCTACGGTCTGGAGATCGTGTATAACGAGAGCTTCCAGGCGAACCTGACCGACGCCTCCTCCATCGCCACGGCCATCAAGAACTCCGGCGCGGACGTCATCATGGCCTCCTGCAACGTCAACGACAACATGCTGCTCGTGAACGCGATGAACGCCATCAACTTTGCCCCCATGTGGCTGGGCGTGTCCTGCTGGGCATCGTTCGGCGAGGACATGGGCGAATATGCCAACGGCATGGTCGCCAACAGCAACTGGAACTACAAGAGCAGCACCATCCTGAATAACCCCGAATACGTCGCCATCACCGAGTCCTTCGATACGGCCTATGCCTACCCGATGGCCGAGCAGTCCGGCTCCGCGTTCGTGTGCGTGAAGCTCATCGCCGACGCGCTGGAGCTGACCGGCACGTATGACACCGTGGCCCTGCGCGACGCCATCTCCGCCAACACGTTTGAGAGCATGATGCAGCCCGGTCAGATCAAATTTGACGAGAACGGCATCAACACGCTCGCGACCGTGGGCGTCTGCCAGTGGCAGGACGGCGAGTGCGTGTGTGTCTGGCCGGATGACCTGGCCGGTGCGGCGTTCGTGAACCCCGCCGACTACATCAAATAAGACAGTTCCGCAAAAAACGGGATCTCTGGCAGTACCGCCCGGTACTGCCAGAGACCGCGTCCTGCGGCCCGCAAAAGCACGCGGGCCGCACACGGGAGGAAATACATGAATAACACGGTTTGGATGATACTCCAATCACTGGTCAACGGCGTGATGATGGGCGGCGTATACGCGCTCATCTCCGTGGGCCTGACGATCATCTTCGGCGTGATGAAGGTGGTCAACTTTGCACAGGGTGAATACCTTGTGATCGGTATGTACGTAACGCTCGTGCTCTCGCAGCTCACGGGGCTGGAGCCGTATTATCTGCTCGGCCCGGTCATCATCATCGCCTATGTGATCGGCCATCTGAGCTTCCGGACGGTCGTGCGGCCGCTGCTGGGGCAGAACGGGTCGAACTTCATCATCGCGACGATGGGGCTGTCGTTCGTATTTCAGAGCGTGCTGCAGCTCATTTTTACGTCAAACTATCTCTCGGTCGAATCCAGCTACAAGGCCGCGTCCATCCAGCTGGGCAGCATCTCGCTGTCCACGCCCAAGGTGTTCGCGTTTCTGGCGATGTTCGTGTTCGTCTGCCTTGTGAACTACTTCTTAAAACGGACAGATCTCGGGCGCTCCATGCGGGCGACCTCTGAAAATACCATGGTGGCGCAGAGCCTCGGCATCAACACCACCCGGATCTACGGCTTTTCCTTCGCCCTCGGCACCACGTTTGCCGCCATCACGGGCCTGTTCCTCACGCCGATCTATCTCGTCTACCCCACCGTGGGCACCACGTTCAAGTCCATCGCCATGGTCGTGATCGTGATGGGCGGCCTCGGCAACATCGGCGGCGCGGTGGCCAGCGGCCTGCTGTGCGGCATCGTGGAGGCGCTGGTGGCCACGTTCGTGTCGAACGACCTGTCGCCGGCGGCGGCGTATCTGCTGCTGATCCTGATTTTGATGTTCAAGCCCCAGGGCCTGTTTGGGAAAGGAGCGAGAACGGCATGACAGTACAGCAAAAGAAAAAGCGGACGATCACCGCGGGCGTGCTCGTGCTGCTCGTGGCGCTGCTCGCGGCCTATCCGCAGCTCGTCAGCACGAACTACTATGTGTCCGTGGGCGTGTCATTTCTGGTGTTCGCGGCGCTCGGCAGCTGCTGGAACATCATCGGCGGCTACGCCGGGCAGACGTGCTGGTGCATGGCGTCGTTCATGGCCATCGGCTCGTATACCGGCTTTATCCTCGATAAGACCTTCGGCATCAGCCCGTGGATCGGGCTGCTCGTGGCGGCGGTCGTCTCGGCACTGGCGGCCTATGTCATCGGCATGATCTCCTTCCGCCACCGCGGCGTGTTCTTCTCGCTCATCACCATCGCCTTTACAGAGGTCATCCGCATCCTGCTCATCTACGCAAAGCCGTTTACCGGCGGCGCGAACGGCCTGTTCGTGACCTACAAGCAGGACAGCCTGCTGCGGCTCACGTTCCGGTCGGACAAGGTGCTGTATTACATCCTGCTGGCGGTGCTGATCCTGTCGGTGTATGTGTCGTGGAAGGTCAAGACCTCCCGGCTCGGCTACTATCTGCGCGCCATCAGCGCCGATCAGGACGCGGTGGAGTCGCTCGGCATCGACTCCTACAAGGTCAAGATGCGCGCGTTTATCATCAGCGCGGTCATGGCGTCGGCCATCGGGCTGTTCTACGCGTATTTCCTGTGCTACATCGACCCCACCACCGTCAGCGCGCTGGCCGTGTCGACCAAGATCGGCTCGGTCGCCATCGTGGGCGGCGTCGGCACGCTCTTCGGCCCCGTCATCGGCGCGGCCATCCTCATTCCGCTCACGGAGCTGGCGAACGTGCTGCTCGGCTCCACCGGCTCGGGGATGCTGCTGTACGGCGCGGTCTTGATGATCGTCATCATCTTCCGCCCCGGCGGGGTGATGAGCTTCTTCCAGAAGGATTACGTCCCGCGCCGGATCTTCCCGCGCAGAAAACGAAAGGAGCAGCGCCATGGCAATTCTTGAGATCCGGGATCTTTGCAAATTTTTCGGCGGCGTCAAGGCGGTCAACCACGTGAGCTTCTGCCTGGAGGAGGGCGAGATCCTCGGCCTGATCGGGCCGAACGGCTCCGGCAAGTCCACGACCGTGAACCTCATCTCCGGCATCTACGCGCCGGACTCCGGCGACGTGATCTATCAGGGCGAGAGCCTGCTGCGCTACTCCATCCCGCAGCGCTCGCACAAGGGCATCGGCCGCACGTTCCAGACGCCCAAGCCCTTTCTGGGCCTGAGCGTATTCGACAGCGTTTACACCATCGCCCTGCAGTTCGGCACCTACCGGCAGGCCGCCGAGCGCACGAACGAGATCCTCAAAATGGCGGAGCTGGACGAGCTGGCGCCGCTCAAATGCGACAAGCTGCCCATCGAAAAGCGCAAATGGCTGGACATGGCGCGCATCCTCGCCACCTCGCCGAAGGTCATCATGCTCGACGAGGTCATGGCGGGCCTGAACCCGTCGGAGATCGACGAGAGCATCGGGCTCATCAAGCGCATCAACGAACAGGGCGTGAGCATCATCTTCATCGAGCACGTCATGCGCGCCGTGACCAGTCTCAGCCACCGCATCGTGGTGCTGGACGAGGGCAAATTCCTGTGCGAGGGCACGCCGGAGGCCGTTATGAACGACCCGCGCGTCATCGAGGCGTATCTGGGAGGAGGACACAAGCGTGCTGAACATTGAGAATATTTCCGCCGGCTACGGCGATCTGCAGGTGCTGTTCGACGTTTCGCTGCACGTGAATGACGGCGAGTGCGTCGCGCTCGTCGGCTCGAACGGCGCGGGCAAGACGTCGCTTCTGAGCGTCATCGGCGGGCATCTGCCCGTGATGAACGGCGGCGTGCAGTGGAACGGCACGGAGCTTCTGGACCTGCCCGCCATGGCGCGCGCCGAGCTCGGCATCGCGCACATCCCGCAGGGCCGCGGCATCCTCGGCACGATGAACGTGATGGATAATCTTCTGCTGGGCGGCTACTGCAAGCGCGTCAAGGCGCGGCGGCAGCAGAACATCGAGCAGGTATTTAAGCTCTTCCCCAAGCTGCGCGAGCGGCAGAACCAGATCGCGGGGTCGCTGTCCGGCGGCGAGCAGCAGATGCTCGCCATCGCCCGCGCGCTCGTGATGGAGCCGAAGCTGCTGATGCTGGACGAGCCGTCGCTCGGCCTTGCGCCGATCATTGTGGAGGAGGTCTTTGACCAGATCGCCAAGATCCGGGACACCGGCGTGTCCATCCTCATCATCGAGCAGAACCTCTCCGCGGCGCTGAGCATCGCGCAGCGCGGCTACGTGCTGGAAAACGGGCGCGTGGCGCTGGAGGGCAGCAGCGATGAGTTGCAGTCGAATCAGGAGGTCAAGCGCGCCTATCTCGGTATTTGAGCAGGGCGCATACCCATAGGAGGGAACACATATGAACGGAATCGTAAAAGCGGAGGCGGCTCCCGGCGCGGTGTACCGCACGGATCTGCCGCTTCCGGAGATCGAAGAAAACCAGGTGCTCGTCAAGGTCCACGCCACGGCGATCTGCGGCACGGATATGCACATCTACGACTGGACGCCCTACGCGCAGGAGCGGCTGCGGCTGCCGATGGTCTTTGGCCATGAATTCGCCGGCGAGATCGTGAGGCTCGGCCGGATGGCCGAGGGCTGGCAGATCGGCGACCGCGTTGCGGGCGAGACGCATATCCCCTGCAACGCCTGCGAGCCCTGCCGCACCGGGCGGCAGCACATCTGCGAAAACATGCGGATCATCGGCGTGCAGGAGCCCGGCGCGTTCGCGGACTATATCCCCGTGCACAAGGACTGCCTGTGGCGGCTGTCGGAGGATGTGGACTGGCAGACCGGCGCGGTGCTGGAGCCGATGGGCGTGGCCGTGCACGGCGTGCTGTCCGGCGAGATCGGCGGCAAAACAGTCGTGATCCTCGGCTGCGGGCCGATCGGACTGTTCGCCGTGGCCGCGGCCAAGGCGAGCGGCGCGGCAAAGGTCATCGCGGTGGATCTGTTCCCGCAGAAGCTGGCTGTGGCGAAGAGAATCGGGGCCGACGCGGTCGTGAACAGCCGCGAGGAGGATGTTGCGCAGGTGGTTGCGCGTGCGCTCGGCGGCGGGGCGGACGTGGTCATCGACTACACGGGCAACCGCTTTGCCATCGCCGCGGGCTTCGCGGCGCTCAAAAAGGGCGGACGGTTCACATTCGTGGGCCTGTCCAACGACAGGATCCCGCTGGATGTGAACAACGACATCATCTACAAGGAGGCGCAGGTGAACGGCGTGACCGGGCGGCTGATGTACAAGACCTGGTACGACTGCGAGCGCCTGCTGAAAACGGGCAGGATCGACGTGCAGAGCATCCTCGGCGGCCGGTATCGGATGTCGGATTTTGACAGCGCCTTTGCGGCGATCAAGGCTGGCGCGCCGGGCAAAATGCTCCTGATCCCGGATGACGAATTCTGAAAACGAGAGCGAGGAATATCACAGGTGATCGAGCTACTGATTATTGCGGATGATTACACCGGCTCTTTGGACACGGGCGTGCAGTTTGCCCAGTGCGGCTTTGCAACGTACGTCACCTCGCACGAGCAGCTGGATCTGCAGGAGCTGCCGGACGGCACGCAGGTGCTGGTGGTGGACGCGCAGAGCCGCCATATCGCCCCGCGGCAGGCGTATGAGCGGGTCTACCGCCTCGCGCGGCAGGCGGCGCAGCTTGGCGCCGCGCATCTGTACATAAAGATCGACTCCACCCTGCGCGGCAATGTCGGCAGCTATCTCTCCGCCGCGCTGGACGCGTGCGGAGACGGCTGCACGGCGGTGCTGGCGCCCGCGCTGCCGTCGCTCGGACGCACGACGACCGGCGGACGGCAGTATGTCGCCGGGCAGCCGCTCGGCGAGGCGGAGATCGCCCGCGACCCGTTCAACCCCGTCCGCTCCAGCTACATCCCGGAGATCCTGCTGGAGCAGAGCGCGCACCGCGCCGTCTGCCTGCGCCCGGACGAGCTCTGCCCGGCGCGCATCGGCGAAAACCGCGGCGGGATCCTTGTGCTGGACGCGGAGCACGACGCGGATCTGGAGCAGATCGCAAAAACGGCGCTGGCCGCGCCGCAGGTCGTCATGGCGGGCAGCGCGGGCTTTGCCGCCACGCTGGCGGCGTGTATGCGCCGCTCCGGCGGCGAGACGCACGACCTGTTCGCCGCGAAGCGGGTGCTGGTGCTGTGCGGCAGCCTGAACTCCACCTCCATCCAGCAGATCTGCATGGCGGAGCACGAGGGCATGCCGGTCATCACGCTCACGGCGCGGCAGAAAAAGGATGCGTCGTACCTGAAAAGCGCCGAGGCGGACACATTTCTGGACGCGGCGGCGCACAGCCTGCGGCAGGAGGGGCGGCTGGCGCTGTGCGTCGCGTCCGACCCCGCGCAGGCGGCGTGTCTGGACGGCGAGGAGGCCAATCTGCACCGCCTCGTTGCCGACAACGTCGGGCGGCTGGCCGCCGCCGTGATGGACCGCGCCGAGCCGGACACCGTGGTGATCTTCGGCGGGGACACGCTGGCGAGCTTTCTGGCGGTGCTGGGCGTGCGCGGCATCCGGCCGGTGCGCGAGCTGCTGCCCGGCGTGGTGCTCTCGCAGATGCAGCGCGGCGGCAAAACGATCCTGCTGATCACAAAGTCCGGCGCGTTCGGCGAGCGCGACACGCTCGTCTCGCTGCTGAGAAAATTTTAACTACGGTAACTTAACTACGGTAACAATAAAGGAGAATTTAGAAGATGGATCATATCTACAGGATCCCCTATGACGAAGCGATGCAGCTGTCGATGGACATTTTCAGCGCCTGCGGCATGAACGGGACCGACGCGCGGATGCTGTCGGACTCTCTGGTGCGCGCGGATATGCGCGGCGTCAAGAGCCACGGCCTTGTGCGCATCCCGAGCTACGCGGACCAGCTGCGAGACGGTATCTACGCCGCCGAGAGCCGCGTGGAGACGGTGCGTGAAACGCCCATCTCCGCCGTGCTGGACGGGCACAAGGGTCTCGGCGCGGTCGTCAGCTATCACGCCGTGGAGCTGGCCAAAAGAAAAGCCCGCGAGCACGGCGTGGGCATCGTCGCGGTGCGAGGCAGCAACCATTACGGTGCGGCGGGCATCTGGTCGTATCTGATCGCGCAGGAAAAGGACCTGCTCGGCTTTACGGCCACGAACTCCGTGCCGGTCGTCGCCGCGCTGGGCGGCACGGGCCGCGGCATCGGCAGCAACCCCTTCTCCTTCGCGGTGCCCGCGCAGAAATACGAGAATATGTGCCTGGATATTTCGGTGGGCCATATGGCGCAGGGCAAGATCTGGGAGTATAAGCGGCTGAACAAGCCCCTGCCGGAAAACGCCTGGATGGGCCCGGACGGTGAGATCACCACCGACCCCAACAAATTTGACGTCATCGACTACATCATGCTCCCCTTCGGCGGGCACAAGGGCTTCGGGCTGGGCGTGATCATGGAGACGCTGACCTCCGCGCTGGCGGACGCCGATTTCCAGGATCACTTCAACGGCCTGACGAAGGATCTGCCCGAGACGTGCCACGTGTTCGCTGCGCTGCGCATCGACCTGTTCACCGACCCTGAGCGCTACCGCGCGCGCATCGACCGCTACATCGACTATATCCACGCCCTGCCCGTGCACGAGGGCTGCCGCGCGCCGCTCTATCCGGGCGAGCTGGAGGCGCAGATCGAGCGTGAGAGCCGCGATATGGGCGTGCCCGTTGCCGAGCAGATGCTCCGCGATATGCGCGCCGCAGCCGAAAAGGTCGGCGCCGACACAAGCGGTTATCAGAAGTATCTTGGTTAAAAAAGGAGAATGCCATATGCCGAATTTTGATTATCTGCCGCATTCGCAGCTGCTGGAGCTGCGCCGCTGGAACACGCCCACGGTCTATAACGGCTGGGAGTGCGTGACAAAACGGAACCGTCTGGACTGCAATTGCAGCTGGGAGCCGGGCCTTGTGGACTTTACGCCGCAGATGGGGCCGATGGTCGGCTACGCGGTCACGGTGGAGTATGTCTGCGGCGATGCCGCCGAGCGGGCCGCCCGCAGCGACCCCTTCGGCGAGCTGTATGACTATCTCGCCTCCATCCCCGGCCCGAAGATCCTGTTTGCGAAGGATCTGGAGTATCCCGACAGCAAGGGCTCCATCTTCGGCGAGGTGACGGGCAACGCCTACCGCGCGCTCGGCTGCGTCGGCGCGATTACCGACGGCAGCGCCCGCGACGTGGACGAGGCCGCCTATGGCGGCATCAAGCTGATGGGCCGCCGCCTGTGCGTGGGCCATGCCTACTCCTGCCCCGTGCGCTTCGGCGGCGCGGTGGAGATGTACGGCACGACCATCCGGCCCGGTATGCTCGTGCACGCCGACAAATACGGCTTCATCGCCATCCCCGAGGATGAGACGCCGTATCTGCTGGAGGCAACGCGCTTCTGCGATTCGCTGGAGTGCAAAACGACCATCACCGCCGGACGCGAGCGCGAGGGCCGCACCGCGCAGCAGATCGCCGACCGCCTGAAGCAGGAAAACGCGGAATATGCCCGCCGGAACGCCGAGTTCGTCGCGGAGATCCGGCGGCGCTACGCCGGGCAGAAGTAAGGAGGGCGCGCCATGATCTGCCATGCGACAGAGGGAAAGGTCATCGAGCGGCTGCATATGCTGGGCGGGGACGGCTCCGCCATGGTGCGGGAGATGTTTTTGAAGGGCGAATACCGCGGCCACGCGCGCCTGATGGCGGTTTTGACGCTGGAGCCGGGCTGCTCCGTGGGCAAACACACCCATCACGGCGATGAGGAGCTCATCTACATCCTGCGCGGCAGCTGCCGCTATGACGACAACGGCGCGGTCTGCCGCTTAAGCCCCGGCGATGCCGCGCTCACCCGCGACGGCGAGAGCCACGAGATCGTCAACGATACCGACCGGAGCGTGGAATACCTCGCGGTGGTGCTGACCTATTGAGGAGACCTATGAGACATTATCTTGCACTGACCATGGGCGATGCCGCGGGCATCGGCCCGGAGATCATCATCAAGGCGCTGGCGGAACAGCGCCTGTACGAGCGCTGCATCCCGGTCGTCATCGGCGACCGGGCCCCGCTGGAGGACGCCATCCGCTTCTGCCATTCGCCGCTCACGCTGAACACGGTGCAGCAGCCGCAGGACGCCCGCGGCGAATACGGCACGGTCGACCTGATCGACCTCGGCCTTCTGCGCGCAGGCGATTGGCAGTATAAGACCGTCTGCCGCGCCTCGGGCGAGGCGTCGTTTCAGTATATCGTAAAGGGCATTGAGCTGGCGATGGCGCGGCAGGTGGACGGCGTTGTGACCGGCCCCATCAATAAAGAGGCCATCAACCTCGCCGGGCACCACTACTCCGGTCACACGGAGATCTTTGCCGAGTATACGCACACCGGCAACTACGGGATGCTGCTGCTGTCCAAGACCCTGCGCGTGATCCACGTGACCACGCATATGTCCATGCGGAAGGCCTGCGATCTTATCCGCGAAAATCCCGACCGCGTCGCCTGGGCGATCCGGCTGGCGCAGGAGGCGATGGAGCAGCTCGGCATCGGGCATCCGCGCATCGCCGTGGCGGGGCTCAACGCCCACAGCTCCGAAAACGGGCTGTTCGGCGACGAGGAGGCCCGGTCGATCATCCCCGCGATCGCGCAGTGCCGCGCGCAGGGCATCGACGCCGACGGCCCCGTCCCGCCCGATACGGTGTTCGTCAAGGCGATGGCGGGGCAGTATGACGTGGTCGTGGCGATGTACCACGATCAGGGGCACATCCCGCTGAAGCTCTCCGGCTTCAAAATGGACGCGAAAACCGGCAAATACACCTCTATGGCGGGCGTGAACACGACCATCGGCCTGCCCATCATCCGCACCTCCGTCGACCACGGCACGGCGTTCGGCAAGGCGGGCGAGGGCCGCGCCAACGAGGAGAGCATGATCGACGCGATCGACGTCGCCGTCGTGATGGCGGACAAACGCTTCCCGCTGCACGCGTAAGAGAAAGGGGTTTTTCCATGAAAAAGATCATCAACGCGCCGGAGCGTTATGTGGAGGATATGCTTCGGGGCATTTATGCCGCGCATGGCGATCTGGTGAAGTGCGCGGCGGGAGATCCGCGGTGCTACTGCACGGCGCACAAGAAGCCCGG
>CAKTXA010000039.1 GCA_934631005.1 uncultured Oscillospiraceae bacterium
GATACGGACGTGTACGTGTTCTACATCGACGTGCGCACCCCCGGCAAGAACTTTGACGAGTTCTACCGCCGCGCGGTCGAGGAATACGGCGTGCACTACATCAAGGGCATGGTCGGCAAGGTCGTGCCGGAAAACGGCAAGCTGAAGGTGCAGGCGTCCGACCTCATCGGAAACCGCCAGCTGCACATCGACGCCGACATGGTCGTGCTGGCCGCGGCCATCGAGCCGGACGAGTCGGCAAGACCGCTGGCCACGATGCTCACCGCGTCCATGGACACGAACGACTTCTTTACCGAAGCGCACCCGAAGCTGCGCCCGGTGGAAAGCCCCACGGCGGGCATCTTCCTGTCCGGCGCGTGCCAGGGGCCGAAGGACATCCCCGAAACGGTGGCGCAGGCGGGTGCGGCGGCGTCCAAGGTCATCGGCCTTCTCGCCAAGGACCACCTGACGTGCAACCCGTGCGTTGCGCAGCCGGACGAGATGATGTGCAACGGCTGCTCCAGCTGTGAAAAGGTGTGCCCCTACGGCGCGATCACGTACATCGACAAGGAATTCAGAGGCCCCAACCGCACAACACTGCTCCGCCGCGTGGCGCAGGTCAACCCGGCTGTGTGCCAGGGCTGCGGCGCGTGCACCGTGGCGTGCATGTCCGGCGCGATGGACCTCAAGGGCTTCTCCAATAAGCAGATCATGGCGGAGGTGGATGCGATATGCAGGTAAATGAAAGCTGGAAACCCACCATCGTTGCATTTTGCTGCAACTGGTGCTCGTATGCGGGCGCGGATCTGTCGGGCACGAACCGGCTGAACTATCCGGCCAACGTCAAGATCATCCGCATCCCGTGCTCCTGCCGCCTGAACCCGATGTTCATCCTGCGCGCGTTCCAGCGCGGCGCGGACGGCGTGATCCTGTGCGGCTGCCACCCCGGCGACTGCCACTACACCACCGGCAACTACTATGCCCGCCGCCGCATGACGCTGCTGTTCTCGATGCTCGACTTCCTCGGCATCGAAAAGGAGCGCACGCGCGTGGAGTGGGTGTCCGCCGCAGAGGGCGCAAAGTTCGCCGCCACGATGAACGACTTTGTGGCGACGATCACCAAACTCGGCGAAAACCGCAGATTGGAGGACCTGAGATGCAAGGAGTAAAGGAAAAAGCACTGGAGCTGCTCCAAAACGGCACGGTCGACCGTGTGCTCGGCTGGAAGGCCGGTGAGTTCTTCTACGACCTGACCCCGGCGGTGTTCACCACGCCCGAGGAGATCGAACAGGACTTCGTGTGGAGCGCGTTCTCGGCCGCCAATCTCTCCAAATACCTCATCGCGGAATCGCGGAAGGACGGCAAGGTCGCGGCATTTTTGAAGCCGTGCGACAGCTACTCCTTCGTGCAGCTGCTGAAGGAGCACCGCATTTGGCGTGACCATGTCTACGTGGTCGGCGTGCAGTGCGACGGGATGTGCGACATTGAAAAGCTCCGCGCCGCGGGCTGTAAGGGCGTCACGGCGGTCACGGAGGACGGTGATACGCTCCGCGTGACAACGCTCACGGGCGAAAAGACTGTGAACAGGCAGGACGCGCTGCTCGGCCGCTGCACGGTGTGCAAGTCCAAAAAGATCGTGGAATTCGACGAGCTGGTCGGCGAGCAGGGCGAGGAGCTGGACTCCGCCCGCTTTGACGAGGTGGAAAAGCTCGAGGCCATGACGCCGGAGGAGCGCTACGCGTTCTGGCGCGGCGAGCTCTCGCGCTGCATCCGCTGCAACGCCTGCCGCAATGTCTGCCCCGCGTGCTCGTGCGAAAAGTGCGTATTCGATAACCACGACCTCGGCACCGACAACAAGGCCGCGGCGGACAGCTTTGAGGAGAATTTCTTCCACATCATCCGCGCGTTCCATGTGGCCGCGCGCTGCACCGACTGCGGCGAGTGCTCGCGGGTCTGCCCGCAGCATATCCCGCTGCATCTGCTCAACCGCAAGTTCATTAAGGACATCAACGACCTGTACGGCGTTTATCAGGCGGGCGCGGATATGGACACGAAGCCCCCGCTGATGAACTTCACCAAGGACGACTGCGAGCCGTCCGTCGTATACGAACGGGGAGGTGCAAAGGCATGAAAAAACTCCCGATCGCAAAGCTGCCGCTGCTGTTCGCGGCGATCAGCGGGGAAAAGACCCTGTACATCCCGGCGCAGGACGCCTCCGGCGCCAGCAAATTCACCGTCTGGCAGGAGGGGCTGACGCTCTCGCCCGCGCTCAACACCGTGCGCAGCGCAAAGGATCTGTTCTTCCCGCAGGTGGAAAACCTGATGGGCTTCAAGGTCACGGGCAAGCAGATCGAGCTGCTGGAAAACCGCGACGTGACCGCGCCGTTCGTGCTGTTCGGCGTGCGCGCGTGCGACTGCCGCAGCTTTGACGTGCTCGACCGCGTGTTCCTCGCGGAGCCGGTGGATACCTACTATCAGACCCGGCGCGAAAACGCCACCGTCGTGACCCTCGCCTGCACCGAGCCGGAGGAGACGTGCTTCTGCGGTACGTTCTCGATCGACGCCGCCGACCCGGCGGGCGATGTGACGTGCTGGATGGACGAAGAAAATCTCTACTGGCGCGCCAACACCGAAAAGGGCGAAAGCCTGACGGCGGCGCTGGATCTTCTGGAGGACGGCGGCGACGAGGCCGTTGCCGCGCAGCAGGAAAAGACGCGCGAAGTGATGAAAAAGCTGCCGCTGCACGATCTGGATCTCTCCAAATTCGGCGCGGGCCAGACGAAGGCGCTCTTTGACCGGCCGGAGTGGAAGCAGCTCTCGGAGAGCTGCCTTGGCTGCGGCACGTGCACGTTCGTGTGCCCGACCTGCCAGTGCTACGACATTCAGGAGTTCGATAACGGCCGTACCGTCAGGCGCTTCCGCTGCTGGGACAGCTGCATGTACTCCGACTTTACGAAAATGTCCGCCGGTCAGCCGCGCCCGACGCAGCTCGAGCGCTTCCGCCAGCGCTTTATGCACAAGCTGGTCTATTACCCGGAAAATAACGAAGGTCTGTTCAGCTGCGTGGGCTGCGGGCGCTGCCTGCAGAAATGCCCCATCCATATGAACATCGCCAAAGTGATCCGGACACTGGGGGAGGACGCAAAATGAGAAATGATCCCTTGATCCCCAACATCGGCGTCGTCACGAAAATTCGTGTGGATACGCCCGACGTCAAGACCTTCCGCGTGGTGGGACTGGACGGCAAAAAGCCGTTTGAGCACATCCCGGGGCAGTGTGCCATGCTCTCCATCCCCGGCGTGGGCGAGGCGCTGTTCTCCATCACGTCGTCGCCGACGGAGGAGGCATTCGTGGAATTCTCCATCAAAAAGTGCGGCTGCGTGACGCAGTGGCTCCACCAGATGGAGGAGGGGCAGCAGATCACGCTGCGCGGCCCGTACGGCAACGGCTTCCCCGTGGACACGGCGTTCGCGGGAAAGGACCTGCTGTTCATCGCGGGCGGCATCGGTCTTGCCCCGCTGCACTCCGTCATCAACTACTGCCGCCACTACCGCGACCGCTACGGCAAGATCGACATCGTCTACGGCTCGCGCTCCAAGGAGGATCTGGTCGACTTCCAGGAGATCCTGGACGTGTGGTGTAAGGAGGACGGCATCAACGTCCACCTGACCATCGACCGTGAGCAGCCGGACTGGGACGGGCACGTCGGCTTTGTGCCGAACTACGTGAAGGAGCTGGGCTTTACCACCGACAAGACCGTTGTGATGTGCGGCCCTCCCATTATGATCAAGTTCACCCTTGCGGGGCTGATGGAGCTGGGCTTTGCCCGCACGCAGGTGTATACCACCATGGAGCTGAAGATGAAGTGCGCGCTTGGCAAGTGCGGGCGCTGCAACATCGGCAGCAAATACGTCTGCAAGGACGGCCCGGTGTTCCGCTTTGACCAGCTCGACGAGCTGCCCAATGAATATTAAGGAGAAACAGCGATGGAAAATATGGTAAATGTTTTTCTGTTCGGCAAAAAATATGAGGTCCCGGCCAGCCTGACCATCATGGAGGCGATGGAGTACGCGGGCTATCAGCTGGTGCGCGGCTGCGGCTGCCGCAACGGCTTCTGCGGCGCGTGCGCCACGATCTACCGCATCGCGGGCGACCGGGAGCTGAAGGCGTGCCTGGCCTGCTCCACGCGGGTGGAAAACAATATGTACGTGGCCACGCTGCCGTTCTTCCCGCTGGTAAAAGAGGTCTACGACATCGAAAAGATCCGCCCGGATGAGCGCATTATGATGCAGCTCTACCCCGAGATCTACTCCTGCGTGGGCTGCAACGCGTGCACCAAGGCGTGCACGCAGGGCCTGAACGTCATGCAGTACATCGCCTACGCCCAGCGCGGCGAGTATGAAAAGTGCGCGGAGGAGTCGTTTGACTGCGTGATGTGCGGCGTGTGCTCCTCGCGCTGCCCGGCCGGCATCTCGCATCCGCAGGTCGCGATGCTCGCCCGCCGTCTCAACGGCAAGTACCTCGCGCCGCACTGCGATCACCTGACCGAGCGCGTGCAGGAGATTCGCGACGGCAAGTTCGAAAAGCTCATCGAGGATCTGATGGGCAAGCCCCTTGCCGAGATCAAGGAGCTCTACAACCACCGCGAGATCGAAAAGTAAGGAGGGAACGTCATGTATACTGATCCGAAAATGCTCGAATCCATCCGCAAGGTCGAAGCGGCCCGCGCGGAAAACATCAAGCTCGACCCCCGCAGAATGACGGCGGAGGAAAAGGACGTTCTGCTCAAGACCTATCACCCCGACTATCGCGAAAACCAGTTCACGGTGCTGGACTTTGGGCCCAACAAGGGCGAAAAGGTCCCCACGGAGCTGGCGGCGCTGCTCGAGGGCACGTCCCGCATCCTGAATAAGAAGATCGACCTGTCCTGCCCGGACTATGACACGGACGTGCTCATCATCGGCGCGGGCGGCGCGGGTTGCTCGGCCGCGATCGAGGCCGACAAGGCGGGCGTCAAGACCCTGATCGTGACGAAGCTCCGCATGGGCGACGCGAACACGATGATGGCCGAGGGCGGCATCCAGGCGGCGGACAAGCCGAACGATTCGCCCGCGCAGCACTTCCTCGACGCCTACGGCGGCGGCCATTTTGCCGCGCAGAAGGATCTGCTCTACAAGCTCGTCACCGAGGCCCCCGAGGCCATCGAGTGGCTCTCCGAGCTGGGCGTGGAGTTTGACAAGGCGCCCGACGGCACCATGATCACCACCCACGGCGGCGGCACATCGCGCAAGCGGATGCACGCGGCCAAGGACTACTCCGGCGCCGAGATCATGCGCACCCTGCGCGACGAGGTGCTCAACCGCCAGATCCCAGTGGTGGATTTCACCTCCGCCATCGAGCTGGTCAAGGACGAGAACGGCCGCTGTGCGGGTGCGATCCTGATGAACATGGAGACGAAGGAGCTGTATGTCGCGCGCGCCAAAACGGTCATTCTGGCCACCGGCGGCGCGGGGCGGCTGCACTATCAGGGCTTCCCGACCTCGAACCATTACGGTGCGACGGCGGACGGCCTGATCCTCGGCTACCGCGCGGGCGCAAGGCTCCTGTACGCCGATACGCTGCAGTACCATCCCACCGGCGCGGCCTTCCCGGCGCAGATCTACGGCGCGCTGGTCACGGAAAAGGTGCGCTCCGTCGGTGCGATGCTCGTCAATGCCGACGGCGAGGTGTTTATGAACCCGTTGGAGACGCGCGACGTGGCAGCGGCCTCCATCATCCGCGAGTGCTCCGCCCGCGGCAAGGGCATCCAGACGCCGCTTGGCGACGCGGTGTGGCTCGACACGCCGATGATCGAGCTGAAAAACGGCGCGGGCACCATCGAAAAGCGCATCCCCGCCATGATGCGTATGTTCGGCAAGCACGGCATCGACATCCGCACCGAGCCGATCCTCGTCTATCCCACGCTCCACTACCAGAACGGCGGCCTGCACATCACCTCCGACGGGCAGACGGATGTGGAGAACCTGTTCGCGGCCGGTGAGGTCGTGGGCGGCATCCACGGCCGCAACCGCCTGATGGGCAACAGCCTGCTCGACGTCATCGTCTTTGGCCGCAACGCGGGCGTGCACGCGTCCGAAAAGGCAAAGGGCGTCACGGTCGGCAAGCTGACGCTCAGCCATCTGGAGGCGTTCGAGGCCGAGCGCGCCCAGTGCGGCAAGGCGGCGGAGAAGCTGTCGCCGCAGCTGCTGCCGGATTACGCCCGGCGCGAAGAGCCGACTCTGGCGAAATAACACAGAAAACCAAATAACAGGAGAGTTAAGAGGAACTACGTCATGTCATTTTCAATGAACGCCGCCAACTTCCTGATGCTGTCGGTCTTTGCGATCGCGGCGGTGGGATATATTCTGGGGCGCATCACCATCAAGGGGATCAGCCTCGGCACGGCCGGCGTATTTGTCATCGCACTTATCTACGGCGCATTTTTCGGTCTGCACTTCAACTCCAAGTTCGTGCTGGAGGAGGTCAACTATGCCTCGCAGGCGCTGAAGATCGTGGAAAATCTGGGGCTGGTGTTCTTTGTGACGTCGGTCGGCTTCATCGCCGGGCCGAACTTCTTCAAGAACATGAAGCACAACTTCAAGTCCTATGTGCTGCTGGGCTTTGTCATCATCTTCTCCGGCGGCATCGCGGCCACGCTCTGCCTGCTCGTTGCCCGTGCGCTGGAGAGCGGCACGCCGGGCTATGACCCGCAGCAGCTCACGGCCATCATCACCGGCCTTCTGTCGGGTGCGCTGACGTCTACCCCGGCGTTCTCGGCCACCAAGGAGGCCGTCGCGGCCAGCTATCAGGACGCTGTCACGGTCGGCTACGGCATCGCGTACCTGTTTGGCGTCATCGGCGTGGTGCTGTTTGTACAGCTCATGCCGCGCATCGTCCACGCCAATATGGAAGAGGAGGTGCGCAAGATCACCCACGTGGAGACCGGCGATGTGGAAAAATTCAAGGGCAAGCTCCTGGAGTTTGACGACTTCGGCTTTACGCCCTTCGCCCTCGCCGCGGTGCTGGGCATTCTCATCGGCTCCGTGAAGCTGTTCGGCTTCTTCTCGCTCACCACCACGGGCGGCACGCTGCTCATCTCGCTCGTGTTCGGGCACTTTGGCCATGTCGGACGCGCCGACCTGATGCCGAGCAAAAAGGTGCTCGAGACGTTCCGCGAGCTTGGCCTGATGGTGTTCCTGATCGGCGCGGGCGTGTCCGGCGGCATGAGCTTTGTGCGCTACTTTAAGCCGATCTACTTCGTCTACGGCATCGTGATGACGCTGCTGCCGATGATCCTTGGCTATCTTGTGGCGCGCTATGTGCTGAAGCTGAACCTGCTGAACATCCTCGGCTCCATCACGGGCGGCATGACGTCCACCCCGGCGCTCGGTACGCTCATCCATGTGGCGGGCACGAGCAACGTCGCCTCGGCCTACGCCGCGACGTACCCCATCGCCCTCATCGCGGTGGTACTGGTCACGCAGTTCCTAGTGACCGTATTCTAAACGCAGAAAAACCGCCTGCCGGGCATCCGGCAGGCGGTTTTTGCGCTTATTTTTGCACTCTCCACGGGTTTTCCGGCAGCGGGTCGGTCGGGTCCCAGCCGCTTCTTGCGTCGTTCAGGTCGATCTGCGGGGCGGCAGGCAGCTGCGTGGGCAGCTCCAGATCGTCCACCAGCTCCACGGGCGTGCCGATGGGGACATTGTCGTAGATCCACTTCGCCGCCTCCACCGTCAGGCGGATGCAGCCCATGGACGCGCGCGTGCCGAGGAGGTTATACTCATCGGCCTCCAGATCGTCGGGGCTCGGCGTGTAATACGGCACGGAGTGGAACAGGATCTCCTGCGTGATGCGGGTGATGTACTGGCCGTAGACGTAATTCCAGTTCGTTTTTTCCGAGCCGTAGAGCGTGTGCCAGCGAATTTTTTCGCCTGCGTAGTACGTGCCGTAGGGCGTGGCGTAGCCGGTGGAGCAGAGGAACACGTTTTGGACTAAGCTGTATGTACCGTCCTCCGCCTGCGCCCAGACGACCACGGTGTTCTGCTTGTGGCCGATGGAGATGCGGTAGGGCTGCGCCAGCGTTTTGAGCCGGGCATAGTGCGCGGCGTCGTAATTTTCAATCTCCAGCACGGCGTCATATGTCCACGTCTCCCCGCCGCTGGTCAGCTCCGCCGTGATCGTTGTGGAGGACGGCATCACTTCCGAAAAACAGACCGTGACGCGGCAGACGGCGTAGGCGCCCTTCTGCGCCAGCAGCATCTGCGGCTGCGAGATGGGCACGCCGTCGCGGTACCAGCGCAGCGTGCACAGCCGCGCCACGCCGTCCGGCAGGTCGGGGAAGCGCAGCACGGCGGACGCCGTGGGCTCCTGCGGCGAGACGGCGCGGACGGTGAGCGTCCCGGGCAGGGCGCTTTGCTGTGCGCTCCGCGCCCCGGCGGGCACGCACAGCGCCGTCAACAGAAGCAGTGCAGTCAGCATGGGAAGAATTCGTTTCATAGCTTCACCTGATTTAATACAGAATCCATTCTATATTATAGCGCACCACGGCGAAAAAAGGCAACAGTGGATTTTTGCCCCGTGGGTGTGCTATAATGAAAGCAAAGAAAGGGGGCGGCGGGATGTATCCCAAACGCAAGCCAAAATCGGATCGGGAACGCTTTCTGGAGGCGTTCACAAAAAAGGTCGGCGCCGCGCCGGATGTGTATGTGCGCCGCAAGCTTGCCGCCGGTGTGGACGAGGGCCAGCTGCGGCAGATGTATGATCTGCTGGCAGTGGAGATCGCGCGCCGCGCGCACTGCACGGCCATCCGCTACGCAGAGCTGAATACGGATGCACAGCGCTCGTCCGCGCGCATGATCCGCCGCGCATCCGAGGAAAAGATCCCGTGCTGCGCGCGCTGCGGCGCGCAGATGGTGCTGCGCACGGCGCAGAAGGGAGCGCGTAAGGGGCAGCGCTTCTGGGGCTGCTCCAACTACCCGGTGTGCCGGTTCACGATGGAGTACGGCGAAAAATGAAGCAGAATTACAAGCTGACCGTCGCCTACGACGGCTCGCGCTATTACGGCTGGGAGCACCAGCCGGACAAGCCCACCATTCAGGGCAAGCTCGAGGACGTGCTCTCGCGCATGACGGACGCGCCGGTCGATGTGATCGGCGCGGGGCGGACGGACGCGGGCGTGCACGCAAAGGCGATGACGGCAAGCGCCGTGCTGGACACCGAGCTTTCGCCGGAGGCCATCCGCGACTATATGAACCGCTATCTGCCGGACGATATTTGCGTGCGCGAGGTGCGCGCCGCGTCTGAGCGCTTCCACGCCCGCTACAAGGCGGTGGGAAAGACGTACTGCTATACCTGCTATGTCGGCGCGCTCAAGCCGGTATTTGACCGCAAATACGTCCTGACGCTGGACGGCGTGCCGGACGTGGCCGCCATGCAGCGCGCCGCGGCGCTGCTCGTGGGCGAGCACGATTTTAAGAGCTTCTGCGGCAATCCGAAAATGAAAAAATCCACCGTCCGGCTGGTGGATTCCATCGAGATCGTGCAGAAGCGCGACTATCTGTACCTGAATTTTCACGGCACGGGCTTTTTGCAGAACATGGTGCGCATTCTGGTGGGCACGCTGCTGGAGGTCGGCTTCGGCAAACGCCCCGCGGAGCAGATGCCCGCGATCCTGGAGTCCCGCGACCGCACCCAGGCCGGCTACACCGTCCCTCCACAGGGGTTGTGCCTGGTGAAGGTGGATTATTGAGTGATAGCCCGCTTCGTCGTAATGTAGGGGCGGGCGATTTGAAGTAAAAGTGAATAGTGAAGAGTGAATAAGTAGGCATGAGATTGCCGTATCCCCGATGCAGCGGCGAAACGTAGGCACCCCTTGGCTTCCCCTGGGGGAAGCTGTCTGCGGAGCGCCAGCGGAGCAGACTGATGAGGGCCGGGGAGCAGTTGCGTTTTGGAATAACTGCAAAGCTATCTGCAAGTGCTCCCCAGCCCTCATCCGCCCCCTTCGGGGGCACCTGTCCCTACCCTCTTTGTCCCTTCGGGACATTTCCCCCTGATAGGGGGAATCGGCCCCCAGGGGAAGGTATGGGGTGCGCACCGTCCCGCGATGCGTACAAATCCACAGCTGCTTTTTGACCCTCAAAGCCTCACGACCTCGCAAACCGTCAATATTCTCCCGTCAATATGGAACCGGACATCGAAGCCGGCGAAGTTGAAGCCGTAGCGGCGGGCGGGGTCGTGCTGGTAGCCGGGGATGGGGCCGCAGGCGAGGGCCTGCCGCAGGCCGGCGCGCTTTTCGGGCGGGATCATCTCCTCCAGCTCCGGCGGGAAGACGACCGTGAGCGGCTCGGCGTCGCGCTTGCCGTCAAAGGCGTCCACGGCGTCGGGGTGACTGTCGGCGTAGGGAAGATAGGGCTTAATGTCGTAGATGGGCGTGCCATCCACCAGGTCCGCGCCCGCCACGCGCAGCACGGGGCCATTTTTGGCCGCCCAGTCGATGCCGAGCAGGCGCACGCTGGACAGGCCGATGGGATTCGGCCGGAACGGCGAGCGCGTGGCAAACACGCCCACGCGCGTTTTGCCGCCGAGCTTGGGTGGCAGCACCGTGGCCGACCATCCATCGCGCAGCGCGCGGTCAAACTGCCACAGCAGCCAGATATGCGAGAAGCCGTCCAGCCCGCGCAGCGCGTCGGGATTGCGGTACGACGGCTCAAAGACGACGCTGGACTCCAGCTCGCTTGCCAGGCCGCTCTGGCGCGGTACGCCGAATTTGGTGGCGAAGTCCGAATGGATGCGGGCGATGATCTTCATGGCAGACGCTCCTGTTACATAGTAGCAATATCTTACCACACCGGCGGAAAAATGCAAATTTCGTTTTGCGTTTTGCGCAAAAAAGATTACAATATTCGTAGATTACGCAAGAGAGAAGGCAATGCATTATGCACGACGAACTGACGGCGGTCGACATCCGGAAAATGCAGGAGGAGCTGGACTACCGCCGCATCACGCTGCGGCCGCAGCTCATTGAGGACGTCAAGACCGCGCGGGAATTCGGCGATCTGAGCGAGAATTTTGAGTATAAATCCGCCAAGCGCGAAAAAAACCGCAATGACAGCCGCATCCGCTACCTCGAGCGGATGATCAAAACGGCGAACGTCATTGAGGTCAGCAGCAAGGCCGACGAGGCGGGGCTGTTTGACCGCGTGGAAATTTATATCGAGGAGGACGACGAGACGCAGACCATCCAGCTCGTGACCATGCTGCGCCAGAACGCGCTGGAGGGGCGCATCAGCAAGGAGTCGCCCGTCGGCCGGGCCGTGCTCGGCCACCGCGTGGGCGACCGCGTGGAGGTCGAGACCGACAGCGGCTATCGCTACTTCATCCAGATCCGCAGGATCGAAAAGGGCACGGACGACGCGTCGTTACCAATCAGCAGCTACTAAGGCATCACCGCACAATTGCGTCGGCGCGCTTCGGCGGATCTTTTCCGCCAATGCCGCGGTTTGAAAAACGCGAAATACACAAAGTATTCCTGCGTTTTCCAAACCTTGCCTTGGCGAAAAATCTCTCGCCGAATCTGCTTGCCGAATTGTGCGGTGATGCCTTAAAAACCCGCGGCAGCTTCAAGCGAGCTGCCGCGGGTTTTTATCGGTAAAAATACAAAACAAGCCCGATCTGCAGCGCCAGCAGCAGGGGAACGGTGATGTAGAATTTCGGCTTGCGCGTTTTATGGCGCGCCAGCGCCATGCCGACAAGCGTTCCCGCCGCGCCGCCGAGCGCGGCCAGCGCGAGCAGCACGGCCTCGGGGATGCGGCGGCGATGCCGGACGGCAAAATATTTATCCGCACACATAAATCCGAACGCGAGCGCATTGATTAGAAGCAGGTAGACAGGCATGACAACATTCCTTTCGGGAGGGTTTACGATGAAAAAAGCGGTGTTTTTGACGTGTGCGCTGGCGCTGCTGCTGAGCGGCTGCGCGGCGGCGGAGCCTGCGTGGGAGACGGTGGACGACACCATCGTTCTGGACGCCGGGAGCTATCTGGACAGCGCCTACACGATGCTCTTCGACGTTCCCGCGGACGCGCGGGAGGATGCGCTGGCCGCGGCGGCGGGGCGGACGGTGTATACGAACGCGGCGGGGGACTATGAGATCGTGGGGCAGACGCTGCTCTGCGCCGACGCGGACGCCGCGGTGCGCCGCCTGAGCGGCTTTTCGCCGGAGGAGCTGGACGTGATCGAGACCACGCGCTTCGGCCTGCCGGAGTACCGCTTTGCGTGGTACACGAGCGGCGACGAGGGCGGCAGTCTCTGCCGCGCGGACGTGCTGCTGGACGGGACATACTGCTACGCGCTGACGTTCTCCGCCCGCGAGTCCTGCGGCAACACCTATGATAGCACAGCCCAGCGGGTTTTTGCCACTCTTTCTCTGTTTGAGGACGAAGGATTTTAGAAGCGTACAAACATAGCAGAAATTGCTTGACAAATGCGGCACGGATTGCTATAATAACTCCTGCATTTGGGCCTGTAGCTCAGCTGGGAGAGCGTTCGGTTCGCATCCGAGAGGTCGAGAGTTCGAGTCTCTTCAGGTCCACCAAATAAAACACCCGCTCCAACAGGAGCGGGTGTTTTATTTGGCCCCATTGGATCATTTCACGGCGGGATTACAGGCCCAGGTCTGCGGCCCAGTCGCGGACGGTGTCTGCCGCCGCGTCGGAGGAGAAGCGCTGGCCCGTGAGCCATGTGCCGCCGTTTGCCATCTCGGCCAGCAGCTCGCCGCTTTGACCAAGCCCGGAGGACGCGGACGTGCAGAACGGGATGACAGTCTTGCCGGTAAAATCGTTGTTCTTCACAAAATTGTTGACCGGCCACGCGGCGATGCCCCACCAGATCGGGTAGCCGATGAACACGGTATCGTATTCGTCCCAGTTGTCAGGCGTGGTCTCGGTCAGGGCAATGTCGCGCAGCGATTCGTCATCATGCTCGCGGTTGACGCGGCTGTCCGCCGCGCGCCAGTCCAGATCGTCCGCTGTATACGGCTCCTGCGGTACAAGCTCCAGCGCGTCCGCGATATAGCCCGCGACGGCGGCGGTGCTGCCGGTGGCGGAGAAATAGACGACAAGTGTCTTGCCGCCCTCGGCAGGCGTTTCCTCCGGCTGCTCGTCAGCCGGTTTGATGGGCTCGGGCTCTTCGGGCTGCACAGGCGTTTCAAGGGCTGCCGTGTCCGCGCTGGGTTCAGTATCCTGCGCGGGCGTTTCCGGCTGCTGTGTGGTCTGCGCGGGCGCAGCTGCCTGCGTCTGACGGCTGGCGCACGCGGTCATAGAAAAGAGCGTCAATGCGGCAAGGAGCGCCGCCAAGATCCGTTTGCTGGTTTTCATCGTAAATTACCTCGATCCATAGTTATTATGCTTTTTCGCCCGGCTTGAGCGGGCCGTAGAAGTAGCTGGCGGTCGCGCCGCCGTCGATGAGGAACGTGGAGCCGGTGATGAACGCGCCCCTGTCGCTCATCAGAAGCTCCGCGACGTTCGCGACCTCGTCCGCTGTGCCGGGGCGGCCTGCCGGGCATTTGGCGAACATATTCTTATAAAAATCTCCGCGCGGGCCGTTGAACTCGTCCAGCGCCAGCGGCGTGACGATGATGCCGGGCGCAATGTCGTTGAGCCGTGCGCCGTGCTTGCCCCACTCCACGGCCTGCGCCATGACGCGCTTTTCGTTGCAGCGCTTGGCCATTTGATAGGCGTGGAGCGTGTCGCGGATGTTCTCCGGCTGCAGGAAATCGAGAGACAGCAGCTCTTCCGTCGGCGTGGTCGCAAGCAGCGCATCCTGCTCGGCGGTCAGAGCGGGCATGCGCCAGCCGGACTGACTGGAAATCGTGACCCCCACGCCGCCGGGGGCGATGACCGCGCCGACCTCCTCCAGCAGCACTGCCGTACCGTAGAGATCGACCTTCAAAATCGCTTCAATGGGGGCCTGACTGGGCGACACACCCGCGGCATTGACCAGCATTTTGATCGGGCCGTACTTCTGACCCTCGGCAATGAGATTCCGGATAGATTCCCGGCTGGACAGGTCCATCTCCACGGGGACGACGTCGAAGCCGGCCTCATTCATGGTTTTGGCGGTGGCCTGCGCGTTTTTGAGCTTCTTATCGCCCACGACGATCTTCATACCCGCACCCATCCGGCGGGCGATGGACATGCCGATCTGCCCGGCACCGGCCCAAAGCATTACATTTTTCATATTCATTCGATCCTTTCCGATTTATTTGCACGCACAGAGAATTTCGTAGATCTCATCATGCGTCAGCTTTTTGCAGCAGCCGGCGGTGATGTTGGTGGAATTCGCGATGGCGCGGAAGTCGGTGTCGGCGGGGATGCCAAGCTCGGTAAAGGTAGTCGGCAGGCCGATCTCCTGGATGAACGCGGCCAGCGCGTCGATACCGGCGGCAGCCGTCTCTTCCTCGCTGCCCTTGGGTGCGATGCCCCAGACGTTCTGCGCGAAACGTGCGAACCGCGCGGCACCGAACTTGTAGATGTGACGGTACAGAACGGGGTGGATGACCGCCAGCCCTGCGCCGTGGTTACAGTTTGTGTACGCGCCCAGCTGGTGCTCGATCTGGTGCGCCTGAAAATCCGTGACCTTGCCGATTTTCAGCACGCCGTTCTCCGCCATCGCGGACGCCCACGCCAGTTCGCTTCTCGCGTCGTAATTCTGCGCGTCGGTCAGCAGCACGCGGATGTTGCGGATGACGCTCCGCATGACGGCTTCGTTAATATCGTCGGACAGATTGTTCACGTCCGGCTTGCCGAAGTAGGTTTCCATCGCGTGGCTCAGGGTGTCGAACGCGCCGGAGATGACCTGCTTCATGGGAACGGACAGGGTGTAGCTGGGGTCGAGGAACGCAAACTCCGCCTGCGCGCCCCAGAGCGCGCCCTTGATCTTCTTTTCCTCGTGGGTGATGACCGCGCCGTTATTCATCTCAGAGCCGGTGCCGAACACGGTGACGATGGTGCCGAGCGGGATAAACTTCGCGGGCAGCGTGTGCTTCGTGTACTGCATCTCCCAAATGTCTTCATCCAAGTTGGCCTGCGCGGAGATGACCTTGCAGCAGTCGGACACGCTGCCGCCGCCCACGGCGAGGATGAGGTCGACGTGGTTTTCCCGCGCCAGCTTCGCGCCCTCCTGTACTTTCGCGTAGGTGGGGTTCGGCAGGATGCCGGAGAACTCTACCACCCGCTTGCCCGCGGCGTTCAGGATGCCCATGATCTCGTCGTACACGCCGTTGCGCTTGATCGAGCCGCCGCCATAGGCCAGCAGGACGGTTTCACCGTAGTTCTCCAGCAGACTGCCGAGGTATTCCTTCACGCCGCCTTTGCCGAAATACACCTTCGTCCTGTTTTCAAAAACAAAGTTGTTCATAAAACGCATCCCTTCTAAATACTTGCGTGAATTTAGATTTTGTGTTATCATGCGATGGATACATCCGGTTGACAGTGCCGATTATAATAACCGGTAGCAACAATCGGTCAAGAGGTTTGCGGCGAGAAATCGTGAATTTTTTGTAAACAGTGAGGAAATACCATGCTTTATACGATGTTACAGACCTGCAAGGAGACGGGCATGACCTATCAGGCGCTCAAATTTTACTGCAACGAGGGGCTTGTCCCCAACGTAAAGCGGGATAAGAACAACCGCCGCGTATTCGATGAGCGGGACATCCAGTGGATCGGCAGCCTGACGTGCCTGAAAAAATGCGGCATGAGCATCCAGGAGATGAAAGCGTATCTCGCGCTCTGCCTGCAAGGCGAGAAAACCATCCCCCAGCGCAAGGAAATGTTGGCGCAGAAGCAGGAAGCGCTGCGCGAGACGATGCAGGAATTGCAGGAGAGCATCGCCTATATCGACTGGAAACAGAACTTCTACGATGAAGTTCTCTCCGGGCAGCGCCCGTACGAGAGCAGTCTCATCCGGACAGAGGAATGACGGCGCCGTCTTTCCAAACGCAGCGAAGCATACGAAAAGCGCCCGCGGCTTTGCAGCCGCGGGCGCTTTTTGTCTATCCGTCAATCGTTGCTGCCGAATTTGCGCAGCACGAGCATACTCACGACGATCGTCGCCGTCACGATGAAGATGCCTGCCATACCCTTGCCCATGATCGGCAGGGTGCTCAGAAACGCTTCTACATTGATGTGCATCGTATGACCTCCTCAGCCCAGCAGATTCAGCAGCAGACCACCCGCGATGACCGACGCGATCTGCCCCGACACGTTGACGCCCGCGGCGTGCATCAGCAGGAAATTGTTCGGATCCTCCTTCAGCCCCATCTTGTGCACCACGCGCGAGGACATCGGGAACGCCGAGATACCGGCCGCGCCGATCATGGGGTTGATCTTTTTGCCCTCGGGCAGGAAGATGTTGATGATCTTTGCCACCAGCACGCCGCCCGCAGTGTCGAAGATGAACGCCACCAGACCCAGCGCCAGAATGAGCAGCGTCTCCTTGGTGAGGAAATACTGCGCCTGCATCTTCGTGGCGATGGTCAGACCCAAAAACAGCGTGATGAGGTTGGAGAGCACCTTCTGCGCCGTTTCCGACAGCGAGTCGAGCACGCCGCACACGCGGATGAGGTTGCCGAACATCAAAAAGCCCACCAGAGCCACGCTGCGCGGCGAGACGATGCCGGTGATGATGGTGATGACGATGGGGAAGAGGATCTTCGTCAGGTTCGAAATGCTGCGCTGCTTATACGGCATCCGGATCCGCCGCTCCTGCTTTGTGGTGAGCAGACGGATGACCGGCGGCTGCACCAGCGGCACGAGGGCCATGTAGGAATACGCCGCGACCATGATCGCGCCGATGTAGTTGGAGCCGAGATAGTTTGCCACAAAGATGGACGTCGGGCCGTCCGCCGCGCCGATAATGCCGATGGACGCCGCGTCCTTGATGTCAAAGCCGAGCAGAGCGGCGAGACTGAACGTGAAGAAGATGCCGAACTGCGCCGCCGCGCCGAAGATCATCAGCTTGGGGTTCGTGAGCAGCGGCTCAAAGTCGATCATCGCGCCGATGCCGACGAACAGCAGCAGCGGGAACAGCTCATTGGCGATGCCCGCGCCGAACAGCACGTCGATCGCGCCGACCTCGGCCACGCCGTCATAGATCTGCGTGACTGCACCGGACAGCGGCAGGTTCACCAGGATCGCGCCAAAGCCCATCGGCAGCAGCAGCGACGGCTCCATGTCCTTGCGGATCGCGAGATAAATGAGGATCGCGCCGATCAGCCACATCACGACCTGCTGCCAGGTCAGATTCAAAACATTCGAAAACAGCTCACTCATAAAAGCACCTCAGTCCAAATTTTGCAAACCAGATACGCGCCTAGTGTACCACATCCCCCCACCCGCTGGCAAGAAAAATCTGCTAACCGTGCACAAAAATACGGGACTGCCTGATGGCAGTCCCGTATGGCGGAAACGGTCCTCCTCTGACAGTGACCGTCGTATCGCGCGGCGCGCCGTTATGCGTCGCAGATGTAGGTTTTAAGGCCCAGCAGGAGGTAATAGCCTGCGAGGGCGCCCTGGTCGGGGGTGTTTTGGGCCTGG
>CAKTXA010000040.1 GCA_934631005.1 uncultured Oscillospiraceae bacterium
CCCAGTCGAAGGTTTTAGAGCCTGTGTAGTTCGCACAGGAATTCGTGGCCGTGATGGTCAGCGTGTATTTGCCAACCTGAGTCGCGGTGGCACCTTCGTAGGTGTAGTCACTATTGCTCAGCTCACGCTCCGTATTATTCGCTTTCACTGTGATCTTGTTCGTCACCGTGTTGTTGAAAATGGCGAGCACAGAAGCCGCAGGACGATAAAAGGGACTGAATCTGACCTTTCCGTCCGTGGGCCACGGGTCGATCGTGACTTCGGCATTTGCGAGGTCGATTTTTTCGACGGTGATGGTGATCTGCACGACCTTGTAGTAGCCGGTGACCTGGCCTACCGAGCCCGGGTTTTCACTACAGAAGGAGACGCGATAGGTGTGTGTGCCGATGGTGAGATCCTTCGCAGGCAGCGTGTAAGACAGACTCTTTCCGGTACTCTGTTGGACCACCGGACCCGTCTCGCCGTCTTCATCTCCATAGACGGAGTACCACGTCCCATAGGGGGCAGCCATCGAGCCTTCGCAGGAGGCGGTGAGGGTCACGTCGGTGCCGAGTTCCACGCTGAAACGGCCCTTATTATCCTCATCGAGTTCAACAGACGTGCCGTTTACCGTCAGCGTGACGGAGTGGATGGGGGCTTCGACCACGGTGACGCTGCTGCCTGTGTCGTTGTAAAAGTAAGTAGTGTTGTCGTCCAGCCAGTCGTCGGCAGTCTGGTAGGCTTTGTTTTCTGCCAGCAGTTCATAGAGCTTCTTGTCGGTGGACTTGATGCCCTTCTGGAATTCGCCGCCGGCGAGGATGTTGGAGACACTGCTGAAGACAGCCTGCTGCGTGAACGTGCCGCCGGAGAATACGTCTGGCTGGGCGCTCATGGAGAACGCACCCTCGAAAGTGCCGCCCTTGATCTCGGCGCTGTCTATGGCGATGGTGACGGCTTCTTTGAAGATGCCGCCGTTGATCGTGAGATTGCCGCCAGAGACGTACATTTGACTCTCAGAGGTGCCGCCGTTAATGATGAGTTCGCCGGTCATGCCGACGCCCAGCGCGTATGCCGGCTGACCCGGGATGCCTTCCGCTCCCGCCATGTCAGTGGCTTTGTACGTACCGGCTTTGATGGTCAGCGTGCCGCCGCTTACGTACACGGCGTATTCACCGGGCTTTTTGCATTCGATCTTACCGGCCTTGTCGGTGGTGCTGTCGTCAATGGTCACAGTCCCGAAGGTGCTGACCGAGAGAAGGGTGCCGTCTATCTTGCTGTCACTGGAGATCGTCTTACCGTTCAGATCGAGGGTGATGTCGACGGTGCCGCGAAGGTCAGTATTGTTGATCGCGAGCGTTTTGGTGAGACCGGTCACGTTTTTTTGCAGTTGGATGGTGCCGCCGGTGGTGTTGGCTTTGGCTACGGCGGACGGGAGGTCGGTGTAGAAGTAGGTCTTGCCGTCCACCGTTAGGGTGGCGACTGTGTCCGCCGTCAGGTCGGCGTTGCAGTAGTCGCAGAGGTTGTCAGTACCATCGGTGATGTTGCCGTCGGCATCGACACTCTTAGCGTCCACATGGCTGGTGCATTTTACGACCTTGACGTTGGAGATAACACCGTCGGCGTCGTATGTTGCTTTCGTTGCATAATTCACGAAGCTACCAGAACCGTCAGCATATTGGAACGCATAGCCCGGGGCAAGCAGATCACTGAATGATATACTCGTCACCCCACTGTTCATCGAAATCGGAATGCTGCCATAAGTGCCGCCGGTGAGTTTGGTATTGCTTATCTTGTCTGACGGCCAGCTAGAAAAACTCAGAGTGTTGATGGTTCCTTTGTTTTCTCCAGAAATCAGCGTACTTTCATCACTGCCGTTCTGAGACGACGATACCGTTCTGATCGTGCCGCCGTCCCAGGCGCTCAAATCGAGCGTGCCTTTCGCGCTAATGCCGATCATACCGTCAAAGCCGCCGCTGCCGGTGATATTCAGTCTGCTGGAATTGATAACCTTCCAATCCTGATCTATTCCAACATAAATCCAGCCGTCTGTGATGTTTTTGCCGTTCAAATTCAGCGTGACAGTTTTGTTATCGCCGGTGAGACACGCTGTTTTATCATTATTGGATTTGTTGCTTTGATCAATGTCATCCAGCAGCGTCACGGTCTCGCCGTTCTCGGCGGCATTCAGAGCCGTGGGGAGGTCGGTATAGAAATAAAAGGAATTCCCCCTCTTGATATACGCATACACCTGCGCTCCGCAGGTCCCGCAGTAGTAATGACCGTCCTTCGGATCGTCAGTCGGGTGCTCGCACGGCTTGCCGCAGGTTTTGCACTTGCCGTTCTCATAGCCCGCAGAATGATCGCAGATCACACCGCAGACGCACTTGTAGCCGTTATTCGCGTCGAATTCGTGCTCATGCTCCTCAATGGTAACGTCCCAGGCCAAATATGGATAGGAGGAAGTTAAATACTTGTTGTCATTCTCGTTTTCCAGAGCAATTTTTACAAAAACGTGTTTGTCTGCCAGCAGCTTATTCACGTTGACAAACTTCTCGTTCTTGTAGACTGTGCTGCCCTCAACCGATACCGCATACCCGGTTGTTGACGAGGCACCGGTGGGCTTACTATAGAACAAGCCCTTGGTCAGGCCGTGGGTCAGCGTCGCATCGCCCGTGACCGTCAGGCCGCCGTACAGGGTAAGATCGACCTGAGATTCCTGACTGCCCCGGAAATCCAGCTTGCCGTCCGTGGCTTTGATCGCAGGTTCGCAGGTCATGGGATTGCCGGTTAGACCCAGCAAGCCGCCGGTGGCGGTCACGTCGCCCTCAAAGATCACCTTGCCGCCGGTGACTTCAATGGCGGGCGCGGCGCTGCTGTTGCCGCTGCCGCCCGTGGCGTTGACTGTGCCCTTGAAGGTCAGCACACCGTCCGTGACTTTGACGGCCGAGGAGGCGGGCAGCTCTGCGCTCCCGGCATCCTGACCGTTCAGCGTCGCATTGTCTGCGATGGTCAGGCTGCCGCCGGACACGGTCAGTGCCGGTTGGCCCGTGCTGCCGGTCAGCGTGTGACCGGCCATAACCAACGTGACGGAGTAGCCGGGTTTTACCCACTCGCCGTCATCGTTCAGATATTCGCCGAACGTGATGTTTTCACTCGGCATGATGTCCTCAGTCAGCGTGATCGTGCCGCCGTCTGTGGCCATTTCAAAAGCGGTTTGCAGGGAATTGTACAAGGCGTCAGGATTCTCAGCACTGCCGGAAAACGCCACGGACTTAAAGCCGCACTTGCTGCATTTACCATCTTCGCCATTGGTGTCGTGGGGTTCCACCGCATCACCGGTAGTGTAGTCGCAGTACTGGCACATGGTAGTATGGCCCTTGCCGTCATCCGTCCACGAGGTCACGAACGTACAAGGTTCCGCGTCGCCAAACAGGTTGCCGCAGGAGCATACCTTACGATGCTGCTTGTTACCAATTGATTTCCAGCCTTCATAGCCATCGCTTCCGCAATCTACCACTTGCGGTGAAGAACCTGTATTAAAGCCGCACAGCGTGCAGGACTTGAAATGCTTATTGTCCCCGGAGGGCGTATATTTGGCATCAGGATGGCCGCAATACTTAATGACGAGCGTGCTGCCAGTTACCAGCATACCATCGGACCACACCGAGAGTGCGGCCGGCTCGCCGTCAAGCGTGCCCTGATGGACCGGGCGTGTGCTGTACAGTCTCACGTCTTTGTCGATGAGTTTCTCGGAACCACCGTCGTGGATCTCCAACGCGCCGCTGTTGATACCTAAACTTGCCCAAGTGGCCGTAGACCGGATCGCCGCACCGTCACCGTTGGAATTTTCAATGATCAGCCGCCCGGTCGTGCCGCGCTCGCCAGTGCCATTCGCCTTGAATGACGACCCGTAAATGTAAAAGCGGTTGCCGCCGCTGTGTATCAAAGCGCCCTTGACGGTCAGCGTAACGCCCTCGCAGAGGGCCAGACCGCCTTCTGTACTACCAGTACCATCTACCGTCAAGTTCCCTTCAATGGTTACGTTGCTGTCAACGATGTAGAATTTGCCGCCAGCAAGGGTAACATCACCGCTGGAGTTCGTAATGACGGGGCCTTCTCGAGAGAAGCCGTTTGATGGTTTTACAACGTCGCCATTCTCATCAAATCCATCCAGTTTGGCTTCGAAGTTTTTTCCAGTCGTCGCCGTCTCTGCCCCTACCCCCACGGGCAGCAGGCCGATGCAGAGCACCACGGCCAGCAGTAAGCTCAAAAGTCTCTTCTTCATTTCCATCCTCCTTGCATTGCGTTGGGTTTTGTCAGCCCGCCGGGGCGGGCGCGTTATTCTTAAAGGTTCTCAGGCACAAGGCGCAGCTTTTTTGCCGCGGTTTTGGCCTCGCTGCGGCGGCTGACGCCGAGCTTGTCAAGAATATGGCTGACGTGCGTCTTGACCGTGGGCAGCTTGATGTCCATGACCTGCCCGATCTCGGCGTTGCTCTTATCGGCGCAGATCAGATACAGGATCTGCTGCTCGGTGGCCGTCAGCTCCTCGCGCTGCGTCAGGCGCGGCTGCAGGAAGCCCGGGTAGTACGCCGCCCGCGTGCGGACGGCCGACATCAGCTTTTTGTGCCATTTTGCGTCGCCCTCCCACGGCAGCTCCTCCAAAAGCGGCAGCACCGCCGCGCCGAACAGGCCGATGGTGCGGATAAAACGGAACTGCTCCGCCGTCTGCATCGCCTGCGTCAGCAGCATGCGCCAGCGCGCGTCCCTCTTGCGCCGGAGCGCGATGGCGGCGAGCGTGTTTGCCTGAATGCCGCAGATATAGCGCGCGCACTGCCTGCAGTATGGCAGCAGCGGCGTGAGCGAGACGAGCGCGTCGTCCGGCTTGCCGTCCGCCAGCTCTACCATGGCCTGCGTGAGGTACTGGTAGCGCCGCATGACGTTGAGATACATCGGGTCGCGCGGGGCCTTTTCGCGGTACCATTCGTCGGCGCTGTCCAGATCGCCCGCGCACAGCGCGATGCGGCACAGCAGCGCGTCCATATTCGGCAAAAAGCGCTCCAGCCTCCGCTCGGTAAACTGCTGGCGGAGCGCCATTACGGTGCGCCGCGCGTCGTCAGACTGCCCGGCGGCAAGCTGGCTGCGGGCAAGCAGGCCCCCGATGGCAAACTCCATATCCGGCGTGCCGTTTACGCGGATATTGGGCATCTGCTGGATGAGCAGCAGCATCCGCTGCGAAATATCCTCGCCCTTTTCAAACTTGCTCTCGGCAAGGGCACAGTCGGCAAGGCCGGCGCCGTCGCGCCCCATGAGCGCCTCCAGCGGGGTGCGGAGCGTTTTATACAGCAGATCGTCCTGCTTTGTCCACGGCGAAAAATCCTTACCGCCGTTCAGAAGGCCCGGCATCGTGCTCGTGACCGAGAACGGTGGCAGCGAAAGCTCCCGCTCCCGGTACAGCCGGTAGACCGCGGGGATGGTCTGCAGCAGCTCCTCGGCCGTTCGCTGCGGCAGGGAAATATCCAGCCACGCCAGACGGCTGCGCGCCTCACGCCCGGCGGCATCCTGCCGGTCACAGCGCCGGGCGAAGCTCTGCAGCTCGCCGTACCAGCGCTCGGAGCCCTCAAAATCCATCGTCAGTGCGCAGAGCATGCTCATGCCCTGCATGAGCGACGGCGAGGCGAGAATTTCTTCCTCGGGCAGCGAGCGGTAGTATTTTTCCATCTCGCTGTAGTGCCCCATGCCGGGGTGCAGCTCCGCGTTGCGAACGAGCAGCTCCGAGACCTTGGTATGGTCGCCGCCCATGGTGTAGCAGTCAAGAGCGCGGGCGTAGTCCTCCTTCAGCTCGTAATACAGCCCCGCGCGGCCAAACAGGGCCCGGCGCTTTTCGTCGGTGTAGTGCTTATCCATCTCCCACAGCAAAAAGCTGCGGAAGTGCGGCCGGAGGCTGAACTGCTGCACGCCGCTGCAGCACAGGATGGAGGTGTTGCGCTGCAGCCAGTCGAGGATCTGCCCCGCGTGCGCGTCGCCGCTGACCATCTGCGCCATTTGCAGGTCAAAGTCCTCAAACGGTGCCAGCTCCAGCAGGATCCGCCGCACCGGCAGATCGAAGCGCTGATAGACCTCCGTTTCAAAGTAGACAAAGAGCTCCTGCATGACCTGCGCCGTGAGCTGCGGCGTGAACGGGCGACCCGCCGCCATGGCCCGCGCCGTGACGACCAGCGCCAGCGGATAGCTGCCGGAGCCGCGCAGGATGCTGGTCAGCTCGCTGTCAGATACCTCCACGCCGCAGGCCTGAAAGAGCCTGTGCGCATCGTCGCGGTCGAAAAGCAGATCGTCGGAGCGCAGGACGGTCATCAGTCCCGCGTATTCAAACGCCATCAGGCAGCCCGGCGGCGCGCCGCGCGAGACGAGCACAAAGCGGCGCTCGGGCTCGGCGCGGATGAGCGCGCAGAGCGCCTGCCAGTCGTCCTCGTCCTGAAGCAGCTGCAGATCGTCGATCAGCAGGAACCTCCACGCGCCCGAGGCCTTGGGGACGGCGAAGTCCGGTGCGCCCGCGTGCAGCCGCAGCGCCGGGGCACGCCCGATGAGCGCGTTTGCCAGCGCCGTTTTGCCATAGCCGCACGGCGCGCCGAAAAACAGGATGCGGCCGCGGGCGATAAATTCTTCAAACTGCCGCGCAAGAGCGGGCTTTATGATCACAGTTTCCGGCACAGTCCTACCCCCTCGCGCCTGGCCAGAATTTTCCCGCAGGGCAGCCCTGCGGGACTGGGGAGTGAGCTCCCCAGTCATAAGCATTTGCCTTTCAACATAGCCGGTTTCTCCTTCAGGTCATACGTAATTACTATATATTATACAGAAAGATCGGCGAAAGTAAATCCTCCCAAAGTATGATTCGGAATTTTCGGCGAATCGACGAAAATAAAAAAACGGCTTCCCCTTGAGGGGAAGCCGTGAAACACGTAAAATGTAATATCTTTCGTCGTAACGTAGGGGAGGGGCTTGCCCCTCCCGCAAATGGGCAGCTGTGGCTTTTGCACGCACCGCGGAGCGGAATGCACCCCAGGGGAAGCCAAGGGGCCCTCAGCAAATCGGCACTGCGGCAAAAGAACGATGCCGCGTACCAGCGGGCGGGGCAAGCCCCGCCCCTACGTTACGACGAAATATGGGGCGTCATCCGGACTGGTCAGCTATGCTGCTTCCCTGTGATCTCCTCCGCGATAATGCGGAGGACGGTGACTTTGCTTGCCTGTTCGGGGGTGACGGGGATGTCTTTTCCGGTCTGCCAGCGCATGAGGAGGGTGAGGGCGCGGGCTTTTTCTTCGGCGTCCTGCAAGACCTCCGCGCGGCCCTGGGCGATGACGCTGGCGTAGCGGAAGCTGTGGCTGCACGCCTGCTCGCCGGGGACGAGGGCGTGATCGCAGTCGGCCTCTATGCACACATTCGCGTTTTCGCGCAGGATGTCGAGCTTTTGCCCCTCGTTTGCGCAGTGGACGTAGAAAACGAACCGCCCGTCCTTCTGCTCGCAGGCAAAATTCATCGGCACGACATACGGCACGCCGCCGCGGCACAGGCCGAGCCGCGCCACGCGGCAGCGGGTGAGGATGTCAAAAAGCGCCGCAGGCTCGGTGACGGCGCGGTCAAGTCGTCTCATCGTGCGCCCCCCCTTACTTGATGAATTTGTCGATGGCCTGACACAGGTCGTCCAGCGCCTGCGCGTCGTTCTGCTCCACGGCGTCGACGATGCAGTGCTGGATATGATCCTGCAAAATGACCTTGCCGATGTTGTTGATGGCCGAGCGCACCGCGGCGATCTGGATGAGCACCTCGGAGCAGTCGCGCCCGTCCTCGACCATCTTGCGCACGGACTGCAGATGCCCGATGGCGCGCGAAAGACGGTTGAGGACGGCTTTGGTGTTTTCGTGGACGTGCGGGTGGTCGTGAGCATGCTCGTGCGTGTGCGCGATGCCGTGCTCGTGCAGGTAGGCGTGATCGTGTTCCATGGTAAAATCAAAGCTCCTTTTTATCTTAAACGCAGTATAGCATAAAACGACGCCGTTCGCTACCGGAAAAAGCACCGAAATTCCCGCAAAATCCAGTAAAATAACCCTTGCGGGGGGATATTTGCCCGCCTGCGGACACTTTACAAACGCGGCGAAAGACCGTATAATGAGGGCAAACATTCGGATATTCCGGAAAGGAAGCAAGACTATGGAACATGAACACACCCATACCCACGACGGCGTGGAGCACACCCATGTGCATTCCCACGAGCCGGGCCACGAGCATGAGCACATCCACGTGCACGTGCATGAGCACGACCATGACCACGACCATGACCACGACCACGAGCACTGCCATGAGCACATCCACTGCGGCGAGGATCACAACTGCGCCGAGTGCGGCCATGCGCACGTCAGCCCGCGCGAGGAGCTGCTGGCGCTGATGAAGTATATGGTCGGCCACAACCAGAGCCACGCGAACGAGCTGGCGCAGCTGGCCAAGCAGCTGCAGGACGTGGGCGAGAATGCGGCCTATGAGCAGGTCATGCTCGCCGTGAGCGACTTTGAAAAGGGCAACCTGCGCCTGTCCACCGTGCTGGCGGCGCTGGGCGCGTAAGGAGGCGGTCATATGTGCCTTGCAACGGCGTATAAAACGCAGGCGGCGGATGAGAACCTTCTCATGCGCAATGTGCAGCGCATCGAATGCCATGACGGTCAGGTGTTTTTGACCGACCTGATGGACCGGCAGGTCGTCATCGAGGGCGAACTGGTGATGGCGGATCTGGTCGAGAACGTGGTGATCGTGCGCGAGCGGGGGTAAGACGATGGCACGCTATGAGGTCGTACGCGAGATCGAAAACCAGTGCGCGAACAACCAGATGCGCGACGTGTTTTTCCGCGAGATCGAGTGCGAGGACCCCGTGCAGTGGGTCAAAAACGAGATCAGGGGACGGGAAGTGCACCTCTCGGTCGACGAGAAGCAAAACGGCGATCTGACCGTGTTTGCCGAGTCGGCGGGACTGGTGCAGAAGTTCCTGTTCACGCGGCTGTGAGCGTCCGCGGGCGGTGAAATTTTGCCCCGGGGACGGCTTGTAATTGCGCGCAAAATATGTTAGGATGAATCTGTGTCGAAACGGCTGCCAATGTGCGGCTGTTTTGGCGTGCCTGTACGAAAAAGGAGGCACAAGCTATGGCAACACATACCATCGCGGTCGCCGGAAAGGGCGGCGTCGGCAAGACAACGACCTGCGGCATGATCGTGGACTATCTCTGCAAGCAGAAGAAAGGGCCCATTCTGGTGGTGGACGCCGACGCGAACTCCAACCTCAACGAGGTGCTGGGCGTGGAGGTCGAAACGACGCTGGGCGATATTCGCGAGCAGATGGCAAGAGCGGAGCTCAAGGGCGGCATCCCCGGCGGCATGACCAAGGCGGACTACGCCGAGATGATGTTCGGCACGGCCCTGTGCGAAGAGGACGATTTTGACATGCTCGTTATGGGCCGCACGCAGGGCAAGGGCTGCTACTGCTTTGTCAACGGCGTTCTCAAAACGCAGATCGACAAATACGCCGGGAATTACAAATACATGGTCATCGACAACGAGGCGGGGCTGGAGCATATCAGCCGCGGGACGCTGCCGCACGTGGACACGATGCTGCTCATCTCCGACTGCTCCCGCCGCGGCATTCAGGCCGTGGGGCGCATCGCGCAGATGATCCGCGACCTCGAACTCAAGCCCACGCAGCTGAAGCTGATCGTGAACCGCGCGCCGCAGGGCGAGCTCAACGCAGGCGTGCGCGAGGAGATCGAAAAGTACGGCCTGGATCTTGTGGGCGTTCTGCCGCAGGACGAGCTGGTGTATGAATATGACTGCGACGGCAAGCCCAGCGCCACGGTGCCGGACTCGGCGCCGGTCAAGGTCGCGCTGCATGAGATCATGCGCAAATTGGGTCTTTGACCCGCTGATCTGAGCGATTTATAAATTTAGTTTATAAATATTTTTTAGTAGGGGGATTCACATTATGCCTTTTGTTCCCAAGAAACAGGCTTACAATGCCAAGATCCACGAGGTGGAGCTTGGTGTTGGCGAAAAAGCCGTGAAGCTCGGAGGTCAGAACGTTCTGCCGTTCCACACCTTCGATGCGGACATCGCGAACGCGCCGAAGATCGGCGTGGAGCTGACCGACCTTGGCATGGCGGAGTACACTATGCCCGGCGAGCAGGCGTTCTATGCAGGCTGCGAGACCGTGGTCGACATGGCAAAGCGCGCCGAAACGATGGAGGGTGCGTCCTTCCTGTGCCTGCACTTTGAGGGCGCGGACCCCAACGGGCTCAACAAGTCCACGGAGGAGTGCGTGCAGCTGGCCAAGGACGTGGCCGATGCCGTGACGATGCCCATCGTCATCATGGGCTGCAAGAACGTGGAAAAGGACACGGAGCTCTTTAACAAGTGCGCCGAAGCGCTGGCGGGCAAGAACATCCTCGTGCTCTCCGCGCGTGACGAGAACTACAAGACCGTCGGCGCGTCCGCGGGCCTTGCGTACAACCAGAAGGTCGGCGCGGAGTCGGCTGTTGACATCAACCTTGCCAAGCAGCTCAACACCGTGATGACCCAGCTGGGCGTCAATGCGCAGTCGATCATTATGAACATCGGCTCGGCGGCGGCGGGCTACGGCTATGAGTACGTGGCCTCTACGCTCGACCGCATCCGCGACGCGGCGCTCAAGCAGTCCGACGCGATGCTCCAGATGCCCATTATGACCCCGGTCTCGTCCGATACCTGGGGCGTGAAGGAATCCGTTATGGCAGAAGCGGATATGCCGGAATGGGGCAATCAGGAAGAGCGCGGCATCGAAATGGAGATCACCACTGCGGCGGCTGTTCTGGCAGGCGGCTCGGACGCAGTCATCATGCGTCACCCGTCCGCGATCGCGACCATCTCCAAGATGATCGCGGCGCTGATGTGATGCAGAAGGAGGAAACGAATTATGGCAGTTAAAGGTCTTGACATTTTCAAGCTCTCCCCCAAGAAGAACTGTAAGGAATGCGGCAGCCCCACCTGCATGGCATTCTGCATGAAGGTCGCGCAGGGCGCGATCCCCATCACGAAGTGCCCGTATATGTCCGAAGAAGCCATCGCCCTTCTGAGCGAGGCGACCGCGCCCCCCATGAAGGCGCTGGAGGTGGCCGGACATAAGCTGGGCGGCGAAACCGTGCTGTTCCGCCATGAAAAGACGTTTGTTTCGCGCAACCTGTTCGCCGTTGAGCTGTGCACCTGCATGGACGACGCGGCGGTGGACGCCAAGCTCGCGCAGATGAAGAGCGTGGACTATGAGCGTATCGGCGAGCGCGAATATGTGGAATTCATCAACGTGCACGACGCGGGCGACGCGGCGCGCTTTGCAGAGCTCGCCAAGAAGGCGGCGGCGTGCGAGCGCGGCGTGATCCTCGAAACGGAGAATGCCGACAGCGCCAAGGCGGCTGTGGAAGCCATCAAGGACGCGAAGCCCATTCTGAATGGCGCGAATAAGGACAACTACGCCGCCATGAGCGAGATCGCCGCCGGCGCTGGCATCGTTCTGGGCGTGCACGGCGCGGATCTTGCCGAGCTGCACGACACCGTGGAGGCTCTGGAGAAGTCCGGCAACAAGAACCTCATCCTCGACGTGACGGGCGCAACGATCAAAGAGACGTTTGCCAACGCCGTGCTCGTGCGCCGCACCGCCCTGAAGGACGGCGACCGCACGTTCGGCTATCCCTCCATCGTGAATCTGGCAAACCTCTGCAAGGAAGACGAGCATCTGGCAACGGCGCTCGCCGCCGTGTTTACGCTCAAGTACGGCTCCATCATCGTCATGCCGCGCATGACGTATGCTGAGGCGCTGCCGCTGTACGGCCTGCGCCAGAACATCTTCACCGACCCGCAGAAGCCGATGAAGGTCGCCCCGGGCATCTATCCCATCAACGGCGCGGGCCCCGACGATCCGTGCTGCCTGACGGTCGACTTCGCGCTGACCTACTTCCTGGTCTCCGGCGAGCTCGAGCGCTCCAAGACGCCCATCAACCTGCTCATCACCGACGCGTCCGGCATGTCCGTTCTGACCGCGTGGGCGGCGGGCAAGTTCTCGTCCTCCACCGTCAAGAAGTTCTTTGACGAGCATGACGTCGCCTCCAAGATCAACAACCGCACCCTCATCATCCCCGGCAAGGTGGCCGTGATGAAGGGCGAAATTCAGGACAAGCTGCCCGAGTGGAACGTCGTGGTCGGCACGCGCGAAGCGGTCGAGCTCGTCAAATACCTGAAGGACGGCGAATACAAGGCCGCGGCCGAGGCTGCCGCCGCTTCCAAGAAGCCCGTGGAGGCCAAGAAGGAAGTCGCCGCCGACGCGCCGCTGGACTTCGAAAAGATCGCGGCGTCCATCCCCGCCATCAAGATCCGCGACGATCTGGGCGCGCACTACAAGCAGCGTGACCCCGATTCTCCCAAGTTCGTCACCATCGGCGAGCGCATCCACTGCATCTCCCCGGTCATCCGCGAGGCCATGGCCACGTTCAACCCCGATCCCATCCTCGAGCGTGCCGCGCAGCAGATCAAGGCGGGCGCGACGTATCTGGACGTCAACATTGGCCCGGCCGAATCGAACGGCCCGGAGCTGATGACCTGGGCGGTCAAGCTGCTGCAGGAGAACTTCGACAACGTGCCGCTGGCGCTCGATACCGCCAACAAGCGCGCCATCGAAGCCGGTATCAAGGTCTACAACCGCACGAACGGCAAGCCGATCGTCAACTCTGCCGACGCGGGCTCCCGTATCTCCAACATTGACCTCGCCGCCGCGAACGACGCGATCTGCATCGCGCTGTGCTCCGCCGACGGCATCGCCAAGGACAACGAAGAGCGCATGATGCACTGCCACAACATGCTCGAGCGCGGTCTGTCGCTCGGCATGGAGTCCACCGACCTCTGGTTCGACCCGCTGTTCCTCGTGGTCAAGGGCATGCAGGACAAGCAGATGGACGTGCTCAATGCCATCAAGCTGTTTGCCGACGAGGGCCTGAAGTCCACCGGCGGCCTGTCCAACAACTCCAACGGCGCACCGAAGAATGTCCGCCCGATCATGGACTCCGCGCTGGTCGCCATGGCGATGATGCAGGGCCTGACCTCTGCCATCGTCAACCCCAACGACCTGCGTCTGATGGAGACCATCAAATCCTGCGACATCTTCAAGAACCACGAGCTGTATTCCGATTCCTATCTGGACACCTAAAAGCAAAAGCAGGAGACTTGCCTTCGGCAAGTCTCCTGCTTTTGCATCCGCCCGGGGCCTGCCGGCGGGGGACGTGCGCCCTTTTCGGTGCAGACTGGGGTGGGATGATGATGTTTTCAGATGATTTTTTTGCCAAGTCCACAAAAAACACTGTACAAACCAGCAGAATGTTGGTATTCTATATGCTGAAGAACCCCATTGGGGGGATATGTGAACAGGAGGAGTTCCCATGAGCGTATTAACCGATCTGATTTATGGCGGCTCGCATGCCGTTGCAGGACTGACCGAAGGGGCGGTCAACGACGCGATCGCAAAATACGGCGCAGAGAAAGAGATCGCTTTCCCTGACACCGCATATTTCTTCCCCACCATCTACGCCGCCACCGGCGTGAAGGTCACCAAGCTCGGCGATCTGCCCGCGTGCGTGGGCGTTCTCAAGAGCCTCATCACCGATCAGGAGGATCTGGGTCAGGCGCTCAACGCCGGTCTTGCCACCGCAGTCGGCGCTGAAATTCTGGAGGGCCTGAAATTTGTCGAGCCGAAGGATGCCTATGAGCAGGCGACCGTCCCCGGCATCGGCTTTGTGCCCGATCCCATCATCCGCTCGCTCGGCGTGCCGCTGGTCACCGGGGATATTCCGGGTGTGGCCGTTGTGCTGGGCAAGGCGGAAAACGCCGAGGATGTTGCCAGGGTCGTCAAGGACTACCAGTCCAAGGGCATTATGACCTTTATGGTCGGCGACGTCATCGAGCAGTGCGCAGAAGCCGGCGTGAAGATGGGCCTGGAGCTGCGCGTCATCCCGCTGGGCCATGACGTCACGGCGGTCATCCACGTCGTCACCGTCGCCATCCGCGCGGCGCTGATCTTCGGCAACATCCAGCCGGGCGATCTGGCGGGGCTGCTGGCCTACACCAAGGAGCGCGTGCCCGCGTTCGTCAACACCTTCGGCGCGATCGACAATGTGGTCGTGTCCGCGGGCGCCGGCGCCATCGCGCTGGGCTTCCCGGTCGTGGTCGATATTGATCTGGGCGAAAATCAGGTCCCGGGCGCTCTGGAGAGCTGCACCGACCATAATGAGACGGTCAAGAGGTCGCTCGAGCTGCGCGGCATCAAGATCAAATCCAAGGAGCTGCCCATCCCCGTGGCGTTTGCCGCCGCGTTTGAGGGCGAGATCATCCGTAAGGCGGACATGAAGGTCGAATTCTGGTCCGCGAAGAACACCACCTGCGAGCTGGTGCTGATGAAGGACGCCGCCGAGGTCGAGGATCACAAGATCACCATCGACGGCCCGGACATCGACTCCGGCGAGCTGGAATACGCGCTGGCGACCGTCATCGAGGTCTACGGCAAGAAGATGCAGGCCGACTTCGAGTCCGTCATCGAGCGCAAGATCCACGCCTGGTTCAACTACATGGAGGGCGTGATGCACACGGGTCAGCGCAACCAGTTCCGCATCCGTATCTCCAACGACGCCTACGACAAGGGCCTGCGCCTGAAGCACTTCGGCGAGGTGCTGTACCACATGATCATGGACGAATTCGACGCCGTTGTCGACAAGTGCCAAATCACGCTCATCACCGACCCCGAAAAGGCCACGAAGTTCCTGAACGACGTCGCCATGCCGCGCTACAATATGCGTGACGACCGTCTGGCCTCCATGACCGACGAATCCGTCGACCGCTTCTTTACCTGCATCCTCTGCCAGTCGTTCGCCCCGGCGCACTGCTGCGTCGTGACGCCCGAGCGTCTCGGCCTGTGCGGCGCGGTGTCGTGGCTCGACGCGAAGGCGACGTATGAGCTCAACCCGAACGGCCCGTCCCAGCCCATCTCCAAGGAGGGCTGTCTGGACGAGCGCACCGGCCGCTATACCACCGTCAACGAAGCCATCAAGGATGCCACGCACGGCGCGGTGGAAGAGGTCACGCTGTACTCCATCATGGAGGATCCGATGACCTCCTGCGGCTGCTTCGAGTGCATCTCGGGCATCGAGCCGATGTCGAACGGCTTCATCGTCGTCAACCGTGAGTACGCGGGCATGACGCCGGCCGGCATGACGTTCGGCGAGCTGGCCTCCTGCACCGGCGGCGGCGTGCAGACCCCGGGCTACATGGGCCACGGCCGCCACTTCATCTCGTCCAAGAAGTTCATCCACGCCGAAGGCGGCATCGAGCGCATCGTCTGGATGCCGAAGGAGCTGAAGGACGACGTGGGCGAGCGCCTGAACAAGACGGCGAAGGAGCTGTACGGTATCGACAACTTCACCGACATGATCGCCGATGAGACCGTCTGCACCGACTGCGACGCGCTGCTTGAGTTCCTGCAGCAGAAGAACCACCCCGTCCTCGGCATGGAGCCGCTGATGTAAAAAGCAAAAGATCCGCCCGGCCTGTAAAAACAGGCCGGGCGATTTCTTTGTTCATTCTTCATCATTCATTGCGTAGGGCGGGGAATGAATGATGAATGATGAAAAATGAAGAATATTTCGTTCTTAGTCGTAACGTAGGGGAGGGGCTTGCCCCTCCCGCTGGTTGGCAGCTGTGGATTCTGTACGCACTGGCGGGCGGAATGCACCCCATAGCTTCCCCTGGGGGCCGATTCCCCCTATCAGGGGGAAATGTCCCGTAGGGACAAAGAGGGTAGGGATAGCTGTCGCCGCAGGCGACTGATGAGGGCCGGGGAGCACTTGCAGATAGCTTTGCATGCTCGTCAAAACGCAACTGCTCCCCGACCCTCATCAGTCTGCTCCGCTAACGCTCCGCAGCCAGCTTCCCCGAGGGGAAGCCA
>CAKTXA010000041.1 GCA_934631005.1 uncultured Oscillospiraceae bacterium
CTGGCTGCGGAGCGACAGCGGAGCAGACTGATGAGGGTCGGGGAGCAGTTGCGTTTTGGTACAACTGCTAAGCTATGAGTCAGTGCTCCCCGGCCCTCATCCGCCCCTTCGGGGCACCTTCCCCGAGGGGAAGGTATGGGGTGCCTTCCGCGCCGCGGTGCGTGCAAAAGCAACAGCTGCCCACCAACGGGAGGGGCAAGCCCTCCCCTACGTTACGACGAAATATTATCAGCGCCGCTTTCATTTTTCATCATCCAAAAAACAAATGCCCGCCGGAACTGCTCAACAGATCCGGCGGGTGGTTGTTTATTCGTAGATCGGGTGCTTCCTTGTCAGCTCCCTCACGGCGGCTGTTACTTCCTCGCGGCTGCCTTCGTAGTCGCGGACGATGCGGTCGATGCAGTCGGCGATGACGGGCATATCCTCGGCAGTAAAGCCGCGCGTGGTGACGGCGGGGGTGCCGATGCGCACGCCGCTGGTCACGCCGGGCTTCTCCGGGTCGTTCGGGACGGCGTTTTTATTGACCGTGATGTGCACGCTGTCCAGCCGCGTCTGCAGCTCCTTGCCGGTGATCCCCTTGCTGCGCAGGTCGGCGAGCATCAGGTGGTTGTCCGTGCCGCCGGTGACCAGATCGAACCCGCGCGCCAGCAGCGCGTCCGCCAGCGCGGCGGCGTTTTTCACGATGTTCTGCGCATAGGTGCGGAACTCCGGCCGCGCCGCCTCGCGCAGGCAGATCGCCTTGGCGGCGATGACGTGCATGAGCGGCCCGCCCTGCGCGCCGGGGAACACGGCGCTGTTGAGCTTTTTGCCGAACTCCTCGCGCGCCAGGATCAGGCCGCCGCGCGGGCCGCGCAGCGTCTTATGCGTGGTGGTGGTCACAACGTCGGCATACGGAATGGGGCTCTGGTGCACGCCGCCCGCGACAAGGCCCGCGATATGCGCCATGTCGACCATCAGCAGCGCGCCGTTTCGGTGCGCGATGTCGGCAAAGGCGGCAAAGTCGATCGCCCGCGGATAGGCCGACGCGCCCGCGACGAGCAGCTTGGGCTGGTATTTTTTCACCATGTCCTCCACGGCGTTATAGTCGATGCGCCCTGTCGCGGGGTCGACGCCGTAGGAGACGCTGTTGTAGTATTTGCCGGACAGGCTGACCTTCGCGCCGTGCGTCAGGTGGCCGCCGCAGGCAAGATCCATGCCCATGAGCGTATCGCCCGGCTGCAGGAGGGCCGCGTAGACCTCGAGATTTGCCTGCGAGCCGGAGTGCGGCTGCACGTTCGCGAATTCCGCGCCGAACAGCGCCTTGGCGCGCGCGATGGCGATACGCTCGATCTCGTCCACATACTCACAGCCGCCGTAGTAGCGGTTGCCGGGCAGGCCCTCGGCGTATTTATTGGTCAGCACGCTGCCCATCGCGGCAATGACGGGCGCGGAGGCGATATTCTCCGACGCGATCAGCTCGATATTCTCGCACTGGCGGTCAAATTCCTGCCCGATCAGCGCGCCGATCTCGGGATCGCACTCCCGGAGGTACTGCATTTCATAATTCAGAACGGTATTCATGGCGTTTGTCCTTTCGCAAAAAAAGTGGGTGAACCGCTTCCGGATCACCCACCTTGTATGCTCATAAGACGCTGTGCGCATACCCTGTCCTTTTGCCTGAGAGATTCGGCTTTCGCCTTGCACCTTCGGCACCCAATTCAATGAGTTCTCCAGAGATTCCTCCCGCCCTCAGTTCGCCGTGCGTTCTGAGTGCGATCGTTGGAACGATATGAAATTGTGGTTCGCTTTGAACACCGCTATCATACCACCGCGCGGCGAAATGTCAAGTGTTTTTCGCCGATTTTCGCAAATTTTTTCCGCGATAGACGGACGCTTGTCGTTATACTGCGCATCAAATTGTGCAAAATGACCGACCGGCGTGTGCCGGTCGGTCTCATTTTGCACGGGATCAGGCCGCCTTCTTCTTGCCCTTGCCCTTGAGCTGCGGGCCGAGGACCTGGATGACGATGGCGATCAGCAGGATGGCGCCCTTGATGGCGTTGTTGATCAGGGAGTCCACGTTCAGCGCGGCGATGATCTTGTCGATGATCGTGTAGCTCAGCGCGCCGAAGATGACGCCCGCCAGACGGCCCTTGCCGCCGGACATGGAGATGCCGCCAAGCACGACCGCCGCGATGGCGAACATTTCATTGGTCACACCGGTCGTCGCCGGGTCGACGTTGCCCTGCAGGCAGAGCCACATCGCAGCGCCGAGACCGCACAGCAGGCCCGTGATGGTGAACACGGACACCTTGTTCCATTCCACGTTGATACCGGCCATATGCGCCGCCTTGGTATTGGAGCCGATGGCGAACAGGCGCTTGCCGTATTTGGTGGAGGTGGTGACGTAGACAAGGATCAGCGCAGCGGCGATAAAGATCAGGCCGACGACCGGGATCTCGATGCCGGGGATCTTGCTGTTGCCGAAGGTGTACATCGCGTCACGGGCGTTCATGCCGGATTCGACCTGCGCCTTGACCATGGAATAGGAGTTCGCGGACGCGCCGGTCAGCTCCTTGGGCAGCGCGCGGCTGGCGTACTGGCAGGCGGAGCGGAAGATGAGCTGCGTGGCCAGCGTGACAATGAACGCCGGCAGCTGCACACGGCCGATGAGGAAGCCGTTGAAGAAGCCGAGCAGCGTGCCGCCCGCGAGGCAGAACAGGATTGTCAGCGTGAAGATGAGCCACACCGGCAGGCCGGCGTTGTTCATCACGTTAAAGATCACACAGCCGAACGACGCGATGCAGCCGAGGATGGCGCCGACGGACAGGTCGATCTCACCGGTAATGATGATCAGGCCCATGCCGAGCGAAATGACGCCCACGACCGCGGAGTGACGCAGGATGTTGGTGATGCCCGTCCATTTCAGCTGCCCGCTGATGAGATAGTAGGCGATGAACAGGACGATGAAAATGATGACGTAGGAATACTGGGCGAGCGAGAGTTTCTGGCGGTGCTTTTGTACGGTGTTCTGGCTCATATCAGTTGGCCTCCTCTACTTCGAGCGCGTTGGTCGCATACTGCATGACGATCTGCTCGGTGATTTCTTCGTGCGGAAGGATCTTGACGATCCGGCCGGAATAGAATACGGCGCAGCGGTCCGCCATACGCTGCAGCTCCGGGATCTCCTGCGTATTGACGAGGATCGTTTTGCCCTCCTCGGCCAGCTTCAGGATCAGCTTGTAGATCTCGGCCTTCGCGCCGACGTCGATGCCCTGCGTGGGGTTGTCGAGCAGCAGGAGGTCCGCGTCGGTATTGAGCCAGCGGGCAAAGAATACCTTCTGCTGGTTGCCGCCGGAGAGCGACAAGATCAGGTTGTGCGGCGACTCCGCCTTGATGTTGAGCTTTGCCTTTTGGCTGTCGTACTTGCCGAGCTCCACGCTCTTGTGGATGGCCTGCTTGTTGGCCGAGAGCTCATGCTCCGACAGGTACATATTCTCCAAAATCGACATATCCGGCACCACGGAGTTCTCCTTGCGGTTGGCCGGCAGGAGCGCAACGCCCTTTTTCATGGCGTGGTGGATGGTGTTGCGCGTGAACAGCTCGCCGTTTACCTTCACGGTGCCGGAGAACGTGGGCAGCTCGCCGAAGATGGACTGCAAAAATTCACTCGCGCCCGAGCCCTGCAGGCCGGTGATGCCGACGATCTCGCCGCGGCGCACCTGAAGGCTCACATCTGAGAAGTTCGGGCCCGAAACGCCGTCGAGCTCTAGAATGTTCTCGCCCATCTCGCGCGGCGAGTAGATCTCCGCCGTGGAGAAGGTGCTGCCGACCATGGTCGACGTCACCTCCGGCGCGGTCACATCCGCGATCTTGCCGGTCTGGATGAACTCGCCGTTGCGGAGCACGGTATAGCTGTCGGAAATACGGAAGATCTCCGGCATTTTATGAGAGATGAAGATGAAGGACTTGCCCTCAGCCTTCAATTTATTCACGATTTCAAACAGATGATCAATTTCTTCGTTGCTCAGCGCCGTGGTCGGCTCGTCCAGGATCAGCAGCTTGGCCTCGAAGAAGATCGCCTTCGCGATCTCAAGCGTCTGTTTTTCGCTGGCGCTCAGATGCTCGACCAGCTCGGTCGGGTCGATGCTGACGCCGAGGTTCGCAAAAACCTCCTCGCACTTCTGGATCATTTCCTGCTTTCTGAGCTTCCCGAAGCGGGTGACAAGCTCTTTGTTGAAGAAAATGTTCTCAAAAACGCGCAGATCATTGAACAGGTTCAATTCCTGATGCACGAACGCGACGCCCGCCTCTTCGCTTTCGGCGATGGTGCAGTTCGTGATGTCTTTTCCGTTAAAAATGACCCGGCCCTCATCCAGCGGGTACACGCCCGTCAGGATGTTCATCAGCGTGGACTTGCCGGCGCCGTTTTCACCGAGGAGCGCATGGACCTCCCCCTGCTTCACAACAAGGTCGACGCCCTTGAGAACAGGGACACCCACAAATGCCTTGTGGATATTATGCATTTCCAGAATGTTCATATCTACTCTCCCATTATGGGCAGTGGTGTCCCGCGGTCAGCCGCGGGACACCACCTGATTCATTTGTTCTGTTTGCCTGACGGTGCGCACCGCCCGGCGAGCCTCGGCTTATTCGAAGCCCTTGTCCATGAAGTCAGCGACGTTGTCAGCCGTGACGCACTGTGCGGACTGGGTGTTGTCCAGCGGGACATCCTTGCCGTCGAAGTGATCGACGAGCGCCTGGATGGTATCCTGGATCATTGCGGGCGGATAGGTGACGTCCATGATGCCGCCGAACTTCTCAGCAACGGGATACGCGGTGTAGTCGCCGGAGATGACGGTGTAGATGGTCTTCGGGCCGCCGCAGCCGGTGATGTAAGGAGCGTTGGCAAGGAAGGCCTCCTTGGTGGCCTCGTCGATGGCCGAGCCCTCGAGCGCGTCAAACACAGCCAGAGCCAGACCGGAGTCCCAAGCCGCGATGTACTTGGTGTCGGCATTGTCGGCGTTGGACATGTAGGTCTCAAAGTAGGCCTGCGCGTTGGCGGGGTTCCAGCCGGTCGCGCCGGAGTAGGCCACGGAGTCCAGGCTGGTCCACGGGGTGTCGATCTTCTTGCCGGCATACTCGACCTCGCCCAGCAGGTACTTGTTGAAGCCGTCGGTACGGTCGGTGTCAGCGGAGGAGCCGTCGCCCTCGATGCAGACGACCTTGTCGCCTTCCTTCATGCCCTTGGAGACCAGATAGCTGGCAGCAGCCGCGCCGATCTCGACGTTGTCGTACTTGATGTTGGAAACAGCGGTGTCCTTCACGGACGGGATGATACGGTCGCAGCAGGTGTAGGGGATGCCTGCGTCAGCCAGCTGCTGGATGGCGTTCTCCAGATCGGAGCCTGCCGGCAGCATCGCAACGCCGATGGAGCCGTCGCCGGGATCGTTGGCGATGATGTCCTCGATCTGCTTGATCTGATCGTCGGCGGAAGCAAACGTCTGCAGAACAGCGTTGTACTTGCCCTCGGCGTTCAGCTCGTCGACCTTCGCCTGCGCGAAGACGCCGATGGCACCGGTCCAGCCATGGTCAGGGTTGGGGGCCAGGACATAGATCGTCTTCTTGACTTCCGCAGCGGGCGTCTCTTCGGCCGCCGGGGTCTCCTCGGCAGCGGGGGTTTCTTCAGCCGGAGCCGCGGTGTCGGCCGGCTTTTCTTCGGTCGCGGGGGTATTGGCCTGAGAAGCGCAAGCAACAAGGCCAAGCACCATCACGACTGCCAGAAGCAGAGCAATGATCTTTTTCATTATTTGTTCCTCCAGTTTTTATTTATCTTAACCGGCGGCGCCGGTTAAAACCTTCTGTGTGTGACCGCCGATGAGACCGGCAGGCGTCATCAGCGGTCACTTATTGATCAGTCGTTTTTGATCGCGCTGTCGAACGCGAAGTCGGACGCGCTGAAGTTGTACTTCTTGATGTACTCGCAGGCCTCGGTCGCGCCGTAGACGCGGTCCATGCCGGAGTCCTCCCATTCCACGGAATACGGGCCGGTGTAGCCGCCCTGGTTCAGGCAGCGGCAGATGCCGTCGAAGTCGACGTCGCCATGGCCGAGGGACACGAAGTTCCAGCCGCGGTGCATATCGCCGAAGGTGATGTGGGAGCCCAGCACGCCGTTGCGGCCGTCAAAGTTCAGCTTGACGTCCTTGGCATGGACATGATAGATGCGGTCGATGAAGTCGCGGCAGAACACCACGGGATCGACGCCCTGCCACAGCAGGTGGCTCGGGTCAAAGTTGATGCCGAGGGTCGGACGGCGGTCAAACACATCCAGCAGCTTCTTGGTGGACCAGTAGTCGAACGCGATCTCGGTGGGATGGACCTCGAGGGCGAGCTTCACGCCGCAGGCGTCGAACTCGTCGAAGATCGGGCTCCACAGCTCCTTGACCTTCTGATAGGCCGCTTCGATCTGCTCCTCGGAGGTCTGCGGGAAGGAGTACCAGAACTTCCAGATCGGGGAGCCCATGAAGAACGTGACGACGCTCACGCCCATCGCCTTGGCGGCGTGCGCGGTGGCCTTCATCTCGTCGATGGCCCACTTCTGGATCTCTTCGGGCTTGCCGGCGAGGGCCGCGGGTGCAAAGCCGTCCAGGCGGGAGTCATAGGCATCGGGCAGCGTGTCGCAGACGCACTGACCGGCCAGGTGGTTGCTCAGAGCCCAGCAGCCGAGGTCGTACTTCTTGAGGGTCGCCTTGACCTCCTCAACGTACTTCGCATCGGTGGCGGCGCGCTTCATATCCAGATGCGCGGCAGACAGCTCCAGGCCCTCATAGCCCATCTGCTTGGCGAGCTTGCAGACTTCCTCCAGGGACAGATCGCCCCACTGAATGGTAAACAGAGTAACAGGTCTCGACATAATTTAGTTCCTCCTTAAAATATTCGGTAGAGATCGTTCGATCCCGGGATCACATATCGACCCAGACGTTGCCCTCGGCGTTGGACTTCAGGCACGCATGGACAAAGCGCACGCCCTCGGCGCCCTCGTGTACGGTCGGGAAGTCGATCATCTCGGGCTTGAAGGTGCCGTCCTGCTTTGCCTCGATGCAGGCGATGAACGAGCGATACAGGTTGCCCATGGACTCCAGCCACCCCTCGGTGTGACCGGAGGGCAGGCGGCCGTACTTCGCAGCCTCGGGCTCGATGCCGCCACCGCCGCGGTGACGCTCCACGATGGTGCCGTCGCGGGAGATCATGGTGACCTTCTCGCACTCCTCCTGCTTCCACAGGATGGAGCCGTCCTCACCGTAGATGCGCACGCGCAGGTCATTGTCGTGGCCGATGGCGAACTGGCTGGTCCAGAAGCAGCCGGTCGCGCCGCCCTCGAACTCCACGAGGACCACGTCGTTGTCATCCAGCACGCGGCCGGGAACGACCACGTCCATCTTCGCCAGCACGCGCTTGATCTTCAGACCGGTCAGGTGCGCCACAGCGTTTTCAACATGGGTGCCGAGGTCGCCCAGGCAGTTGACGCCGCCGGACTGCTTCGGGTCGCAGCGCCATTCGCCCTGCTTGCCGCCCCATTCGCCTTCATAGGCGAGCCAGCCCTGCGGATACTCCGCCATGACCGTGCGGATCTTGCCGAGCTTGCCGGCCTTGATGTACTCCTTGATATGCTTCGCGGTCACATGGCCCATGTAGGTGTAGGTGACCAGGAACAGCAGGCCCTTCTCGTCGGCCAGCTTCTCCAGCTCGTCGGCCTGCTCCACGGTGAGGCAGAGAGGCTTGTCGCAGGAGACGTTGATGCCGGCCTCCAGGAACGCCTTGCAGGCGGGATAGTGGCTGACGTTCGGCGTGACGATCACGACGAAGTCGATGCCGTCTTCGCGGGCCGCCTCGGCCTTTGCCATCTCGTCAAACGTGGTGTAGCAGCGATCGGGCGCAACGCCGAGCTGCGCGCCGGTCTCGCGGCACTTTTCGGGGGTGCGGGAGAAGCAGCCGGCAACGAGCGTTGCCATCGCGTCAATGTTGATCGCCTTTCTGTGCGCGTCGCCGATAAACGAACCGGGACCACCGCCTACCATGCCATAGTTCAGTTTCTTCATCACATGACCTTCTTTCCTTAAAATCATTCAGAATCCGTAATGGGATAAGCTACATGATCTATGCAGCCGCAGACGCTTTGCAAAGGGGTCAATCCTGCGCTTTGCGCGTCACGGCCTGATGCTATCTTGCCATACTCCGGCCCCAAATTCCACATAAATTTTGTAGTCTTTACACGACAATCTTGCGTTTTTTGCTTTTTTGTGCATCATAGACAAGTTTCCAGCTAAAATTTTAGTGAATATTCCACCCGAAATTTTCGGCTTTCAGCTGTTTTTTCAGTGCTTCCAACACTTTTTTCAGCCCGAACGGCGAAAAACGGCTTGTCCTGTGTGCCGGGAATTTGCAATCCAAGGGAATTTTTCCGGCAAAATGACCCGACCGGTTTGCTGTGACCGCTTTGTCATCCCGCCGTATCCGTCCCGCTTTTTCCGTGCCCCTTCTGCCTGCGGTACTCCGTGGGCAGCACGCCGTATTCCTCGCGGAAGGCGGCAGAAAACCGGCTCTGGCTCTCATAGCCCACGGCCTGCGCCACGGCCGCGATGTCGTCCTGCGTCTGCAGCAGCAGCCCCGCCGCGGCCTCCATGCGGTGGCGCTTCATATGCGCGGCGATAGTCTCGCCGTAGGTGCGCTTAAACACCTGCTTGAGCGTGGTGGGGTTCATCAGAAACTGCCGCGCCAGCGCGTCGATCGTCACCCGCTCCGACAGGTGCTCTACTAAATAATGATGAACATTTCGGATCAGCTCCTCCTGCGAGGCCTGATAGTCCACCGTCTTTTCCGGGCAGGCGATCTGCATCACCTGCTCCACCAGCTCGTGCAGCAGCCGCGTCAGCTCGCTGTCCGCCGCCTTATAATAGACCTCCCGCCCGTCGCGGCGGCTGACGAGCAGGCCGCTGTCGGTCAGCGTTTTCAGGTGGTGGAACACCGCCGGGCTGGACATCTCCAGCATGGCCGCGATGTTGATGACGCACTCCTCCCGGTGGCTCAGCAGCCAGAAGATGCGCACGCGCGTGGGGTCCGCCAGCTGCCGGAATACATCCGACGCCGCGGAAAAATCGCCGTGGATCAGCAGCTGCGCGTGCAGCGCCTCCGCGCTGTGGTGCTCGCCGTGATGATGCGGCAGGGTGAATTCGTCCATGTCCGTTTCCTTTCTCCGTTTTGGAAACATCGTTCGCCCGTTCGGACATACGCGCCCGAAACGGCTTGATTTTCGCTCTTGCCGCCAGTATACTACGGTCAGAACGATTAAGCAAGCGTTTAATTTTGGAACCAAATACAAACGATACCGGAGGGACTCACCACGAAAAAGACGTACCAAATCGAAGTCGACTGCGCCAACTGCGCGAACCTGATGGAAGAAGCCGCGAAGAACACCGAGGGCGTCGCGGCGGCAACGGTCAATTTTATGACCCAGAAGATGATCGTGGAATTCGCGGACGGCGCGGATGAGAAAAAGACGATGAAGGCCGTTCTGAAAGCCTGCAAAAAAGTAGAGCCCGACTGCGAAATTGAGCTTTAAGGCAGACAAAGCGCCGCATCGCCCGTCCGGTGCGGCGTTTTGCAAACTCTGGAGGGTCGTTTTATGACAAAGAAACAGAAAAAGATGCTCGTGCGCATCCTCATCACGGCGGTCATGCTCATCGCCCTGAAATTCATCCCCATCACCGGCATCCCCCAGCTCATCGCGTATCTCGCGGCCTACGCCGTCATCGGCTACGACATCCTGAAAAAGGCCGGTCACGGCATTGCGAACGGCCGCGCGTTCGATGAAAACTTCCTCATGGCGCTGGCCACGCTCGGCGCGTTCGCTGTGGCCATCTGGACAAAAAGCGGCGACTATGTCGAGGGCATCGCCGTCATGCTCTTCTACCAGATCGGCGAGCTGTTCCAGAGCTACGCCGTGGGCAAGAGCCGCCGGAACATCTCCGCGCTCATGGACATCCGCCCCGACTACGCCAACATCGAGCGCAGCGGCAGGCTCGAGCAGGTCAGCCCCGACGAGGTCGCCGTCGGCAGCATCATCGTGGTGCAGCCGGGCGAAAAGGTGCCGCTGGACGGCGTGATCGTGGAGGGCGCCGCCAGTCTCAACACCAGCGCCCTCACCGGCGAGAGCCTGCCGCGCGACGTCAAGACCGGCGACGAGATCATCAGCGGCTGCATCGACCTGTCGGGCGTGCTCAAGATCCGCACAACAAAGGCGTTCGGCGAGTCCACGGTGTCGAAGATCCTCGACCTTGTGGAAAACGCCAGCTCCCGCAAGTCAAAGTCCGAGGCCTTCATCTCCCGCTTTGCAAAAATTTACACCCCCGCCGTCTGCATCGCGGCGCTGGCGCTGGCGATTTTGGTGCCGCTCGGGCGGATGGCCGCGGGCGTGAGCGCCAACTGGGTGGACTGGATCTACAGGGCCCTGACGTTCCTGGTCGTCAGCTGCCCGTGCGCGCTCGTCATCAGCATCCCGCTGAGCTTCTTTGCGGGCATCGGCGGCGCGAGCCGTGAGGGCATCCTCATCAAGGGCTCCAACTATCTCGAAGCGCTGGCCGACGCAAAGATCGTCGTGTTCGACAAGACCGGCACGCTCACGCAGGGCGTGTTCGAGGTCACCGCCGTGCACCACAGCCCGTTTGACGAGCAGCAGCTGCTGGAATACGCGGCGCTGGCCGAATGTGCATCCTCTCACCCCATCAGCAAGAGCCTGCAGAAAGCGTATGGGAAGGAGCTCGACCGCGCGCGCGTCACAAACATCGAAGAGCTCAGCGGCCACGGCATCACCGCCACGGTCGACGGCCACACCGTCGCCGCGGGCAACAGTAAGCTGATGAAAAAGCTGGGCGTCGAGTATTGCGACTGCCACAGCGTAGGCACCATCATCCACATGGCCGTGGACGGCCAGTACGCCGGGCACATCGTCATCTCCGACGTCGTCAAGCCCCACTCCAAGCAGGCCATCGCGCAGCTCAAAAAGTGCGGCGTGCAGAAGACCGTCATGCTCACGGGCGACGCCAAGCGCGTGGCCGACGAGGTCGCGGCCGAGCTGGGCGTCGATGAAGTGCGCAGCGAGCTGCTCCCGGCCGGCAAGGTCGAGGAGGTCGAAAAGCTGCTGGCGCAGCGCGGCAAGCATGACAAGCTTGCCTTCGTCGGCGACGGCATCAACGACGCCCCCGTGCTCACCCGGGCCGACATCGGCATCGCCATGGGCGCCATGGGCAGTGACGCCGCCATCGAAGCGGCGGACGTGGTGCTCATGGACGACGATCCTTTGCAGATCTCCAAGGCCATCGGCATCTCGCGCAAGTGCATCGGCATCGTCCGGCAGAATATCGTGTTCTCCCTCATCGTGAAGTTCGGCTGTCTGGCGCTCACCGCCGCCGGCATCACCGATATGTGGGCCGCCATCTTCGCCGACGTCGGCGTCATGGTCCTCGCCGTGCTCAATGCCATCCGCGCCCTCCGCTACCGGGCGATAAAATAATGTGCCAAATAAATTGCCCGCTCCGAATGGAGCGGGCAGTTTATTTGGTCGTACGGGAATACTCCGGCGGCTTTGCCGCCTCCGTGCCACCCGGCAATTGTTTTGGCCGCAGCCAAAACCGGCGGCTTAACAAGCCGCCGCTGTGCTCACGCACAGAATTCCCGGGCGGTCGAACCCGATGGGTCCTCCGCAACAGTACGGGTCACCAAAAAGCCGCCTTCTGGCGGCCGCGCCGTGTGGCGCGTCAATTCGGAGCGCAGCGGAGAATTGTCATAGGCGGGATTCATTCCCGCCGTGAAATGATCTAATGGGACCAAATAAAAGGCTCACTCCGTTGGAGTGAGCCTTTTATTTGGTGACCCGTACGGGAATCGAACCCATATTACCGCCGTGAAAGGGCGGTGTCTTAACCTTTTGACCAACGGGCCTGGTAGCGGCAATCTGACTCGAACAGATGACAACACGGGTATGAACCGGGTGCTCTACCAACTGAGCTATGCCGCCAAATCGCCGTGTATCACACGGCAAGGGAGATTATATAGTATTTTTTGCGTCTTGTCAACTGGATTTTCGCAAAAGTCGGGGGAATTTTTCATTCGGACGCCGGTTCGCCCAGCACGCCGTCGCGGCAGAGCTCCGTGATGCGCACCGGCAGGACGTGATTGTTAAGGTCGCGGCTGTCTTTCAGATAGACCTTGACGTAGTTCATCGCGTGCCCGGCCCAAAGGCCGTCCTCGATCTGCTCAAACAGCACCTGCTGCACGCTGCCGCGCAGCGCCTCGTGATAGCCCTCCTCCAGCGCGGCGGCGACCTGCGCCGCCCGGGCCGCGCGCGTCTCCTTGACGCTGCGGGGGATCTGATCCGGCATTTTGGCCGCCGGTGTGCCGCTGCGGCGGGAGTACGGGAAGATGTGGAACATCGAGATGCCGCAGCGCGACACGAACGCCAGCGACTCGCCAAACTCCTCCTCCGTCTCGCCCGGGAAGCCGACGATCAGGTCGGTCGTCACCGCGCAGCCGGGGAAGTATTCGTGCAGCAGCCGCACGCTCTCGGCATAGCGCGCGGTGTCATATTTGCGGTGCATCCGGGAGAGCACCGTGTCGCTGCCGCTCTGCAGGCTCAGATGGAACTGCGGGCAGAGGTTTTGGAAGCCCGCCAGCGCGCGGCAGAAATCCTCCGTCACCGTGCGCGGCTCGAGCGAGCCGAGCCGGATGCGCACCTGCGGCGCGGCCGTGCAGATGGCGGCAAGCAGCTCGGCGAGCGTGCTGCCGTCCTTCCACTCCGCGCCCCAGGACGAAATTTCGATGCCGTTCACCACGATCTCGCGATAGCCCGCGCCCGCCAGCTGGCGCGTCTGCTCCACCGCCGCCGCCAGCGGCAGCGAGCGCACGCGCCCGCGCGCGTAGGGGATGATGCAGTACGTGCAGAAATTGTTGCACCCATCCTCGACCTTGAGCAGCGCCCGTGTCCGCGCGGCAAGGCCGCCCGCAGGCAGCCGCTCAAAGCCGCGCGGCGCGCCCGCGTCCTCCACGTGCTCCCAGCGGCGGCTGCGGTCCTGCGCCGCCTGCTGCATCCGGGCGATGAACTCCGCCCGGTCGGCCGTGCCCACCAGCACGTCCACGTCGAGCTTTCGCACCTCGTCCGGCGCGCTCTGCGCATAGCAGCCGCAGACCCCCACCGCGGCCTCGGGGTTCAGCTTGCGCACGCGCCGGATGGCGTTGCGCGATTTTTTGTCCGACGCCGCCGTGACGGTGCAGGTGTTGATGATATAGCCGTCGCAGATCTCGTCAAAGCTCCCCAGCGTGTGCCCCGCGGCCAGCAGCAGCTGCTCCATCGCCTGCGTCTCATACTGGTTCACCTTGCAGCCCAGCGTGTAAAAAGCGAATTTCATAGTCGTCCATCCATTCCTGTTTCTGTGTCTATTATACCCCACCGGAGCGTAAATGTACAGCCCGCGTCATAATCCCCTCACACGCCGCATAGGCTTGTACCAAAGGCGACCAAGAACTGAGAGGATGATCGGATATGAAAAAACGACTTGCCGCGCTGGGCCTTGCGCTGACGCTCATACTGCCGCTGTGCGCCGTACACGCGCGCGCTGCGGAGCCGGAGGTGTCCGCGCCGTCGGCGATCCTGATGGAGGCGGCCACCGGCACGGTTTTGTACGAAAAAAACGCCCATGAGCGCCTGGCCCCCGCGAGCGTGACGAAAATTATGATGCTCCTGCTTGTGATGGAGGCGCTGGACAGCGGCCGCATCGGCTGGGATGATACCGTCACCGCCTCCGCCGCGGCCGCGGCCAAGGGCGGCAGCCAGATCTATCTGGAGGAAAACGAGCAGCTGCCGCTGGAGGAGATGCTCAAATCCGTCGTCGTCTCGTCCGCCAACGACTGCGCCACGGCGCTGGCCGAGCACATCGCGGGCAGCGAGAGCGCGTTCGTGCAGATGATGAACGAACGTGCGGCGCAGCTCGGCATGACCGACACGCACTTTGTCAACTGCACCGGTCTGGACGACGATCCGGACGCCGCGGAGCACCTGACCACCGCCTATGACATCGCGCTCATGTCGCGGGAATTACTCAAGCACGAGGAGATCAAAAACTACACCACCATCTGGATGGACACCGTGCGAAACGGCCAGTTCGGCCTGTCGAATACCAACAAGCTCGTCCGCTTTTATGACGGCACCACGGGCCTGAAAACGGGCTATACCTCCGCCGCAGGGCACTGCCTGTCGGCCTCGGCCAAGCGCGGCGGCATGGAGCTGATCGCCGTGGTGCTCCACTGCGACTCCAGCCCGCACCGCTTCGAGTCCGCCAAGGCGCTGCTCAATTACGGCTTTGCGAACTACGCCCTTCTCACGCCGCAGCCGGACAGTCCCATCGGCGCCGTGCCCGTGGTGCTCGGCACGCAGGAGACCGTCACGCCCGTTTTGCAGACGGATGCGCCCGTGCTGGTCGATAAGGCCCTCGCCGCCGGGGCGCAGAGCGAGGTACAGCTCGCCGAACAGGTCACCGCCCCCGTGGAGCAGGGCCAGACGCTCGGTATGCTCACCGTCACATCAGGCGGCCAGACCCTCGCCGAGATCCCCCTCGTCGCCCCGGAAAATATCCCCGCCCTCACCTGGTGGGACGTGTTCGTGCAAATGCTCAAAACTATCTGCATAGGCGGCTGACCCACCGTACGGCAGGGACAAATCATTTCGTCGTAACGTAGGGGAGGGGCTCTGCCCCTCCCGCCGGTACGCACCATCATTCTTTTGGGGCAGTGCCGATTTGCGGAAGCCCCTTGGCTTCCCCTCGGGGAAGCTGGCTGCGGAGCGTTAGCGGAGCAGACTGATGAGGGTCGGGGAGCAGTTACGTTTTGACGAGCATGCAAAGCTATCTGCAAGTGCTCCCCGGCCCTCATCCGCCCCCTTCGGGGGCACCTTCCCCGGGGGGAAGGTATGGTGTGCGCAGCGCCCTGCCAGTGCGCCAAAAATCCACCACCGCGGTCTGCATGTTCAGTCTTTTTAGGCAGGGCCGATTTGCTGAGGCGCCTTGGCTTCCCCTGGGGGAAGCTGGCTGCGGAGCGAAGCGGAGCAGACTGATGAGGGTCGGGGAGCAGTTACGTTTTGATGAGCATGCAAAGCTATCTGCAAGTGCTCCCCGGCCCTCATCCGCCCCCTTCGGGGGCACCTTCCCCGGGGGGAAGGT
>CAKTXA010000042.1 GCA_934631005.1 uncultured Oscillospiraceae bacterium
AGGCTGTAAAACTGTAAAGGATCATCCCGAACATTTTGTAAACAATCTGGGCTTGACAAGGGTCGTCCGCCCCTACAGGACATTGTACGATTGTGCCGAGGGACGTTTCGATTTGCAATTGCACCCTGCACGGGAGGGGCAAGCCCCTCCCCTACGTTACGACGAAGGGTCGATAGCGCGGCGGTAGTCGATGGGGCGCGGGCGGGGTAGAACCCCGCCCCTACGGCATATTAAGGGGCTCGGTGGGGCGGGCCGATGTGGTCATCGGCCCCTACAAGGTGCTTCGCAAAAAGAATCCCGGCAGGCGGGGCCTGCCGGGATTTTTTTATTCAGTGCCGGATGGAAAGCGTCAGGGTGTCGAGCATTTCGTGGAGGGCGGCGTAGAATTCGGCGCCGGTGCGGGGGTGCTTGTCGATCTGCGTGAACCATTCGCACGGCTCCAGCTCGATCTTGGAGAAGCGCTCTACAAACCCCGCCGCGCGCCCGAGGGCGATGGCGTAGGGGAGCGTTTTGTAGAAATACTGCGGATCGTTTTCCAGCTGCAGGCGGACGCGGTGGTCGCTCATGCGGGTGAGGAAGCGGCGGAAGCCGATCGTCTGCGAGATGAGCATCGTGCCAAGGTCGCTGCGCCGCCCACCGTGTACCGTCTGCCAGCCGGTGAACACGGCCAGCGCCAGTGCTACCACCATCGGCAACGTCGCGCCGCTGAGCCGGCCGGCGAGCAGCAGCAGGATGCCCGCGAGAACGCCCGCGGCGAGCTCGATCTTTTTATCCATGTACGCCGCGGAGAACGTCCGCTGCAAAAGCCGCGCCAGCACGCCGCCGAGCGGCAGCGACAAAACGAGCGCCAGCCAGCGCCAGCCGCCGTCGGGAAGCAGCAGACTCACGGACGCGAGCGACGCCAGCGCGCAGGCCAGGCACGAGAGCGCGATGAGGATGACGGGGTTGCCGCTGTCGCGGCGGTACAGCCGCCGCTGCCAGAACCGCGGGACGACGCCCTGCGCGGCCGCCGCGGCGCGCTTATAGCGCGAGCTTGCGCAGTCGCACACGTCGCTCTCGCCGAACAAAACGCTCATCAGCTTGGCCTCATAGCGCCGCCGCTCGTTGCCCATCTCCACGCGTCGGTGGAGCAGGACGTGGCCCTCGGCGCTGACGGTGATGCTCAGGTAGCCGAGGCTTGCCCAGTGGAGCACCATGGCGTTAAAGTCCGCGCCGCGGCCGCACAGCAGATACGGCAGCTCCCCGGGCTGCGCCGAGTCGGGCGGCAGCGTGCGCACGGCGTGCGACAGGCGCGGCGAGCGCAGCTTCAAAAGCCAGTACACAAGGCCCAGCACGGCGCACAGGATGATGAGCACCGTGGTGGCGCTGCCCGCCGACCATACGGCGTGCTTGCCGGAGAAGAAGCCGTCTGGCGCTTCGAGCGTCATGGTGAGCGCTTCATGGTCCTTGAGCGACACCGTTGTGCTGCCGCTGAGGACGTTCTCCTGCACGGAGGTGGTCATATAGTCCTCGATGACGTCGCCCTGATAGCCGCTGGAAAAGCCCGGCGCGGCGGGAAACGCCTCGGGAAGGGTGACGGTAAAGGCATAATTCTCGATCGGGAAATCCCACTTGGCGCACAACAGCGGCAGCGTGAGCGTCTGCACGCCGTCCTGCGCGCTGACGAGCCCCGGCAGCGTATAGCGCAGGGTGAAGGTGCGGCTGCCGGAGATGCCGGCGTCGGATCTCAAGGTGAGGATCGTGATACCGTCCTCGGTGGTCTTGCCCGCCTTATAGCCGACGATCGACGCGCTGCGCGCGTTCGCGCCCAGCGGGAATTGCAGTTCGTTCACCGGCGTGTCGAGCTGGATGCTGACGGTCTGGGTCAGCTCCGCGTCGCCCGAGCCGGTGATGACGCAGTCCGTCTTGAGACTGGTGATCGACGGCTCCGCCGCGAACGCCGCCGTGCACAGCAGCAGGCAGCAGAGAAAGCATATCAGCAGGCGTTTCATAAAGTCTCCCGCCTTTCCGGATCGGTCTTGTGTCAATACAGTACCATAAAATGCGTGAAAATACAACCGTTTTTCGGCGTGCGGGCTCTGTTTGATGCGTTAACCGAAGAAGCTGATCAGGCCCAGCACGAAGATGACGAGGATGATCGCGGGGATGACCCAGGTGATGTAGCCGCGCATCCAGGATCTGACCTTGAGGCCGCGGCCTTCGTTGGCCTCACGGAGGAAGTTATCCCAGCCGAAGCCGTTTTTGCGCGTGCAGAACAGCACAAAGATCATGGAGCCCAGCGGCAGCAGGCAGTTGGAGACGAGGAAGTCCTCGAGGTCGAGCACCTGCAGGCTCTCCATGCCGAACGGATGGAAGCCGGACCAGAGGTTATAGCCCAGCGCGCACGGGACGGACAGGAGGAGGATGCCGACGCCGCAGATCAGGCACGCCTTGCCGCGGGACCAGCCCGTCATTTCGCGCACGCAGGCGAGGATGTTTTCGAACACGGCCAGCACCGTGCTCAGCGCGGCAAAGACCATGAACAGGAAGAAGAGAGCCCCCCACCAGCGGCCGCCTGCCATGTTGGCGAACACGCTCGTCATCGCTTCAAACAGCAGGCTCGGCCCGGCGGTGACCTGCACGTCGTAGGTGAAGCACGCCGGGAAGATGATAAAGCCCGCCATCACGGCCACGAACGTGTCCAGCACCACGACGTTCACGCTCTCGCCGAGCAGGCTGCGTTCTTTTCCGATATAGCTGCCGAAGATGGCCATTGCGCCCACGCCGAGGCTGAGCGTAAAGAATGCCTGATTCATCGCGCCCACGACAACGCTGCCGCTGATCTTGGAGAAGTCGGGCACCAGATAGAACCGCAGCGCCTCGCCCGCGCCCGAAAGCGTGCCGCTGTGCACCGCCAGCACCACCATCAGCGCCAGCAGTGCGACCATCATATATTTCGTCATGCGCTCCAGACCCTTCTGCAGGCCGATCGAGAGGACCGCGAAGCCGGCCACGACCGTGATCGCCATATAGCCGACCATGGTGGCGGGACTTGACATCATGCCGCCGAACGCGGCGCTGACCTGCCCGGCGTCAAGCCCCACAAAGTCGCCTGCCAGGCTGTGCACAAAGTAGTAGAGGATCCAGCCGGTGACAGACGTATAGAACATCATCAGCAGCACGCAGCCGATCAGCGCGGCGTAGCCGTGGATGTGCCATTTTGTGCCCTTCGGCTCCAGCTTCTGATACATCCGCACAGGGCTGGCCTGCGCGGCGCGGCCGATGGAAAACTCGATGGTCATCACCGGCAGACCCAGAATGACGAGGAAGATCAGATACAGCAGCACAAAAGCGCCGCCGCCATACTGCCCGGCCATCCACGGGAATTTCCACACATTGCCCACGCCGATGGCGCAGCCGGCGGAAAGCAGGATAAAGCCCAGACGGCTGCCCAGACGTTCTCGTTCCATAATGATAACTCCTTTTTCTTGCGTAAGGGCTCCGCCGCCGCGGGGCGCTATTATGTATATTAGACCACGTTTTCGCCCGCTTTGCAACCGGCATTTCCAAACCGGGCCGAAAAGCCCGGAAAAAGTAGGGATAGACAAATTCTGACACAGGTGCTACAATAAAACTGCCCCCGGGTGGGGGTGGGCGCTGTTACATAAACGGTAGGCGGGAGCCTCTCACTTTGGAGAGGACACTTCTTGAAGCCCTCTCCAGTGTGGAGAGGGGGGATGCGTATGATCACATACACAGAGCTGTTTCAACTCTGTCTGGTCATCATCGGCATCGTCGATCTGGTCATACAGATAAAAAAGAAGTAACCGCCCCTCCAGCCAAAGAGTGCGGTTACTTCTTGTAACAACTTAGAGGCTGACCGTCTATCGACAGCGCCCTTTCTCTATGCCTATTATACCACCCCGCCGCGGATTGTCAACTGGGCAGCGGGTAAAAATGCTTATTGACCGCCCGGAGGGAACCCGGGCGGTCAACAATGGCTATGCTGTTTGGCCTTTTTATACGTACTGCTGCGTGACCACGTCCACGACGCCGCGGGTGGTGATGCGGAGTGTGGGGATGACGGGCAGGGCCATGAAGCTGAGCGTCATAAACGGGTCGATGCCGCGGCTGACACCGAGCTTGAACGCCGCGTCCTTCGCCGCCTCCAGCTCGGTATTCACGGCGGTGAGCGGCCGGTCGCTCATAATGCCGGCGATCTCCAGCACCACGCCCGCCTTGACCTCGCCGTTTTCCACCACGACGATGCCGCCGTGATGCTCCACGATGTAGTTGGCGGCGGCGGCCATATCCTTCGAATTCGTGCCGACGACGATGATGTTGTGCGAGTCGTGCGAGATGGAGGTCGCAACCGCGCCGGACTTCAGCCCGTAGCCCTGAATGTAGCCGATGCCGATGTGGCCGGTCTGCTTGTGGCGCTCGATGACGGCGATCTTCAGGATGTCCTTTTCCAGGTCGACGTGCTCGGCGTAGCCGTTGTCGGTGGTGATGATCTCGCCGGGGACCATGCCGATCACGCCGCGCTGGCGCTGATCGCGGAAGTCATCCTCCGTGAGGTGGGCAACGTGGAAGGTGTCGTGCGCACGCTCGTCCAGATACGGCTCGACCGTGGGGGCCTCAAAGTCGCGGAGCTGGCCGTGGTCGCTGTACAGCTCGCCCTTTTTGAACACGTATTCGACGTTAAAGTCCTGGAAGTTGTCGATCACGGCAAAGTCCGCAAGATAGCCCGGCGCGATCGCGCCGCGGTTATTGAGCAGGAAGTAGCGCGCCGCGTGGTGGGACGAAGCCTTGATGGCGATGATGGGGTCGACGCCGTATTTGTTGATGGCTTCCTTGACGATATAGTCGATGTGGCCGAGCTCCAGCAGGTCGCTGGGGTGCTTGTCGTCGGTGCAGAACATGCAGCGGTCGGCGTACTGCGGCGTGAGCAGCGGGGCGAGCGCCTCGAGGTTGCGCGCCGCCGTGCCCTCGCGGATCATAATGAACTGCCCGCGCTGCAGCTTGGCGATGGCCTCCTCCGGCGTGGCGCACTCGTGGTCGGAGTACACGCCCGCGGCGATGTAGGTGTCAAGATCCTTGCCGGACAGGCCGGGGGCGTGGCCGTCGATCTTCTTGTGATGCGCCTGCGAGGCGACGATCTTCGCCACGACCTCGGCGTCGTTGTGCGTGACGCCGTAGGCGTTCATCATCTCCGCCAGACCCTGCACGCGCGGATAGTCGTAGAACGAGTCGATGGCGCGGTAGTCGAGGTTGGCGCCGGATTCATCCAGCGGCGTTGCCGGCACGCACGACGGCAGCATGAACCGCACGTCGATCGGCAGGCCCTCGGTGGCCTGGAACATATAGTCGATGCCGTCGGTGCCCATGACGTTCGTGATCTCATGGGGGTCGGTGATGACGGTGGTCGTGCCGTGCGGCAGCGTCGCGCGGACGAATTCGCGCGGCGAGACCAGGCTCGACTCCAGATGGATGTGCGCGTCGATGAAGCCCGGGCAGACGATCTTGCCGGTCATGTCCATCTCGCGTTCGCCCTCGTACTGGCCGAGGCCGACGATCAGGCCGTTTGCAACGGCGATGTCACACGTGCACAGCTCATTGGAAAAAACGTTGACGTAGGTGGCGTTTTTCAGCACCAGATCGGCCTTTTCGCGGCCGGAGGCGGCCTCGATCACGCGCTTTTTGCGCAGCAGCTTGCGCTGGATCTTTGCCGCGTAGCTCTCCTTGGGATATGCCATAGGGGATCATCCTTTCTGCGTTCAGTTTTGCTACTGTCCTATATTAGCAAAGATTATAGCACTGCTTCCCGTACTTGTCTATGTCCAAAATGACCGAACTTCACACGCCATTTTTTCCATTCTGTACAGACGGCGTTCGATATGGTAGAATAGAGCCGAAGGAAGGGGATCGCGATGAAACTGCTCATGCACATCTGCTGCGCGCCGTGCGCCAACATGCCCATCGACGCGCTGCGCGCCGCGGGGATGGACCTGACCGGCTACTGGTACAATCCGAATATCCACCCGTTCACCGAATACCGTGCGCGGCGCAGCTGCCTGCAGGAATATGCGAAGGCCATCGACCTGCCGCTCGTGGTGCGGGACGATTACGGCCTGCGCCCGTTCGTGCGCGCCGTGGCGGACGACATCGACGGCCGCTGCGTCAAGTGCTATGAGCTGCGCCTGTATGCCGCCGCGCAGGCGGCGAAGGACGGCGGCTTTGACGCGTTCACGTCGTCGCTGTTCATCAGTCCCTATCAGAACCACGAGCTGCTGCGGGACGTCGCATACCGCGCGGCGGAGGAGACGGGCGTGCAGTTTTACTATGAGGACTTCCGCCCCATGTTCCGCGACGGCCAGACGCGCGCGCGAGAGCTGGGCTTTTACATCCAGAAATACTGCGGCTGCGTCTTTTCCGAACAGGAGCGCTACCAGAAGCCGAACCGCATCCTGCGCTGAACGCGCTCGTCCGGTGAAGTATGTAAATTCGTCAGACATTGGTGGGATTTTCTACGGAAAATCCCACCTTTTATTACAGTTATGTTACAATCCGGCCGCAGACCTTGCAATCGCGGCGTGCGCTCCTTATACTAATAGCATCGTAATTTCGGAAAGGGGGCTGCGCCGTGAAGCGTGCCGTCAGTATTCTGCTTCTCATCGCCATGCTGCTGCTTCTGGCGCTGCCGTCCGGCGCGGCCGGGGCGGATGAATTTACCGATTCCGCCGACATCACGCACCTCGAAGCGGTGCGGATGCTCACGGATCTGGGCCTGCTCTCCGGATATTCCGACGGCTCGTTCCGTCCCGACGTCCCCGTCACCCGCGCGCAGATCGCCAAGCTCATCGCTCTGCTCAGCAGCGACGATCCCGCGGCCGCGCGCTCGGCGGGCTTCGCTGACGTGGCGGAGGACAGCTGGGCCGCCGCCTTCATCGACTACTGCGCCGCGCAGGGCATCGTGTCCGGCAGCGGCGGGCTGTTCCGGCCGGACGATCCGGTCACGGCGCTGGAGCTGTGCAAAATGCTGCTGGTCCTGCTCGGAAACGACGCGTCCGATTATACCGGCGCGCACTGGGATGAAAACGTCCGCGCCGACGCCGAGCGCTGCCATCTGCTGCGCAGCTTTGACGGCGGTCTGACCCGCGCCCTCACGCGCGAGGACGCGTGTCTGCTCATTCTCAATGCTCTGCAAAATCCCGCCATCCACGGCTTTGACGAAAACGGCGAGCCGCTGTACGTGCTCGACGAGCTGATGAATCCGCGCACGTATCTGGAGATCCGCTATGACGCCGTGCGCTACGGCGGCGTGGTCGCGGCGAATGACGCCGGGAACCTCACCACCGCTGCCGCGCCCGAAGCCGGGACGACGCGCCTTGCGGGCTATAACCGCGATTTTGCCGTCGCGACCGACCGCGCGTTGCTGGGACGCATGGTGAACATCTATGTCCAGAACGGGCAGGTGCTCGGCGTGCCGTGTGAGGCGCTGGAGGAGACGAGCGGCGTCTTTACCCGCGCCGACAATCTGCGCCAGCTGCTGCAGGTCACGGACTATACGCTCTCCGACACCGCGGCCTATTATTATAACGGCGCCCCCGCCGACGCAAGCCTGCTCCAGACCCTGACCGGCACCTACACCGTCACCGTCCTGGATTACACCGGCGACCTCACCATCGACGCCGTGCTGATCTACAGCGAATAAAGAAGAAAAAATCCCGCCCAACTGGGCGGGATTTTTTGCGCCTTCTGACAGAACAGCCTGTACGCACGAATGCGGCATGGTACGACCCCGGTAGGGGCCGATGACCACATCGGCCCTTCGTCGTACCGTAGGGGCGGGGCTTGCCCCTCCCGCTGGTGGGCAGTTGGTGTTTTTGCACGCACCGCGGCACGGAATGCACCCCATAGCTTCCCCTGGGGGAAGCTGTCTGCGGCGCGTTAGCGGAGCAGACTGATGAGGGTCGGGGAGCAGTTACGTTTAGCTGAAACTGCAAAGCAAATCGTAAATGCTCCCCGGCCCTCATCCGCCCCCTTCGGGGGCACCTTCCCCCAGGGGAAGGCGAGGGGGCACCTACGATCCGCCAGTGCGTGCAAATACCACAGCTGCCCACCAGCGGGCGGACAGAATTTATTCCTTCGTGCTCTCCACGATGCCGGTTGCCAGGCCGGCGAGGGATTGGAGTTCGGACGGGATGATGATTTTTGTAGCCTGGCCGTCGGCGATTTTTTGCATGGCTTCGAGGGCCTTGAGCTTGAGGACCTGATCGTTCGGGGCCTTTTCGTTGAGCATTTCCAGCGAATCGGCCAGCGCCTGCTGCACGGCGCGGATGGCCTGCGCTTCGCCGTCGGCCTTGAGGATGGCGGATTCCTTTTCCGCTTCGGCGCGGAGGATGGCGGCCTGCTTTTCGGCGTCCGCCTTCAAGATCGCGGCTTCCTTTTCGCCCTCGGCCACCAGGATCTGGCTGTGCTTCGCGCCCTCGGCCTGCAAAATGGCCTGCCGGCGGTCGCGCTCGGCCTTCATCTGCTTTTCCATGGAGCTCTGGATGTCCTGCGGGGGCAGGATGTTTTTCAGCTCCACGCGGTTGACTTTGATGCCCCACGGGTCGGTCGCCTCGTCCAGGATCGCGCGCATGCGGGTGTTGATGACGTCGCGCGAGGTGAGCGTCTGGTCCAGCTCCAGGTCGCCGATGATGTTGCGCAGCGTCGTGGCTGTGAGCGTCTCCATCGCCATCATCGGGTGCTCCACGCCGTAGGCATAGAGCTTGGGGTCGGTGATCTGGAAGTAGACGACGGTGTCGATCTGCATGGTGACGTTATCCTTGGTGATGACGGGCTGGGGCGGGTAGTCGAGCACCTGCTCCTTCAGGCTCACCTTTTTGGCCACGCGCTCGATGAACGGGGCCTTAAAGTGGATGCCCACCTGCCAGACCTTGCTGAACGCGCCAAGGCGCTCGATGACAAAGGCCCGGGACTGCTGCACAACGACGATATTGCGGACGATGATGAGCAGAACGATGAGCACGAGGATGAGGGGGATGATCCATTCCATGGCGATGTCTCCTTTCAGGCTTCGGCGGGCGTGTTTTCTTTTACGGGCGCGACAAAGAGCTTGGCGCCCTCGATGCGCTCGATGGTCACGAGCGTTCCGGCGGGGATGACGGCGTCCGACGGGGCCCTGGCCGTCCACTCCACGCCGTTTACCTTGACCGCGCCGGTCTCATGCAGGTTGTCGACCGGCTCGGTGACGAGCACCTGACGGCCGATCAGGCGGTCGGCATTCGTGCGCACGCGGCGCTTTTGATTGCTTTTTTTGGCCAGCGGCCAGAACACGGCCAGCAGCGCGCCCGACGACAGCACAAATACCGCCAGCTGCGCCGGAACGCCCCAGCCGAGCGCCGACGCGCCCAGCGCCAGCAGCGCCCCGCCGACGAACCAGACCGAGACCAGACTGACCGTGGCCGCTTCGGCGATGGCAAAGACCACGGCGGCGGCGATCCAGACGATCATCATGGCAGGCATAAGCAAGACCTCCTTCTGCACGCGATAGCTTCCGCCTCCAGTATAGCATGACACGCGGCGGCGTGTCATCTTATTTTTTTCTTCATAATGTGGGAAAAATTCACGATTTGTTTGCCGTTTCGCGCGGCATCTGGTATAGTATACGGGTGATTGTATGCCGCGCGGCAGAACGATACTCCCGGCGGCGCGATGGGAGATACGAACATGGAAAAAATGACGTTTTGCGTGCCGTGCCTGTTTGGGCTGGAGGGGCTGGTGGGTGATGAGCTGCGCCGGCTGGAGCTGGAGAATGTGCGCGTGGAGGACCGGCGCGTATTTTTTACGGGCGACTTTACCGCGATGGCGCGGGCCAACCTCTGCTGCCGCATGGGCGAGCGGGTGATGATCTTGCTTGCCAAGGGGCCGGTGCGCAGCTTTGAAGAGCTGTTCCAGCTGGTGAAAAACGCGCCGCTGGAGCGGTTTATCCCCAAGGACGGGGCATTCCCCGTGAAGGGCTACAGCCTGTCGAGCCAGCTGCACTCGGTGCCGGACTGTCAGGCCATCGCCAAAAAGGCGGCGGTGACGCGGCTGGGCGAACGATACGGCCTGTCGTGGCTGCCGGAGACGGGCGCAGCGTACCAGCTGCGCTTCTCGATCCTGAAGGACGAGTGCGAGCTGTTTCTGGACACGACGGGCGCGAGCCTGCACAAGCGCGGCTACCGCGAAACGGCGAACCTCGCCCCGCTGCATGAGACGATGGCGGCGGCGATGGTGAATCTGGCGCGCTACCGCGGGCGGGACTTTTTCTGGGACCCGTTCTGCGGCTCGGGCACGATCTGCATCGAGGCGGCGATGATCGCCCTGAACCGCGCGCCGGGGCTGCGGCGCAGCTTTGCCGCGGAAAAGTGGGCGTGTGTGCCGCAGGAGGTCTGGCGCGCGGAGCGCACGGCGGCGATGGACCGCGAATACCGCGGCGACTACCGCATCCTCGGCACGGATATTGACCGCGAGGCGCTCGCCATCGCGCGGGAGAATGCCCGCAAGGCGGGCGTGGAAAAGCTCATCGACTTCCGCGAGGGCGACGCCACGAAGCTCCCCCTGCCGTGCGACCGCGGCGTGATCGTCTGCAACCCGCCCTACGGCGAGCGGATGCTGGAGCAGCGCAGCGCGCAGCAGCTGTACCGCGCGCTGGGGCGGCACCTGAAATTCGCGGACGGGTGGAAAAAGTACATCATCTCGTCCGAGCCGGAATTTGAGCACTACTACGGCAAACAGGCCGTCAAAAAGAGAAAACTGTACAACGGACGCCTGCAGTGCAACGTCTACATGTACTACTGAGGGGGACAGCGCCATGAAGCATCTGTTCATCATCAATCCCGCCGCCGGGAAATACGACCATACGAAGGAATACGCCCAGACCGTGGAGCGCGTGCTGCGCAAATATGAGCTGGAATATGAGCTCGCGCTGTCCACCGAGCCGGGCGACTGCGAGGTCATCGCGCGCCGCGCGGCCGAGACCGGCGAGGAGCTGCGCATCTACGCCTGCGGCGGCGACGGCACGCTCAACGAGGTCGTGTGCGGCGCGGCGGGGTTTGAAAACGTCGCCATCACGCATTTTCCGGGCGGGTCGGGCAACGATTTTATCAAAATCTTCTCCGAGACTGAGCCGTTCCACCATCTCGAGCGGCTGCTGGAGAGCGATGAGACGCGCGTGGACCTTATCCGCTGCAACGGGCGCTACTCGGTGAACATCCTCTCGATGGGGCTGGATGCACGCGTGGGCACCGAGATCGCCAAATATAAGCGCCTGCCGCTCGTGTCGGGCTCGGGCGCGTATGCGATGTCGCTGGTGGTGAACCTGATGAAGGGCCTGTGCCAGCCGATGACCGTTGTGCTCGACGGCGAGACCGTTGCGCGCGGGCCGCAGACGCTCGTGTGCATCTGCAACGGCCGGTGGTACGGCGGCGGCTACAACCCCGTGCCCACGGCGGAACCGGACGACGGGCTGCTGGACGTGCTGGTGGTGGACAAGCTGTCGCTGGTGAATGTGTCCAGCCTGCTCAAAAAATATCAGCAGGGCCGCTGGCAGGAGTGCGGCGACAAGATCCGCCACTTCCGCTGCCGCACGGCGGAGATCCTGTGCGAAAAGGAATCGGTCGTGAACGTGGACGGCGAGGCGCTGTATACCAGACGCGCCGAGATCGAGGTCGTGCCGAAGGCGCTGCGCTTTTTCTACCCGAAGGGGCTGAGCTACCGCGCGGCGGGGGCGGAAAAATTCACAGTTGCGACATAAAATTCCCGAAAAACCCTCTTGACATTTGGGCCAAAGCGGGTATTATATATCATGTTAGCACTCAGGTATACAGAGTGCTAAATCCGGAGTCAAACCGCGGCGCACGCCGCACCATCATACGAGGAGGTAACTGTTATGAAACTGAAGCCGCTGGCAGACAATGTCCTGCTGAAGAGCTTTGAGGCTGAGGAAAAGACCGCGTCGGGCATCATCCTGTCCACCGCGACGAAGGAAAAGTCCGTCGTCTCCGAGGTCATCGCCGCCGGCCCGGGCACGAAGGATGTGCCCATGACCGTGAAGAAGGGCGACAAGGTCGTTACCGGTAAGTTCGCCGGGCAGGAGCTGAAGCTCGACGGTGAGGACTACACCATCTGCAAGCTCGCCGACATTCTGGCAATCGTGGAATAAAGGAGATTTTGAATCATGGCTAAACAGATCATTTATGGCGAAGATGCGCGCAAGGCGCTGCAGTCCGGCATCGACCAGCTCGCCAATACCGTAAAGGTCACCCTCGGCCCCAAGGGCCGCAATGTTGTGCTCGGCAAAAAGTTCGGCGCGCCGCTCATCACGAATGACGGCGTGACCATCGCCAAGGACGTGGAGCTGGAAGACGCGTTCCAGAACATGGGCGCGCAGCTCGTGCGTGAGGTCGCCACCAAGACGAACGACGCCGCGGGCGACGGCACCACCACCGCCACCGTTCTGGCGCAGGCGATCGTCCACGAGGGCCTGAAAAACGTCTCCGCCGGCGCGAACCCCATGGTCATGCGCAAGGGCATGGAAAAGGCCGTCGCCACCGCCGTGGAGGCCATCAAGGCAAACTCCGAGGCCATCAAGGGCAGCGAGGACATCGCGCGTGTCGGCGCCGTCTCCTCCGGTGACGAAGCCGTCGGCAAGCTGATCGCCGAGGCGATGGAGAAGGTCACCTCCTCCGGCGTCATCACCATCGAAGAGTCCAAGACCGCCGAGACCGGTCTGGAGGTCGTGGAAGGCATGCAGTTCGACCGCGGCTATATCTCCCCCTACATGGTCACCGATACCGATAAGATGGAAGCCATCGTCGACGATCCGTATATCCTGATCACCGACCGCAAGGTCTCCTCCATCCAGGAGATCCTGCCCATCCTCGAGCAGATCGTCAAGGGCGGCCAGAAGCTGGTCATCATCGCCGAGGACGTCGAGGGCGACGCGCTGTCGACCCTGCTCGTCAACCGTCTGCGCGGCAGCTTCAACTGCGTGTGCGTCAAGGCTCCGGGCTTCGGCGACCGCCGCAAGGAGATGCTCAAGGACATCGCCGTGCTCACCGGCGGCACGTATGTGTCGAGCGAGCTGAATATGAACCTGCCCGACGTGCAGATGGCCGACCTTGGCCGCGCGCGTCAGATCAAGGTGTCGAAGGACAACACCGTCATCGTCGACGGCATGGGCGACCCGAACGCCATCAAGGCGCGTGTTGCCGAGATCCGCAACACGCTGGCCGTGACCACGTCCGACTACGATAAGGAAAAGCTGCAGGAGCGTCTGGCAAAGCTGGCCGGCGGCGTGGCCGTCATCAAGGTCGGCGCGCAGACCGAGGTCGCCATGAAGGAGCAGAAGCTCCGCGTGGAGGATGCTCTGAACGCGACCCGCGCGGCCGTGGAAGAGGGCATCGTGGCCGGCGGCGGCACGGCGTATGTCAACGCCATCCCGGCGGTCGAAAAGCTGATCGCGAAGCTGTCCGGCGATGAGAAGACCGGCGCGCAGATCATCGCCAAGGCGCTGCAGGCCCCGATCCGCCAGATCGCGGAGAACGCGGGCGTGGACGGCTCCATCGTCTTTGATAAGATCCGCTCCAGCCGCAAGGTCGGCTACGGCTACAACGCCTATACCGAGGTCTACTGCGACATGATCCCCTCCGGCATCGTCGACCCGACGAAGGTCACGCGCTCGGCGCTGGAGAACGCGGTGTCCATCTCCGCGTGCGTGCTGACGACCGAATCGCTCGTCGCCGACAAGCCCGATCCGCAGGCCGACGCCGCCATGGCGGCCGCAGCCCAGCAGGGCGGCATGGGCGGCATGTACTAAGCCGTTCCGAAAACCGAATCAAACCGCCCCGGATGCAGACGCATCCGGGGCGTTTTTTGCGGAAATACAGGACGATCGCGGCGCTTATTCCTCCGCGCTGTCGTCCATGTTGTCCAGCGCAAAGGCGATCATCTGGTTGATCAGCTCGTTGCGGCTGATGCCCACGGCGGCGGCCTTGTCGTCCACCTGCCGCAGCGTGTCCGTGGAGATGCGCATGGAGATCACTTCTTTTTCGGGTTTGCGCGCGACAAATTTCGCCATAGGGGCCACCGCCTTTCCGATTCTTCTTGATTATTGTATTCTGTTCTGGTATGATAGAAAATATTCTAAAATAGATATTGAATTTCGAATACAAAAAGGAGAAACGGAAATGGCCCGGCGGATCAGAATCCTGGCGGCGGCACTGGCCGCAGCCCTATGCGCCCTCTGCCTGACAGCCTGCACCTACCACGCCTGCAAGGTATGCCATGGCCGAGGTTTCACGGCAGGACATGTGTGCGTGGTCTGTGGAGGGAAGGGCAGTTTGAAGTAAGAGTGAGGAAGTAAGTTCCTAGTCGTAACGTAGGGGAGGGGCTTGCCCCTCCCGGCAGCAGGCAATTGCAGATTTGTGCGCACTCCGGCGACCTCGCGCAGCACCCTGTAGGGGCCGATGACCACTGTCAAGCCCAGATTGTTTACAAAATGTTCGGGATGATCCTTTACAGTTTTACA
>CAKTXA010000043.1 GCA_934631005.1 uncultured Oscillospiraceae bacterium
GACTGTAAATGATCTCCCCGAACAAACTGTAAATAATCATACCGGGCTATACAGACCACATCGGCCCGCCCAACCGCACCACCCGGGATGCCGTAGGGGCGGGGTTCTACCCCGCCCGCGCAGCAGGCAATTTCGTTTTCACGAGACCCATCGGCGAATCCGATGGTGCCCTACGGGAGGGGCAGAGCCCCTCCCCTACGTCCAAATAAGGGATACCGGCAAAACCAAGAGGAACGGGCCGATGTGGTCATCGGCCCCTACAAAATATTTTACCGATCACTTCGCACACCCACGGGTGTGCATGGGAGGCAGATCATGCCAAAAAAACAGACGCCTGAAAAAAAGAAAAAGCCGCTGGGTATTTATGTGCATATCCCGTTTTGCCGCAGCAAGTGCGAATACTGCGATTTTTACTCCATCGGCGGTGCGCGGGATAAGGCGCTGATGGAGCGGTATCTGGACGCCATCCTCGCCCACATCCGGGAAGCGGCCACCGGCGCGCCGGGGTATATCGTGGACACGGTGTACTTTGGCGGCGGCACGCCGTCGTTCTTTGGTGCGAGCGGTCTGGTGCGCATTTTGTCGGAGCTCGACCGCCGGTTCGAGATCAGCCGTGACGCCGAAATTTCGCTCGAGGCCAACCCCGACTCCGTCACGCTCTCGCAGCTGGCGCGGCTGCGCCGGGCGGGCTTTAACCGCATCTCCATCGGCGTGCAGTCCGACCTCGACGAGCAGCTCAAGGCCCTCGGCCGCCCGCATACGTACAAGCAGGCGCAGCAGGCTGTGTCGCTGGCACGGCGGGCGGGGTTCCAGAACGTGTCGGTCGATCTGATGTTCGGCCTGCCGAGCCAGAGCCGCGAGCAGTGGATGCAGACGCTGCGGCACGTCATCGACCTCAAGCCTGACCACATCTCGTGCTACGGTCTCAAGGTAGAGCCGGGCACGCCGCTGTATGACTACAAGGACTGCGCGAACCTGCCTGACGACGACGCGCAGGCCGATATGTACTTCTACGCCGTGGAGACGCTGGAGTCGTTCGGCTACCGGCAGTACGAGATCTCGAACTTCGCGCGCGACGGCTACATCTGCCGCCACAATATGAAATACTGGGTGGGCGACGAATATCTCGGCTTCGGCCCCTGCGCGGCGTCCGACTTTGCGGGCAAGCGCTTTACGGCGGCGGCGGACATTCAGCAGTACATCCGCGGCGTGCTGGCGCACGGGACGATTTTGTCTGAGTGCGAGACGGTGCCGCTGCGCGAGCGCGCGGGCGAGTACCTGATGCTCCGGCTGCGCACGGTGGACGGCATCGAAAAGGGCGAATACACCCGCTCGTTCCTGCTGCCGTTCGAGCCGATCGAAAAGCTGCTGGAGGCGTTTTCCAAGCAGGAGCTGGCGGTGCTGGAAAACGGCCGCTGGCATCTCACGCCCAAGGGCTTCATGCTCTCCAACTCCATCCTTGTCACGCTCTTTGAGGCGCAGCAGAAGTCCAGGCCCCTCACGCAAAAGCGTTAGGGCACCACATTTAGACTTTCCGGCGGAAAGCCGCCACAAAATGCGGTAAAATGCAAATTTCGCAAAAAAAGGTTTGACACATTGCATAGTCATCTATTATAATTGTATCTGCGCGTTTCCTGCAAACGTGCAAAAGACGATTGCTGCGGCCGCAGACTGCGGCTGTTGAGCATAATTTTTCAGGAGGTGTCATCTATGTCTACGGTTCGTACCTACCAGCCCAAGAAGCGTCATCGCTCCAAAGTGCATGGCTTCCGCAAGAGAATGGCGACCGCGAACGGCCGCAAGGTCCTTGCCCGCCGCCGCGCAAAAGGCAGAGCAAAGCTCTCCGCGTGATCGCAGCCATGACCGCATATAACACGCAGTAGGGGTGAATGGACTCAGTTCTGTTCGCCCCATCCGTTTATGTGACCACCGCTCCGATGGCCTGCGGCCATCAAAGCATCGGTTACCGTTCAGGAGCTTTCCTGCAGCGAGGCAGCTTATGCAGTTTTCCAGATCGCTCAAGCTCAATCATGTGTTCCGGCGGCTGTACCGCAAGGGCGGGAGCGTGGCCGACCGGTATCTTGTGCTCTACTGCCGCAAAAACGGCGGGAGTGAAAACCGCGTGGGGCTGACCGTGGGCGTCAAGCTCGGGCACGCCGTGGTGCGCAACCGCATCCGCCGCCGCCTGCGCGAGGTTTACCGGCTGCACGAGGAACGCTTTCTGCCCGGGTGGGACATCGTCGTTGTGGCGCGCGCGCGCGCCGTCACGGCGAGCTATAAGCAGCTGGAGCGCTCCTACCTCGCGCTCGCCGAACAGGCGGGATTATTGCGGGAGACGACGGAATGAAAGATTTTTTGCTGCGTGCGATCCGCTTTTATCAGCGCCATATCTCCCCCGCCTTCCCGCGCCGGTGCCGGTTTTCCCCGACGTGCTCGCAGTATGCACTCGAGGCCATCGGCAAATACGGCGCGCTCAAGGGCGGATGGCTGGCGCTGCGGCGGTTTTTGCGGTGCCACCCCTTTTACAGGGGCGACTACTTTGACCCGGTGCCGTAGGGCCATCCCCGCGGTATCCCCAACAAAACGGAGGAACAACATGAAACGATTTCTAGCGCTGCTGCTGGCGGCGGTGTGTCTGCTCGCGTGCCTGTCCGGCTGCGCGGCGGGCGGCGCCGGTCAGACGGCAGACACCGACGCACAGCTCGCCCCCGCCGAGGCGGCGGAGCAGGCCGCGGAACAGACGCAGGACAAGACGAGTCTGTCCGACATTATCCGCGTCCCGTTCGGCTATCTGCTGGAGTGGCTGTATCAGTTCGCCAACAACTACGGTGTGGCCCTGATCCTGTTCTCCCTCATCATCAAGCTCGTGCTGCTCCCCATGAGCATCAAGAGCAAAAAGAGCATGCTCAAAATGTCGCGCCTTTCGCCCATCGTCAAGGCGATGGAGGTCCAGTACGGCGACGACAAGCAGAAGTATCAGCAGGCTGTTCAGCAGCTGTATAAGGAAGAAGGCGTCTCGATGGGCGGCGGCTGTCTGTGGTCGTTCATCCCGCTGCTGATTTTGCTTCCGCTGTACTACGTCATCCGCGAGCCGCTGACGTATATGCTGCACAACTCGCGCTCGGTCTCGGCCGCCATCGTCGCGTTCGTCCGCGCGAGCGGTGAGAATCTCGGCGCAAATACCTACTACGCCCAGCTGGCCGCCGCCGGCAAGCTCGGCGGCTACATCGAGCCCCTGCGTGCCCTCGCCGTCACGGCGAATGCCAACCTCACCGCCATCGACTTCTCGTTCCTGGGTCTGGACCTCGCGGCCATCCCCACGTTCAAGATCTGGACGGTGGCGAAGGAGGGCTGGTCGCAGATCGGCCTGTTTTTGATGCCGATCGTCTCGGCGGGCTTCCAGATGCTCTCCATGTTCATCAGCCAGAAGATGAGCGGTCAGGTCGCCACGAACGCCGACGGCGAGCGCGACGAGGAGGCCGCCAAGCAGCAGGCCAAGACGAACATGAGCATGATGCTGATGATGCCGCTGATGTCGCTGTGGATCGGCTATTCCATGCCCGCAGCGCTGTCGATCTACTGGATCGCGCAGGCGGTGTTCGGCACCGTGCAGGACTATTTCCTCACCGTGCACTACCGCAAGGTCTATGACGCGGAGGACGCTCTGAAGCAGGAGCGCGCCGCGCTCAAGCGCGCCGAGGAGATGGAAAAGGAGCGCCAGCGCCAGCTGCGCCGGGAGCAGAACCCCGACGGCATCATGGATAACGTGAGCAAGAAGAAGCTGCGCCAGCAGGAGAAGGAGGCCGCCGACAAGGCCGCCCGCGAGTACGAGGCCAAAAAGAACCCCGTGGCCGCCGACGCGCAGGACGAGAAGAAGCCCCTGTCCGGCGACACCGCGCGCCCCTATGCCAAGGGCCGCGCCTACGATCCCACGCATTATGGCAAGAAGGCGGACGCGCAGAGCGCGGACGCACCGACCGAGGAGTAATAACATGGAAAAATTCATCACCGCTACCGGCAAAACGATGGATCTCGCCATTGCCGCCGCGCTCGAGCAGCTCGGCATGGATCGGGACAGCGTGTCGGTCGAAGTTCTGGAAAATCCCAAGTCCGGCTTTTTGGGCATCGGCTCGACGCCCGCCAAGGTCAAGGTGACCTACGAGGTGCCGGATGAAAAGCCCGAAGCGCCCGCGCCGGCCCTGTCCGCCGCGTCGCGCTCCAAGCCGAAAAAGCCCGCCGCGCCCGTAGAAGAAGCGCAGACCACGGGCCGCGTCATTGCGCCCGCCGCGCCTCCGCAGCCGAAGCCCGCGCAGCCCGCCCCCCGCGCCGAGCAGCCGCGCCGTGAGCGTCCCGAACGCTCTGAGCGCCGTGACCGGAGCGACCGCCCCGAGCGCCGCGAACGCGTGGAGCGCACCGAGCGCCGCGAAGCGCCCGCAGCCGCCCCGGCGGAGCCGAAGGTCTACGCCCCGGCGGAGCCCGGCTCCATGGAGGAGAAGATCGAGCAGTTCCTCAAGGGTCTGCTCGAGCATATGGGCTCCGACGCCGTGCCGCACGCGTATCAGAGCGGCGAGGGCTACAGCGTGGATCTTGTCGGCGCAAACCTCGGCATCCTCATCGGCCGCCGTGGCGAGACGCTGGACGCCATCCAGCACCTGACGAACTACGCCATCAACCGCGGCGCGTCCAAGCGCGTGCGCATCAATGTGGACGCGGAGAATTACCGCCTCAAGCGCGAAGAAGCGCTGCAGCGGCTGGCCGTGAAGGTCGCAGGCAAGGTGACGCGCTATCGCCGCAACATCACGCTCGAGCCGATGAACGCCTACGAGCGCCACGTCATCCACGCCGCGCTGCAGGATCACCCCGACGTGACCACCTTCTCCACCGGCACCGAACCCAACCGCCGCATCGTCGTGGCCTACAGCAAAAACAAGCCCGCCCGCGAGGACGAGGAATAAAGCGCAGCGAAAGCCCCCTCTGCCAAAGCAGAGGGGGCGTTTTTACGCTGCCCACTAGGGGGCGGCTGTGGATTTTGCACGCACCGCAGAGCGGAATGCACCCCATACCTTCCCCTCGGGGAAGGTGGCGAGCGCAGCGAGCCGGATGAGGGCCGGGGAGCACTTGCGGTTTGCTTTGCAGTTGTTCCAAAACGCAACTGCTCCCCTACCCTCATCAGTCGGCTTCGCCGACAGCTTCCCCCAGGGGAAGCTAAAGGGCCCTCAGCAAATCGGCACTGCCAAAAAAGAACGGCGGTGCGTACCAACGGGCGGGGTAGAGCCCCGCCCCTACGTTACGACGAAAAACGTAAGGCAATGCAAAAACATTTGTCTTATTGCATTGCCCCGGCGGCGTGTTGGGCTTTTAGGGCTTTTTGATAGCGGGCGTAGTATTGGGCGAAGCCCTCCGTGCCCTCGGGGGTGGGGTTTAGAGTCTCGCAGGGGGCGGTTTGGAAGGCGCGGGTCAGGTACTGCTCCAGCGTCTCGTCCGGCGCGTGACTTGCGCGGTACGCCGCGAGCAGGGCCATGCCCCAGGGGCCGCCCTCGCCGGCCGTTTCCAGCTGTGCGGCGGGGACGCCGAACACGTCCGCCAAAACCTGCAGCCCCGCGCGCGGGGTCTTGAAAAAGCCGCCGTGGCCGAGCAGTCTTTCCAGCGCCACGCCCTCCTGCTCGCGCAGGAGATCCACGCCCATGCGCAGCGTGGCCAGCGCGCCATAAAGCTGGGCGCGCATGAAATTCGGTAGCGTCAGGCGGCTGTCCGGCAGGCGGACGAGCATCGGCCGCCCCGCCTCCGTGGCGCTCAGCGGCTCGCCCGCGAAGTAGTTGAACGCGGCCATGCCGCCCGCGTCCGGCGCGCCCTCCAGCGCGGCGGAATAGAGCTGCGTGTAGAGCTCGCCCATCGAAACGCCGCAGCCGTTTCGCCGCAGCAGCTCGGAGAACAGCCCGGCCCACGCGTCGATCTCCGACGTGCAGGTGTTGCAGTGCGCCATCGCCACCGGCCGCCCGCTGGGCGTGGCGACAAGGTCGATCTCGGGGTACCAGCCCGCGAGCGGCTTTTCCAGCACGAGCATGACGAAGCCGGACGTTCCGGCGGAGATGCTGCCGCTGCGCGGGTGGACGGCGTTGGTGGCGACCATGCCGGTGGCGGCGTCGCCCTCCGGCGGGCAGAACGGGATGCCGGGCTCGAGCGTGCCGCTCTCGTCCAGCAGCGCCGCTCCCGTGGGCGTGAGCGTACCCGCATCGGCCCCGGCGGGGAGCACCTCGGGCAGGACGTCCTCCAGCCTCCAGGCATAGCCGTGCGGCGCGATGAGCGCGTCGAAGCCTTCGACCATGCGGCGGTCAAAGCCGCCCTCGGCGGCGTTATAGCAGAGCATCCCCGACGCGTCGCCCGCGCCGACGACCGTGCGCCCGGTGAGCAGGCGGTGGACATACGTGCTGAGCGTGACGAGCGCATCGAGGCGCGACACATCCTCGCCGTTCAAAATCGCCTGATACAGGTGCGCGGCGCTCCAACGCTGCGGGATGTTGTAGCCGAAGCGCTCGGAGAGGATTTTTGCTGCCGGGGCGGTAACGGTATTGCGCCAGGTGCGGAACGGCGCGAGCTGCCGCCCGCTTTTATCCAGTGCGAGGTAGCCGTGCATCATGGCGGACACGCCGATGGCCCCCACGCGGCGCAGCGGCGCGCCGAGCGCCCGCTCGGCACTCTGCCGGAGGTCGGAATAGCAGGCGCGCAGGCCGGCGACCACGTCGTCCAGATGATAGGTCCACACGCCGTCCTCCAGCCGGTTTTCCCAGCCGAAGCTGCCGCTGGCCAGCACCGTATGATCCGGCGCGGTGAGCACCGCCTTGATGCGCGTAGAGCCCAGCTCAATACCCAAAGCGCAGGCGGACAGGTCGATCGTCATAACTGCTTCCTCCTCAAGAATATCCTGGAAATTTCAACTTTTGAAAAAAAGAAAAAGCCTCGCAGAGTTTTGCACCCGCAGGTGCAAAATGAATTTGGATCATTTTTGCCGGCGACATGCGCGTCGGCAAAAATACTGCTCAGCCTGTAAGTGTGGAATTTGTGTGCCTGCGGCACACAAATTATGCGCGCACAGGCTGCAAGCCTTCTCAAACGAAAGCCCAGCGAAGCGGGTTTCGTTTGAACGCCCGCAGGGCGTCCAAGCGGGCGCTGCGTATGCAGCGCCCGCCCGGCTGTAAAAGGTATATCAGGATCGCGGGAAAATATCGCAGATCAATCGTAAACGAGCAGGGCGATCATTTCGTCGTCGATGTTGGACGCGTCATACCACTGCGCGCCGGTGTCGACGTCGGAGACAGCCTCGCCCTTGGCGGCCTTGACGGCCAGCTCAACAGCCTTGTAGCCGATCTGGTACGGATCCTGCGTGACGGAGCCGTAGAACCAGCCCTGACGGACGGCGTTCTTCTGTGCCGCGCCAGCGTCGAAGCCGGCCACGACCAGGCCCGCGTACTTGCCGCCCTCGGCGAGATCCTCACCGTCGGAAACAGCAGCCAGGAAGCCGGTGACAGCGCCCTCGTTGGAGCAGAAGATCGCAACGGGGTTCATGCCGAGCAGGGAGTTGGCAGCGGTCTGCACAGCGGTGGCTTCGGTGGTGGCGGAGATGGCGACCTCAATGATGATGGCGGGCGCGTCGACCTTCTTTTCCCACTTGGCGTGGCCCTCGATGGCGACCTTGCCGGGCTGATAGCTCTCGGCGATCTCATACATCTTGTTCACAAAGCCGGTGGTACGGCCGGAGACGGAGGCGGAGACAGCGTCCTGCGACAGGCAGCCGATGATGACCGGCGCATCGGAGGTAGCGTTCTTCATCGCGTCGACGACCGTGGCGTTCTCGCCGAACTTCTCGGCAGCGATGGCGGCAGCGTTCTCGTTGTTGGTGGCGGCAGTCGCCTTGACGGCGCCGGTGGTGTCATCGGGAACACCGGAGTCAAAGCCGATGACGGGGATGTTCTTTTCCGCGCACTCCTCGAGGATCTCGGTCACAGCCTCGGTGGACAGAGCAGCCAGAGCCATGGCCTTCGGGTTCTTGGCCATTTCGTTCTTGACCATGTTGACCTGAGCGTCGATCTCGGTCTCGGAGGCGGGGCCGTCGAAGTAGATGTCTACGTCATAGTCCTTCGCGGCGTCGGCAGAGCCCTTGGCAACGGCCTGCCAGAACTGATGCTGGAAGCCCTTGGCCATGACGGGGATGTACAGGCGCTCGCCGGTGGTCTCTTCCGCGGCAGCGGGAGTCTCCTCGGCAGCGGGGGTCTCGGTGGCGGGCGTTTCAGCCGCCGGGGCGTCGGTGGCGGGGGTGTCGGTGGCAGGAGCGTTAGTCTTGCTGCCGGACGCGCAGGCGACCAGAGCGAAGACCATCACGACCGCCAGAAGCAGAGCGATGATTTTCTTCATTTCATGTTCCTCCAATTTTTTATTGCGGTACCGTCGCGGAATTCCGCTCCGGTCCCATTTTTTATTATCAAACACCCGGGTCGGTGTTCAATACGGGTTTAGGATTTCTTCACGCGGTTGGCGGCGTTGGTGCGGGCGATGTCCAGCAGGACCGCGCCGATGACGACCGCGCCGGTGAGGAACGTCTGCCACGGGGCCTGCAGGCCGCAGGAGGACAGGCCGTTTTTCAGCACCGACATGATGAACACGCCGATGAGCGTGCCGACCATGGAGCCGGAGCCGCCGGACATGGACGTGCCGCCGATGATGACGCCGGTGATGCCGTTCATCTCCTGACCGGCGCCGGTGCCCGGGGTGATGGTGGTGTACGCCGCGGCGTAGAACAGGCCGGACATACCGATGAAGAAGCCGGAGAGCGTGTAGACCGCGACCTTCCAGTTATCGACCTTGATGCCGGACAGGCGGGTGGCCTCCTCGTTGGAGCCGATGGCAAAGGCATAGCGGCCGAATTTGGTCTTGTGCAGGATGAGCGCGGCGATGATGAAGAAGCCCGCCAGCCAGAACACGCCCACCGGGAAGCCCTTCACGCCGAACAGCTCCGCGCGGATGAACACCTTTTTGAACCAGCTGCCGACCTCCGCCGTGGCGGTGGGCCAGGTCTGGGACTGCACCTTGGTGATGAGCGAGCCGAGACCGGCGGCCATCATCTGCGTGCCGAGCGTGGCGATGAACGGCGGCAGGCGCAGCTTTGCGACGAGGTTGCCGTTGATAAAGCCGAACACCACGCCCACGAGGATGGTGAGCGCAACGGAGAGGATGAGCGGCCAGCCCTGCTTGAAGGTATAGCCGCCAAGCAGCGCGGCGGTCATCATCACGGTGCCGAGCGACAGGTCGATGCCGCCGGTGATGATGATGAACGTGACGCCGAAGGCCATAAAGCCGATGTAGTAGCTGGACTCGAGAATGTTCTTCACCATGTCCAGCGACAGGAAGTTGTTGCCGAAGATCGAGAACACGATATACAAAATGACCAGCGCCAGCGGCGCGAGGAGCTTTTGCATATCCAGTTTTTTAGCGTTCGTCTGCATGATTCTTACCCCACTTCTCTCTTAGTCGCATACGTCATAATGTTTTCCTGCGTTGCCTCGTCGATCATCAGCTCGCCCGTCTTGCGCCCTTCGCACATGACGACGATCCGGTCGGACATACGCAGCAGCTCGGGAAGCTCGGACGAGATCATAATGATCGCCTTGCCCTCGGCAGCCAGCTGGTTCATCAGCTTGTAGATCTCGCTCTTCGCGCCCACGTCGATGCCGCGCGTGGGCTCGTCAAAGATCAGCACGTCGCAGTCGCGCAGCAGCCACTTGGCAAGCACCACCTTCTGCTGGTTGCCGCCCGACAGGCTGCGCACCAGCGTTTTGTGGCTGGGCGTTTTGGTGCGGATCTTTTCGATGTACTCGCGGGAGGAATGCTCGATCTTGCCGTCGTTCACGAACGGCCCGGCGGTGAACTGATCGAGCGAGGCGAGCACGGTGTTGTCCGCGACCGAGAGGCCCAGGCACAGGCCGTAGCGCTTGCGGTCTTCGGACAGATACCCGATGCCCGCGGCCACGGCGTCGCGCGGGCTGCGGATGTGGGCGACCTCGCCGTTAATTTTAATGGTGCCGCCGGTGCGGTGATCCGCGCCGCACAGCAGCCGCGCCGTTTCGGTGCGGCCCGCGCCCATCAGGCCCGCGAAGCCGAGGATCTCGCCCTTGTGCAGGACGAACGACACGTCCTTCACATCGTCGGACACCAGATGCTCCGCCTCCAGCACGACCGGCGCGTCGGGCGCGACGTTCGAGTGCGTTTTCGGCTCCTCATAAATGACGCGGCCGACCATCATCTGCACGACCTCGTCGATGGTCGTGTCGGCGGTGTTGACGGTGTTCACATACTGCCCGTCGCGCATGACGGTGATGCGGTCAGTGATCTGCTTGAGCTCATCCATGCGGTGCGAGATGTACACGATGCCGACGCCCGTTTCCTTCAGCCGCCGGATGAACGTGAACAGATCCTCGATCTCGCTCTCGGTGAGCGCCGCGGACGGCTCATCCATGATGAGCACCTTGGTATTATTGAAGGAGAGGGACTTTGCGATCTCCACCATCTGCTGCTTGGCGACCGTCAGGCGCTTGACCTGCGTTTTGGCGTCGATGTTCAGGTGCAGCGACTGCAGAAGCTCCTGCGCCATGCGGTTCTGCTTTTTCTGGTCGAGCAGCAAGCCGCTCGTCGGCTCGCGGCCGATGTAGATATTTTCGGCCACGGTGAGATCCTGCATCAGGTTCAGCTCCTGATGGACGATGCTCACGCCCTTGGCCTGCGCGTCGCGCGGGGAGTGGATCTCCACCGGCTTGCCGTACAGCTCGATCTCGCCCGCGTCCTTGGTATAGACGCCGGTGAGGATCTTCATCAGCGTGGACTTGCCCGCGCCGTTTTCGCCGACCAGCGCCATGACCTCGCCGGCGCGGACCTCCAGCTGCGCGTTGTCCAGCGCGTGCACGCCGGGGAAGTATTTTTGGATGCCGTGCATCCGCAGAATGATCTCGCCCATCCCAACATCACCTTTCTTGCTTTGACAGCCTCCGCGGCGTCACTTACTAAACAAATCGGTTCGCGCCGTCAGATTGCACAAACGTGAAACGGTTCGCTTTTGCACTTTCCCGAACAAACCGGAATCGCGAACAAGTTCGCGTTGTTTGAACGTTCAAAATGTACAAAACGCGTTCTGCGTTTAACGTCTTTTTAATCACTATAATCAACTTTTCACAAAAAATCAAGTCATTTTTTCATTTTTTCCTGTTGACAGGCGAAAATATTTTTTGTACTATGTGCATATACAGAGTGAAAGGAAGACGGAAAAACGCGAATCGTTTCGCGCTTATCCGGTCAAAAACGCCATGGCTACCATCAAAGACGTTGCCCAGCGCGCACAGGTCGCACCCTCTACGATCTCCAAATATATGAACGGCGGCAATGTCCGGCCGGAGCATGCCGAGGCCATCCGCGAGGCCATCGCGGAGCTGGGCTACCGGGTCAACCCCTATGCGCGCGGGCTCAAGACGCCCCATCCGCGCTCCATCGGCATCCTCACGCCCGATATGACCGCACCGTTCTTCGGCAGCGTCCTGTCGGCGTTCGATAAGGTCATGCGCGAGAACGGCTATCACACGCTCATCTCCTGCTACGGCGCGAACCACGGGCTGGAGCGCGATAATCTGCGCTTTCTATTAAATAATGGGATCGACGGGCTGCTGTACATCCCTGAGGATCTGTCCGCCGAGGAATTTCAGGAGCTGACCGTCAACTGCGCCGTGCCCGTGGTGCAGGTCGACCGCATGATCCAGGGTGTGGAGACCGACACCGTGCTGGTGGACAACACCGGGTCCGTGTATGACGCCGTCTGCCGCCTCATCGACCGCGGCCACCGGCGCGTGGCGATCGTGGCGGGGCCGAAGTCGGTGATGACGGCGAAGGAGCGTCTGGTCGGCTATCTGCGGGCACTGAGCGACCGCGAATTTATCTATGACGACGCGCTCGTCATCTCGGGGCCGAACGCGTTCGCCACCGGCTATCACGGCTTTGCCCAGCTGATGGCGCAAAACGATCCGCCCACGGCCATTTTTTCGACGAACTACGACATCACGATGGGTCTGATCACCGCGGCGCGCGAGCGCGGCGTGGCCATCGACAAAGACCTTGATCTGTTCGGCTATGACTGCGTGGACACCTGCGCGATGCTGAACCCCCCGCTGCCGGTGGTGCAGCAGCCGGAGCAGCAGCTCGGGCAGCTGTCGGCCGAGTACCTGCTGGAGCGGCTGGCGGGGAGCAGCGAGCCCCCGCGGCTGACGCGCCTGCCGTGCATCGTGCATGAAAATCCCCGCAAAGCATGACCTTGTATAACCGGCGCATCCGCGCTGCTTATATCCATACACATTTTATAAATTCTAAATACGCAGAGAATTAGGAGGAGTACTTATGGCAAAGAATCGTTACGTCGGTGACTACCCCGCGATCGGCATCCGCCCGATCATCGACGGCCGCCGCGGCCCGATGCAGCTGCGCGAGAGCCTCGAGGGCCAGACCATGGAGATGGCGCTGGCGGCCAAGAAGCTGTTTGAGGAAAATCTCCGCTATTCAAACGGCGAACCGGTTCGCGTCGTCGTCGCCGATACGTCCATCGGCCGCGTGCCTGAGGCCGTGGCCTGCGCCGAAAAGTTCCGCAGGGAGGGCGTGGCCATCACGCTGTCCGTCACCCCCTGCTGGTGCTACGGCTCCGAGACCATGGACATGGATCCCATGACCATCAAGGGCGTGTGGGGCTTCAACGGCACCGAGCGCCCGGGCGCGGTGTATCTGGCGTCCGTGCTGGCGACCCACGCGCAGAAGGGCCTGCCCGCGTTCGGCATCTACGGCCATGAGGTGCAGGACCGCGATCAGGTCACCTGCATCCCCGGCGATGTGAAGGAAAAGCTCCTGCGCTTCGGCCGCGCGGCCGTCGCCGCCGCCACGATGCGCGGCAAGAGCTATCTGCAGATCGGCTCGATGTGCATGGGCATCGGCGGCTCCATCATTGACCAGCAGTTCATGGAGGAATATCTCGGCCTGCGCGTTGAGTCCGTGGATGAGGTCGAGATCCTCCGCCGCATGGAAGAGGGCATCTACGACCACGAGGCGTACGAAAAGGCCCTTGCCTGGACGAAGGCGCACTGCAAGGAGGGCCGCGACGATAACCCCGAATCGGTCGAATTCCTCGGCGAGACCCGCCGCATCAGGTTCACGAAGGAAGAAAAGGAAAAGCAGTGGGCGTTCACCATCAAGATGTACTGCATCATCAAGGACCTGATGCAGGGCAACCCCAACCTCCCCGCCGGGTTTGAAGAGGAAAAGGTCGGCCACAACGCCATCGCCGCGGGCTTCCAGGGCCAGCGCCAGTGGACGGATCACTGGCCCAACTGCGACTATCCCGAGGCTGTGCTGAACTCGTCCTTCGACTTCACCGGCCCGAAGGAGCCGATGGTCTTTGCCACCGAAAACGACGTGCTCAATGGCCTGGGCATGCTCTTTATGGAGCTGCTCACGAACCGCGCGCAGATCTTTGCCGACGTGCGCACCTACTGGTCGCCCGAGGCCACGAAGCGCGTCACCGGCTATGACTTTGAGGGCAAGGCCAAGGAGAACGGCGGCATCATCCATCTGCTGAACTCCGGCGCCGCGTGCCTCGACGCCTGCGGCGAGTGCACCGACGAAAACGGCAACGCCGTGATGAAGCAGTGGTGGGACGTCACCGAGGACGATATTCAGAAGATGACCGACGCCACCGTCTGGTGCGAGGCCGGCTTTGACAACTTCCGCGGCGGCGGCTTCTCCAGCCACTTTGTGACCCGTGCGGAAATGCCCGCCACCATGATCCGTCTGAACCTTGTCAAGGGTCTCGGCCCCGTGCTGCAGATCGCCGAGGGCTGGACCGTGAAGCTGCCCGACGAGGTCACCGATACGCTCATGGAGCGCACGAACCCCACCTGGCCGTGCACCTGGTTCACCCCGCGCTGCGACGGCAAGGCCGGCAGCCCGTTTGA
>CAKTXA010000044.1 GCA_934631005.1 uncultured Oscillospiraceae bacterium
CCAGAGCTTGCCTTGACGCAGATCTCCCCTTCGAGTCCTTCTACTGCTCAGTGTTGCACTTGACTTGACAATGCAAGGAGGGGAAGGTATTGGGTGCATTCCGCCCTGCCGGTGCGTGCAAAAGTCACGGCTGCCTGTCTGCGTTCAAAGCAAAAGTAGTGTTTCACGTGAAACATTCTCCAATTTCTTTCTTCCTTCTTGCAATTCTCCCCGCGAGCAGATATAATGATTTTTGGACACGACTACAGAAAGAGGGGCGCGCGATGGGGGTCATTTTGGCTTTGGTCAATCAGAAGGGCGGCGTGGGGAAGACGACCACGGCGGTGAATCTCGCGGCGGCGCTGCATCGCGCGGGAAAGCGCGTGCTGCTGTGCGATTTTGACCCGCAGGCAAACGCCACCTCCGGCTTCGGCGCGGAAAAGGGCGCGCCCTCCGGCACGAGCTATGACATCGTGCTGGGCGAACGGGACGCCGCGTCCTGCGTCCTGCACACGCCGTTCGGCGACCTCATCCCGTCCTGCGCGGCGCTCTCGGGCGCGGGCGTGGAGCTGGTGGGGGCGGACGGCCGCGAATACGCCCTGCGGCGCGCGCTCGAGCCACTGCGGGAGCAGTATGATTATATGTTCATCGACTGCCCGCCGTCGCTGGAGCTTTTGACGCTCAACGCCATCTGCGCCGCCGACCGCGTGCTCATCCCCGTGCAGTGCGAATATTACGCGCTCGAGGGCCTCAGCGACCTCATGCAGACGCTCCGCGCTGTGAAGCGCAGGCTGAACCCGACCATCGACGTGTTCGGCGTGCTGCTCACGATGTATGACGGGCGCACGAATTTCTCCGCGCAGGTCGCGGAGGAGGTGCGGCGCTACTTCCCCGGCAAGGTCTTTGCCGCCGTCATCCCGCGCAACGTCCGGCTGTGCGAAGCGCCCAGCCACGGAAAACCGGTTTACGAATATGACCGCTTCAGCCGCGGCGCGCAGAGCTATGAGCAGCTCGCGCGCGAGGTGCTGGAGCGCACGTGAAAGGAGGCGGCGATATGTCCGCACAACGAGGGCTCGGCAAGGGCCTCGGCGCGCTGCTCGGCGAGAGCGCCATGCAGCCCGCGCCCGAGGGCGGCGCGCTGCTGCTGCCGCTGCAGAAGGTGGAGCCCAATCCCGACCAGCCGCGCCGCCGCTTTGACGAGGCGGCATTGCAGGAGCTGGCCGATTCCGTCCGGCAGCACGGCATCATCCAGCCGCTCACCGTCCGCAAGCTGCCGAGCGGCTTTTATCAGATCATCGCCGGCGAGCGCCGCTGGCGCGCCGCGCGGATGGCGGGGCTGCGCGAGGTGCCCGTCACCGTCATCGAGGCCGACGACAAAAAGGCCATGGAGCTGGCGCTCATCGAAAATTTGCAGCGCGCCGACCTCGACCCCATCGAGGAGGCGCAGGGCTATCAGCAGCTGATGCAGGAATATGGCATGACGCAAAGCGCCGTGGCCGACCGCGTGGGAAGATCCCGCCCGGCCGTGGCCAACGCCCTGCGGCTGCTGGCGCTGAGCGCGCCGGTGCTGGACATGGTCGCAGGCGGCGCCATCTCCGCGGGCCACGCCCGCGCCATCCTGACGCTTCCGGATGAAAACACACAGCTGGCCGTGGCACAGCGGGTGCAGAATCTGCAGCTTTCCGTGCGGCAGACAGAGCTGATGTGTAAAAATATGTCAAAGCCTTCCAAAAAAGAGCCCGCGCCCGCCCCGGCGGTCAACTACATCGCCGTGTGTGAGCGCGACCTCAGCCGCAGCCTTGGCCGCGGCGTGAAGATCCGCCACGGCAAGCGCAAGGGGCGGCTGGAGCTGGAATATTATGGTGAGGACGATCTGCAGCGCCTGCTGGACGCGCTGGATACGATCGGCGGAAAGGAGAACAGTCGATGAGCGACCCGAAAACCGCTCCCGTCGCGGAGCCGTCCCCGCAGCCCGCGCCGCCGGAGTCTCCGGAGGAAAAGCGGCAGGCCCCGCTGAGCAGCGCAAAAAAGACGGCGCTGCTGCGGTATATGGCGATCCTGTTCGCCGTGGCGTTTTTGCTGGTGCTCGCGTCGCTGATCCTGCAAAAAAGCTCCTCGCAGGAGCAGATCGGCGCGCTGAGCGAGAGCAATGCCAGCGCCCTCACGAAGGCTGAGCAGCTGCAGGCGCAAAACCGCGAGCTGCAGGATGCGGTCACGGACCTGCAGACCCGGCTGGATGACGCGCAGGCGCAGCTGACCGCGCAGACGGAGCAGGCCGACGCCCTGCGGGAGGAATATGACGCCCTCGAGCGCGAGGCCGACGCCGTGCAGGACGCCTACGCGGCGCTGATCACCGCCCTGCAATGCAAGACCCACGAGGGAAACGTCACGTATTCCAAGGCGATGGACGCCGTGGCGCGCAACAAAAGGTACCTGTCCGACGACGCGCTGGCCGCGTATGAGGCGCTGCTGGCGTCGGATGAAAAACCGGAACAAAGTGAGGCAAAACCATGATCGACATTCGATTTTTAAGAGAAAACCCGGACGTTGTCCGCGAAAACATCCGCAAAAAGTTTCAGGATGAAAAGCTGCCGCTGGTGGATGAGGTCCTCCGGCTCGACGCCGAGCGCCGCGCCGCCATCGCCGAGGTCGAGAGCCTGAAGGCCGCGCGCAACAAGCTCTCCAAGGCCAACGGGCCGCTGTACGGCCAGCTGAAAAGGTGTGATGACGAGGCCAAAAAGGCCGCGCTGCAGGCCGAGATCGACCGGAACAACGCCGCCGTCAAGGCAGACGACGAGCGCCGCGCCGCGCTGGACGCGCAGGTGGCGCAGGATGATGCGCGCATCCGTGAGATCATGTACACCATCCCGAACATCATCGACCCCTCCGTCCCCATCGGCCCGGACGACCGCTGCAACGTGGAGGTCGCCCGCTTCGGCGAGCCCGCGGTGCCCGATTTTGAGGTGCCGCACCACGTGGACATCATGGCCCGCTTTGACGGCATCGACAAGGACGCCGCGGGGCGTGTGGCCGGCATGGGCTTTTACTATCTGCTGGGCGACATCGCCCGCCTGCACGAGGCGGTCTTGGCCTACGCGCGCGATTTTATGATCGACCGCAAGGGCTTCACCTACGTCATCCCGCCGTTTATGATGCACGGGGATGTTGTGAAGGGCGTGATGAGCCAGACTGAGATGGACGCCATGATGTACAAGATCGAGGGCGAGGACCTCTACCTCATCGGCACGTCGGAGCACTCCATGATCGGCCGGTTTATCGACCAGATTTTGCCAGAAAGCCAGCTGCCGCTCACGCTCACGTCGTATTCGCCGTGCTTCCGCAAGGAGGTCGGCAGCCACGGGCTGGAGGAGCGCGGCGTGTACCGCATCCACCAGTTTGAAAAGCAGGAGATGATCGTCGTCTGCCGCCCCGAGGAGTCCATGGACTGGTACGAAAAGCTCTGGCGCAACTCCGTGGAGCTGTTCCGCGATTTTGAGATCCCCGTCCGGCAGCTGGAGTGCTGCTCGGGAGACCTCGCCGATCTCAAGGTCAAGTCGTGTGACATCGAGGCCTGGAGCCCGCGGCAGCAGAAATATTTTGAGGTCTGCTCCTGCTCCAACCTCGGCGACGCGCAGGCCCGCCGCCTCAACATCCGCATCCGCGGCGAGGACGGCAAAACGTATCTCGCCCACACCCTCAACAACACCTGCGTCGCGCCCCCGAGAATGCTCATCGCGTTCCTCGAGAACCATCTGCAGGCCGACGGCTCCGTCACCATCCCCAAATGCCTCCAGCCCTACATGGGCGGCAAGGCAGTCCTGATCCCCAAACACTGAATCGACCCTCGCCGCACCCTGTAGGGGCCGATGACCACATCGGCCCGTCCCACCGCACCACCGGCCATGCCGTAGGGGAGGGGTTCTACCCCTCCCGCACCCTACCGACCACCACCGCACCCCGACCCTTCGTCGTAACGTAGGGGAGGGGCTTGCCCCTCCCGCAAGTGGGCAGCTGTGGATTTTGGATGCACCGGCGGGCGGCATGCACCCCTTGCCTTCCCCTGGGGGCCGATTCCCCCTATCAGGGGGAAATGTCCCCCAGGGGAAGCCAAGGGCCTCCAGCAAATCGGCACTGCCCAAAAAGTACGGCAGTGCTTCCCGGCGGGAGGGGCACGCCCCTCCCCTACGTTACGACTAAAACTGTTCACTCTTCACTCTAACTTATTACCTTAAAGGAGCCCTCTCCCATGAAAAAATTCTTTGCGGAATTCAAGGAATTCATCTCCCGCGGGAATGTTTTGGACATGGCCATCGGCGTCATCATCGCCACGGCGTTCGGCAAGATCACCGCGAGTCTGGTGAACGACGTCTTTATGCCCTTCCTCGGCTGGCTGATCGGCGGCGTGGACCTGTCGGCGCTCAATATCACGCTGCGCCCCGCCGTGCTGGATGCCGCGGGCGAGGTCGTGACCGAGCCGGTCGTCATGGCCATCGGCACGTTCCTCTCGACCATCATCGACTTCATTCTCGTCGCGTTCGTGGTCTTTTTGATCGTCAAGGCGTTCAACACCGCCAAAAAGAAGCTCGAAAAGCCCGCCGAGCCCGAAGAAGCCGCCCCGCCCGAGCCGTCCAACGAAGAAAAGCTCCTCACCGAGATCCGCGACCTGCTCCGGGAAAAGAAATAAAAAGCACCCCCGCCGCGCCAAATGGCGCAGCGGGGGATATTTTTGAGCGCTGCCCCAATTCGTCGTAATGTAGGGGCGGAGCTTGCCCCGCCCGTTGGTACGCACCATCGTTCTTTTGCCGCAGTGCCGATTTGCTGAGGGCCCCTTGGCTTCCCCTCGGGGAAGCTGGCTGCGGAGCGCTAGCTCCGCAGCCTGATGAGGGTCGGGGAGCAGTTACGTTTTGATGAGTATGCTAAGCTATCCATGAGTGCTCCCCGACCCTCATCAGTCGCCTGCGGCGACAGCTGTCCCTACCCTCTTTGTCCCTTCGGGACATTTCCCCCTGATAGGGGGAATCGGCCCCCAGGGGAAGCTATGGGGTCTCCAGCGAATCGGCACTGCTCAAAAAGTACAGCCATGTTTCCCAGCGGGAGGGGCAAGCCTCTCCCCTACATTACGACTAAGGAATTGGTGCGGTCGAAGGGGCCGATGTGGTCATCGGTCCCTACAGGCATTGCGTGGGTATGCACAAACACCCCCGGCGGAAGCGCTTCCGCCGGGGGTTGGTTTGTCTCACTTGAACTTCTGCCACTCTCTGACCGCCTGCTCATCGCAGCGGTTGTTTTTTTCGTTTTCGGCGTGGCCTTTGACCCAGTGGTAGTGCATTTCGTGCTGGCTGACGAGGCCGAGCAGGCTCTCCCAGAGGTCGGGGTTCAGGGCGGGCTTTTTATCGGCCTTGACCCAGCCCCGGCGGCGCCAGCCCCAGGCCCAGCCCTTTTCCAGCGCGTCGATGACGTATTTGGAATCGGAATACAGCTCCACCGCGCACGGCTCCTTCAGCGCCAGCAGCGCCTGAATGACCGCCGTGAGCTCCATGCGGTTATTCGTCGTGACCTCCTCGCCGCCGGAGATCATCTTCTCCACGCCGCCGTACTCTAAAATCGCCGCCCAGCCGCCGGGGCCGGGGTTGCCGGAGCATGCGCCGTCGGTGTAGATGTGCACGGTTTTCATACCGGCTCCTCCGGCGCTGCGGCCGGTTCGGCGGCGTCCGCCGACTCGTCCTCCTCGCGATCGACCCGGCTGACGGAGATGACCTGATTGCCCTCGCCGAGCCGCATGAGGATCACGCCCTGCGTGCCGCGCTTATACGTGTTGATGTCCGCCGCGGCCATGCGGATGAGCACGCCGCCGTTTTCGATGAGCATCACGTCGTCGCCGTCGTCCACGATGGCAACGCCCGCGACCTGCCCGGTCTTGGCGGTGAGGTTGTAGTTTTTCAGACCCTTGCCGCCGCGGCTCTGCGGCCGGCGCTCGCCGGATTCGTCGGTGCGGAGGTATTCCTCCAGCGCCGTGCGCTTGCCGTAGCCCAGCTGCGTCACGGTCAGCAGCTCCTTGCCCGCCTCGGCGATGCCCGCGCCGACCACGTAGTCCCCGTCTGTCAGCGTGATGCCGCGCACGCCCGCCGCGTCGCGGCCCATGACGCGCACGTCCGTCTCCGCAAAGCAGATGGCCATGCCGCCGGCTGTCGCGAGGATGATGCTGCTCGCGCCGTCCGTTTTCAGCACGGCGATCAGCTCGTCGTCCTCGGCAATCGTCAGCGCGCGGATGCCCGCCTTGCGCGCGGTGTACAGCGCCGACAGCTCCAGCCGCTTCACCGTGCCCTGCTTCGTCACGAACAGCAGATAGTCCTCGTCAAATTCGTGCACGGTGATGCCCGCCGTCACGCGCTCGCCCGCCTCCAGCGGCAGAATGTTCACGATGTTCGTGCCCTTCGCGGTGCGCCCGGCCTCGGGGACCTGATAGCCCTTGCGCCGGTGCACGCGGCCGCGGTTCGTGAAGAACAGCAGATAGTCGTGCGTAGACGCGGAGAATACCGACTCCACAAAGTCCTCCTCGCGGAGCGTCTGGCCCGTCACGCCGCGGCCGCCGCGCCGCTGCGCGCGGTACGTCGCCGCCGGGACGCGCTTGATATACCCCGCGTGCGAGAGCGTAAAGACGCACTGCTCCTCCTCGATGAGATCCTCGATGTCCAGCTCGTCCTCAACGTCCTGAATTTCGGTTTTGCGCGCGTCGCCGAATTTGTCGCGGATGGCGATGAGCTCGGTCTTGAGCACGCCCTTGAGCATCTGCTCGTCGGCCAGCAGCTCGCGGAAGTATTCGATGCGCTTTTCCAGCTCGTCATATTCGCTTTGCAGCTTCTCGCGCTCGAGACCCTGCAGGCGCTTGAGCTGCATATCCAGCACGACCTGCGCCTGAATTTCGGACAGGTCGAACCGCGCCATCAGGCGCTCCTTCGCGTCGTCATACGATTCGCGGATGGTCTTGATGACCTCGTCGATGTTCTCCTCGGCGATGAGCAGACCCTGCAAAACGTGCTGCCGCTCGAGCGCCTTTTTGAGGTCAAACTGCGTCCGGCGGGTGATGATCTGCTCCTGATAGGCCAGATATTCGTCCAGAATGTGCCGCAGCGAGAGGATCTTCGGCTGCGACTGATTGTTGACCAGCGCCAGCATCGTCACGCCGAACGTCGTCTGCATCTGCGTCTGCGCGAACAGGCGGTTGAGGACGACCTGCGGATTGGCGTCCTTTTTCAGTTCCACGACGATGCGCATACCGTTGCGGTCGGTCTCGTCGCGAATATCCGAGATGCCCTCCAGCCGCTTGTCGCGCACCTGCTCGGCCATGGCGGCGATGAGCTGGCGCTTGTTGACCTGATACGGCAGCTCCGTGACGATGATGCGCTCGCGGTTCTGGCCGAATTCCTCAAACTCCGCCCGGGCGCGGACGGTGATCTTGCCGCGGCCGGTGGCGTAGGCGGCGCGGATGCCGCTGCGGCCCATGATCACGCCCTTCGTCGGGAAGTCCGGCCCCTTGATGTGCTCCATGAGGTCGGCAAGCTCGGCCTCGGGATTGTCGAGGATGCAGACGCAGGCGTCGATGACCTCGCGCAGGTTGTGCGGCGGGATGTTCGTGGCCATGCCCACGGCGATGCCCGCCGAGCCGTTCACCAGCAGGTTCGGAAAGCGCGACGGGAGCACGCGCGGCTCCTTTCGCGATTCGTCAAAGTTCGGATCCCAGTCCACGGTGTCCTTTTCGATGTCGCGCAGCATCTCGTTCGAGAGCTTGGACATTCTCGCCTCCGTGTAGCGGTAGGCCGCCGGGGGGTCGCCGTCGACGGAGCCGAAGTTGCCGTGCCCGTCCACGAGCGGATAGCGCATGGAAAAATCCTGCGCCAGGCGCACCATCGCGTCATACACCGACGCATCGCCGTGCGGATGATACCGGCCCAGCACGTCGCCGACGCAGGTAGCCGATTTCTTAAACGGCTTGTCGGCGGTGAGGTTATCCTCGTACATGGCGTACAGGATCCGCCGGTGCACGGGCTTGAGTCCGTCCCGCACGTCCGGCAGCGCCCGCCCGACGATGACCGACATCGCGTAGTCGATGTAGGAGCTTTTCATCTCCTGCACCAGCTCCGATTCCACGATCACCTGCTCCGGAAACAAAATATCCTCCGGCTTGTAGTCTTTCTTATGTGCCATAAATCAATCTCCTTTTCAAACGCAGGAGTCAAAAACAATATCAAAGGCTGTGGATTTGCACAGCTCGCTGGCACGCGCCATCATTCTTTTGCGGCAGTGCCGATTTGCTGAGGGCCCCTTGCCTTCCCCTGGGGGAAGGTGCCCCCGAAGGGGGCGGATGAGGGCCGGGGAGCACTGACGGATAGCTTAGCAGTTGTGCCAAAACGCAACTGCTCCCCGACCCTCATCAGTCTGCGGAGCTAGCGCTCCGCAGACAGCTTCCCCCAGGGGAAGCTATGGGGTGCCTACATTTCGCCGCTGCGTCGGGGATTCGTCAGCGCGTGCTGACTTATTCACTCTTCACTCTTCACGATTCCTTCAAACCGCCCCTCCCCTACATTACGACGAACGACGGGGCGGGCGGCGAAATTGCCGTCAAATATCCAAATTCACCACATACTTCGCATTTTCCTCGATGAACTCCTTGCGCGGCTCGACTGCCTCGCCCATGAGGACGGTGAAGATCTGGTCGGCGGCGACGGCGTCGTCGAGCGTGATGCGGCGCAGCGTCCGGGTGGTGGGATCCATCGTGGTCTCCCACAGCTCGTGGGGGTTCATTTCGCCAAGGCCCTTAAAGCGCGAAATGTCGACCTTTGCGTTCGCATTGTCGGCGCGCAGCTCGGCGGAAATTTGATCGCGCTCGGCGTCGGAATACGCCACGCGCTGCGTTTTGCCGCGCGTGAGCTTGTAAAGCGGCGGCACCGCGGAGTAGACATAGCCCTGCTCGATGAGCGGCCGCATGAAGCGGAAGAAGAAGGTCAGCAGCAGCGTGCGGATGTGGCTGCCGTCCACGTCGGCATCGGCCATGATGATGATCTTGTGATAGCGCAGCTTTTCGAGGTTAAATTCGTCCCCGATGCCCGCGCCGAGCGCCGTGATGACGGGCTGCAGCTTGTCGTTTCCGTACACGCGGTCGGCCCGCGCCTTCTCCACGTTCAGCATCTTGCCCCACAGCGGCAGGATCGCCTGAAAGCGCGAGTCGCGCCCCTGGGTCGCCGAGCCGCCTGCGGAGTCGCCCTCGACGATGTATAATTCCGTCAGCGCCGGGTCGCGGTCGTTGCAGTCGCGGAGCTTGTCGGGCATCTGGCCGGACTCGAGGCCCGTCTTGCGGCGGATGGCGTCCTTTGCCTTGCGGGCGGCCTCGCGCGCGCGGCTGGCCATCATCGCTTTTTCCAGAATGAGCTTGCCCACGGCCGGATGCTCCTCCAGATACGTTGCCAGCTGGTCGGTCACGATGGAGTTTACCAGCGTGCGCATGGTGGCGTTGCCGAGCTTGGCCTTCGTCTGGCCCTCGAACTGCGCGTCGGTGAGCTTCACGGACACGATGGCGGTCAAACCCTCGCGCACATCGTCGCCGGAGACCTTGTCGTCATTTTTCAGAATGCCCTTCTGCACGCCGTAGCTGTTGAGCACGTTCGTCAGCGCCCGCTTGAAGCCCTCCTCGTGCATGCCGCCCTCGGGCGTGTGGATGTCGTTTGCGAACGAGACGATCGTCTCGGCATACGAGTCGTTATACTGCACGGCGATCTCGGCGGAGTCGTCGCCCTTTTTGCCGGACATGTAGATGACGTCCTCGTGCAGCGGCGTTTTGTGGCGGTTATACCAGCGGGCAAACTCGCGGATGCCGCCCTCGTAGCACATCGCGTCGCGCCGGTCCTTCTCCGGCCGCTCCTCGGCCTCGCGCCGCTCGTCGGCGATGGAGATGTGCAGCCCCGCATTGAGGAACGCCTGCTCGCGCATGCGCGTGTGCAGAATTTCGTAGTCATACTCCAGCGTGTCGAACATCTCGCCGTCGGGCTTAAAGGTGACGGTGGTGCCGTGCTTGTCGGTCGTGCCGATGACGCGCATTTCCTGGGTAATCTCGCCGCGGGAGAATTTCATCTGGTACACCTTGCCGTCGCGGCAGACCTCGACCTCCAGCCATTCCGACAGCGCGTTCACGACCGACGCGCCCACGCCGTGCAGGCCGCCGGAGACCTTGTAGCCCCCGCCGCCGAACTTGCCGCCCGCGTGCAGCACGGTGAATACGACCTCCAGCGCGGGCTTGCCCGTCTGCGGCTGGATGTCCACGGGGATGCCGCGGCCATCGTCCTCCACGGTGATGGTGTTGCCCTCGTTGATGGTCACGCGCACGTGCCGGCAATAGCCCGCCAGCGCCTCGTCGATGGAGTTGTCGACGATCTCATACACGAGATGATGCAGACCCGAGCTGCTGGTAGAGCCGATATACATCCCGGGGCGCTTGCGCACCGCCTCCAGCCCCTCCAACACCTGGATCTGACTGCCGCCATACTCCTGTTCCAACTTCTCATTCCGTTCGCTCATAAAAAGCTCCTCTCAGCTTACAGTTACGATCAAAATGCCAGCCGCACCGCCGTATCCCTGACGCAGGGCCAGAGCGGCAGGCACCAAATTACCTTCCCCTGGGGGCCGATTCCCCCTATCAGGGGGAAATGTCCCGAAGGGACAAAGAGGGTAGGGACAGGTGCCCCCGCAGGGGGCGGATGAGGGCCGGGGAGCACTTGCGAATAGCTTAGCAAGCACATCAAAACACAACTGCTCCCCGACCCTCATCAGTCTGCTCCGCTTCGCTCCGCAGACAGCTTCCCCCAGGGGAAGCCAAGGGGCCCTCAGCAAATCGGCACTGCCGCAAAAGGACGACATTGCGTACCAGCGGGCGGGGTAGAACCCCGCCCCTACGTTATGACGAGACCATTGCCCACTCGCAATCATCATTCCTCAAACCGCTTTTGCAGCACCGCGGCGCTTGGTTTTGTCAAATATATCCTCTGCATGCCGTATTCCTGCGTCAGGACGAACGATTTTGGCAGCGAGTCCGTCGCTTCCACGACCTGGCCGGCCTCCTCGGCGCGGGATAGAAACGCGCGGGAGTGCCTTTCCCAGCTGACGTTGTCAAGGTCAAAAATGCCGATCACCGCGCTCTCGCGCACCGACAGCTCCAGTCCGATCTCGCGATACATCCTTACCCCTCCCGCAGCGTGCCCGACGCGATGTGCATCGTTTTGCCAAGATCCGTCAGACGGTCGGTCTCGCAGCAGGTGATGAACACCTGCCCGGTGCGGATCTGGTTGAGCACAAAGTCCTGCCGCCGCGCGTCCAGCTCCGAGAGCACATCGTCCAGCAGCAGCACCGGCTCCTCGCCGGTGTCGCGGCGCAGAAGCTCGCGCTCGGCGAGCTTCAGGCTGATCGACGCCGTGCGCGTCTGCCCCTGCGAGCCGAAGCTCTTGACCGGTTTGTCGTCAATGGACGCCTCAAAATCGTCCTTATGCGGGCCGGTCAGGCACTGGCCGGACTCAAGCTCCGCGCGGTAATGCCGCTCCTGATGCAGTAAGATCGCCTCAAACAGCTCTTTTCGCGGTGCAAACGGATCCTCGATGGTCGACACCGTCTGATACCGCAGCCTTAACTGCTCTTTTCCGCCGGAAAACTCGCGGTGATAGTCCGCCGCGGCCTGCTCCAGCGCACAAAGATAGCGCGCGCGGTACTCGATCAGCACCGCGCCCACCTGCGCCATGCGGTAGTTATATTCCGGCAGCGGCTCCAAAAGCTGCGGCAGCACAGCGTGATCCTTGAGGATGCGGCTTTTCTGCTCCTGCAGCCGCCCGTATTCCGCTAGCGCCGCGGCATAGGCCGGGCGCAGCTGGCACAGCGCCGTGTCGAGGAGCTTGCGCCGCCCCGCCGCGCCGTTTTTGAGCACCTGCAATTCCTCGGGGCAGAATAAAACCGTCGTGAGCACGCCGGGCAGGCCCGCCGCCGACTTCTGCTTCACCCCGCCGATATACAGCTGCCGCGGCCGCCTCGCCGCAAACAGCACCGCGCGCAGCGTCTGCGCGCGCTCGGCCCCGGTGATCTCGGCCTGCAGATCGCAGAACTCCGCGCCGAAGCGGATGAGCTCCTGCGGCTTTGCCGTGCGGAAGCTGCGGCCGGTGGAGAGATAGCCGATGGCCTCCAGCAGGTTCGTCTTGCCCTGCGCATTATCGCCGACCAGCAGATTCACCCCGGGCACAAAGCGGGCGTCCAGCGCTTCATAATTGCGGAAATCATACAGCCGCAGCCGGTCGAGCCTCATGCGTCCGTCTCCGCCACGCGCCAGGTGTTCTGCAAAAACGTCACGGTGTCGCCCGGGCGGAGCTTTTTGCCCCGCTGCGTGCAGACTTCGCCGTTTACCAGCACCTCGCCGTTCACAATGAAATTCTTCGCCATGCCACCGGATTCGACGGCGTTCGCAAACTTGAGAAAGTCCTGCAATTTAATAAACTCCGTCGTGATCGCCACGTCGATCGGCGCGTCCGACAGCTTTTTCGTCACGCGAACCTTCATCTTACTCCCCCGCCTTCAGCCGCACCGGCAGTACCATATACGAATATTTCCGGCTGCCGTCGCACGGGTTCAGGACGATCGGGCTCAGCCCGTTCATCAGCTCCACCGAGACCTCCTCGGTGGGCACGGCGCGCAGCGCGTCCAGCAGATATTTGCAGTTGAAGCCGATCTCGAGATCGCCGCCGTCGCCCGCCACGGGGCACACGTCGTGCGCCTCGCCGATGGTGGAGGTGGTGCGGAAATCGAGCTCATTTTCGCCCATGATGCAGCGCACCGGGCTTTTGAGCTTTTCGGAGATGATGAGCCCCACGCGCTCGATGGAGTCGGTGATGCGCGCCACATTCGCCGTCACGCGGATGGGGTTGTCCTGCGGCAGGACCTTGCGCCAGTCGAGGAAGTCGCCGTCGAGAATGCGGCAGACGAGCGTGGCGTCGCCCATTTTGAACAGGATGTGCTTGGAGCCAAGGTAGATGACGGCGTCGTCCGCGTCGTCGGTCAGGATCTTTTCGCACTCCTTGAGCGCGGGCGACGGCGCGACGAATTTGAGCTTCCGCTGCAGTCCCTCCTTCGGAAAGTAGCGCCGCAGCGCCAGCCGGTAGCCGTCCACCGCCACCACGGTGACCGAATCGTCCTCGATCTCAAACATACAGCCCGTGTGCACCGGCCGGGCAAAATTGTCGCTCACGGCAAAGATGGTGCCGGAGATCATCTCGCGCAGCTCCTGCTGCGGGATGCGGATGCCCTTGTCGGACTCCACGTCGGGCAGCTCCGGGTAGTCGTCGGCGGACGTTGCCGTGATGGTGAACGACGAAATGCCGCCGCGGATGGAGACCTTGTAGTTCTCATCCACCTGCACGTTCACGGTATCGTCCGGCAGCTTGCGGATGATGTCGAAAAACAGCCGCGCCGGCATGATGCACGCGCCCGGCTCCGCAATATCGGCGTCCAGACCGACGGTGATGCCCGTCTCCAGATTGTAGCCCGTCAGCATGACCTTGACCTCGCCCGCCTTCAGGAGGATGCCCTCCAGCGCGGGGATGGCGCTTTTCTGCGCCACGGTCCGCGAGGCGACGGAGATCGCCGAGACGAGCCGGACTTTTTCACAGGTGAATTTCATATCAGCACCTCTTTCCCCCTTCTTTCTTAGAAAGGAAGGGAATATATTCGTAGTAATACGTAGTAGGACGAACGATCTGTGGAAAACTCCCAAACCCATTGGTACCACAGCGTTCCCAATCCACACCCGGCTGTGGAAAACCAACCGCCTTTCCACAGCCCCATCCGTGAAACACCCGTTTCACGGTATTCCACATTATGTTTGTCAACAAAGGATAACTATGTGGATAAGTAAACGATCGTTTCTAAGCCACCCCGTAGGGGCCGATGACCACTGTCAAGCCCAGATTGTTTACAAAATGTTCGGGATGATCCTTTACAGTTTTACAGCCTG
>CAKTXA010000045.1 GCA_934631005.1 uncultured Oscillospiraceae bacterium
TAGCATGCTCAGCAAAACGTGACTGCTCCCCGACCCTCATCAGTCTGCTCCGCTTCGCTCCGCAGCCAGCTTCCCCCAGGGGAAGCCAAGGGGTGCCTATCATCCCGCTCCTGCGCCGGGGATTCGGCAGCGTGCGCTTACTTTTTCACTATTCACTTTTCACTCTTACTTCAAAAAAGCTCCCCGGTTCCTGTTGGAACCGGGGAGCTTTTTTGTGCCTTTTACTCTGCAACGTAGGGCAGCAGGGCGATGTGGCGGGCGCGCTTGATGGCGACCGTCAGCTGGCGCTGATGCGCGGCGCACGTACCGGTCGTGCGGCGGGGCAGGATCTTGCCGCGCTCGGACAGGTAACGGCGGAGCTTTGCGGTATCTTTGAAATCAATGTGCTCGACCTTATCCACGCAGAAGGAGCAAACCTTCTTACGGCGGCGGGGACGGGCACGGTCAGTAGCCATAGCCATTGAGAAACCTCCTTACAGTATTTGTGGAAAAATTCTTAGAACGGAAGCTCAGGATCGTTGTCTTCCAGCATGGCGAAATCGGACGCACCGCCGTTGGCCGGAGCGGCATAGGCCGCCGGGGCGGGGGCGGAGGCGTAGCTGGGGACGGACTGGTCGAAGCCGCCGGGGGCCGCTCCGTCGCGCTTGGAGTCGCCGAAGTAGACGTCGTTTGCCACGACCTCGGCGCTGCGGCGCTTGTTGCCGTCTTTATCCTGCCAGTTGCGGATCTGCAGCCGGCCGGAGACCACTGCCATGCGGCCCTTGGTGAAGTACTTGCTGACAAATTCAGCCGTGCTGCGCCAGGCCACGATGTCCACGAAATCCGTTTCCCGTTCTGCGCCCTGAGCCGCGTAATCGCGGTCCACGGCGAGGGTAAAGGATGCGACCGCGATGCCGCTGCCGGTCCGGCGCAGCTCGGGGTCACGGGTCAGACGTCCCATGAGAACGATATGGTTCAGCATGAAACCGCCCCCTTACTCTTCGACCGCCACGATGATGGAACGCAGGATCCCATCCGTGATCTTAAAGACACGGTCGAGCTCAGCCGGCATCTCCGGCTTGGTCTCGCAGGTCATGTAGACATAGTAGCCGTCGGTCAGGTCGTTGATCGGGTAAGCCAGGCGGCGATTACCCCACTCTTCAACACTGGACACCGAGCCGTACGTCTCCGTCAGACCCTTGAATTTTTCCACGAGAGCCGCGATACCCTCTTCACCCTGCGCGGGGTCGATGATATAGAGGATCTCATACTTTGCGGAAAGCTTTGCCATGATGTTGCACCTCCTTCTGGACTGATGACCGCCAGTCTCGCTGGCGGTAAGGATATTGGGAACCTCAGATCAAATCGTCTTCGGCCTTTGCCGAATCTTTTGCCCCAATCCTGCGGTTCGAAAACTTGAAATACACAAAGTATTCCTGCGTTTTCAAACCTTGTCTTGGGCCAAAATCTTTCGCCGAATGCTCTCGTCGATTGGATCAGAGCTTCCCTTCTGCACTGCATACTGCGGCAGACTAGAGAATTATAGACGGTTTTTCCCCGTTTGTCAACTCAAAAATCATTTTTTGGGGAATTGACGCGCATGATATACTGGGTGTAGAAACGGAGGAATTTTTTATGATCGAATTTCATGCGCCGACTGTGCGCGACTTGAGCTGGGTGCAGCCCATCCTGCGCCGGTGCGCGTATCCGGGGGCGGACTATACGTTTGGCAATATGTACCTCTGGGAGGGGTATTACGGGGCGCTGGCGGAGGTCGACGGCTTTGTGACGCAGGCGCTGGCGCACTCGGGGCAGCTCATCTGCCTGTACCCCGCGGGAGACGGCGACGCGATGCCCGTCATCGAGCAGCTGCACGACACCGCGCGGGCGCACGGGCTGCGGCTGGCCCTGCGCGGTGTGACGGACGAGACAAAGGCGGTTTTGGAGCAGGCCGCGCCGGGGCGCTTTACCTTTACGGAGTACCGTGATTCGTTCGACTACATCTACACCGTGGAGGAGCTGTGCGAGCTGCACGGAAAAAAGCTGCAGGCAAAGCGCAATCATATTAACCGCTTTTTGCAGGAGCACGACGACTGGCACACGGAGCGCGTGACGGCGGAAAATCTGCCGCTGTGCACGCAGATGGCGAAGCTGTGGTACGCGCAGCACCCGGCCGGGCGCGAGATCGACAACGAAAAGATCGCCCTGCGCCGCGCGGTCGAGCATTTTGCGGAGCTTCAGCTGGACGGGCTGCTGCTGTTCATCGGCGACAAGGTCGCGGCGTTCTCCATCGGCGCGCCGATGCATGAGCAGTATTATGATGTGATGTTCGAAAAGGCGTTCCCGGACGTAAACGGGGCCTATCCGATGATCAACCGCGAATTTTCGCGCATGGTGGCGGAAAAATACCCCGCCGTGCGCTGGCTCAACCGCGAGGACGACATGGGCGAGGAGGGCCTGCGGCGCGCCAAGGAGTCGTATCAGCCGACGCTGCTGCTGCGCAAATACATCGCCGACTGGCAGGAGGACGGCGTATGAGATACACACGGGCAGGGGATGACGACCGCCCCGCGCTGCGCGCGCTGTGGCGGCAGGCGTTCTGTGACGACGAGCAGACGATCGACGCGTTTTTTAAGACGCTCTTTCCCGTCAGCGACGTGTTCGCGGCGCGGGAGGGGGACGCGCTGTGCGCGATGCTCTTCTGCCTGCCGCAGACGCTGGTGTGCGCAGAGGGCGAGCAGAAGGCGGCATATGTCTACGCCGTGGCGACGGACGAGCGCTTCCGGCATCAGGGCGCGTGCCGCGGGCTGCTGCAATACGCCGAAAAAAAGCTCAAAAGCCGCGGCGTGCGGCTGATGCTGCTCTCGGCGGCGACGGAGGAGTTGGGGGCGATGTATGAAAAGCTCGGCTTTTCCGGCGGGCGTGCGGCGTATGCGCCGCAAATGCTCCCTCTGCCCGCAGGGCGGGCGGAGGTCGTGACCGCCACGGCCTACGCGGGCCTGCGCGAGACGCTGTTGGGGGATGCGCCGCACATCCGGTACGATAAGCCCACGCTGGAGTACGCGGCGCTGGACGACACGTTTTACCTGCTGGACGCGCCCGGGGCGCTCGGCTGCGCCGCGGTGCGCAGGCTCCCCGACGGCCGCCTCCGCGCCGACGAGCTGCTGCCCGACGCGCGCGTCCTCCCGGCGCTCGCCGCCGCGCTGGGGCAGACGGAGATATTGCTGCCGGCGCCGGGATTCTACGCCCGCTGGCTGGATACGCCGACGGACGGGGCCGTGTACGCCGCATTTGCGCTGGATTAGAGGAATATATAAGGTAAGGGCGGGACAGGTCCCGCCCTTTTTATTCGCCCTTCATCTCTTTTGCGGCAGCGCCGATTTACAGAGGGCCCCTTGGCTTTCCCTCGGGGCCGATTCCCCCTATCAGGGGGAAATGTCCCGAAGGGACAAAGAGGGTAGGGACAGATGACTGCGGAGCGTAGCGGAGCAGACTGATGAGGGCCGGGGAGCAGTTGCGTTTTGGCACAACTGCAAAGCAAACCGTAGGTGCTCCCCGGCCCTCATCCGGCCCCTTTGGGGCCACCTTCCCCGAGGGGAAGGTATGGGGTGCACACCCTCCCGCCGGTGCGTGCAAAAGCCGCTGCTGCGAGCCTGCGGGAGGGCGGGTGTCGTGGGTCGGAAACGGGCAAAAATCGAAAAAGTTTGAGGTTTGCAAAAAAAATTTATTTCCGTGAAAAATGTGGTGGAAATTGTGACAAATCCGTGGTATACTGCTATTTGGTGAGAGATGGCTTTCACTTTTTGATGTTACAAATTTTTTAGAAAGAGGTAGTCATATATGTCCGAACTGAATCTTGAAAAGTATGGCATTTTCGGTACCACCGAGATCGTCCACAACCCCTCGTATGAGGCCCTTTTCGCCGAGGAGACCAAGCCGGGCCTGACGGGCTATGAGGTCGGCCAGGTCAGCGAGCTGGGCGCCGTGAACGTGATGACCGGCATCTACACCGGCCGCTCCCCCAAAGACAAGTATATCGTCATGGACGATAACTCCAGGAACACCGTGTGGTGGACCTCTGAGGCCTACAAGAACGACAACCATCCGATGACCGAGTCCACCTGGGCCACCGTCAAGGATCTGGCCGTGAAGGAGCTGTGCAACAAGCGCCTGTTCGTCGTGGACGCGTTCTGCGGCGCCAATAAGGACACCCGCATGGCCATCCGCTTCATCGTTGAGGTCGCCTGGCAGGCGCACTTCGTCACCAACATGTTCATCCGTCCGACCGAAGAAGAGCTCCAGAACTTCGAGCCCGACTTCGTCGTGTACAACGCCTCCAAGGCCAAGGTCGAGAACTACAAGGAGCTGGGCCTCAACTCCGAGACCTGCGTCGCCTTCAACATCACCAGCCGTGAGCAGGTCATCATCAACACCTGGTACGGCGGCGAGATGAAGAAGGGCATGTTCTCCATGATGAACTACTACCTGCCCCTGAAGGGCATCGCCTCCATGCACTGCTCCGCCAACACCGACATGAACGGCGAGAACACCGCCATCTTCTTCGGCCTGTCCGGCACCGGCAAGACCACCCTGTCCACCGACCCGAAGCGCCTGCTGATCGGCGACGACGAGCACGGCTGGGACGACAAGGGCGTTTTCAACTTCGAGGGCGGCTGCTATGCCAAGGTCATCAACCTCGACAAGGACTCCGAGCCCGACATCTACAACGCCATCAAGCGCAACGCGCTGCTGGAGAACGTCACGCTGGATAAAGACGGCAAGATCGACTTTGCCGACAAGTCCGTCACCGAGAACACCCGTGTGTCCTACCCCATCGACCATATTGAAAAGATCGTCCGCCCGGTCTCCTCTGCGCCGGCCGCCAAGGAGGTCATCTTCCTGTCCGCCGACGCGTTCGGCGTGCTGCCCCCGGTGTCCATCCTGACCCCGGAGCAGACGAAGTACTACTTCCTGTCCGGCTTCACCGCGAAGCTCGCCGGCACCGAGCGCGGCATCACCGAGCCCACCCCGACGTTCTCCGCCTGCTTCGGCCAGGCGTTCCTCGAGCTGCATCCCACGAAGTACGCCGAGGAGCTGGTCAAGAAGATGGAAAAGAGCGGCGCGAAGGCCTACCTTGTGAACACCGGCTGGAACGGCACGGGCAAGCGTATCTCCATCAAGGATACCCGCGGCATCATCGACGCCATCCTGAACGGCGACATCAACAAGGCCCCCACCAAGAAGCTGCCGTACTTCGGCTTTGAGATCCCCACCGAGCTGACCGGCGTTGCCACCGAGATCCTCGATCCGCGCGACACCTATGCCGACGCTGCCGAGTGGGACAAGAAGGCGAAGGACCTCGCCTCCCGCTTCATCAAGAACTTCGCCAAGTACGAAGGCAACGAAGCCGGCAAGGCCCTCGTGGCTGCAGGCCCGAAGCTCTAAGCATCCGTTTGACCCGTCCCGCCCGGAGGGCATTGCTCCCGGGCGGGACGCAGGTGCTGTTTTTGCACGTACGGCGGCGCGGAATGCACCCCTTGGCTTCCCCTCGGGGAAGCTGGCTGCGGAGCGCAGCGGAGCAGACTGATGAGGGTTGGGGAGCAGTTACGTTTTGGCACAGCTGCTAAGCTATCCGTCAGTGCTCCCCGGCCCTCATCAGTCAGCCTGCGGCTGACAGCTTCCCCCAGGGGAAGCTATGGGGTGCCTGCAATTCGCCGGTGCGACAAGGATACGGCGCCCTCTTTTCTCTGCGCGAAACCCACACGTTCGAGAGAGACGTGACAAAATAAAGATGGAGGAAATTCTATGAAGAAGGTTCAGATCACCGAAACTGTTCTTCGCGACGCGAACCAGTCCCTGATGGCGACCCGTTTGCCCTACTCCGATTACGAAGCGATCCTGCCCGAAATGGACAAGGCCGGCTACTATTCGGCAGAATGCTGGGGCGGGGCCACATTCGACTCCTGCCTGCGGTACCTCAACGAGGATCCGTGGGAGCGCCTGCGGAACATCCGCAAGCGCATGCCCAACACGAAGCTCCAGATGCTCCTGCGCGGGCAGAACCTGCTGGGCTACAAGCACTACCACGATGACGTGGTGGAAAAGTTCGTGGAGCTTTCCATCCAGAACGGCATCGACATCCTGCGTATTTTTGACGCGCTGAACGACTTCCGCAACATCGCCACCGCCCTGGAGGCCACCAAGAAGTATGCCACGAAGAACACCGTCGCCTCCGGCTGCATCAGCTACACGCAGAGCCCGGTGCACACGGTGGAAAAGTACGTTGCGATGTGCAAAGAGCTCAAGAACATGGGCTTTGACACCATCTGCCTGAAGGACATGGCCGGCACCATGAGCCCGTTTGAGGCCGAATCCCTCATCAAGGGCATCAAGGACGCCGTGGGCGATATGCCCCTGATCCTGCACACGCACTGCACCACCGGCATGGCGTACATGACCGTGACGAAGGCGATCGAGTCCGGCATCGACGTGATCGACTGCGCCACCTCCTGCTTCTCCAACGGCACGTCCCAGCCCGCGACCGAGACGATGTTCTACGCCCTCGGCCAGTACGGCATCGACACGGGCCTCAATGAAGAGGCCATCAACAAGGTCAACGATTTCTTCAAGCCCATCAAGCAGAAATACGTCGACTCCGGCCGCATCAACCCCAAGTCCATGGCCACCGACGCGCAGGCGCTGGTGTACAAGGTCCCGGGCGGCATGCTGTCCAACATGATCGCGAACCTCACCGATATGAAGGCGATGGATAAGTTCGACGCCGCGCTGGAGGAGATCCCCAATGTCCGCAAGGACCTCGGCTATCCCCCGCTGGTCACGCCGCTTTCGCAGATGGTCGGCAATCAGGCCGTCACCAACGTGCTGCTCGGCGAGCGCTACAAGCAGATCTCCAAGGAGGTCAAGGCATACTTCAAGGGTGAATACGGCATCGCGCCCGCGCCCGTGAATGAAGAAATTCAGGCGCGCGTCCTGAAGGAAGCGGGCATGGAAAAGCCCATCGACTGCCGCGACGAGGACTGCAAGCGCACCGGCGAGGAGTTCCAGGCCGCGAAGGAGGCTCTGGGCGAGCTGGCCCGCAGCGACGAGGACGTGATGAGCTACATCTGCTTCCCGGATCAGGCCCGCAAGTTCCTTGAGCAGCGCAAGGCTGACGAGGAGAAGATCACGACCTATGTGATCGAAGAGGCGTAAGGGGGAGACGGTATGAACGAACTGTTTCTGATCAACGCCGCCATGGAGCATATCGGCGTCGGCACGGCGGGTCTTGTTGCTTTGCTTGGCTACATCGTCGTGTTCATCGGGCTGATCGCGCTGATGGTCGTCATTATGATCGTCGGCAAGATCATGGTGGGCAAGCAGGCGAAGGCCAAGGCGGCCGAGCCCGCGCCCGCGGCGGCGCCTGCGCCGGCGGCAAAGCCCGCAGCGCCCGAGGCTCCCGGCACCGCCGGTGATGTGAAGCTCTACGGCACGCCCGACCGCGACGCCGCGCTCATCATGGCCATCGTCGCGCACAAGACCGGCAAGCCCCTGAACACCCTGCGCTTCAAATCTATCAAGGAGGTCCAGTGATTATGAAATATAAGATCACGCTGAGCGGCAAGACCTATGAGGTCGAGGTCGATGAAGAGAAGGCCATGCTCGTAGACGAGTACGAGGCCTACGCCCCCGCGCCCGCAGCCGCACCGGCTGCCCCCGCAGCCGCCCCTGCTGCCGCACCTGCCGCGGCTCCCGCAGCCGCGCCGGCGCCCGCCGCGTCCCTCGCCGCCGGTGAGGTCGTCGCGTCCCCGATGCCCGGCAACATCCTCAAGGTCTGCTGCGCCCAGGGCGACAGCGTCAAGGCCGGCGACATCCTGGTCATTCTGGAAGCCATGAAGATGGAAAACGAGATCCTTGCCCCGCGTGACGGCGTTGTCGCGCAGGTCGCCACCTCCAAGGGTTCTGTCGTGGATACGGGTGCTCCGCTGGTCGTTCTGGCGTAAGGAGGCACTGGTATGGGATTTAATGTAGGCGCAACTCTGATGAAGCTGGTCAACGAATCCGGCTTCGCGGCGTTCTTCATGGGCGACGGCTGGAAAAGCCTCGTGATGATCGTCATCGCGTGCGTGCTGCTGTATCTCGGCATCGTGAAGAAGTTCGAGCCGCTGCTGCTCGTCGGCATCGCGTTCGGCTGTCTGCTTGCAAACGTCAGCTACTTCACCAGCCAGACGGCGGAGCTCAACGCCACCAACGCTCTGTATCACCCCGAGCTGTGGGATGCTTTCCTCGATCCCAACAGCCCGTACTACCACAGCTACGGTCACGTCCTGTCGAACGCGGGATTGCTGGACGTATTCTACATCGGCGTGAAGGCCGGTATCTATCCGTCGATCATCTTCATGGGCGTCGGCGCGATGACCGACTTTGGCCCCCTGATCTCCAACCCGAAGAGCTTGCTGCTCGGCGCGGCGGCGCAGCTGGGCGTGTTCGTGGCCTTCTTCGGCGCGATCCTGCTCGGCTTCACCGGCCCGCAGGCCGCCTCCATCGGCATCATCGGCGGCGCGGACGGCCCGACGGCCATCTTCCTGACGAATAAGCTGGCCCCGGAGCTGCTGGGCGCGATCGCCATTGCGGCATATTCGTACATGGCGCTCATCCCGCTGATCCAGCCGCCCATTATGAAGCTGCTGACCACGAAGAAGGACCGCCAGATCAAGATGGTCCAGACCCGCGAGGTCACCAAGACCGAGAAGATCCTCTTCCCGATCATCGTGTCCATCTTCGTCATCCTGCTTCTGCCCTCCACGGCGCCGCTGGTCGGCTGCCTGATGCTGGGCAACCTCTTCCGTGAGTGCGGCTGCACCGACCGTCTGTCCGACACGTCGCAGAACGCGCTGATGAACATCGTCACCATCATGCTCTCCACGTCCGTGGGCGCGACCATGGTCGCCTCGAACTTCCTGCGGCTGGAGACCATCAAGATCATCATTCTGGGTCTCGTCGCGTTCGCGATCTCCACCGCGGGCGGTCTGCTGGGCGGCAACGTCATGTGCAAGCTCTCCGGCGGCACGGTCAACCCCCTCATCGGCTCCGCGGGCGTGTCCGCCGTGCCGATGGCGGCGCGTGTGTCGCAGATCGAGGGCCAGAAGGAGAACCCGTCGAACTTCCTGCTCATGCACGCCATGGGCCCGAACGTCGCGGGCGTCATCGGCTCCGCCATCGCCGCCGGCTTCCTGCTGGCCGTGTTTGGCTAAGCGATACTGTGAAAAAATCAGGCAGCAGAAGCTGCCTGATTTTTTATTTTCGTATTTCGTCGTAACGTAGGGGAGGGGCTTGCCCCTCCCGCTGGTACGCGGTATCGTTCCTTTGCCGCAGTGCCGATTTGCTGAGGGCCCCATAGCTTCCCCTGGGGGAAGCTGTCGGCGAAGCCGACTGATGAGGGCCGGGGAGCAGTCACGTTTTGGAACAACTGCAAAGCAAACCGCAAATGCTCCCCGACCCTCATCCGCCCCCTTCGGGGGCACCTGTCCCTACCCTCTTTGTCCCTTCGGGACATTTCCCCCTGATAGGGGGAATCGGCCCCGAGGGGAAGGTATGGGGTGCCTGCCGTCCCGCGGTGCGCGCAAAAGCCACAGCTGCCCACCAACGGGCGGGGCAAGCCCCGCCCCTACGTTACGACGAATAGCGTACACTCTGCGTTACGACCGCGCCTTCCTGCGAAATTCGTTGACATTCTCCGTCAAAACGGGTATGCTAATAAGGATAACAACCGCCGGCCTTTCATTCGGGTTTGGGCGGGGAGAGAGAGGGTATTTTCCATGTGTGAAAAATGCAGAGACACGTTTTATATCACCACGCCGATCTATTATCCGTCGGATAAGCTGCACATCGGCCATGCGTACTGCACCGTTGCAACCGACGCCATCGCGCGCTATCACCGGCTGAAGGGCGAGGACGTCATGTTCCTCACCGGCACGGACGAGCACGGGCAGAAGATCGAGGAAAAGGCGAAGGCCGCGGGCGTGACGCCGCAGGAATTTGTGGACCACATCGTCACCGGCCCCAAGGGCATCCTGGACCTGTGGAAGCTGATGAACATCTCCAACGACCGCTTCATCCGCACGACCGACGACTATCATGTGGCCGCCGTGCAGCGCATCTTCAAAAAGATGTATGACAGCGGCGATATTTACAAGGGCACGTACAAGGGGAAGTACTGCACCCCCTGCGAGAGCTTCTGGACAGAGTCGCAGCTGAAGGACGGCTGCTGCCCCGACTGCGGCCGCCCGGTGGTGGACGCCGAGGAGGAGGCCTACTTCTTCCGGCTCTCGAAGTACGCCGACCGCATCCGCGATCTGCTGGTGAACACCGACTTTCTGCAGCCGAAAAGCCGCGTGAACGAGATGGTGAAAAACTTCATCGACCCGGGCCTTGAGGATCTGTGCGTGTCCCGCACGAGCTTTACCTGGGGCATCCCGGTCACGTTTGACCCGAAGCACGTGGTGTACGTGTGGCTGGACGCGCTGACGAACTACATCACCGCCCTCGGCTATGAGAACGACCGCTATGACGACTACAAAAAGTACTGGCCGGGCATCAACATCGTGGGCAAGGAGATCGTCCGCTTCCACTCCATCATCTGGCCGGCCATGCTGATGAGCCTGGGCGAGCCGCTGCCGAAGCACGTGTACGGCCACGGCTGGCTCGTCATCGACGGCGGCAAGATGTCCAAGTCCAAGGGAAACGTCGTCGACCCCTACGTGCTGGCCGAGATGTTCGGCGTGGACGCGCTGCGCTTCTTCCTGCTGCGCACGTTCCCATTCGGCTCCGACGGCAATTTCTCCAATGAGCTGCTCATCAGCACCATCAACATCGACCTCGCGAACGACCTTGGCAACCTCGTCTCCCGCACCACGGCGATGGCGGAGAAGTACTTCGGCGGCACGCTGCCGGAAGGCAAGCAGGCGGGCGACTTTGACGATGACCTCATCGCCCTGCTCTCCGGCCTGCGCGCGCGGTATGCCGAGCAGATGGAAAAATTCCAGCTGCAGAACGGGCTGGACGAGGTGTTCAAGTGCATCCAGCGGGCCAACAAGTATATCGACGAGACCATGCCCTGGGCGCTGGCGAAGATTGATGCGCAAAAGCCGCGGCTTGCGATGGTTCTGTATAACCTCCTCGAGTCCGTGCGCATCTGCACGACGCTGCTGCTGCCGTTTATGCCGGAATCGTGCGCGAAGATCTTTGCGCAGATCGGCGCGTCGGCCGACGTGACCACGTGGGACGCCGCCGGGCAGTGGGGCGCGCTGCCGCAGACCGTGACGGTGCACAAGGGCGAGGCCATCTTCCCGCGCATCGACGCCGCGGCGGCGCTGGAAAAGCTGGACGCGCTGCACGAGGCGCAGAAAAAGGCCGCCCTGCCTGCGGTGGAAGTCGAACCGTATGCCGAAGAAGCGGTCGATTTTGACACGTTCTGCAAGTCGGACTTCCGCGCCGTGAAGGTGAAAGCCTGCGAAGCGGTGAAAAAATCCGACAAGCTGTTACGCTTCACGCTGGACGACGGCACGGGCACGGACCGGCAGATCCTGTCCGGCATCCACAAATTCTACGAGCCGGAGCAGCTGCTCGGCAAGACGCTGGTGGCCATCGTCAACCTCCCCCCGCGCAAGATGATGGGCCTTCAGTCCTGCGGCATGCTCCTGTCCGCCGTGCACAAGGAACACGGCGAGGAAAAGCTGCACCTGATCATGGTGGATGACACCATCCCCGCCGGCGCGAAGCTGTGCTGAAAAGATAAGGTAAGGTACCCCGCCCTCCCAAATTGGGAGGGCGGGGTTTTTGCGCCATACTGCCGATTTTCGTCGTAATGTAGGGGAGGGGCTTGCCCCTCCCGCCAGTACGCGCCACCGTTCTTTTTGGGGCAGCGCCGATTTGCTGAGGGCCCCTTGGCTTCCCCTCGGGGAAGCTGGCTGCGGAGCGAAGCGGAGCAGACTGATGAGGGTCGGGGAGCAGTTGCATTTTGCTGAGCATGCAAAGCTATGTTTTAGTGCTCCCCGGCCCTCATCCGCCCCCTGCGGGGGCACCTGTCCCTACCCTCTTTGTCCCTTCGGGACATTTCCCCCTGATAGGGGGAATCGGCCCCGAGGGGAAGGCAGGGGGTGCATTCCGCTCTGCGGTACGTGCAAAAGCCACAGCTGACCACCAGCGGGAGGGGCAAGCCCCTCCCCTACGTTACGACTAGAATTATTCAGTATTCATTAACCAACGTGATGAATGA
>CAKTXA010000046.1 GCA_934631005.1 uncultured Oscillospiraceae bacterium
ATCGCCCAGTTTGCAAAAGACGATGTGAAGGTCAAGATCATGACGAAGATCCCGGTATCCGGCTGGTCGTTCGATGATAGGGGGCGCTGCCTGGTGGAAAACGACGATCCCACAGCCTTCGGCGCAGGCGCCATCAGATTCGAGGTAAGAACCAATGTGGAGGACTTCGACTACTACAAGGACGACTTTGAAAACTATCAGGACATCGACGATCGCGTGATCGGCGGCATCACCTTCAAAGGCCGCACCTACAAGCACATCGGCTACAATTGGATCCAGTATGTCGCGCAGATCGACGACGGCCGCGCACTGTCCATCGGACTGACGAAATTGGACTGCTTCCCGGGAACGATGCCCGACATCATTCTCAGCAACATGACGTTCCAGTAAGGTTGGCGTTCTACTGAAAATCTGTATAAAAACCGGCTCCCGCCCCAATTTGGAGCGGGAGAAGCCGGCTATATGCGAAAAAACGGAGGTGATGCTGTGAAGCTCAAAACGCTCCTGATCACGGCAGGCCTGTGGATGGGCCTGCTCGGGCTGGCCGCCTGCGGCGGCGCCGAGCGCGTGTATCAGTACCCGGAGACGGCGGTCCTTTTTGACGACTTTCACATCAAAAAAACCGCGTACAGTCCGGGGAGCATGAAGCTCTATTACCGCGGCGGTCAGTTCAAGGACAATCCGATCCGCTGCTACGACGCGAATTTTGAGGATCTGGGCGATCAGTTCGAGCATACGTTCCGAAACGGCGTTTTGACCGTCAAGGCGGAGTTTGCCGAGCAGATCAGCGGGCTGACGATCGACGACAGCGCACACGACACGATCTATCACCTGCGCTATCTGGACTCCCCGCAGTTTGCATGGCTGGCGGATACGCTCTGGATGGATTACGGCGTGATGACGATGGGCGACGAGGCGCGGTATTACAGCGACGCGGAGCGGCAGGCGCAGGCAGAGCGGGAGCGCGCCGAGCATGAGCAGACGCGCAATACGTTTGCGCTGCTCGAGGGCACGTGGATCTCCGAGGACGGCCTGCAGAAATATGTGTTTTCCGTGGACGCGGACGGCAGCGAGCTGCGCGCGGCGGAACTGTGGTTCGACGAAACGGAGCAGAAATGGAATGGCTGGGAGCTGCGCGTCGAGTCCGCGTTCAAGACGTCGTATTTCGGCGGAGAATACAGTGAGGACGTGGCCGAGCACCTGCAGGAGATCGTGCTGGGAAACAGCGACCATGCGGCGGCGGATCTGTACGTCCTGTACGATACGCAAAACGAGGTCATATTGGGCGGCGGGCTGACTTACCACAGAGAGTAGGGCTGCGGTGCCGTCAGGCACCGACACAGGAAACGAGGAAGGAACATGGCAACACAAGTAACAAATTATCAGTGCCCCGCCTGCACGGGCCCGCTGCATTTTGTGGGAAGCTCCGGGCGGCTGGAGTGCGACTACTGCGGCGCAAGCTTTGACGTAGCCGAGATCGAGGCGCTCTACGCCCAAAAGGAGCAAAAGGCGGCCGAGGCCGCGCAGAGGGAGACCGCCGGGCAGGCTCCCTCCGCCGGCGCCGCGGACGGCTCTGACTGGGATGCGTCCGGCCTGAGTGAGGACTGGGGCGCAGACGCGGCCGGGATGAAGGCCTACAGCTGCCCGTCGTGCGGCGCGGAGCTGCTCTGCGACGTGACGACCGCAGCCACCTCCTGCCCATACTGCGGAAATCCGTCAGTGATCCCGGGACAGTTCACCGGCATTTTGAAGCCCGACTTTGTGCTTCCCTTTAAGCTGAACAAGGAGGATGCCATCAAGGCGCTGAAAAGGCACTATCGCAAAAAGCCTCTGCTGCCGTCAACATTCTCCAAGGCCAACCATCTGGAGGAGATCAAGGGCGTGTATGTACCCTTCTGGATGTACGATGGCGTGGCCAGCGGAAGCGCGCGGTTCCATGCTACGCAGGTACATACCTACACCTCGGGTGATTATGAGATCACGGAGACCAGTCACTATGATGTGAGCCGCGCTGGTTCCATTGGCTTTGAAAAGATCCCGGTGGACGCATCCAGCAAAATGCCGGATGATTACATGGATTCCATCGAGCCGTATGACTATGCAGAGCTCAAGCCGTTTTCCACGGCGTACCTGCCCGGATTTCTGGCAGATAAATACGATGTGAGCGTGGAGGACAGCCGGGAGCGGGCGGACAAACGCTGCGCAGGCTCGCTGCTGTCTGCGCTGGAGCGCACGGTGTCGGGCTACACCACCTGCATTGAAACGAGCCGCGACATCCGCCTGAAGCGCGGCAAGGTGCATTACGCGCTGCTGCCCGTCTGGATCCTGAACACAAGATGGGAGGGCAAGGACTTTCTCTTTGCCATGAACGGCCAGACGGGCAAGCTGGTAGGGAACCTTCCCGTCAGCACGAAGCGGGTCATCGGCTTGTTCGCGGCGATCGCGGCGCCGCTCATTGCCATCAGCGTGACTGCGCTGCTGCTTATGGCACGCTAGGGAGGGCTGAGACGTGAAAAAAAGAGCACGCGTTCTCCTACTGGTGTTTATGATCGCGCTTGTGTTCTGCGCGCGCGCAGCCGCGGCTGAGCAGACAGGCGCACAGCTTCCTTATGTGACGGATGCGGCCGGACTTCTCAGCGAAAACGAAAATGCGATGCTGGAAAGGATGGCGCAGACCGTCTCCCAAAAATACGGCGTCGGCGTTTACATCGTGACCGTGGAGGACTATCGGGACTTCCATTCCGAGGGCGTCTATAAGGCGACCTACACCATCTACCATGAATACACCATGGGCGAAGGGCCGAACCGTGACGGGATCATGCTCCTGCTCAGCATGGACGATCGCGACTGGGCGATGTTCTGCTACGGCTCACGCTGCGAGTATACGTTCAACAGCTACGGCCAGCAGAAGCTGGAAAAGGTCTTCCTCGACAATTTCGGTGAGAACGACTGGTACGGCGGCTTTGAGGACTACGTCAGGGAATGCGGCGTCTATCTGGAAAAGGCCGCAGCCGGAAAGCCTGTCCGCGCCAGTGCGCTGATCCCATGCCTTATTGCGGTGGGGCTGTCCCTGCTTGCTGCAGGGGCCATTGTTGCCGTGATATGGCAGAAGATGGATTCTGTGGCTGCAAAGGTGACGGCCAACGCCTATATTTCTGAAGCACTCCAACTGACGGAGCAAACGGATCGTTTTACCCACAAGACGACCTCCAGCCGGAGGATCGAGCGCAGCTCCTCCAGCAGTGGGAGCAGCTGCAGCGAATCCGGCGGCGGCGGTTCCGGACGAAGCGGGAAATTCTGAAAGGAGCGGCTATGAAAAAAACACCCAAGCGAGTACTTGCGCTGCTGCTGGCGCTGACGCTGCTGGCGCTGCTGTGCGCCTGCGCGAAAAAAGCAGACAAACCGTCCAACGAGGAGCCTGAGGTGTCGGCCGAGACGCTCACAAAGCCGAAGCCGGCACAGGACGCCCCAGCTGCGGCGCGGGCGGAACGGGACGCGGACGAGTCGCCGGAGGATGCGGCGGGGGATGCGCCGGGGCCCTCCCTGCAGCTGTCACGGGAGGGGGCGCAGAGCCTGCTCTGGCTGCGCGACCGGATCGACCTTGAGGGCGTGATGTTCGGCGTGGCGTATCTCGGCTATGTCGGCGGGCTGTTTGACGAGGGCTTCGAGGCGGGCTTCCCCGCGTGGCTGTGGGAAACCAACGAGGCCATGCTGCTCAAATACCCCTTTATCGCGGAAATCGACGAGGAGCATATCATCGGCGGCGCGGGGCATCTGTACTGCATCGTGCCGGTCGATGAAAACGCAACGGTCGCCATCAACCGCGTGCAGTGGAACTCCGAGACATGGACCGACGAGGTCACGGAGGTTCTCTATCGCTCGGAGACCGGCGAGCCGGTGCTGCTGTTTGCAAATCTTGATGGTGTGGCATACGAGGCGGACACGCAGCTCTTTATCACCGACAACAGCGGCAATACCTGCGAATGGTATCCCTCGCTCGACGCGAATACCCGCGTCGCCCCCTGCTACGCGACGGATGGAATGAATCGCTCCTTTGACTTTACGGAGTACACGTGGCAGAACGTTCCGTCCTACCTCGCGGACCGTCTTTCAGCCGGCTGGAGCGGCATGACGGCGCTCGGTCTTGCCGGATCGCAGGGTGACGGCATGGGCTGGATCACGGAGACCACGGCGTGGGACACGGACCGCAATGCCTATTTCTCGCTGCGCTTCTATCTGGACGACGAGACCGGCGGCTCGGTCGATCTGAACTGGGGCTACGAGGACGAGATGGACTTTGAGGAGATGTGGAGCGGCTTCTGGACGATCCAAACCGTTCTGGACGGGCCGAGCTATGTGACGCTCAGCTTATCACTTGTGGGCGGTAATAGCTATGAGACCACGGATGGACCGTTTTATATGTCTGAGACCTATCCCTTCCTGATCAGCCCGAGTGGCACGGAGATCCTGATCGGCGAGGGTGCAAGCGGCATCTGTCTGCCGTTTATGTCACAGAGCACACTCGCGTGCGTGTTGACGCAGGCCGCAGGATAGAAAGCGAACGGGGAACCTCCTGTTTTGTAACCGCTGATGAAATTGTCTGCGGCCCTCCGCGGATCTTTTGGCCCAACTGTGCAGCTTGGGAAACGCGAAATACATACAGCAATCCTGCGTTTTCCAAACGTTCATTTGGGCCAGGATCTCTCGCTGACGGCGCTTGCCAATTTCATCATCGGTCACCTTCAGAGAGACCGGCAGCCGCATGGTTTTGCGGCTGCCGGTTTTTTCAGTCCTTCCAGGTGTCGATCAGATGCTCGATCTCTGATGTGAATCGCCGCAGCCTCTGATTGGACTGCTCCCTGCAGGCCATTGCGACAGCAACAAGCCGCTGTGCCGCCTCTATAAGCTGCGTAAAGACTTCCTTCTTTCGCGCACGCCCCTTTTTCTCAATACGCTGTCCCTCTGTGACCATCAGGAAATTTCCATGCAGCAGATCAAATTCTGTTCCACTGAACGGCGCGATCGCGCTGTAGCCTTCCGAAACCAGCCGGTCCCGGAATGCTTCGCAGTTTTCTTCATCCCCATGGTTGACAAATACAATGCGGGGCTTGCGCTTGATCGCCTGTACCCACTTGAGAAGCCCGTCTCTGTCCGCGTGTCCACTGGTCCCGTGCAGGGCACAGATCTCGGCACGGACCGAGACCTCATCACCAAACAAGCGGACTGTTTTTGCACCGTTCAGCAGACTACGCCCCAGCGTTCCCTCCGCCTGGTATCCGGCGAACAGGATGATATTCTCCCATTTCCAGAGATTGTGCTTGAGGTGGTGCCGGATGCGGCCGGCATCGCACATGCCGCTTGCGGAAAGGATCACCTTCGGACGCGGATCGTCGTTGATCCTCTTGGATTCCTCCACACTTTCTGTCAGGTACAGATCGGCGGACCAGAGCGGATTGATCCCCTGCCGCAGCAGATTCCGCGTTTCAGCATCGAGATATTCCGGCTCACACTGCATGAAAACAGCCGTCGCCGCCTCAGCAAGCGGACTGTCCAGATAGACCGGCCAGCCGTTGTGGCGCTGCACCAACCGCTTCTGCTTGATCTCGCGGATCGCGTACAAAAGCTCCTGCGTTCTGCCGACCGCGAACGCCGGAACGATCACGCTGCCGCCCCGGTCAAAGGCGCGCTGCAAAACAGCGGCAAGCTCGGCAACGGTATCTCCGGGCTTCTCATGCAGCCGGTTTCCGTAGGTGGATTCGACCACCAGATAGTCAGCATCGTCTATCGTCAGAGGATCGCTGATCAGCGGCTGGTTCGTATTGCCGATGTCGCCGCTGAAGACGAGCTTCCTTGTTTCTCCGCCCTCCGTCAGCCACAGCTCCACGCAGGCTGCGCCGAGCAGGTGACCGACGTCTGTAAACCGGACGTCCACGCCCTCTGCTGCTTTGATACGCTCTCCATACCTGCATGGACGCAGCAGCCGCAGCGCACCTGCCGCGTCCTCGGTCGTATAGACCGGGTCTACCGTCGCACGGCCGGCGCGCACCGCCTTTCTGTTCAGCCACTCCGCATCGGACACCTGAATATTGGCTGAGTCCATCAGCATGATCCGGCAAAGATTTTCCGTTGCCTGTGTCGCGTAGACCTTGCCACGGAATCCATCCTGATACAGCTTTGGCAGCATGCCGGCATGGTCGATATGCGCGTGTGTCAGGAAAACCGCATCGATTTGTTCGGGCAAAACCGGGAGCGGCGCGTTTTCAAAAACATTGACGCCCTGCTCCATGCCGTAATCGATCAGGAAGCTTCCCCCACGGCACTCCAGAAGCGTACAGCTCCCTGTCACCTCATGCGCCGCGCCGATGAATGTAAGCTTCATGGCCACGCTCCTTCCCTGGCGTTCTCTGTGTCAAATCGCCTCCGCAATATATCGCTCTGCCTGCTGCGCGGCAGCCGCACCGTCCGCTGCCGCCGTCAGGATCCCCCGGAGCAGCTTTGTCCGGACATCACCGGCTGCAAAAACACCCGGGAGATTCGTTACAGTCGTCTCATTTGCAAGAATATATCCCTGTTCGTCCAGCGCGACCTGCCCCCGAAACAGGTCGGTTTCCGGCACGCCGCCAAGGCAGATAAACGCGCCGTCGCACGCCAGATCCCAGAGCTCACCGTCCCGCTGCTCCCGAATGCAGATGCTGGAGACCCAGTTTGCATGTAAAAATGCCCGAACCTCGCTCCCTGCATAGCGTTCAATGTTTCGCATCATTTTCAGCTTGCCCGCATGGGCCGGACTGATCTCCATGTGCGCACCTCTATGCACCAGACAGACCCGCTTGGCGATACGGGAAAGGATCGTCGCCGCCTCAGCAGCCTGCTCCCCATCTCCGATCACCGCAACTGTTTTTCGTCTGTACATCATGGAGCGGCAGGCGGCGTGATAGTGAACGCCGCGCCCCAGCATCTCATCCTCGCCTTCCACTCCAAGCTTTTTTGGCGGTGCGCCGGTCGCCAGAATGACGGCGGGCGCATGATAGGTCTGCTTTGCCGCTTCAATGACCTTGACCGCCTGCATCAGCTGCACACGGCGTACCGCATCTGTCACCATTTCCGCACCGAACCGCTCTGCGCCGCGCTGCATTTTTTCACTCAGACGCAGCCCGTCGATCCCGGCATCGAAGCCAGGATCGTTCTCAATATTTTCACCCCGGATCGCCTGCCCGCCAACGGCCTGCTTCTCGATCACAGCCACATGCAGCCCCGCTCTCGCGGCATATAATGCAGCCGAATACCCGCCGGGTCCACCGCCGATGATCACAATATCATACATATTTGCCATACAGACCTCCCGCATTCAGCCCGAGCATTTTCTTCAAAAATGCGTCGATTTCCTTTTCGGAAGAAGGGTCGATCAGGAATCCGGCCACAGCTCCGTTAATGAACAGCAGCAGGGTCGGCAGCTTATGAATGTTGTACCTGCGCACCACGGCTGTTTCCGTGTCAAAATTGATACGTCCCACAGAGATCAGCTTTTCATACTGTTTTTCGATCGACTCCAGCGCCGGTGCGAGGGCGCGGCAATACCCGCACCACGGTGCCCAGAATTTCACCAGAATCGGCTTTCTCGTTTTTAACACATCGTCCCGGAAACTGTCAGTTGTAATTGCCCTGATTGCCATATCCCGCTCCTTTCCAGGCGCTTTGCGCCAATTCTTTTGTCTGTGTCCGATCTTCTGCTCCTCAGGGTGCTGGCTGCCTGAATTTCTTATTAAGTCTTTGTCCTATTTATAATTCCACTTTATCAGCAAACGCCGTTCTTGTCAAGAAACCGTCTGTAATACTGTTTCTTGATTAAATTATTTAATCAAGAAACCCGCGTGCTTCGCACGCTGGAATTGCACAATTGTGCAATTCCACGTCTCATACAGTTCTTAACGCACCTTCGGTGCTATAAAAATCTTTTCAAGATTTTTAATAAGAACTAGTATAAAATGCCGCCGAGCCGGTGTAGGCCTACAATTGCGCGGCACTGCCCTTGTAAATTGCTATTGAAACCGGGACTCTGTATTAGTATAATAGACAAAATACAAATATCAGACAAACACAATGAAAAGAAAGGAGCTTGGCATGACAAGGAGAAACGTTCCGGTTTACAACGGCACGCTGCGGGATCACAGCATCCGGCTGCCACACTGCATCCGCGAATGCAGCGGCATCCATATTTTCGGAATGCGCATCAAATCCATTGCATTTACAACAGACGTGGCGATCATTAAGAATATCAATGCCGATGCGATCATCGCCGTTTATCCCTTTACACCACAGCCGGCAATTTCTCAGGCGGTGATCGGTATCTCGGACGTACCAGTCTTTGTCGGTGTCGGCGGCGGGATCACAGGCGGAAACCGTTCCGTCCGGCTGGCGATCGAGGCGGAAAATCAGGGTGCATTCGGCGTGGTCGTCAATGCGCCGATTTCCAATGAAGTCATTTCCCGCATCAAGGAGGTCGTCGACATCCCTGTGATCGCGACGATCGTTTCCGACCGGATGGACATCCGCAGCCGGATCGAAGCCGGGGCTGATTTCCTCAATATATCCGGGGCATCGGCAACGCCGCAGATCGTAAGAAGTATCCGTGCACAGTTCCCGGATGTGCCGATCCTGGCGACCGGCGGGCCAAACGATGAGACGATTTTGGCGACCATTCGCGCAGGCGCGAACGCCATCACCTATTCTCCACCCAGCAACGGAGAGCTTTTTGCCGATATTATGCAAAAATACCGCGGAAGGCTCTGAAATGGACAAAAAAGCCTCGCAGAGTTTTGCACCCGCAGGCTGCAAGCCCTTTCAAACGAAAATCCAGCGAAGCGGTTTTCCTTTGAGAGCGTGTCAAAAATACTTTTTTGACACGCTCAAAAAGCTGCCGGCGTAAGCCGGCAGCTTTTGCTGTACTGTGTGAAAAATTATCCGGATATGCTTTGCTGCGCATCGAGCCAGCGGCAGGCAGCAAGCGCGGCGGCTGCGCCGTCTGAGACGGCAGTTGTAAGCTGACGCACCTGCTTTTTGCGCCCGTCTCCGGCTGCAAATACGCCGGGGTGACAGGTATTGGTGTCCTCTCCTGCCAGATAGTATCCGTTTTCGGTCGCAACGGCATCTTCAAAAGGCGCGCTCTGCGGCGTCTGACCGACCGCAACAAAAAGACCTTCTACATAGATCCGCTCTGCTTCTCCGGTTTTGCCGTTCAGAAGCTCTGCGCCCTGCAAGCTGTCATCCGACAGCAGAAGCCTCTGAACCGTGCAGCTTCGCAAGATCCGAATGTTTTCCTGCGCCTGTGCGCGGCGAACGAGCTGGGCGCTTGCCCGGAAAGTGTCTCTGCGGTGGATCAGCGTGACGCTGCGGCAGGTGTTTGCCAGAAACAGCGCGTCCTGCAGCGCCGTATCGCCGCCGCCCACAACAGCCACATCCGCGCCTTCATAAAACGCACCGTCGCAGACTGCGCAATACGATATGCCGCAGCCGGTAAGCGCTGTTTCCCCCGGAAGACCAAGCTGCCGATGCGCCGCGCCAGTCGCAAGGATCACCGCTTTTGCCTCTCGAGCGCCGTCTGTGCAGCTGACGCGGAAGCCAGCCGATGTTTTCTCAAGCCCCGCCGCCTCTGTGTAGACGATCTCTGCGCCGAACGTTCGTACCTGCTCGGTCATCTGCCGGGCAAGCTCTGCCCCGGAAATTGACAAGATCCCGGGATAGTTTTCGACCAGCGGCGCAGAGACGATCTGCCCGCCAAGCACCTCTTTCTCCAAAATGGCGGCGCGTTTTCCGGCGCGGGCGGCATAAATTGCCGCCGTCAGACCGGCGGGGCCGCCGCCGACGATCAAAATGTCATACATTTGCCTGCTCCCTTGCCGCAAGGAACTCCCGCACGCCGCTCACGCCGACCCACTTCTGCCCGCCGGATACCAGTGTCGGCGCCTGACGGATGCCGAGCGCGCGCACGGCATCGCGGTTTTCTTCTGCAAACCGCACCGTGTAGCAGACGCCCGCCGCGTCGAGAAGCTGCTCAGCCTGCTTGCAGTTCGGGCACGTCTTTGTCGCAAAGAGCTCGGTCGCTTCGCCCGTCTGTACGGCGTTTTCTTCGGTTTCCGGCTTCTGTGCCGGAACGCCGCAGTGCGTCAGCTTCGATGCAGCCACATCATATGTTCTTCGGTCCTTGAATTCCTGCGCCTTTCCGTCGTTCCAGTTCTGCACGGGGCGGTAATAGCCGGTAATGCGGCTGTAGACCTCGGCTTTTTCTCCGCAGATGGGGCAGACCGGCTGCTCACCCACCAGATACCCATGGTTCTTGCAGACAGAGTAGGTCGGCGACAGCGTGTAATACGGCAGGCGGTAATTCTCCGCGATCTTCCGAACGAGACTTGCCGCCGCCTTCCAGTCCGGAAGCTTTTCGCCCAAAAACGCATGGAAGACTGTGCCGGAGGTGTAGAGCGTTTGCAGCTCGTCCTGCACATCGAGGGCGGAGAAAATATCCTCGGTGTATCCGACCGGCAGATGACTGGAGTTTGTATAGTACGGCGTGCCGTTTTCGTTCGCCGTAATGATGTCGGGATAGAGCTTCTTGTCGTGCTTTGCAAGGCGATAGGCGGTAGACTCAGCAGGCGTGGCCTCCAGATTGTAGAGGTCGCCGTATTGCTCCTGATAGTCGCTCAGGCGCTGGCGCATATGGTTCAGCACATCTTTCGCAAACGCCTGTGTCTCCGGATGGGTCAGATCCTTCCGGAGCCATTTCGCGTTCAGCCCTGCCTCATTCATACCGACAAGACCGATGGTTGAAAAATGGTTCTCAAACGTGCCGAGATAGCGTTTGGTATAGGGGTAGAGCCCGCCCTCCATCAGCTTCGTGATGACCGTGCGCTTCGTCTTGAGCGACCGCGCGGCGATGTCCATGAGCTTATCCAGTCTTGCATAGAAGTCCGCCTCGTCCGCCGCGAGATAGGCAATTCTCGGCAGGTTGATCGTCACCACGCCGACCGAGCCGGTCGACTCGCCGGAGCCGAAGAAGCCGCCGGACTTTTTGCGCAGCTCCCGCAGGTCGAGCCGCAGGCGGCAGCACATCGAGCGCACGTCGTTCGGCTCCATGTCGGAGTTGATATAGTTGGAGAAATACGGCGT
>CAKTXA010000047.1 GCA_934631005.1 uncultured Oscillospiraceae bacterium
CTTTAGAATAAATACCTCTTGCCGACTGCCAGCAAACCGTTGATATATCTGCGTTTTCTGAAATCCTATAATTACACTCCGACCAAAAATCGGCGATCTTCGAAAGAAGATCGCCGATTTTACTTTTTCACTATTCACTATTCACTCTTCACTAAAAACCAACGGCGCTTCTTTTGTCCGCAGCAGAATGCGCGATGCCAGGCAGGCAGCCGGTACGAAATTTGCCGAACTGCACAAAAGCGGGGCGATTTTCCTTGACTTTTTTGCTGTAAAGCCTTAAAATGATGAAGAGAACAGATGCGCTGATGCGCAAGCCGACCGCCTGTGCGGACTGTATCCGCACGGGCGTTTTTGCGGCTGGAGGGAGAAACGATGAAACATAACAAAAACGCAAAGAGCTTTGCCAGCCGCTGGGGCTTTATCCTGGCGTCGGTCGGCTCGGCCGTGGGCATGGCGAATGTCTGGGGCTTTCCGAACAAGCTGGGCGCCAACGGCGGCGGGGCCTTTCTGCTGATCTATCTGCTGTTTGTGTTCATTTTCAGCTACGTCGGCCTTCCGGCGGAGTTTGCGATGGGCCGCCGCGCCGCCACGGGTACGCTCGGCGCATATGAGAACGCGTGGGCCACGCGCGGCAGGGCCGCGGGCAAGGTCGGCGGCGTGCTCGGCTGGCTGCCGCTGGCGGGGTCGCTGTGCATCGCGATCGGCTACGCCGTCATCGTGACCTACGTCCTCAAGGCGCTCGTCGACTCCGTGGCAGGGACGCTCCTGACGGCGGACGCCGCAGTATGGTTCGGCGAATTCTCGTCCACGCCCTATTCCGTCATCCCGTATCACGTCATCGTGGTCGTCGGCACGCTGCTGACGCTGTTTTTGGGCGCGCACAGCATCGAAAAGACCAACAAGGTGATGATGCCGCTGTTTTTCATCATCTTCCTCGTGCTGGCTGTGCGCGTGGCGTTCCTGCCCGGCGTTCTGGAGGGCTACCGCTTCATGTTCACCCCCCGGTGGGAGGCGCTGAAGGACCCGATGATCTGGCTCTGGGCGATGGGGCAGGCGTTCTTCTCGCTGTCGGTCACCGGCAGCGGCATGATCGTCTACGGCGCGTACCTGTCCAAAAAAGAGGATGTCGTGGGCGTGGCGCAGCATACGGCGCTGTTTGACACCATCGCCGCCGTGGTCGCTGCGCTGGTCATCATCCCGGCCTGCTTCTCCTACGGTCTGGACGTCGGCGCGGGCCCGAGCCTGCTGTTCGTCACGCTGCCCACGATCCTGCAGGATATTCCCGTGGGCCGCCTGTTTGCCATCATTCTGTACCTGGCGATGATCTTCGCCGGCGTCAGCTCGCTGCAGAATATGTTTGAGGCCGTCGCCGAATCGCTGATGCACAAGTTCCCCAAGCTCAGCCGCACGGCGGTGCTCATCATCCTGTGCGCGCTGTGCCTCGGCTTCGGCATCGGCATGGAGACCATCGACAAGTGGGGCCCGTGGATGGACCTGGTGTCCATTTACATCATCCCCATCGGCGCGACGCTCGGTGCGCTGTCGTGGTTCTACGTGATGAAGAAGGACGAGCTGCTCGCCGCCGTCAATACCGGCAGCGGCAAAAAGCGCGGTAAGCTCTGGTACAGCGTCGGGCGCTATGTCTACGTCCCGCTGGCCGTGATCCTGTGCGTCGTGGCGCTGTTCATGCACATCGCATTCTAAAGTAGCCCCTGACGGCTCTTGCCGATTGAATCAGCGGTTACTAAAATTAACAAAAAGCCCCGCCGGAGGAGCCTTCGGCGGGGCTTCGGAGGTATTATGAAAAAACTTGCAGTTTATGTACACGGCAAGGGCGGCAGCGCCGCGGAGGCGGAGCACTATGTGCCGCTGCTGCGGGACTATGATGTTGTCGGCTTCGACTACCGGGCGGAAAACCCGTGGCAGGCAAAGGTCGAATTCCCGCCGTATTTTGACGAGCTGGCGCGGAAGTATGAGGAAGTCCTGCTGATCGCCGACAGCCTTGGCGCGTTTTTTTCCATGAGCGCCCTGTCGGAGCGGCAGATCAGCCGCGCGCGGTTCATTTCGCCCGTGGTGGATATGGAAGCGCTCATCGGCTGGCTGATGCGGGGCGCGGGCGTGACGGAAGCAGAGCTTCGCGAGCGCGGGCAGATCCCGACGGACTTCGGCGAGGAGTTGTCGTGGGACTATCTGTGCTATGTGCGCGAGCATCCCATCCACTGGCGCGTGCCGACGGACATTCTTTACGCCGAGCACGATGAGCTCATCGCGCGGGAGACCGTCTCCGCCTTCTCGCAGCGCGAAGACGCGCGCCTGACGGTCATGCCGGGCGGCGAGCACTGGTTCCACACGGACGAGGAGATGGCCTTCCTCGACCGCTGGCTCCTGTCCAGCCTGCAAAATTAAGACGATCCCCCGGCGATGACCGCATCGCCGGGGGATCTTTTGCTTATTCAATGACGCCGCCGCCGAGGACGGTGTCGCCGTCATAGAATACGACGGCCTGACCGGGCGTAGCGGCGCGCTGCGGCTGGTCAAATTCGACCTGTACGCGCCCATCCGGCAGCGCTGTGACGGCACACGGCTGCTCCGGGTGGCGGTAGCGGATCTTCGCGCTGGCGCGGAACGTCTGCGGCGGCGTGTCAAACGCCATCCAGTTGAGCTCCTTCGCCGTGAGGGCAGGGGCGTAGAGCGCCTCGTCATGGCAGAGGATGACCTCGTTTTTCTCCGGGTCGATGCGCTTCACATACAGCGGCGTTTCCGCCGCGATGCCGAGCCCGCGGCGCTGGCCCACGGTGTAGTGGATGATGCCGCGGTGCCGCCCGAGGACGTTCCCGGCCTCGTCCACAAAGTTCCCTGCGGGGTAAGTCCTGCCCGTGGTGCGCTCGATGAACGCGGCGTAATCGCCGTCGGGGACGAAGCAGATGTCCTGACTGTCGGGCTTGTGAGCGTTGAAAAAGCCCATCTGCTCCGCGATCCTGCGGGTGTCGGACTTTTCAAACTCGCCCAGCGGCAGGCGCGTGTGCGCCAGCTGCTCCTGCGTGAGGGCGTAGAGCACATAGCTCTGATCCTTGGACGGGTCGAGGGCCTTTTTGAGTACAAAGCGGCCGTTTTCCTGCCCGATGCGGGCGTAGTGGCCCGTGACCACGGCGTCGCAGCCCATGAGCTGCGCGCGCTCATACAGCCGCGCGAACTTTAAGTAGCGGTTGCAGTCGATGCACGGGTTCGGCGTCCGCCCGCAGGCGTAGGCGCCCGTGAAGCGGTCGATGACCTGCGCTTTGAAGTCGCCGGAGAAATTAAAAACGTAGTAGGGGATCTCCAGCTTGGCCGCCACGCTCCGCGCGTCCTGCACGTCGTCCAGCGAGCAGCAGGACTTTTCACGGCTGATGCCGATGTCTTCGTTTGCAAACAGGCGCATCGTCACGCCTACGCACTCGCAGCCGCGCTGCTTCATAAGATAAGCGGCGACGCTGGAATCCACGCCGCCGCTCATTGCAATGAGTACCTTCTCCATCAGACCATGCGGCAGCTTTCGCAGCTGGAGCAGTCGGGGAACTTGCTGTGATCGTAGGCGATGCCGTTGCGGTCATAGTAGTCCTTGATCGCGGACTTGATGGATTCCTCCGCCAGCACGGAGCAGTGCAGCTTGTGCGCGGGCAGCCCGCCGAGCGCTTCGACGACCTGCTTGTTCGTAACGGCCAGCGCTTCGTCGATCGTTTTGCCCTTGATCATCTCGGTGGCCATGGAGCTGGACGCGATCGCGCTGCCGCAGCCGAAGGTTTCGAACTTGACGTCGGTGATGACGTTATCTTTAATTTTCAGGTACATCTTCATAATATCGCCGCATTTGGCGTTGCCCACCTCGCCGATGGCGTCGGCATTTTCAATGCTGCCGACGTTGCGCGGGTGCTGGAAATGATCCATAACGGTATCCGTATACAGTGCCATGATTTCGTATCCTCCTTACAGAATGAACTGACGCTTGCCGCACAGCAGGTCCTTCCACACCGGCGACATATCGCGCAGACGCGCCACCACCGCGGGCACCGCCGCGAGGATGTGGTCGATCTCTTCTTCGGTGTTCCACTCGCACAGGCTCAGCCGCAGCGAGCCGTGCGCCACATCGTGCACGCGCCCGATGGCGAGCAGCACGTGGCTGGGGTCGAGCGAGCCGGACGTGCACGCGCTGCCGGACGAGGCGCAGATGCCCTCGGCGTCGAGCAGCAGCAGCAGGCTCTCGCCCTCGATGCCCTCAAAGCAGAAGCTCACATTGCCCGGAAGACGGTTCACCGGGTCGCCGTTAAGGGCGCTGTGCGGAATTTTGGACAGGCCCGCGATGAGCTTATCGCGCAGCGCGCCGACCTTTTTGGCGTTTTCGTCGATGTGCGCGCACGCCTCCTCAAACGCCGTGGCCATCGCCATGATGCCGGGGACGTTTTCGGTGCCCGCGCGCTTGCCGCGCTCCTGCGCGCCGCCCTCGATGAGGTTCGTGAGGATGATGCCGCGCCGCGCATACAGCAGGCCCACGCCCTTCGGGCCGTGGAATTTATGCGCCGAGAGCGACAGCATATCAATGTGCTCCGCCTGCACGTCGATGTGCAGATGGCCCGCCGCCTGCACGGCGTCGGTGTGGAACAGCACGCCCTTCTCCTTGCAGACCGCGCCGATCTCCGCGATCGGGAGGACGGAGCCGATCTCGTTGTTGGCGTACATGATGGTGACGAGGCACGTGTCCTCGCGGATGGCGTCCGCCACCTGCTGCGCCGTCACGGTGCCGAGGGGGCCGACGTCCAGCAGCTGGACCTCAAAGCCCTCTTTTTCGAGCTTTTTCAGCGTGTGCAGCACCGCGTGATGCTCAAACGCCGTGGAAATGATGTGCTTTTTGCCCTTTTTCGCGCCCATCAGCGCCGCCGAGCGGATGGCCTGATTGTCGGCCTCGCTGCCGCCGGAGGTAAAATAGATCTCCTTCGGGTCGCAGTTCAGAAGCCTTGCGCAGGTGGCGCGGGCGTTCTGGAGCGCTTCGTTGGCCTTCTGGCCGACCGTGTGCAGGCTGGAGGGGTTGCCGTAAACCTCTTCCATCGCACGGGTCATCGTTTCGATCGCGGCGGGACTCATTTTGGTCGTGGCCGCATTATCTGCATAAACTGTCATTTGCTTCACCTCAAGTTTGCTTGCGACGTTTCTCGCTTTTTTCACTCAAAAGATACCACTATAAACCTATCTTGTCAATAGGTTTTATTCATTTTTCTGCTTCGCCGCACGGCGTGGGCACCGCGCCCTCCGCCACGACGTCCGCCAGGCTCACGCCGTCGAGATATTCGTTGATGACCTGATCGAGCTTTTCCCAGATGGGCAGCGATTTGCACAGGCTCTTGCGCATGCAGCAGCCCTTGCGGTCGTCCAGGCACGACACGGGGGCGAGCGTGCCCTCGGTCAGGCGGATGATCTCGCCCACGGAGTAATCCTCCGGCGCGCGGCACAGCCGGTAGCCGCCGCCCTTGCCGCGCACGCCCTCGACCAGACCGGCCTTGACCAGCACGGAGATGATGCTCTCCAGATATTTTTCAGAGATCTCCTGACGCTCGGCGATCACGGGCAGGGACATATAGCTGCCGGGGCCGTTCTGCGCCAGCTCCACCATAATGTGCAGCGCGTAGCGCCCTTTTGTTGAGATCAGCATGGGTTCGCCTTCTTTCGGAAACTGATAAACATAGTATACCACTAGGGATTAAAAAATGCAACATTTCATAAAATTTTCTGCGGGATTGCAAAGTACCGGCAAAGCGGATATAATGCAGAAAAAAGCGACGGGGGAGTGCCTTATGTTCGATTTTCGAAAGCTGATCGCGGACTATCGCGGCTGCGCCTGCGGCCAGAGCCATGAATGCGCCATCGACGATATTGTCATCGCCAGCGGCGCGGTGCATGACGTGGGCGAAATACTCAGGCGGAACGGTTTTCCGCGCCGCCTGCTCGTGGTGGCGGACAGGACGACGCTCACGGCGGCGGACGGCATTTTGCAGAGCCTGACGGGCTTTGACGTGACGCTGAAGGTCTATGACACGCTGCGCGTTGCCACGATGGACGATGTACGCGCCGTGGAAGCGTATTTTGACCGCTGTGATGCCGTGCTGGCCGTGGGGACCGGGTCGATCCACGACCCGTGCAGGCTTGCCTGCGCGCGGCAGGATAAAAAGCTGGCGCTGTTTGCAACCGCCCCGAGCATGGACGGCTTCGCATCCTACAGCGCGCCGATCGTGGACGGCAATTTCAAAACGACCCACCCGGCCAAATGCCCGGAGGTCATCATCGCCGACACAAAAATTCTTGCCGCCTCGCCCGCGCGGCTCAAGTCCGCGGGCTTCGGCGATATGGTGTCGAAATACGTCGCGCTCATCGACTGGCAGGTCTCGCATCTGCTGACCGGGGAGCGCTACTGTGCGCGCGTGGCCGACCTTACGCGCATGGCCGCCGACCGCATCCTTGCGCAGGCGGAGCTCGTCACGGCGGAGGACGAGACGGCCGCGGGGGCCATCTTTGAATCGCTGCTGCTCACGGGCATTGCCATGAGCTTTACGAAAACGTCCCGCCCCGGCAGCGGCACGGAGCATATTCTGGCGCACTACTGGGAGTGCAAGGAGCTGCTGGAGGGCAAGGTCCCGAACTTCCACGGCGAGGACGTGGGCGTTGCCACGCTGCTCATCCTCGACTATTATGATAAGCTCGCGCGCCTGCCCGCCGTGACGGCGCACCGCGAGGTGAACGACTGGGATGAAATTTACCGCGTCTACGGCGCGCTTGCGCCGGATGTGGAAAAGCTCAACACGCCCGACACCATCACCGACGCCATCGACCCGCGCGCCATCGAGGCGCACTGGGGCCAGATCGTGCAGATCGTGCGCAGCGTGCCCACGGCGGCAGCGTGCCGCGCCGCGATGCGGAAGGCGGGCTGCAGGCTCACCCCGGACGAGATCGGAAAAAGCCCGGCCTTCATCGCCGAGAGCTTCCGCTATCACCCCTACATGCGCCGCCGCCTGTCCCTCAAGCGCGTGAGCCATATGCTCGACCTCCCGGTGAATTTTTAAGCACAATTACGCCCGAGCGCTCCCCGCGAAAGACTGTCTCGATGCCGGTAAACGCAAGGAGAAAAGACCTTCCGCGTTTGTACAAAATTTCGATTATGCTTGCGTTTTCTTCCGGCGGACAATACAATAAAATTATGGCGCCCAGGCATCGCCCGGGGCATATCCGCGGCGCTGCGCACGCCGGAACTGGGAGGAAGAAAAAATGAAAATGACTCGGAGAGTTTTGAGCCTGCTGCTGGCGCTCGTCCTGCTGCTTGGGCTCACGACGATGGCGTTTGCTGCCGATCAGCAGGCGCAGGATGCCGCGGAAGCGCTTTACCGACTGGGCCTTTTCCGCGGCACGGGGAAGAACGCGGACGGCAGTCCGAAATTCGACCTGGACCGTGCGCCGACGCGCGCGGAGGCCGTGACGATGCTCGTCCGCCTGCTCGGCAAGGAAACGGAGGCAAAAAGCGGCGAATGGGACATCCCGTTTACCGACGTTGCCGACTGGGCAAAGCCCTACGTGGGCTACGCCTACGCGAGCAAGCTCACAAATGGTGTGAGCGAAACGCGCTTCGGCGGCAGTGGGACTGTGACCGCGGCGCAGTATCTGACGTTTGTGCTGCGCGCGCTCGGCTATGAGAGCGGAAAGGACTTTCAGTGGAACGCCGCCTGGGAGCTTTCCGACCGCATTGGCCTGACCTCTGGGCAGTACAGTGCGCAGACGACAGGTTTTCTGCGCGGCGACGCGGCGGTGATCGCCTACAACGCGCTGCTGCTTCGCCCCAAGGGGCAGAGCATGACCCTGCAGGGGCAGATCACCGGCACCAAACCCGCGGCGGATCTGGACTTTACCTCGCTGCTGCAGCAGGCTTCTCAGACGCACAAGGAGCAGAATGAGGGCTCGCTCTCCCTGCCTACGGAGTACCAGCCGGCGGATCCGGCAAGCGTGGATCTGCTGACGCAGGACGAGATCAAAACGCTGCTTACCCCGGCATACCATTTGACGCCGGTCCTTTCGGAGGCAGACGCAAAGACGGATGCCGATCTGCTTTTCCGGGCGCTGCGCAGCGCCTATGGCGCATATTATATGTTTGGGCAGGACGCGTTTGATGCCGCGGAGCAGCAGGTCCTCACCTGGCTGGAAGGAAAGAGCTCCGTGACCGGTGAAGCGTTCGGCGAGCAGCTTTCCAAATCGCTCAGCTTCGTGCGGGACGCGCATTTTTCCGTGTATGACCATTACAATGAACGCGCGATCCGATATGAGTATTTCTACTGCGAGGGGCAGTCCTACCAGCTCGACGGGGAAGTCTACTACAAATATGCGGGCGGAAGGCGCTGGGAATTTGACAGCTTCTCAGACGCGCGTGTGCGGATGCTCCCGTCGCTGACAGCGGACGGCACGCTCTGCTACGCGCCGGTGCTGTTCTGCCCGGCCACAGAAAAAACAGACTGCACGGTAAGCCTCACCTGCGGCGAAGAAAGCAAGACGGAGCCGATCCGCTGGATCGAAAATACAGCGTTTTGTGATCCCCAACCCGGGCCGGACTTCCGTGCGTTAGAGGAAAATGGGATTTTTTACATCTCCATCCGAGATTTTCATCGTGAAAAATGGAATTTCTCGGATTACATTGCCTCTGCTGCGCAGGCGCGGAAGGCGAAGCTTGTGATCTACGATCTGCGCACAAACGGCGGCGGAAGCGATAGCTTTTCCCGAAAATGGACCTCGGCATTTGCCGGCGGCGGTCAGGTCCAGGATAAGGCCTGCTTTGCCAACAGAGTCAGCGCACTTGGCAAAGCCGCCGGAGTCTGTCCGAAGAGCGGCAGGAACGGGGCCTTTATATCCGAGGGATCTCGTGGGGTCTGGCATAAAAATGACGTACCGGTCATCGTCCTGATGGATGATCTGTGCGGCTCGGCGGGAGAAAGCGCGCTGACCTACATACGGACGCTGGACAATGTGTTGGTCGTTGGCAGCAACTCCTCCGGGTATCAGCTTTGCGGAAATGTTAATGGCTATTGCCTCCCAAACAGTGGAATTTGGGCAAGCTTTGGCGTCTCACCGCAGTATCATTTCAAAGCGGAAAACGTCGATTTTAAGGGCTATGAGCCGGACGTCTGGTGCGATCCAAAAACGGCGCTGCAGTCGGTGCTGAATATGATGGTGCGCGGCGGACTTTGTACCGACGATACCGCCACCGAGCTCCGCACCGCCCTCCAGCCCGTGATCGCCCAGGAAAACAGCCGATCCTGAAGCACGCAGCCTAAGGCAGCACCGCGCAATTGCGTCGGCGCGCTTTGGCGGATCTGCCTGCAGAATCGTGCGGCGCTGTCCTAAAAAAAGTCAAAGTTCGTTCAAAAAACGTTTTCCGGGCAGACATATATTTTTCATAAATCCTGCCTAACATAACAGCATAGAAAATAACCGCACGCAATGCGGCAGCAAGGAGCGTTTTTTATGGATAACTATGATGAGAGAATGAATTATTCCTTTGAGCCGCAGCCGGAGCATTCGGCCCCGCAGCCGGAGGAGCATACGGCTCCGCAGCACGAGCCGAAAAAGACGAAGGGCAAGACCGGCAGGCTCATCGCGCTGGTCGTGGCCGTGGCGCTGGTCGCCGGGATCGGCGGATCGGTGCTCAAGGATGTGATCGGCAGTATCTCCGAGCGCAACGCCGAAACGCAGACGACCATGGCGGAGTCGCCCGTAGAGCCCGCGCCCGGTGACGAAGCGGACACCCCGTCGGATACGCCGTCGGACACCGGCAAGACGCAGGAATATACCATCGAAAAAACGCCGCTTCCCACCACGCTCAAGTCGAATGACGGCGATAAGTCACTGACGCCCGCCGAGGTCTATGCTATGAACGTCGACGCCGTCGTCGGCATCCGCACCACCGGCACCACGAACGTCTGGGGCCAGATCACGTCCACGTCCACTGCGGGCAGCGGCTTTGTCCTCACGGCTGACGGCTATATCGTCACCAACTACCATGTCATCAAGGGCGGCAACAGCATCACCGTCGCCATGCACAACGGCGACGAGTATGACGCCACGCTCATCGGCGGCGACGAGACGAACGACATCGCGCTTTTGAAGGTCGACGCCGAGAATCTGCAGACCGTGACCATCGGCAATGCCGACGACCTCATCGTGGGCGAGCAGGTCGTTGCCATCGGCAACCCGCTCGGCGAGCTGACGTTCACCATGACGCAGGGCTATATCAGCGCCCTCGACCGTGAGATCAACACCAGCGGCGTGCCCATCAACATGCTGCAGACCGATGCCGCCATCAACGCCGGCAACTCCGGCGGCCCGCTGTTCGATATGAACGGCAATGTCATCGCCATCACCACCGCAAAGCCGTCCTCCTCGGCGGCCAACGGCAGCACCGTGGAGGGCATCGGCTTCGCCATCCCCATCAACGATGTGCTCGGCATGATTTATGACATTCAGGAAAACGGCCGCGTGACCGATAAGGCTTACCTCGGCGTCACGGTCCGCGATCTGGACACCGACACGGCGCAGAGCTACGGCCTGCCCACCGGCGTGTATATCGCCAGCGTTACCGAAGGCAGCTGCGCCGAAAAGGCCGGCGTCCAGGCGGGCGACGTGATGACGAGCTTCGACGGCAAGGACCTGGCCAGCACGACCGAGCTGCAGGCGGAGCTCAATCGCAAGCGCGCGGGTGACGAGGTCACCGTCAGCGTCTGGCGCGGCGGCCGGGAGCTTGACCTCACGGTCACGCTCGACGAAAAGCCCGCCGAGACCGACACCGCCTCTGAGCAGTCCACACAGGAACAGCAGCCCGCGCAGGAGCAGCCGTCCCAGAACGATCAAAACGGCGGCAGCTACGACCCGTACTACGAGTTCTTCCGCAACTTCAACTTCGGTTGAGTTTACTCATACAGGTTCTTTCCTCTGAAAGCACAACAGGCGCTGCCGACTGGCAGCGCCTGTTGTGTTGGTTGTACCAAAGACAACCCCCGGCTATGCCGGGGGTAAAGAAATAGCTTCCAGCGAGGAGTGGCGTAGACAAGA
>CAKTXA010000048.1 GCA_934631005.1 uncultured Oscillospiraceae bacterium
CCTGTCCCTACCCTCTTTGTCCCTTCGGGACATTTCCCCCTGATAGGGGGAATCGGCCCCGAGGGGAAGGTATGGGGCACCTACGTTTCGCCACTGCGTCAGGGATACGGCAGGGCATTAAATTCCTGCCCTTTGTCCAAATGTCACAGAAAATGCTTAAAAATTTTGTATTCCTTGGGCAAAATAAACGCTTGCAATTTGGAGAGCTGGCCTTTATAATGGGGCAAGCAAATGTGAGGGAGGTACGCGCCATGAAATTTGTCTGCAAGAGCAAGCTTAAGTCCATGACGGCGTATCTGTTCCTTTTTGAGGATATTGTTTCCTTTTGACCGATGTTTTTCATCGGTCTTTTTTTTCGGGCAAAACCGGCCCGGAACGAAATGCGTTGGTAAGTAATTCATCATACACAAGAACAAGAAAGAGAGGAAAACTGCCATGAAGAAAGAACTCGGGCAAGATGCCATCTACGACGCGCGAACGCTGGGCGTTCCGCGGATGCTGCTGCTGGGGCTGCAGCACCTGTTCGCCATGTTCGGCGCCACCGTCCTCGTCCCCATTCTGGTGCAGGGCTACGGCCTGCCGCTGAGCATCCAGACCACGCTTCTGTTCGCCGGTCTCGGCACGCTGCTGTTCCACGTGTGCACAAAGTTCAAGGTCCCCGCGTTCCTCGGCTCGTCCTTCGCGTTCCTCGGCGGCTTCTCCACCGTGGCCACCATGCCCGCCTACGAGGGCTTTGACCCGCAGGTAAAGCTGGCCTACGCGCTCGGCGGCGTTGTGGTCGCAGGTCTTCTGTACCTGGTGCTGGCGCTGCTGTTTAAGCTCCTGGGCGCCAAAAAGGTCATGCGCTTCTTCCCGCCGATCGTCACCGGCCCCATGATCATCCTCATCGGCCTGAACCTCTCCGGCTCCGCCATCCAGAACGCGCAGACCTGCTGGTGGCTGGCTCTGGTCGCCATCGCCATCATCGTGGTCGCGAACATCTGGGGCAAGGGCATGATCAAGATCATCCCGATCCTCCTCGGCGTGGTCGGCAGCTACATCGTGGCCGTCATCGCCGGTAAGGTCGACTTCACCGAGGTGAAGGACGCCGGCTTCTTCGGCATCCAGCAGTTCGTCGTCGCCAAGTTTGACATCTCCGCCATCCTCGTCATGGCGCCCATCGCCATCGCGGCCATGATGGAGCACATCGGCGACATCTCCGCCATCTCCTCCACCACCGGCAAGAACTTCATCGAGGATCCCGGCCTGCACCGCACGCTCGTGGGCGACGGCCTGGCCACGGCGCTGGCCGGTATGTTCGGCGGCCCCGCCAACACCACCTACGGCGAAAACACCGGCGTGCTCGCGCTGTCCAAGGTCTACGATCCGCGCGTCATCCGTCTGGCTGCCATCTACGCCATCGTCCTCTCCTTCTCCCCGAAGTTTGACGCACTGGTCGGCTCCATCCCCTCCGCGGTCGTCGGCGGCGTGAGCTTCATCCTCTACGGCATGATCTCCGCAGTGGGCGTGCGCAACGTGGTCGAGAACAAGGTCGACCTCACCAAGTCCCGCAACCTCATCATCGCGGCGGTCATCTTCGTCAGCGGCCTGGGCTTCAGCTCGGTCGGCGGCATCACCTTCACCGTCGGCAGCGCGACGATCACCCTGTCGGGCCTTGCCATCGCAGCCCTGTGCGGCGTCATCCTCAACGCCATCCTGCCCGGCAACGACTACGAGTTCGGCAAGAGCGTCGAAGCCGACAAGAGCGCCGACTTTGGTACTTACTAATACTGATTCTTGATTAAAATATTTAATCAAGAATCCCGTGTGCTACGCACACTCGCATCGTGCGAATGCACGCTGCGCCGTCTCATGCAGAATCTGACGCGCCGTTGGCGCTATAAAAAGCTCTTCAAGCTTTTTAACAGATTCTAGTATAAGATACGCGCAACAAACCCCGCCCTTCTTCGGAAGGGCGGGGTTTTCCCGCCTTTGTGAGGTTGCTTTTTGCGCGGATGTTGTGTAGAATGGATGCAGATAAAGGAGGGCGCTCTATGGCACAGAACGAGCCGATCCTGGTCATTCTGGCGGCGGGCATGGGCAGCCGCTTCGGCGGGCTCAAGCAGATGACGCCGGTGGATGACGAGGGCGATTTTATTCTTGATTTTTCCCTGTTTGATGCGTACCGCGCCGGGTTCCGGCGGGTGGCGTTCATCATCAAGCCCGAGATGGAGGCGGACTTCCGCGCCCTGCGCGGCGCGCGCATCGCGCCGTATTTTTCCGTGGACTACGTCCACCAGACGCTGGATGTGCTGCCGGAGGGCTTCGAGGCCCCGGCGGGCCGCGTGAAGCCGTGGGGCACGGCGCACGCCGTGGCGTGCTGCCGCGATGTGGTCGACGCGCCGTTTGCCGTCATCAATGCCGACGATTACTACGGCACGGACTCCTTCGCGCTCATCTACCGCTTCCTCACGCAGAACACCGACCCGAACGAGTACGCGCTCGTGGGCTATCATCTGCGCAACACCGTGTCCGAGCACGGCTCGGTCGCGCGCGGCGTGTGCCGCGTGGAGGACGGGTATCTGCACTCCATCACCGAGCGGACGAAGATCTTTAAGCGCGGCGACCACGCCGAATTCACCGAGGACGGCGAGCATTTCCAGATGCTTGCGGGCGACACGCCGGTGTCGATGAACCTGTGGGGCTTTACCCCGGCGTTTATGGACTCGCTCTGGCGGCAGCTGCCGGAGTTTTTGCGTGAGTCGGTGCCGCAGGACCCGATGAAGCGCGAATTTTACCTGCCCAGCGCCGTGGATCACCAGCTGCAAAGCGGCGAGGTGCGCGTCAAGGTGCTCACCTGCGGCGAAAAATGGTATGGTGTGACGTATCGCGAGGATCTGGAAACGGTGCACGCGGCGATGCGCGCCATGAAGCAAAGCGGGAAATACCCCCCGCAGCTCTGGAAATGAACTGACGCAGACAGGGTGACCGATGATCCGATCGGCAAGAGCGATCAGATCAGCGGTTACCTACTAATAGGAGGAAGCGCTATGTACGACGTTGTTGCTCTCGGCGAACTGCTCATCGACTTCACCTGCACCGCATCCGACGCGGACGGCTACCCCACCATGGCGGCGCACCCCGGCGGCGCGCCGGCAAATTTCCTCGCGGCGCTGGCCAAATTCGGCGCCAAAACGGCCATGATCGGCAAGGTCGGCACCGACGCCTTCGGCAGGCTCCTGTGCGCCACGCTGGAGCGGGCGGGCATCGGCACGGAGGGCATGGTGCGCTCCGGCGACGTGTTCACCACGCTCGCCTTCGTCACGCTTGACGCCAGCGGCGACCGGGAATTTTCCTTCAGCCGCAAGCCGGGCGCGGACACGCAGCTGCGCTGGGACGAGGTCAAAAAATCGCTTCTCGACGACACGCGCGTGCTGCACTTCGGCACGCTCTCGCTGACGGACGAGCCGGCGCGCAGCGCCACGCGCGCGGCGGTGGAATATGCCAAACAGGCGGGCAAGCTCATCACGTTCGACCCCAACCTGCGCAAGCCGCTCTGGCGCGACCTTGCGGACGCAAAGCGCGAGATGCTGTGGGGATTGTCGAATGCGGACGTTGTGAAGATCAGCGACGAGGAGGTCGACTTCCTCTGGGGCCTCACACCGCAGGCGGGCGCGGAGAAAATTCTGCGGGAATTCGGCGTGCGGCTGGTGTTCGTCACCTGCGGCAAGGACGGCTGCTGGTATCAGAACCGGCAGGCGGCAGGGCACGTGAGCAGCCTTGCGGGCGTGAAGGTCGCGGACACCACGGGCGCGGGCGATATTTTCGGCGGCTCGGCGGTGTATCAGCTTTTGCAGACCGGCAAGGCGCCGGATGCGCTGACGGACGCGGAGCTTGCGCGCATCACGCGCTTTGCCTGCGTGAGCGCGGGCCTGTCCACCACCCGCCCCGGCGGCATCTCCAGCGTGCCGGAAAAGGCCGACGTGCTCGCGGCTATGTAAACTATGCAAACAGTCAAAAACCGCCGGTTATCCGGCGGTTTTATAACGTTTTTTCCAGGAGATGGATAACGATGTGGTTCGTATTTGCGCTTCTTTCGGCGGTGTTTGCGGCGCTGACGTCGATCTTGGCGAAGGTCGGCATCGAGGGCGTCAACTCCAACCTTGCCACGGCGCTCCGCACGGGCGTGGTGCTCGTGATGGCGTGGGGCATGGTGTTTTTGACGAACGCGCAGGGCGGCCTGAGCGAGATCAGCCGCAAGAGCTGGCTGTTTCTGATCCTCTCGGGTCTGGCGACGGGCGCGTCGTGGCTGTGCTACTACCGTGCGCTGCAGATCGGCGAGGCATCGAAGGTCGTGCCGGTCGACAAGCTGAGCGTCATCATCACGCTGGTGCTGGCGTTCGTATTCCTGCATGAAAAGTTCACCCTCAAGTCCCTCGGCGGCTGCATCCTCATCGCCGCCGGAACGCTTTTGATGGTGCTGTAAAACACAGCGGGTCATCCCCAATTGGATGACCCGCGTTTTTTATTCGTGCTCGACCCAATCCAAACTCCGGCCGACGGCTTTGTGCCAGCCTTTGGCGAGCGTCAGGCGCTTTTCCTCGGGCATGGAGGGGTGGAAGGCGGTGTCGCAGCGCCAGAGGCGGCGCAGCTCGTCCGTATCGCGCCACACGCCCACGGCCAGCCCCGCCAGATATGCCGCGCCGAGCGCCGTCGTCTCCCGGATGACCGGACGCAGGACGGGCTTTGCCAGCATATCCGCCTGGAACTGCATGAGGAAGCCGTCGCGGCTCGCGCCGCCGTCCACCTTCAGCTCCCGCAGCGAGCGGCCGCAGTCGCGCTCCATCGCGTCGACCAGGTCCATGGACTGATAGGCGATGGACTCCTGCGCGGCGCGGATGATATGCTCCGGCTTTGTGCCGCGCGTGATGCCCACCATCGTGCCGCGCGCGTACATATCCCAGTGCGGCGCGCCAAGGCCTGTGAACGCCGGGACAAGGTAGACCCCGCCCGTATCCGGCACCTTGGAGGCAAAATACTCCGCGTCGCGCGCTTCGCGGATGAAGCGCAGCTCATCGCGCAGCCACTGGATGACTGCCCCGGCCACGAACACGGAGCCTTCCAGCGCGTACTGCACCTGCCCATTCAGGCCGATGGCGATGGTGGTGACAAGGCCGTGCTGGCTGCGGATGGCCTGTTCGCCGGTGTTCATCAGCAAAAAGCAGCCCGTGCCGTAGGTGTTCTTCGCCTCCCCGGCGGAGAAGCAGCCCTGCCCGAACAGCGCCGCCTGCTGATCGCCCGCGATGCCCGCGATGGGGATCTGCGCGCCGCGCACGTTGCAGCTGCCGTAGATATGCGAGCTGTCGCACACCTGCGGCAGCATCGCCGCGGGGATGTCCAGCTCGTGCAGCAGACGCTCGTCCCAGCGGAGGTTGTGAATATCGTAGAGCATGGTGCGCGAGGCGTTCGTGTAGTCCGTGACGTGCGCCTGCCCGTCGGTCAGCTTCCACACCAGCCACGAATCCACCGTGCCGAACAGCAGCTCGCCGCGCGCTGCGCGCTCGTGCGCGCCGGGGACGTTGTCAAGAAGCCACTTGATCTTGGTGGCGGAAAAATACGCGTCGGGCACGAGCCCCGTCGTTTCGCGGATGTGCTCGCTTAGGCCGCGCGCGGTGAGCTGGTCGCAGATGTCCGCCGTGCGGCGGCACTGCCAGACGATGGCGTTATAGATGGGCTTGCCGGTCGTCCTGTCCCAGACCACGGTCGTCTCACGCTGGTTCGTGATGCCGATGGCGGCCACGTCGTGCGTGTCAATATCGGCGCGGGTGATGACCTCCATCATCACGGCCCAGACGGTGGAGTAGATCTCCATCGGGTCGTGCTCCACCCAGCCGGACTGGGGGTAATACTGCGTCAGCTCCTTCTGCGCGGAGCTGACGATATTCTGGTTCTCGTCAAACAAAATGGCACGGCTGCTGGTCGTGCCCTGATCGAGCGCAAGCAGATAACGGGGCATACGGTTCCTCCATAAAATACGGCGGAAACCGCAAGCTGCGATTTCCGCCGGGTGATACGATGTCTTAGGGCAACACCGCACAATTCGGTAAGCAGATTCGGCGAGAGATTTTTCGCCAAGTTAGCGTCGCTTGACAGGGGCACACATGGTTTTCCCGGGCCTGAACAGCAGCTGGCCGCGTTATCCTCGTTGATGGGCGACAGCCCATCTGCCTCGTCTGCCTTGCCATCTGCTGTCCATGCTCCGGGAAAACTCGCAGACCCGCCGGGCGTTCTGGCGCGCATTTCACAAGGCAGAGGACGCAGGCTTGCCGGCGCAAGTCAAGGACGATAACGCTGCGAAAGGTGGGCCAGAACGTCCTGCGGGCATGCGTGCCCTTGTCAAGCGACGCTAGGGTTTGAAAAGTGCAGGAATACTGTATGTATTTCAAACTTTTCAAACCGCAGAATTGGCGAAAAAGATCCGCCGAAGCGCGCCGGCGCAATTGCGCGGTGTTGTCTTAGAACAGGTTCTTTTCCGTGTCGGTGTAGAAGAAGTGCATCAGCTCCGGGCGGAACGTGTATTTGATCGCCTTGTGGCCGCCGTGGACGGCGCTCACGTCAATGTCGGTCGTCGGGACGACGATGACGACGTCCTGATCGCCGGAGCGGACGTGCAGATGCAGCTCCGAGCCCATCAGCTCGGACACGTCGACCGTTGCGTCGATGCCTTCGTCGGCCAGATGGATATGCACCGGGCGGACGCCGACGATCACGGACGCGGGAACGCTGTCCATCGCCTTCAGCGCGGCCTGCTTATCCTCGGGCAGCTCCACGTCGTGGCCCAGGATGGTGGCGACGTACTTGTCACCCTTCTTCGTGAGCGCGGCATTGAAGAAGTTCATCTGCGGCGTGCCGATGAAGCCCGCGACGAAGAGGTTCGCCGGGTGGTTAAAGACCTCCTGCGGCGTGCCGATCTGCTGGATGAAGCCGTCACGCATGATGACGATGCGGTCGCCCAGCGTCATGGCCTCCACCTGGTCGTGGGTGACGTAGACGAACGTGGTGTCGATCTTTTCACGCAGCTTGATGATCTCCGCGCGCATCTGGTTGCGGAGCTTGGCGTCGAGGTTGGAGAGCGGCTCGTCCATCAGGAACACCTTGGGGTTGCGGACGATGGCGCGGCCGATGGCCACACGCTGCCGCTGGCCGCCGGAAAGCGCCTTCGGCTTGCGGTTGAGCAGGCTGGTAATATCAAGGATCTCGGCGGCCTCGCGGACCTTGCGGTCGATCTCCGCCTTGGGCGTTTTCTTGAGCTTGAGCGAGAACGCCATGTTATCATAAACGGTCATGTGGGGGTACAGCGCGTAGTTCTGGAAGACCATCGCGATGTCGCGGTCCTTCGGCGCGACGTCGTTCATGCGCTTGTCGCCGATGTACAGGTCGCCCTCAGTGATCTCCTCCAGACCTGCGATCATGCGCAGGGTGGTGGACTTGCCGCAGCCGGACGGACCGACGAGCACGATGAATTCCTTGTCGGCGATCTCCAGCGTGAACTCCTGCACGGCGACGACGCCCTGCTCGGTGATCTGAAGATTGGCCTTCTTTTCAGCCGGGGCTTCTTCCTCGCCCTTTTTCTTCTTTTTCTTCTTGTCCTCCCCACTGACGAACGGGTAGATCTTCTTTACGTTTTGCAGTACGACTTTTGCCATAATTCTCTGACCCTGACCGCGCTGCCTCTGCAATGCGCGCCCTCGCGACCGCCGGGCTTGGCGGACGCATTACGGTATGTCTCCACAATACCGCACCGCGAGTCCCGCGGAAGTTGACTGACCTCCTTTTGATTTTCCGGCCGGACGTATAGTGGATCGCCGCGGGCGGAATGAGATACCTGTATTATAGCATAAACATGGGGCCGACCGGATTGTGATAAGTTCCAAAATTTCTGCGGAAAAGTTGTGAAAGTCTCACAAAGGCCAGCCGCGGCAGAAACCGGGAGACCCCGTTTACTTTTGAGGCCGAACCTGCTACAATACAGCACAGGAGCAACGAACGCTTGGAGGTGCGGCATGAAAAACACGAGTCTTTGCTATATCGAGCAGAACGGGCGGTATCTGATGCTGCACCGCGTAAAAAAGGAGCACGATGAGAACCGCGACAAGTGGATCGGCATCGGCGGCAAGTTTGAGCCCGGCGAGAGCCCGGAGGACTGCGTTTTGCGCGAGACGCTGGAGGAGACGGGCCTGCGGCTGACAAAATACCGCTACTGCGGCATCATCACGTTCGTCTCCGACCGGTGGGAAACGGAGTATATGCACCTGTTTCATGCAACCGGCTTTACCGGCACGCCGCGCGAGTGCGACGAGGGGCAGCTGGAGTGGATCGAAAAAGAGCGCGTGCTGCTGCTGCCGCAGTGGGCGGGCGACCGCATTTTCCTCGGCCTGATGCAGAAAAACGTGCCGTTTTTCTCACTCAAGCTCCGCTACGAGGGCGAAAGGCTGGCGGAGGCCGTTCTGAACGGTGTACCAATGACACTATAAAAAGACGGAGCAGCGTTCCGCTGCTCCGTGCAATTGAGATCCTTATTTCATTTCGGCAATGTCGCAGATGATGTCTACGCACTTGTCCACGCCGATCAGGCCGCTGTTGAGGCAGACGTGATAGTTCTGCGCCTCACCCCAGTTCTGGTTCGTGTAGTGCTTGTAGTAGACCTTGCGCTTGCTGTCCTTTTCCTGCAGGCGCTTTTTGAGCGGCTGGTTCGTCTCGCCGTAGCGCTCGAGCACGCGTGCGGCGCGGTGCTCATAGTCGGCGTGGATGAAAATGTCCAGCACGTCCGGGCGGCCGCGCAGGATGTAGTCGGCACAGCGCCCGACGATCACGCACGGGCCCTGATCCGCCAGGTCGCGGATGACGTTGGTCTGGCAGACGTAGAGCTTGTCGGAGACCGACATCGTGTCGATCAGGCCCATTGGGTGCGACGACACGGCGATGTTAAACAGAAAGCTGCTGGTCACGGAGGCGTATTCACCGATCTCCTCGATGAATTCGTGCGAAAAACCGCTCTCCTTGGCGACCTTGTCCACCAGCTCCTTGTCGTAATACGGGATGCCGAGCCGCTGCGCGACTGCCTTGCCGATCGTCCGTCCGCCGCTGCCAAACTGGCGGCTGATGGTGATGACTTTGTTTGTCATAGGAACGCCTCCCATTCATAATCTTCAGGTACATTATAGCAAATTTACCGGGCGGGGGCAATAAAAAATTTGCGGAGGGAACAAAGATGCGTCTGGAACGGACTGTTGTGGAGATCGACGGCGATTACGCCGTTTTGCGCGGGGAGGGCGGCGAGGAGAGCCGCACGGCGCTGGCACTGCTGCCCGACGGGCTGCGCGAGGGGATGCGGCTCATTTTTGAAAATTTTGAGTGGCGGCTCGCCGACTGACGCTCAGTCGCCGATGCGCGTAAAGCGCGGCTGTGTTTTGCCGTCTCGTTCGACCGGTTCGCACCACATCCACGCCGGGCGCACCCACACGCCGCGCTCGCCGTACAGCGCCTGATAGACGACAAGCTCCTCCAGCGTTTCCGAGTGCGTCGCCATGCACAAGACGCGGTATTCATTCCCCTTAAAATGGCGCCAGACACCGGGTTTGATGTTGTATTCCATAGCTTCACCTATTAAAAATTTATATTTTGGAGGTATTTTGATATGATCCGACATGTTGTGGCCTGGAAATTCCAGCCGGGAAAAGAAGCGCAGATGCACGAATTCCTGAACGCGCTGCGCGCGCTCGACGGGGTCATCCCCGAGCTTAAGGCGATGCAGATCGGCGTGGACTGCGCCGGCGGCGGCAACTACGACGCCTGCCTGATCGCGGATTTTGACGATCTGGCCGCGCTGGACCGCTACAAGAACGACCCGCGCCACGTTGCGGCGTCCGGCCTGTGCAAGGCGATCCGTGAAACGCGCATCGCGGTGGATTTTGAGATCTGAATTCCGAACGATTTGACAAATTTCGCCACGTGCTGTAGAATGTGACCAAGGACGCAAGTCCCCGGTAGAGCACCACATCACTCATACGGCGGGCGGTTGTGACTACATCTCCGTAAAGGAGGTGGCAAAATGCCGATCACACTGACATTCCATATCTTTGGATTTACGGTAACGATCCGCATTAAAAGCCAAAACCGCCACTCGGCAAAGTGACGGTTTTGCCGGCTAATTCCTTAGCCGCCATACTTTTTACTTCTGTCTGAGTCATCACCGTTCGCTGTGGTGCTCTATTTTTATTATATCCAGACGCGCCGATTTGTCAAGTGCACAGACGAACCCGGCCTGCGGCGATTTGCTGCAGGCCGGGTTTTGCATATTCTATCGTTCTTCTCGGAAGTAGGCCAGGCCCAGGGACTGGGGCGGCTGATCCTCGCGCTTTTTGCGAAGCGAGACGACGATCAGCACGACCAGCGTCACGACGTAGGGCAGCATCTTGTACAGCTCCTTGATGGCAAGGTTCGTGCCGGTGGGGATGAAGATGTACAGGATGTAGCAGCCGCCGAAGAGGATGGAGGCGAGCACGCTGACATTCGGACGCCAGATCGTGAAGATGACCAGCGCGATGGCGAGCCAGCCGCGGTCGCCGAAGGCGTTGTTCGACCACAC
>CAKTXA010000049.1 GCA_934631005.1 uncultured Oscillospiraceae bacterium
ATGGAGCGCACGAACCCCACCTGGCCGTGCACCTGGTTCACCCCGCGCTGCGACGGCAAGGCCGGCAGCCCGTTTGAGAATGCCTACTCCGTCATGCAGAACTGGGGCGCCAACCACGGCGCGATCTCCTACGGTCACGTCGGCGCCGACCTCATCACGCTCTGCTCCATCCTGCGCATCCCGGTGTGTATGCACAACGTGGCGGACAAGGACGTGTTCCGCCCCGCGGCGTGGAACGCCTTTGGCATGGATAAGGAGGGCCAGGACTACCGCGCCTGCGCCGCCTACGGCCCGATGTATCGGAACATTCGGTAAAAGGAGAGAATCATTATGCTGAAAAACATCCCCCCGATCCTTTCGCCGGAGCTTTTGAAGGTGCTGGCGGAGATGGGTCATGGCGACCGCATCTGCATCGGCGACGGCAATTTCCCCGGCGCGTCGATGGCAAAGCCGCATAACTGTGTCCTCGTCCGGGCCGACGGCCACGGCGTGCCCGCCCTGCTGGATGCGATCCTGCAGGTCATCCCGCTGGATGAATACGTCGAACACCCCGTGCAGATCATGGAGGTGGCCGAAAAGGACCGCGGCATGGAGGTGCCCATTTGGGACGAGTACAAAAAGATCGTCGCCAAATACGACTCCCGCGGCGCAGCCGCCTTCGGCAGCGTAGAGCGCTTCGCGTTCTATGAGGAGGCCCGCAATACCTACTGCATTTTACAGAGCGGCGAGACCGCCATCTATGCCAATATCATCCTGCAAAAGGGCGTCGTAAAATAAGAAAATCCCCGGGAGGCAAAACCTCCCGGGGATGTTTTTTTAAACAGGTCGCTGTGGGTACCGGTGCGGGTGAGATAGAGGATGAGGTCGGCGTCGCAAAGCTCGTAGATGAGCAGCCAGTCGGGCGCGATGTGGCACTCGCGGCAGCCGGAATAGTCGCCGCTCAGGCTGTGATCGCGGTTTTTCTCCGGCAGCGGGTCGCCCGCGGCGAGCGTTTTGATCACCGCCGTCAGCAGCGAGAGGTCATAACCCCGGCGCTGGGCGCGCTTGACATCCTTTTGAAATTTCGTGGTCGGCCGCACATTATACCTCATGCCAGCAGATCCTCCATCATGGCGTCAACGTCGGTATAGGTCTTGCCAAGCGAAGGGTCGGCCTTCATGCGGCGCACCTCCTGCATGGCCTCTGCCGTCTCAGCGTTCGGGATCTCGGCGCCGATCTCAAACGGGATGCGATATTCCCGAACGGTCTTTTTGGCAAAAACGTTGAAGGCCGTGGTCATCGTCATGCCCATGTCGGCACAAAAGGCCTCAAACTGCTTTTTCAGGTCGCTGTCCATGCGGATGTTGATATTCGTACTCGCCATCACGCTCGCCTCCTTTCACTGGGTAGTATATTCATTGTATGCGTATTTATGTACATTGTCAATATAAATCTGCTGTCATAGTGGGAAAGAGACCTGTAATTCGTCGTAACGTAGGGGCGGGGCGGGTTGAAGTAATAGGTAATAGTGAAAAGCGAAGAAGTAAGAACGCACCGCCGAATCCTTGACACAGGAATGGTTTGCACGATCCCCTTGGCTTCCCCCTGGGGGAAGCTGTCTGCGGAGCGACAGCGGAGCAGACTGATGAGGGTCGGGGAGCAGTTGCGTTTAGCTGAAACTGCAAAGCAAATCGTAAATGCTCCCCGGCCCTCATCCGACTCGCTGCGCTCGCCACCTTCCCCGGGGGGAAGGTATGGGGTGCCTGCGATTCGCCGCTGTGCCGGAGATTCGGCAGTTGGTGCATGCTTCATCAAAAAATCCCCCGCCGGGCTTACCGGCGGGGGGTTCTCATTCGTTCGTTCAATTCCCCGATGTAGGATCGTAATTCTTGCCGAATTTGAGGTCGGTGAATTTGATGGTCGCGCTCTCCGGGTGGACCGGGGCGGCGGGGGCGGGGGCGGGCTTGGGGTCGTCGGGGCCGACGAGCTTTTCCAGATGCTCCGAAATTTCGCTCGCGATCTCCTGCGCTGACTCCGCCGGGGCGGCGGGCGGCTCATGCGCCTGCCAGTCATAGGGCTTTTCGTGCGCGGGCTTGGGCGGCTCGACGGGGGCAGGCTGCCGCTCGGCGGCGACCTCCGGGCCGAGGTCGCGGTTCTTGAGCGTTTCCAGCAGCTCCAGATGGCCGCGGATGTCCTGCTCGATCACGTCGATGAAGTTCAGCGCCGTCTGCCGCGCGCAGCGCAGGCGCTCCTGCTCCTCGGCAAGGTGCCCGTCCAGCGAGGACTGCTCGGCAGTCTGCAGCATCCCGGCGCATTTGCGCTCGGTCTCGGCGATCATCTGGTCACACTTCTGCTGCGCGGCGGCCAGCGCCTGCTGCGCGCCGGACTGCTGCTGGCGCAGCTCCTCAAACTTTTCCACCAGCACCTTGAGCTTGGCGCGCAGAGTGGCGTTTTCCTTGTAAAGGGCGATATAGTCGTTGGTCAGCGGCTCCAGGAACGCGTCGACCTGCTGCATATCATAGCCGCCGAACACGGCTTTGGAAAAGGTCTGCTCCTGAATTTCCTGCGGTGTATACATTCAGCCTGTTCCTCCTGAACAAAAAGGTCTGCGGCGCGGCGCTTACAGATACAGCCCGCTGTTTTCCAGCTCGTCGATCAGATCGCCCACGATGTCCACATTGTAGGGCGTGATGATATAGGTGCTGATGGCGATCTTTTTGATCTTGCCGTCCAGCGCGTAGGCGCAGCCGGACAGGAAGTCCACCAGCCGCCGCGCGACGTCCTTATTCGTGGCCTCCAGATTGAGCACCACCGCGTGCTTGCTGCGCAGATGGTCGGCAATGTCGGAGACATTGTCGAACCGGTCGGGCTTGACCAGCACCACCTGCATCTGCGCAGTGGTGTGGATGTTCACGACCTTGCTGCCGCCGGGCGTGCGGCGGACGGACGACGTGACGTCGTCAGCCGGTGTATCATACTCGGAAAAAGATGCCGGCGCGGCGGATGCGGCGGACGCAGACGCGCCGCGGCGGGCGGAACGGGCGGGCTTGACATCCTCGTCGAAATCGTCAAACTCGTCGTCCTCGCTGTATGGCTTGGCCAGCTTCTTCAGTTCATCCATGAATCCCATGATCGGTCTCCTCCAGTTAGGTATTGTAATGACGCGCTCCGAAAATCGCCGTTCCCACACGGATCATCGTGCTTCCCTCGGCGATGGCGTCGGCGTAGTCGTCGCTCATGCCCATCGACAGGCATTCCATGGCTACATTATCGTATGTTTTTCCCTTTATGTCAACAAAAAGCTGACGCATTTGTCTAAAAAATATCCGATTATCGCCCGGATGCTCGCTCACAGGCGGGATGGCCATGAGTCCGCACAGCTTCACGCCGGGATATTCCGCCATTTTTGCCGCCATCTGCATCGCTTCCGCCGCCGTAAAGCCGGCCTTGCTCTCCTGCCCGGCGATGTTCACCTCCAGCAGGATGTTCTGCTTCACGCCGCGCTTTTGCGCGAGCTTGTCGATGGTCTGCAGCAGCTCCACGCGGTCGACCGACTCGATCATGTCCACCGTGCCCACGAGGTACTTGACCTTGTTCGTCTGGAGCCTGCCGATAAAGTGCAGGGGTCTGCCTGCATACGCCCCCTGCGGCAGCTTCTGCTGCAGCTCCTGCACGCGGTTCTCGCCGCAGCAGTCCACGCCCGCGGCGATGGCCGCGCGCACAGCGTCTGCGTCGTTCATCTTCGTCGCCGCGCAGAGCTTTACCTCCTCCGGCGCGCGCCCGGCGTCCTGCGCCGCCCGCGCCATAACTTCCCGAATGTGTGCAACATTTTCCGCGATCATTTTTGCATCCATCATCCCACGACCTTTCCGTCATACAGGTTTTTTGCGCCGACGAGGATCTCGTCCCCCGGCCACAGATTTTCTGTTTTTGTCTTGTCCAGCTCCACCACGTAGCTCTCGCCGTTGTCATGCAGGATCGTGATGGGCTTCCAGCGCGCCCGCGCGCTCTCTAAAATATACACGCCCGGCTGGCCGCTCTCATCCACGTACACCGCGTCCTTCGGCACGCGCAGGCCCGTATACTGGATGAACACCACGTCCGCCGTCTGCTCGCGCAGGAGCGTGACGCTCTGCATGAACTCGCGCGACGACAGGACGAGGATGCGGAAGCCCGCCTCATTCTGCCCCACGCGCGTGACGGTCATGGTGATCTCGCTGTAAAAATCGCGGGCAAATGTCACCCGCACGCGGTCGCCCGCCTCCACGCCGGCAAGCTCTCCTGCCGGGATGCTCGTGACGAAATACCAGCGGTCGCCGCTGATGAGCTTCCCGGCCCAATTGCCCGTCACGTCCTCGGGCTGCAGCTCGTCATATTCGCGGACGGTCAGCGTGTCCAGCCGTTCGGGCGTGAGCACGGTCTCGTACCCGTCGACCACGGCGGAAAAATAGCCCGCCTTCGGCGCGGTGATCTCGGCGGTGTCCTGCTCGGCGGCGCTCTGCAGGATCGTCAGCTCCTGCTGCGCGTTTTCCAGCTGGCGCGTGATGAGCTCGGCGTCGGCGTCGCTGCTCTCGCGGCGCAGGATCATGCCCTTGAGCTCCGCCGCGCCGTCCTGGATGGAGTTCATATCCCGCCGCTCGAGGAATTTTGTCATCTGCGTGAGCGCCTCGCCGATGGCCGTGTCGAGCGCGGCCTGATCGGCCACGGACGTGGTGTACTGCCCGGCGTAGCCGAGCTGCTCGATCTGCGCGTGCAGCTGGGCGATGCGCGTCTGCCGCGCCTGCGCATCGGCGGTGAGATAGCCGGTGGCCAGCACCTCGTTGGCCGCCACGCGCGCGCCCTCGGCGGCGGTGACGGTGGTGATGTCATAGCTCGATCCGATGGGCGTCTCATCGCGCACGACAAAGCCGGTCGCGTAGTAGCCCGCGCCGGCTTCATACTCGATGGCGGTCGTGGTCGTATAGGGGTCACGCAGCAAGGTGCTCACGTGATAGCCCAGATACGCCACGATCGCCGCCAGAAAGATCCATAAAATGAGCGTTGTGTAGCGCCTTCCCTGTTTCATAGCAGCTCCTTCGGGTCCTGCAGGGGGGCGCCGGGCGCTCACTCCTGCGTCAGCTTCACGGGGCTCGACGGCGTGATGGTCGAGACGGCGTGCTTGTAGATCATCTGCTGCTTGCCGTCGGCGTGCAGCACGATGACGAACTGGTCAAAGCCCGTAATGATGCCGCGCAGCTGAAAGCCGTTCATCAAAAACACCGTCAGCGGCGTGCGGTTCTTGCGGGTCTGGTTCAAAAACTGATCCTGATAATTTTCTGTGTAAGCCATGGGTATCGCTCCTTTTCTGTTTGTAATACCCATATCTTACCATTTTCATCCCGCGAAAAAAGGGATCTGCTGTAACGCGGCGCGAAAAATCGACCCCTCGTCATCGCCCGCGCCGCGGATGAGCCAGTGCATCCGCCCGTTGCGGCGAAACCACGTCAGCTGGCGCTTGGCATAGTTGCGCGAGCGCTGCTTGATGAGGTCATACGCTTCATCAAAAGTACAGTCCCCGCGCAGCGCGCCCGCCAGCTCCTTGTAGCCGATGGCCTGCATGGCCGTGGCCGTATCGGGCACGCCGCTCTCCAGCAGCCCGCGCACCTCGCGCTCCAGCCCGGCCGCGCGCATGGTATCCACGCGGCGGTCGATGCGCGCATACAGCGCCGCGCGGTCAGCAAAGTCCAGCCCCAGCCAGACGGGCTCGTATTTATCCGGCTGCTGCCGCGTGCGTTCGTTGTGGCGGCTGATGGGCTCGCCGGTCTCCAAAAAGACCTCCAGCGCGCGCACGATGCGCTTTTCATCCGCCGGATGCAGCCGCGCCGCCGTCACGGGGTCGACGCAGGCAAGCTCGCGCAGCAGCGCGTCGCCGCCCTCGGCGGCAAGGCGGGCCTCCAGCCGCTCGCGCACGCCCGTCTGCGGCACGGGGGCAAAGGTACGGCCGGAGATGAGACTGTCGGCATACAGCCCGGTGCCGCCGGTGAGGATGGCGACCTTCCCGCGCGACAAAATATCCTGCACGCACGCGTCGGCCATTTGAACATATTTTCCGACGGAAAAAGCCTCGTCCGGCTCGCAGACGTCGATCATATGATGCCGCGCCCGCGCAAGCTCGTCCGGCGTGGGCTTGGCCGTGCCGATGTCCATCCGGCGGTAGAGCTGCATGGAGTCGCACGAAACGATCTCCCCTGAAAGTGTCTCCGCCAGCCGCAGCGCCAGCTCGGTCTTCCCCGAAGCCGTCGGCCCGACCACACAAATGATAGAGTCCAGTTCGTACATCTCCTTTCTGGTAACGCGCCATCGTTCTTTTGGGGCAGTGCCGATTTGCTGAGGGGCCCATACCTTCCCCTCGGGGCCGATTCCCCCTATCAGGGGGAAATGTCCCGAAGGGACAAAGAGGGTAGGGACAGGTGCCCCAGTGCGCACACTGGGGCGGATGAGGGTCGGGGAGCACTTGCGATTTGCTTTGCAGTTGTGCCAAAACGCAACTGCTCCCCGACCCTCATCAGTCAGCCTTCGGCTGACAGCTTCCCCCAGGGGAAGCTATGGGGTGCATTCCGCACAGCGGTGCGTGCAAAAACACCAGCTGCCAACTGGCGGGAGGGGCAAGCCCCTCCCCTACATTACGACTAAGAATGAGCGCCCCTACGTTACAACGAAGGACGGGAATTCTACCGCTTAAACTGCCGCTCCAGCTGGCCCTTGCTCAGCTCGATACAGATCGGTCTGCCGTGCGGGCAATATTTCAGGTCGCTGCGGGTGAGGACTTCGCTCACGAGGTACTCGCGCTCGCGCGGGGCGGTGTGATACCCGGCCTTGATGGCGGCCTTGCAGGCGATGGTGTGCAGCAGCGCATCGCGCTGGGCGGTCGCGTCGGGGAAATTGCCGCCCAGCAGCGCCCCGGCCAGCTCCTGCACGGTCTGCACGGCGTCCGCCTCGCGAATATCCGCCGGGATCTCGCGCAGCAGCACCGTCCCGCCGCCGAATTCCTCCGCGCCGAAGCCGAGCTGCGTGAACAGCGCCGCATGCTCCAGCACGCACGCCGCCTCCTCGCGCGTCAGCTCCGCCGGGATGGGCGCGAGCAGCCGCTGCGCCATGACCGGCTGCGGCTCTTTTTTGAGTTTTTCGAACAAAATGCGCTCATGCGCAGCGTGTTTGTCGATAAACAGGAGCTTTTCGCCCTGTTCCACGAGGATATACGTATCGAGCGCCTCGCCGATGACGCGCCACGGCGCGTCCGCGATCGGCAGCGCCTGCTGCGCAGGCTCGGCAGGCTCCGCGGCCCTGACCGGTTCGGCAGGCTTCGACGGCTCGACCGGCGCCGGTTTGGACGGCTCCGGGATGCGCACCGGCTCCGCGAGCACCGGCGCGGAGAGCGGTCTCGCTGCTTCCGCCGGTTTGACCGGCTCCGGCGTCGGGATGTGTGCGGCCTCGCAGACCGTTTTCGTCCATTCGCGCTCGCGCGCGGTGAAGCCGGTCTTTTCGGCCTGCGCGCGGTACTGCGCGGCGCCCATCGTGCGGAAAAAGTCCTGCTGCGGCGCGGTCTGCGCCGTCCGGACCGGCTGCGCGGGCCTTTGCTGCGGCAGCTTCATCTCCTGCCGCCCGGGCGCGTGCGAGAGCGCGGAGAGGACGGCGTAGTGCACGGCGTCGAACACCTCCCGCTCGCGCAGGAATTTGACCTCGGTCTTGGCCGGGTGCACGTTCACGTCCACCGCCTGCGGCGGAAGCGTGATGTGCAGCACGCACGACGGAAAGCGCCCCGCCGTCATCTGGTTCTGATATGCCTGCTCCAGCGCGCTCGTAAGAAGCCGCGACTTCACCGTCCGCCCGTTCACGAAAAACAGCTGCTGCTGGCGGTTGCCGCGCGTGCAGGCGGGCTTTGTGACAAAGCCGCGCGTCGCGATCTTTTCAAACTGACCGTCCACCTGCACCATCTCGCCCGCGAGCTGGCGGCCCAGCACGGCGTACACCGCGTCAAACAGCGCGCCGCTGCCCGCCGTGTGCAGCACCTCCGCGCCGTCCTTTACCACGCGCAGCGACACCGCGGGATTTGCCAGCGCCAGCTGCTGCGCGAGCGTGAGCGCGGCGGAGGACTCGGCAAGATCCGATTTCATAAACTTTAAGCGCGCGGGCGTGTTGTAAAACAGGTCGCGCACGATCATCGTGGTGCCCACGGGGCAGCCCGCGGGCTCCTCGCCCGTGACCGTGCCCGCCTCCAGATGCAGCGCCGTGCCGGTCTCAGCGCCGGCGGTGCGCGTTAAAAGGTCGATGCGCGACACGGCGCTGATGGCCGCCAGCGCCTCGCCGCGGAAGCCGAGCGTGCGGATGGCGGCAAGATCCTCCTTGGTGTGCAGCTTGCTGGTGGCGTGGCGCAAAAACGCGGTGCGCGCGTCGTCGGGGGCCATGCCGCAGCCGTCGTCGGTCACGCGCAGAAGCGTCATGCCGCCGTTTTGCAGCTCCACCGTGACGTGCTTCGCCCCGGCGTCGATCGCGTTTTCCACAAGCTCCTTGACGCAGGACGCCGGACGCTCGACCACCTCGCCCGCGGCGATGAGGTCGGCGACGTGCTGCGAAAGCTGCTGAATGATTGCCATGACAGGTCTCCTTTTTCTTACGAAAGCGTGCTCAAAACGCCGGTCGCGACCGCGTTGATCGCCGCGTGCAGCGAGATGGATGCCCAGATAGAGCCGGATTTTTCATACGCAAAGCACAGCGCGGCGGCCGCCGGGACATACGGCAGGGCGCTGAGCAGCACCGCGCCGGGCTCGTACAGCAGAAAATACTGCCACGTGTGCATGAACACGAACACGAGGATGGACACGATGTACGCAAGGGCGCGCGAGGCGTCCCGGATGGTGCCGAACACAAGGCCGCGCACGAGCGTCTCTTCAATGATCGGCGCGGCGAACACCGTGGCGATCGTCATCACCGTGCCGCCATCCGTGAGCAGGCCCGACACGGTGTCGTTATTGAACAGCGTCAGGCTGATGTCAAGCCGCTGCGCCGCCCAGTCGATGGCGAACGTGCCGCCGTAGTGGATGGCCGCGCCGAGCACGATGGCCTGCAGAAAGTCCCAGAAGCCGCTGCCAAAAAACGGCTGCCGCAGGAAGTTGTGAAAGATGATGAGCACCGCCGCGAGGTTCACGGCGAAGTAGACGATGTTCACCGTCACGGCGTCCATATGCAGCTGCAGGGCGTCGTTGAGAATACCGAGCAGCACGCTCAGCCCCACGAGATACACCGGCAGCCAGCACCACCCCGCGATCCTCGCCGCCCGCCCCATCCGAGGCAAATGCGATCTGCCGCTCCGCGCCATAGGCTCACGTCCTTTCTGAGTTGTTTTGTTGTTTGTTGTGAAGCAAGCGCTCGCTGCCGAATCCCCGACGCAGCGGCGAAATGTAGGCACCCCATACCTTCCCCTGGGGGAAGGTGCCCCCGAAGGGGGCGGATGAGGGCCGGGGAGCA
>CAKTXA010000050.1 GCA_934631005.1 uncultured Oscillospiraceae bacterium
TTTTACTCCAGACTGTAAATGATCTCCCCGAACAAACTGTAAATAATCATACCGGGCTATACAGCCCACATCGGCCCGTTGCCGCTGGATTTGAACATCTGCCGGACAACGCTTGTAGGGGCGGACGACTCTGTCCGCCCGCGGCATGACCTTGCGAATCGGGATGCACCCCGGCGAACACGCAAAACCCCCAAACTGTACGTAGGGGAGGGGTTCTACCCCTCCCGAAGGGCAATTACGAATTCGCCGATGGGTTTCGTGAAAATGCAAATGCCTACCGCGCGGGAGGGGCAGAGCCTCTCCCCTACGGCATGGCCGATGGTGCGGCGGGGCGGGCCGATGTGGTCATCGGCCCCTACAAGGCGTTTTACGAGGTCGCCGTACATTGTGCAATTTTGCGATCGCGTCCTGCGCGGGAGGGGCAAGCCCCTCCCCTACATTACGACGAAATACTTACTTTTTGCTATCTCCCAAACTTGCAAAAACCATTTGCAATTTTTCTCTCATTTCGGTATAATATCCCCATAGCGTGTGGCGTTTTTGCGTAAATCCGGCTGGCGAAAACGGCGCGCTTTTTTCGGCACAAGTTCACAGGGAGATCGCGCTGCAGGGATGCGTAAGTCCAGATTTTTCGGACTTACGCCTATTTTTTTGCAAGGAGACGATCCCATATGAACACAAACGATCAACTTTTGGGGACCGAGCGCGTCGGCGCGCTCATGCGGCGCTATGCCGTGCCCTGCATCATCTCGCTGCTGGTCGGCGCGCTGTATAACATCGTCGACCAGCTCTTCATCGCAAACGCCGATTATCTCGGCTCGTTCGGAAACGCGGCCAACACCGTCGCCTTTCCGCTCACGGTCGTGGCGCTGGCGGTGGCGGTGATGATCGGCGACGGCTGCTGCGCCTTTGTGAGCATCCACCTTGGCCGCGGGGAGCCGGACGCCGCCCGGCGCGGCGTTGCCAACGCCGTGGTGCTCTGCATCGCGGCGAGCGTGGTGCTCACGGCGGTGTATCTGCTGTTTGCCGACGCGATCATCCGAATGTTCGGCGGCACGGTGAACGACGAGACGTTCCGCTATGCGCAGGAGTATTTTTTCTACATCACGCTCGGCGTGCCGGTCTATATGTTCGGGCAGGCGATGAACCCCATCATCCGGGCCGACGGCAGCCCGAAATTCGCCATGGTCTGCACGCTGCTCGGCGCGGTGCTCAACATCATCCTCGACCCGATCTTTATCTTCTGCTTCCGCTGGGGCATGATGGGCGCGGCGGTGGCCACGGTCATCGGGCAGGCGGCGACGGCGGCGCTTTCGGTGTGGTATCTGCTGCATATGCGCATCGTGCGACCGCGCCGCGGCGACTGGGCGCTGCGCGGAGCGGTTTGCACGCGCATCCTGACGCTGGGCGGGACGAGCTTTCTCTCGCAGATCAGTCTGGTCGCGGCGATGGCGGCCATCAACAACATGCTGCGCAAATACGGCGCGCTCGACCCGGTGTTCGGGCAGGCACAGTACGCGCAGATCCCGATGGCGGTCGTGGGCATCGTGATGAAGTTTTTCCAGATCGTCATCTCCGTCGTCGTCGGCATGGCGGCGGGGTGCATCCCGATCGTCGGCTACAACATGGGTGCGGAGCGGCCGCTGCGCGTGCGGGAGCTGTTCACGCGGCTGCTGATCTGCGAGGCGCTGGTGGGCGCGGCGGCGCTGGTTCTGGCCGAGTGCTTCCCGCGGCAGCTCATCGCCATCTTCGGCGCGGCGAACGAGAGCGCGTACTATACCGATTTTGCCGTCAAGGCGTTCCGCGTGTACCTGTGCATGCTGGTGCTGGCGTGCGTCAATAAGGCGTGCTTCATCTTCCTGCAGGCTGTGGGCCGGGCGCTGGCATCGAACCTCCTGTCGGTGCTGCGCGAGGTCGTGTTCGGCGTGGGCTTTGCGCTGCTGCTGCCGCGATTTTTCGGGCTGGACGGCGTGCTGTATTCCATGCCGCTGTCCGACGTCCTGACCTTCGCCGTCTCCGCCGTCCTCATCGTGCGGACCCACCGGCAGCTCAGCCCCCAGCCGCCGAAAACAGCATAAAAAATCACCCCCGGCGGAAATTTTTCCGCCGGGGGTTGTTTATTTTTTATTCTTCGTGCGCGGTGACGGCGATGTGGAGTTCGTCGAGCTGCTTCTGGGTGACCTCGCTGGGGGCGCCCATGAGGATGTCCTGCGCGTTTTTATTCATCGGGAAGGGGATGATCTCGCGGATGGAATCCTCGCCCGCCAGCAGCATGACCATGCGGTCAATGCCCGGGGCGATGCCCGCATGGGGCGGCGCACCGTAGGTGAAGGCGTTGTACATGGCGGGGAACTTGCTCTTCACGTCATCCTCGCCGAGCCGCACGAGCTCGAACGCCTTGATCATAATTTCGGGGTCGTGGTTCCGCACCGCGCCGGAGGACAGCTCCACGCCGTTGCAGACGAGGTCGTACTGGTCGGCTGTGATGGTGAGCGGGTCGATCTCGCCGCGCTCAGCCTTCAGCAGTACCTCCAGCCCGCCTGCGGGCATGGAGAACGGGTTGTGGCAGAATTCCAGCTCGCCGGACTCGTCGCCGATCTCATACATCGGGAAGTCCACGATCCAGCAGAATTCGTAGCGCTCCTTGTCCATATGCCCCGGCACGTTCGCGCCGAAGATCTTGATGAGCACGCCGGTGAGCTTTGTGGCGGACGCGCCCGCGGCCAGCACCACGAGGGTGTTGGGCTTGAGATCCAGCCGCTTTACCAGCTCGTCCCTGCAACCCTGCACGAACTTCGCAACGCCGCCGGCCAGCTCGCCGGCTTCGTCCAGCTTGAACCAGTAGCCCTTCGTGCCCGCCTGCACCTCGCAGTCGGTGAGCAGCTTTTCAATCTGCTTGCGCGTGAGCGCACAGTCGGAGATGGGCACGGCCTTGACCGTCTGGCCGCGGAACGGCTCAAACTCGGACTCCGTGAACAGGTCGGAGACGTTTTTGCTCGTCAGGTCGATGCGCAGGTCCGGCTTGTCGGAGCCGTAGATGTCCAGCGCGTCGTTATACGCGATGCGGCGGAACGGCGGCTGGGAGGCGATGCTGTACTTGCCGTATTTGGCAAAGATCGGCGGCAGCACGTCCTCGATGACGGCAAAGACGTCGTCCTGCGTGGCAAAGGACATCTCCATATCCAGCTGATAGAACTCGCCGGGGGAGCGGTCGCCGCGGGCGTCCTCATCGCGGAAGCACGGGGCGATCTGGAAATAGCGGTCAAAGCCGGAGGTCATCAGCAGCTGCTTGAACTGCTGCGGCGCCTGCGGCAGGGCGTAGAACTTGCCGGGATGCTTGCGCGCCGGGACGAGATAGTCGCGCGCACCCTCGGGGCTGGAGGCCGTGAGGATGGGCGTGGTGATCTCGAGGAAGTCGTGCTCCATCATCGCCTTGCGGATGGCGGCCACGACGTTGCAGCGCAGGATGATGTTGTTCTTGACGGCGGGGTTGCGCAGGTCGAGATAGCGGTATTTGAGGCGCTGGGTCTCGTCGGCGTCGCGGCTGCGGTTGATCTCAAACGGCAGCTCGTTGTGGATGCACTTGCCGAGCACCACGATCTTTTCGGGCACGACCTCGATCTCGCCCGTGGCGAGCTTGGGGTTTTTGCTGGCGCGCTCGCGCACCGTGCCGGTGACCTGGATGGTGGATTCCTTATTGAGGGACTTGACGATGTTCATCATGTCCTCGGTCTCCACCACGATTTGCGTGGTGCCGTAGAAGTCGCGCAGGACGACAAAGGCAAAGTTGCTGCCGACCACGCGCACATTTTCCATCCAGCCGCAGAGCGTGACGGACTTTCCGGCGTCGGCAAGGCGCAGCGCGCCGCAGGTATGGGTTCTCGATTGGGTCATATTCAGTCTCCTTCTTTCTGCTGTTCGATGATGATGGGCGGCTGCGCGCGGCAGCCGAGTTTTTCGTGGATAAGCTCCGGCAGCGCCGGGAGGGCGACGGAGGTCTGCTCGCCGCTGGCCAGCTCCTTGACGGATGCCGTGCCGGCGGCCAGCTCGTCCTCGCCGAGGAACACGACGTAGGGGATGTGCAGCTTGTCGGCGTATTGGATCTTGGCCTTGAACTTTTTCTGCTCGCAGTACAGCTGCGTGCGCACGCCGGCGGCGCGCAGGGCTGTGGCGAGCTGCGCGGCGGCGGTGAGATCGTCGGTCATCGGCAGGATCAGCACGTCCGCGGGGCTGCCCGCGGCGGCGGGGTTCAGAAGATCCTGCTCACCCAGCACATAGAACAGCCGCGTCAGGCCGATGGAGATGCCCACGCCCGGCAGCTTCCGGCTGGTGTAATACTCCGCCAGATCGTCATACCGCCCGCCCGAGCAGACCGAGCCGATCTCGGGATGGTCCAGAAGCGTGGTCTCATACACCGTGCCGGTGTAGTAGTCCAGCCCGCGGGCGATGGTGAGGTCCACGGCGAAATTCTCCTCCGGCACGCCGAAGGCGGCGAGGTATTTCGTGACCGTCTGCAGCTCCGACAGACCGAGGTCGAACGTCTCATTCTTCCCGCGGTAGCCCTCCAGCGCGGCCAGCACCTCGGCATTCGTGCCGCGAATGGCAATAAAGCGGAGAATTTCAGCGGCGTCCTCGCCGGACACGCCGCAGTCGTCCATCAGGCAGGCGCGGACTTTGTCGGGGCCGATCTTGTCGAGCTTGTCCACAGTGCGCATGATGTTGCCCGACTGCCCGCTGAGGCCCAGCATGGCGTAGAAGCCGTTGAGAATTTTGCGGTTATTCACGCGAATTTGGAAGCGGCGCAGGCCGAGCTGCGAAAAGACGCGGTAGATGATCGCGGGGACCTCGGCCTCATTCGCGATGTCGAGCTTGCCGTCGCCGATGACGTCGATGTCGGCCTGATAGAACTCGCGGAAGCGGCCGCGCTGCGCGCGCTCGCCGCGGTAGACCTTGTCGATCTGGTAGCGACGGAAGGGGAACGTCAGCTCCGACTCATGCAGCGCCACGTATTTTGCCAGCGGGACGGTGAGGTCAAAGCGGAGGGCGAGGTCGCTGTCGCCCTTCTGGAAGCGATAAATTTGCTTTTCCGTCTCGCCGCCGCCCTTGGCGAGCAGCACGTCGGCGGCCTCGATGGCGGGCGTGTCGAGCGGGGTAAAGCCGTACAGGCTGTACGTCCTGCGCAAAACCTCCATGATCGCCTCCATCTGCAGCTGCGCCCCCGGCAGCAGCTCCATAAACCCGGAGAGCGTGTGCGGTCTGATCTGTGCCATGTTCAAAGGTTCCTTTCGTATAAAAAATAAAAGGTGTAATTACGTCGTGAAGTAAAAGTGAATAGTGAAAAGTGAAGAAGTTAGCACACGCTGCCGAATCCCCGACGCAGCGGCGATACGCAGGCACCCCATACCTTCTCCTCGGGGAAGGTGCCCCCGAAGGGGGCAGATGAGGGCCGGGGAGCACTTATGGATAGCTTAGCATGCTCCGCAAAACGCAACTGCTCCCCTGCCCTCATCAGTCGCCTGCGGCGACAGCTTCCCCCAGGGGAAGCTATGGGGTGCAGTCCGCCTCGCTCCTGCGTTGGGGATTCGGCGGTGCAAACCCGCGGAAAAAAAGATACTCTCATCCCATATCCATGGGACGAGAGCATGCTCTGCTTCGTGGTGCCACCCAGGTTCGGAGGAGGCTTCCTCCCTTGTGGGCCGCGGCTTTCGGGGCGGCTTCCGGCGATTTCGGCGCGGGGCGCCTTATACGCGCGCTCGGCGGATGTCCTTCGCGCCTGCTGCCGCAGGGAGCTTTCAGCAAACGCTCCCCTCTCTGCCCGGCTTTCGGCGGTACTGCTTCCGCGTCACAGCGATGAAATTGTTCAGCGCAGCCCCCGGTTCTGCCGGTTGACCATACGCCAGTCAAGGTCGCCGCGCTGCAGGCCCAGGATCAGCATTTCGGCCGAGGCCAGATTCGTTGCGCACGGGACGTTATAGGTGTCGCACAGATGGAGCGTGCGGATCAGGCGCTGATCCTCCCACGGGTCGGTGTCGTTGGGGTCGGAGAACATCAGCACCAGGTCGATCTCGTTATAGGCGATGCGGGCGTCGATCTGCTGGTGGCCGCCCTGATTTTTGGACAGGAACAGCGACACCGGCAGCCCCGTTGCCTCGGAGACCAGCCGCCCGGTCGCCGCCGTGGCGGAGAGACTGTGCTTGGAAAGAACGCTTTTATAGGCGGTGCAGAACTGGACCATCAGCTCTTTTTTCTTATCATGTGCCATCAGGGTGATATTCATAAGCAAGCTCCTTTCCTTGGTAGATGCAATATAGAATGATCAAAGGCGCAGCAGGGGCATTTTTTTGCCGCAGAGGCGGCGGGCGATGTTCAGGCATGCGCGCGCCGCGCCGCGCCCGGTGTACTGCACCAGCGGCAGGCCCTCGGCCGCCGCGAGCGTGACGTCGGCGTCCTCCGGGACGATGCCCAGAAGCGGCAGGCCCACGGTGTCCATCACGTCGTCGATGGTGGCGCGCATTTTTACGAACATCCGGCTGCTCACGCGGTTGACGACCAGCCGCGCGGGGATGTCGCGCTCCTGCAAAAGAAGATCGGTGGCGTGCGCGGCGTCGCGCAAAGACGCCGGGTCGCCGTTGGATACGACGATGGCCTCGTCGGCAAAGCGCGTGGCCAGCTGAAAGCCCGCGCCCACGCCCGCCGGGGCGTCGATGAGCACCCAGTCGAACTGCTCGCGCGCTTCTTCCAGCAGCCTGCCGAACTGCGCGGGGTCGATGCTCTCGGGCAGCTCTGTGACCGGCGCGGTGAGAAGCGACAGCTTCGGGATGACGGCGCTCTCCGCCGCCTGTGACAGGCTGTATTCCCCGCGCATGACCGCCGTGAACGGCAGCACCGCTTCGCTGCTCATGCCGAGCGAAATATCGAGGTTCCGCAGGCCAAGGTCGGCGTCGATGCACAAAACGCGCAGGCCGTCCGCGGCCAGACAGCTCGCGATCCCGGCGCACAGCGACGTTTTGCCCGTGCCGCCCTTGCCGGAGATCACGGCCAGCACCGTGCCCATGCGCCATCCCGCCTTCCATGTATACAATACAGCCATTATATACGACGGCCGCGGTAAATTCAATATATTCCTGCCAAAAAAAGCGGTCTGTTTTCGCGCCGCCGCGCATACGCTGAGGGCGGGAGGAGATCGTATGAACAAACGCTGCCTGCAGAATTTCTGCGCCGCTCTGATGATCTTTGCCGCGCTCATCCGCGCCGCCGTGGCGGTGGGGCTGGACGGCGAACAGCCGCTCACCGCACCGGATGGGGCGGACGGACAGGTCTGGACGCTCATCGTGGAGCGGGACGAGCCCGCGCCGGAGGATACGCCGCCAGAGGAACAGGAACCGGACGAGCCGGAGGAACCGGTTCCGGAGCCGGAAGAAGTGCCGGACGAGCCCGCCGGGGAAGCATTGGACTTTACCGACGCCGAGGCGGACGCCATCGACATCTCTGGCGCGTGCAGCTACGCGGTGGACAAGCGGGCGCTGCTGCGGCAGCCGTCCGCGCTTGATTTTTCGCAGCCGGGGCCGAAGGTGCTCATCGTGCACACGCACTCGTGCGAGGCGTACACGCCCACGCCCGCGTGGGACTATGCCGCGAGCGACAGCTACCGCACGCGCGACGAGACGCGCTCCGTCATCCGCGTGGGGAGCGAAATTCAGGCCGTTCTGGAGTCGGAGGGCATCGAGGTCCTTCACGACACCGCCCTTAACGACGACCCGGCCTACAGCGGGGCCTATGACCGGATGCTCACGACCATCGAGGGGTACCTGACGCAGTATCCGTCCATCCAGCTGGTGCTGGACGTGCACCGCGACGCCGTGGAGAATCCCGACGGCACGCAGGTGTGCTACACCACGCAGCTTCGCGGTGAGGACTGCGCACAGGTGATGCTGGTGGTGGGCACCGACGAGGGCGGGCTGGAGCACCCGAACTGGCGGGAGAATCTGGCGAACGCCCTCAAATTACAGGCGACGCTAAACCGGAGCTATCCCGGCCTGTGCCGCCCCATCGACCTGCGCACCGAGCGCTTCAACGCCCACACCAGCCCCGGCGCGCTGCTGGCCGAGTTTGGCGCCGCAGGCAACACCCTCCCCGAAGCCATCCGCGCCGCCCGCTATTTCGCTGCGGGCGTCGCTGAGCTGGTGCATAGGTTGGGAGGATAGAGCGAGAGTGATTATATAGTCGTAACGTAGGGGCGGGGCTTGCCCCGCCCGCCGGTACGCGCCATCGTTCTTTTGCGGCAGTGCCGATTTGCTGAGGGCCCCATAGCTTCCCCTGGGGGAAGCTGTCTGCGGAGCGTTAGCGGAGCAGACTGATGAGGGTCGGGGAGCAGTTGCGTTTAGCTGAAACTGCAAAGCAAACCGTAAGTGCTCCCCGGCCCTCATCCGCCCCCTTCGGGGGCACCTGTCCCTACCCTCTTTGTCCCTTCGGGACATTTCCCCCTGATAGGGGGAATCGGCCCCGAGGGGAAGGTATGGGGTGCATTCCGCGCTGCGGTGCGTGCAAAATCCACAGCTGCTCACCAGCGGGCGGGGCAAGCCCCGCCCCTACGTTACGACGAAAAACGAACGCGCCTATGTTGCGGCGAACTACGCCCCCTCCGGGAGCAGGGCGCACAGGTTTTTGAGGGCGGCGGCGGCTGTTTCCGGGCGGAGGTCGGCGTAGTGGAGGACGATGCAGCCGCGGGCGGAGTCCGG
>CAKTXA010000051.1 GCA_934631005.1 uncultured Oscillospiraceae bacterium
AAGCTGACTGATACTAATAAGCCGAGGGCTTGACCTACAATAGTATGCAGGCTCTGATGTGTCTCTCAAAAATGCCGTTTCCATGGTGTCCAGTTTTCAGGGCGCAGCGCTGAACTGAATAGTTGGTGCTGATTGGGATGAGGGTCCACCTGTTCCCATACCGAACACAGAAGTTAAGCTCATTTCCGCCGAAGATACTTGTCGGGTGACTGACCGGGAAAATAGGTAGTGCCAACACAAATCGCCCCGCGCTGCAACCGCAGCGCGGGGCATTTTCGTTAGGTGGTAGGTAAGAGTGAATAGTGAAGAAGTAGGCGCTTAGTTGTAGCGTGGGAATAGGGTTTGTTCCTTCAGGCGGAATATTCGAGATTTTCTGCGTGTTTTCTGCGAAAGCGTAAGCACTTTCATAGTGCCGGACGACCACATTGTGTCTTAAATTGCTATGATAGAGGGAAGAACACGATTGCTGGCCGGAGTATACCGGTTATGTACAGTAGCAGCGGAATTACGATGATGAGCAGAATTACCCATAGCAAGACATTTCCCAGTGTCCTGCTGCTCCCACGCCCTTCTGCGTTGTTGATCGTGATGCCGTGTGCAAAAGTGACATAGCGCGTGAATGGCGACGTTAAAATGCTTAGACAGTCATATTCCTGATTATCCGACACAGTGAATATCTGGCGTCCAATGCAGCCGAAAGGTGAGTATACGCAAAGTTCGTGCGCCCCTGCGGGTACGGAAAACTGAATTGTTTCTCCGCTGCGCAGGCGACCGACAACTTCACCATCGACTTCAGCAGTGAACGCAATGGCGCTGTAGGATAGTTTCCGTTCTCTGTATAGTTCAACAGTGCAATAGCGCATGATTACTCCCTCCCTGTTAGAGAATACCATAGAAGTGTCATCTGTTCAACAGAAGTTCTTAGGTGCATTTGCTGAAAGACACTGATTTTTTTGTAGGGGCCGATGACCACATCGGCCCCTTCGACTGCACCAATTTCTTAGTCGTAACGGGGGCGGAGCTTGCCCCGCCCGCTGGTTCGCAACTGGTACTTTTGCACGCACCGGCGGGCGGAATGCACCCCTTGCCTTCCCCTCGGGGAAGGTGGCGAGCGTAGCGAGCCGGATGAGGGTCGGGGAGCATTTACGATTTGCTTTGCAGTTTCAGCTAAACGTTACTGCTCCCCGGCCCTCATCAGTCTGCTCCGCTAACGCGCCGCAGACAGCTTCCCCCAGGGGAAGCTATGGGGTGCATTCCGTCTCGCTCCTGCGTCAGGGATACGGCAGTACGTGCTTACTTCTTCACTATTCACTATTCACTATTCACTCTTCACTAAAAAAGCACGCTCTGCTTTGCAGAGCGTGCTCATTCTTTTATCCTTTATTCTTCATCACCGCGCGCATTCTGGCGGAATGATCCAAAATGCGTTTGCGCATGCGGAGGCTCTTGGGGGTGACTTCGAGGAGTTCGTCGTCGGCGAGGTACTCCATGCACTGCTCGAGCGAGAGGACCTTCGGCGGGGCGAGGCGGATGGCGTCGTCGGAACCGGCGGCGCGCATGTTTGTCAGCTGCTTGCGCTTGCAGACGTTGACGGACATATCCTCGTTGCGGTTGCACTGGCCTACGATCATGCCGGCGTAGACCTCCGTGCCGGGGGCGATGAACAGCGTGCCGCGATCCTGCACGCCGCCAAGGCCGTAGGCGCAGGCTTCGCCCGTTTCAAACGCCACGAGCGAGCCGACCTGACGCCGCTCGATCTCGCCCTTGACGGGCGCGTAGGAGTCGAGCGTGGAGGCCATGATGCCCTCGCCGCGCGTGTCGGTAAGGAATTCGTTGCGATAGCCGAACAGGCCGCGCGTGGGCACGAGGAATTCCAGCCGCATCCGGCTGCCCACCGGCGTCATGGACGCCAGCTCGCCCTTGCGCTGCGAAATTTTGTCGATGACGGAGCCGACGGAATTTTCCGGCACGTCGGCGACCATGCGCTCGATCGGCTCGCAGAGCTTGCCGTCGATCTCCTTGTTCAGCACGTGCGGCGTGGACACCTGGAACTCATAGCCCTCGCGGCGCATCGTCTCGATGAGGATGGACAGGTGCATCTCGCCGCGGCCCGCCACATTAAAGGAGTCGGTGCCGACCTCGGTCACGTGCAGCGACACGTCCTTAAGAAGCTCGCGCTGCAGCCGGTCGCGCAGGTTGCGGGACGTGACGTACTTGCCCTCGCGGCCGGCAAAGGGCGAATCGTTGATGGAGAAGGTCATCTCGATCGTGGGGTCGGAGATCTTCACGAACGGCAGCGGCTCCGGCGTATCCAGGGCGCAGATGGTGCGGCCGATGGTAATATCGGAGATGCCGGAGAACGCGACGATCTCGCCCGCCGCCGCCTCCTGAATGGGACTGCGGCCCAGGCCCGTGAACTCATACAGCGCCACGATCTTGGCCTTCTGCTTCTTCTCGGGGTCGTGATAGTCGGTGACGAGCACCTCCTGATTCTGGCGGATGACGCCGCGCTCCACGCGCCCGATGCCGATACGGCCGACGAATTCGTTATAGTCGATGGACGAGACGAGCAGCTGCAGCGGCCCCTCGCGGTCGCCCTTGGGCGGGTCGATATAGTTGACGATGGTCTCGAACAGCGGCACGAGATCCGTGCCGGGCTCGTCCGGGCCGTAGGACGACGTGCCCTGCCGCGCCGAGCAGAAGATCGTGGGCGAGTCGAACTGCTCGTCCGTCGCGTTCAGGTCCAGCAGCAGCTCGAGGACCTCGTCCATCACCTCATGGATGCGGGCGTCCGGCCGGTCGATCTTGTTGACGACCACGATGACCTTATGCCCCAGCTCCAGTGCCTTCTGCAGCACAAAGCGGGTCTGCGGCATGGGGCCCTCGGCGGCGTCCACCAGCAGCAGAACGCCGTCCACCATCTTGAGGATGCGCTCCACCTCGCCGGAAAAATCGGCGTGGCCCGGCGTGTCCACGATGTTGATCTTGTAGTCTTTATAGTGCACGGCGGTGTTTTTCGCCAGAATGGTGATGCCGCGCTCACGCTCGAGATCGCCCGAGTCCATCACGCGGTCGGCCACGACCTGATTCTCGCGGTACACGCCGCCCTGCTTGAGCATCTCATCGACCAGCGTCGTTTTGCCGTGGTCAACGTGTGCAATAATGGCGATGTTCCGAATTTTATCCTGGGTCATACGAAGAGCCCCTTTCCTTTGCCCGAAAATATCTCACAAAACGTTATTTTAGCACAGTCATACCCTATTTACAAGGTATCCGGACGGCTTTTGCCGCAAAAAAGCAAATTTTTTACACGCAAACCGCCGCCGCGGCGCATAGGATGGGCGGAAGGAGGGATCCCCATGACAAATTCCATTGATCCGCAGCAGGCGCAGCGCGTCTGGAGCCGCGTGATGGCGGCCGGCTGCGCCTCCAAGCCTGCCGCGCAGGCGGCGTCCGAAGCCCCTGTGCAGCCTGCGCAGGCTGCAGCTACATCCCCACAGGAGACCGCCGTGCCGCTGTGTGCGCAGCTGCAGGAGCTTCTGCGCCGTGCCCGTGCCGACGCGGCGCAGTACGCCTGCCTGTCCCGCCAGCTGCGCGGGTGCGCACGGCAGACGCTCGCGCATCTGGCAGACAGCTCCCGGCAGGAGGCGCGCACGCTCGCGGCGCTGTATTATCTGGAGACCGGGCAGCGGGCACCGTGCGACGCCGTGTCGCCGGAGACATACGCCTGCCCCGCCGCGGCGCTCCGGCGGCAGCATGCGCGCCAGCTCGCCCGCGCCGAAGCGTACCACGCCCTCGCCGGCGCGACGCCCGCATACGCCGAGACGCTGCACTGCCTTGCCGACCGGGCGACTGCCCGCGCCAAAGCCCTCGTCGCCGCCCTGCGCGACTGCCTGTAAAGAGACCGCCGACAGCGCTTGCCGATCAGATCATTGTGACGAAAAAACCGCCCCGCCCGAAAAAGCGGGCGGGGCGGGCGCTTTTTGTGTTATACGGTGTGCAGCGTATACTGATCGCTGCCAAGACCGATCTTGACGCCGTGGGCGATGGCGGTCTGCCAGTGCGTGTTGGGGTGAGCGGCGTGCAGACGGTCATGGTCATGCGCCGCGTGCGGCGCGTCGATCGCGCTGCCGGGCAGCACGGGCTGGCGGTTGACCGCCTCGGCGCAGGCCAGATCCAGCGCCACCGGGTCGAACGACGCGAACATCCCCACATCCGGCACGATGGGCACATCGTTTTCGGCGTGGCAGTCGCAGTTGGGCGAGACGTCGCGCACAACAGAGATGTGGAAGGCGGGCCGCCCGTCCACCACCGCCTTGGCATACTCGGCGATCTTGCAGTTGAGCCGGTCGGCCGATGCGTCGAAGGACGGCGTGACGGCGTCCTTCGGGCAGACGGCGATACACCGCCCGCAGCCGACGCATTTTGTGTGGTCGATGGTGCACTTATGCGCCGCGACCTGCGGGGCGCCGTGGGCGCAGATGCGCGCGCACGCGCCGCAGCCGATGCAGAGAGCCTGATCGACATAGGGCTTGCCGTCGGAGTGCTGCTCCATCTTGCCCGCGCGCGAGCCGCCGCCCATGCCGAGGTTTTTGAGCGTGCCGCCGAAGCCCGCCTCCTCATGGCCCTTGAAGTGCGTGAGGGAGATGACGATGTCGGCGTCCATGAGCGCGCGGCCGATCCTGGCGGTCTTGCAGTATTCGCCGCCCGCGACCGGCACCTCCACATCGTCCGAGCCCTTCAGACCGTCGGCGATGATGACGTGGCAGCCCGTGGAAAACGGCGAAAAGCCGTTGGTGTAGGCGGTGTCCATATGCTCCAGCGCGTTTTTGCGGCTGCCCACATAGAGCGTGTTGCAGTCGGTGAGGAACGGCAGGCCGCCCCGCGCGCGCACGAGATCGGCGACGGTCTTCGCGTAGTTCGGCCGCAGATAGGCCAGGTTCCCCAGCTCGCCGAAGTGGATCTTGATGGCTACGAATTTGCCCTCGAAGTCGATCTTGTCAAGCCCCGCCGCCACACACAGCCGCGCGAGCTTCTGCTGCTGATTCACGCCGTTTTTGCAGCGAAAATCGGTAAAATATACATCGGAAACGGACATACGCTACCTCCTGCTCATTTGTAATGTCTTATACTTATATTACCATGATACACCGTCCCCCACGGCGTGTCAAGCCACCGGCAGGATGGTGAATCTGGCGTTCAGAAGGGCAAACGCGGCGGTGAAGGGGCGCATGAAGTTCCAGTAGCCCAGCCCCCGCAGGGAGAATTCCTGCACCAGATCGTACTTTGCCGCGCAGCTGCGCGGGTCCTCGAACCAGACCTCGTGGATGGCTCCGGCGCGGTCGGTGTAGGTAAAATACGGCGTCTGCGCCGCCTCGTCAAAGCGGATCTCCGCGCCCATCTGCGCGGCCAGCGCCGCCGCGGCCTCGTTCCCAAGCGACTGCGCGCGGCTCTCGCCCGCGGCATACGGCAGCGTCCAGTCGTAGGCGTAGTTCGGAAAGCCGAGCAGGATCTTGCCCGCCGGGATCTCCGTCAGCGCGTACTCCACCACCCGCCGCACCGCGCCGATCGGCGCCACCGCCATCGCCGGGCCGTAGGTGTAGCCCCATTCGTATGTCATCAGCAGCACGGCGTCGGCGTTTTCGCCGAGGCGGCGGTAGTCGTGGCCTTCGTAGAGCGCGCCGGGCTGATCGGCAGACGTTTTGGGCGCGAGCGCGCAGACGAGCACGCCGCCCGCCGCGTTTACCGCCGCGCGCAGCTCGCCGAGGAACGCCGCGAACGCGTCCGCCAGCTCCGCGCCGAGGAACTCAAAATCGACGTCCACGCCGCCGTAGCCGCCGCGGCGCATCTGCGCGACCGTCTCGGCGATGAGCCGCGCTCTGCGCCCCTCGTCCTCCAGCACCGCCCGCGCCCGCAGAGCGGAAAACCCGCCGCCCTCCGTGAGCGTGGACAGGTGCAGAAGCGTCTGCACGCCGTATTCCAGCGCCAGCGCCGTCAGCCCCGCGTCCGCCGGGGCGATCAGCCCGCCGTCCTCCGCGATGCCGTAGGTAAACGGGCACAGCGCCGAAGCATACGGCAAAATGCCGCGCAGCACCGGTTCCTGCACGTTTGTGTACGCGTAGCCCAGCGCGGAGGCTGTGTGCGTGCGCATCGACTCCTGACTGAGCACGAGCGTCTGCCCGGGGTAGAGCATCGTGCCGCCGGAGAGATTGGGATTGTTGCGCCAGAGCGTTTTGACGTCCGTGCCGAAGCGCTGCGCGATGGCATAGAGCGTGTCGCCCGCGCGGACGGTATACACCGCGCGCGGCTGCAGAATGAGCAAACACTGCCCTACGGCAAGGCGGTACGGCTCGCGCAGGCCGTTCTGCCGCGCGATCAGCCCCGGATGGAGCCCATACTGCCGGGCGATCGAATAGAGTGTCTGCCCGGCTGTGACGATATGCAGGTGCAAAAGCATCAACTCCTCAGCATATTCTATGCCGCCGCGCGGGGGCTTGTGCGTGTCCGGCTTCGATGCTATACTGTTTGCAAACGAACAGGAGGAACAGGCGATGATCAACCTTGGCGGATGGAACGCGCTGCTCGCGCAGGAGCTGGAAAAGCCGTATTTTGCGGCGCTGATGGAGAAGGTGGACGCGGCGTATGCGCGCGGGGCGGTCTTTCCGCCGCGGGGGGACCTGTTCGCCGCCTTCCGCCTGACCCCGCCGGAGCGCGTGCGGGCCGTTATTCTGGGGCAGGACCCGTATCACGAGCCGGGGCAGGCGCACGGGCTGGCCTTTTCGGTGCGCCCGGGGGTGAAGCTGCCGCCGTCGCTGCGGAATATCTTCCGCGAGCTGGAGAGCGACTGCGGCGTCCCGCCGCGCAGCAGCGGCGACCTGACCGGCTGGGCGGAGCAGGGCGTGTTCCTGCTCAACACCGTGCTGAGCGTGGAGAGCGGCAGGGCGAACAGCCACGCGGGCTTCGGCTGGCAGACGTTCACCGACGCCGTGGCCGCGCAGCTGCGCAGCCTGCCGCAGCCGGTCGCGTTTGTCCTCTGGGGCGCGCAGGCGCAAAAAAAAGCGGCCGTCGCCGCCGACTCCCCCCATCCCCGCCTCGTCCTCCAGTCCCCCCACCCCAGCCCCCTCAGCTCCTACCGCGGCTTCTTCGGCAGCAGGCCGTTTTCCCAGATCAATGCGTTCTTAGAGGGACATGGTGAGCAGGGCATAGATTGGAGCCGCTGAGCAAACCGAATGCCTCTCCCGGCGGTACGCAGTATCGTTTCTTTGCCGCAGTGCCGATTTGCTGAGGACCCCTTGGCTTCCCCTCGGGGAAGCTGTCTGCGGAGCGTTAGCGGAGCAGACTGATGAGGGTCGGGGAGCAGTTACGTTTTGTTGAGCATGCTAAGCTATCCGTCCGTGCTCCCCGGCCCTCATCCGCCCCCTTCGGGGGCACCTGTCCCTACCCTCTTTGTCCCTTCGGGACATTTCCCCCTGATAGGGGGAATCGGCCCCGAGGGGAAGGTATGGGGTGCGCACCGCCCTGCCGCTGCGTGTAAAAGCCTCAGCTGCCCACTTGCGGGAGGGGCAAGCCCCTCCCCTACGTTACGACGAAGGGGCGATGGTACGGCGGTGGTCGATGGGGTGCGGGCGGGGTAGAACCCCGCCCCTACGGCATGACCGGCGGTGCGGTGTGCGGGCCGATGTGGGCATCGGCCCCTACAAACGTGTTGCGTGGTCGCCGTAGGTCGTACAAATTTATTTTTGCATTCTGCGGGCGGACAGGGTCTGTATAGCCCGGTATGATTATTTACAGTTTGTTCGGGGAGATCATTTACAGTCTGGAGTAA
>CAKTXA010000052.1 GCA_934631005.1 uncultured Oscillospiraceae bacterium
AGCCTCTCGCTGGAGACGACGCGCAAGGGGCAGGACAAGCTGGGAGAGCTGATGTCGGCCCTGCACCGGCGCGATGTGTTTGTCCGCGAGCATGACTTCGGGCATTTTCGCAGCGCGTGGGTCATGCCCAAGGAGCCGCGCCGCGCGGGCGTGATCTTATATCTGCACGGCGGCGGCTATACCTGCGGCAGTCTGGAATACGCCAAGGGCTTTGCCTCGACGCTGGCCGTGGAGGGCGGCGTGCGCGTGTTCTGCGCGGCGTACCGTCTGGCCCCGGAGCACCGCTATCCCGCCGCGCTGGACGACGCGCTGGAGAGCTATGAATATCTGCTCGGCAAGGGATATTCCGCGCGGCAGATCGTGCTGTGCGGCGAGTCCGCCGGCGGTGGGCTCATCTACGCGCTGTGCCTGAAGCTGAAGGAAAAGAAGCTGCCGCTGCCCGCGGGGCTCATCGGCATCTCGCCGTGGACCGACCTGACCGGCTCCGGCGCGTCGTATCAGGAGAATCTGGACAAGGACCCGTCCATGACGCCGTCGCTGCTCAAGTTCTACGCCGAGTGCTATACCGACGATGTGCGCGATCCGCTCTGCTCGCCGCTGTTCGGCGACCTCAAGGGCCTGCCGCCGTCGCTGCTGTTTGTCGGCGGGGACGAGGTCATGCTGGACGATACGCGCCAGCTGCACGAAAAGCTCCAAAAGTCCGGCTGCCGCAGCCAGCTGGTCGTGGCGCCGGAGCGCTGGCACGCGTATGTGCTCTACGGGCTGGAGGAGAACAAGTCCGACCTCGACGTCATCCGCCAGTTCCTCACCAGAAATCTCTCGCCGGAAAAGAGCCTGCGGTGGATGCGGCTGGATAACGCGGCGAAAATTTATCCCGCCGCGGCGCGGCGCAACTGGAACAACTTCTTCCGCCTGTCCGCCACGCTGCGCGAGCCGGTCGACCGCGAGGTGCTGCGCTCGGCGCTCGATATGGTCATCCCGCGTTTTCCGTCCATCGCCGTGCGGCTGCGCCGCGGCGCGTTCTGGTATTATTTAGAGCAGATCCCGAAGGCGCCTGACATTCAGGACGAAAAAAGCTGCCCGCTGGCGCACGCGCCGTTTGGGCAGGTGCGCCGGTGCGCGTTCCGCGTGCTGGTGTATGAAAACCGCATCGCGGTCGAATTTTTCCACGCCCTGACCGACGGCACGGGCGCGATGGTGTTCCTCAAAACGCTGCTGGCAGAGTACCTCTGCCAGAAATACGGCGTGCAGATCCCGAACACGGGCGGCGTGCTGGGCCGTCTGGAGGCACCCAGCGACGAGGAGCTGGAGGACAGCTTCCTGCGCTACGCCGGGACCGTTAAGGCCAGCCGCAAGGAGTCCACGGCGTGGCACCTCAGCGGCACGCCGGAAAAGGACGGGTTCATCGACCTCATCACGCTGATGATCCCATCGGACGAGATACGCGCCTGTGCGAAGGAATACGGCGTGAGCGTAACGGAGCTGCTGGGCGCGGCGATGATGCAGGCGATCGCGGAGCTGCAGGCGGAGAAGATCCCGCAGGCATCGCGGCGGAGGCCCGTCAAGGTGCTGCTGCCGGTCAATCTGCGGCAGCTGTTCCCAAGCAGGACGCTTCGCAACTTCGCCTCGTATGTTACACCGGAGATCGACCCGCGGCTGGGCGAGTATACCTTCCGCGAGCTGTGCGCCATCGTCCACCACCGTATGGCGCTGGAGAACGATCCCCGCGCCATGCGCGCGAAATTTGCCACCAACGTTGCCAGCGAGCGCTCGCCGCTTCTCAAGGTCATGCCGCTGTTTGTGAAAAACGCGGCGATGAAGGCCGTATTCGACACCGTGGGCGAGCGCAAGTCCTGCCTGTGCCTGTCGAATCTCGGCGTGGTCACGCTGCCGGAGGGCATGGCGGACTATATCACGCGCATGGACTTCATCATCGGCGTTCAGGCCAAGGCACCGCACAACTGCGGCGTTTTGAGCTACGGCGGCACCATGTATATCAATCTCGTCCGCAATATCTGCGAGCCGGAGCTGGAGCTGCACCTGTACCGGGTGCTGCACCGGCTGGGGCTGCATATCAAGGCCGAGAGCAATCAGCGGTAACGCTTGCCGATCGGATCATCGGCGACTCATTCAGAAAGGAATGCGATCATGTATTGTATCAAATGCGGCGTGGAGCTGGCCGACAGCGAAAAGGTCTGCCCCCTGTGCGGCACACGTGTTTTTCACCCCGATCTGCCCCTGCCGGAGGGCGAGGCGCCCTATCCGCCCGATGCGCGGCGGCGCACGGAGGAGTTTAACCGCTTGGGGCTTTTGTTCATCCTCACCATGCTCGCGCTCATCCCGGCGGTCATCTGCCTGCTGTGCGATTGGCGTGTGAACGGGCACATCGTCTGGTCGGGCTATGCCGCGGGCGGCATTTTGCTCGCGTATATCCTTGCGGTGCTGCCGCTGTGGTTCCGGCGGCCGAATCCGGTCATCTTTGTGCCGGTGGATTTTGCGGCGATCTTAGCCTATCTTCTCTATATCGACCTTGCCACCGGCGGACGCTGGTTCTTGTCCTTCGCCTTCCCGGCGGTGGGCGCGCTGGCGCTGCTCGTGAGCGCGATGGTGGCGCTGCTGCGGTATCTGCCGGGGGCGCATCTGTATATCATCGGCGGCGGGCTCATCATCGCGGGCGGGCTCGCAGTGCTCACGGAGTTCCTTATCAATCTGACCTTCCGCGTGCACCAGACGTTTTTCTGGTCGCTGTACCCGCTGGCGGCGGGCGTGCTGTTGGGCGTGATGCTGCTGATCATCGCCGTCTGCAAGCCCCTGCGCCGCTCACTGCACCGCAAGTTTTTCATCTGAACGCAAAAAAGAGGAGCGCTGCTCCTCTTTTTTGACGATTTTTGCGGCTCTGCCGGGCGGTGGATTTGTGCGATGCGCACGATATTTTACGGTTGGGAAATTAAGCCATTGCATTTTCCAGCGCACGGTGCTATCATCCGGACAACACCTCGGACAACGATCCAGAAAGGATGACGCACCATGACGACGGCTCGCTGCTTTGCTCAGAATATGAACGCATCCGCGCAGTCTGCCTGTGCGCCGTCTGTCTGCCCGAGGAACAACAATTCCATCATTATTATTCTGGACGCCGCTCTGCTGGCGTCCATTTTTGCTGCTCTGGTATCCAGCCTGCTGCTGGGGGAGAAAAAAGTTCACACCGACCGGATCGCGACGCACCGCACAGCGTCCGTCCCCGCATAATACGGGGCAGACACCAGAAAAAACCAACTGCGGCCTCGCCGGATACCGGCGAGGCCGCTTTTTTCGTTCTTCCCGCGCCGCCCGGCGCGTGCAGAAATATATCAGTGAAAGCGAGAATACAACATGGAAGTCTTAAATTTCGTCATGGCATTCACACCCATCCTCTTTGTGCTCGTCGGCATTTTGTGCTTCAAGCAGCCAGCCAAGCGCGTGGCGCCGCTGGCGCTGGTGTGGACGCTCCTTCTGGCGTTTACCTACTTTAACGTCACCGGCGCTACGTTTGCCGAAAATGTCGCCGCGTTCGATCCGCTCGTGTGGAAGGGCGTGAAGGAGGGCTTTAAGATCGTGCTGATGGTCTTCGGCGCGTTTGTCATCCTGAACCTTCTGCGCGAGACCGGCGCGATCGAGGACGTCAAGGCCACCATCGCCCGCATCAGCGACGACCGCCGCGTGCAGGTCGTGGTGATCGGCATGATGATGCCCATCTTCCTCGAGGGCGCGGCCGGCGCGGGCGCGCCGGCGGCCATCGCCGCGCCGTTCCTTGTGGCGCTCGGCTTTGACCCGGTCACGTCCATCGCCATCGCCCTGCTCGGCGACGCAACGCCCGCCTCCTGGGGCGGCGCGGGGCTGACGACCATCAACGGCGGCGCGGCGCTCGTGGACGCGGGGCTGGCCACCGTGGCGCAGAACGCTGCGATGGTGGGCCGGTTCCATATGTTCGGCGTGCTCATCATTCCGTTCATCATGGTCTACATGGCCTTCGGCAAAAAGGGCTTCCGCGGCGCGGTGCCGTACCTCACCTTTGCGGGCGTGAGCACGTGCCTTGTGATGTTTGCGCTGTCGAACTTCGTGGGCGCGGAGGTCACGTCGATGGGCACGGGGCTCATCTCCATGCTGCTCTCGGTGGCGTATGTGCGTGTGTTCGGCGTGAAAACGCCGGAGGAATACCGCAACCGCAGCGAGCAGACCGCCCGGCGCTACAGCTCGTTCCGCGCGATGTCGCCGTATATCTACATGCTCGTCCTTCTGCCCGTCATCCGCTACGGCTTCCCGGCGGTGGTGGAAAACGGCTTTGCCGTGATGTGCACGTTCGGCTATATCGTGTGGGTGGACGTGGTGATTTTGCTCTGCGGCGTGCTCGGCGCGCTGACGCTGGGCGTGAAGCGCAAGACGTATTTTGATGTCTGCCGCCGCACCGTCTCCAACGTCGCGCCCGTGATGATCACGATGGGGAGCCTCCTGATCGTGGCCTACATCATGCAGTCGCCCAACACCGGCATGATGAACCGCCTTGCCACGGACATCGCCAGAGTCGTCGGGCGCTTCTATCCGGCGGCGGCCGTGTTTATCGGCTCGAGCGGCGCGTTTATCACCGGCACGGGCCTCGGCTCCAACATCATGTTCGCCCAGATGCACATCGACGCCGCGGCCTCGCTCGGCATGAACCCCATCACCATCTTCGCCGGTCAGAACGCGGGCGCGTCGCTCGGCAACCTCATCTGCCCGAACAACACCGTGGCCGCCTGCGCAACGGTCGATCAGGTCGGCAACGAGGGCGCGGTGATGAAAAAGACGTTCAAGGCGTTTGCCATCATCCTCGTGCTCTACATGGTGCTCGCCATGCTCTATACCTGCGTACTGTTCCCGCATTTCGGGGCGTGATAATTTGAGGTTTTTCAATTTTCGGTTAGAAAGGACTGTTTTATTATGACGAAAAAACGAGTTTTGGGTGTGATCGGCCTTGGCCACGTGGGCGCGCACGTTGCGTACTCTCTTGCGGTGCAGGGCATCGCCGATGAGCTGGTGCTCGTCGATCAGAACGAGCAGAAGCTCGCGAGCGAGGTGCAGGATCTGCGCGACGCGGCGGCGTATCTGCCGCACCGCGTCACCGTCCGCGCGGGCGACTTTGCCGATCTCGGCGGCTGCGACGTCATCGTCAACAGCGTGGGTAAGATCGAGCTGCTGCGCGGCACGCACGACCGCCTGACGGAGATGGACTTCACCGTTCCCGCCGTGCGCGGCTATGCCGAAAAGATCAAAAAGAGCGGCTTTGACGGCGTGCTCATCAACATCACGAACCCCTGTGACATCGTCACCCGCGAGTTGGCGCTGGGGCTTGGCCTGCCGCGCGGGCGCGTATTCGGCACCGGCACGGGGCTGGACACCTCGCGGCTTCTGAGCGCTCTGGCCCGTCAGACGGGCATCGACCACAAGTCCATCACCTGCTATATGCTCGGCGAGCACGGGAATCTGCAGTTTGCGCCGTGGTCGTGCGTGAGCTTCCGCGGCGTGCCGCTGGACGTGTGGGCTGAGCGCGACGAGCGCTTCCGCTTTGACCGCCCGGCGCTGCAGAAGGAGTCGATCGGCGGCGGCTGGGTGACGTTTGCGGGCAAGTACTGCACCGAATACGGCATCGCCACCACCGCCGCGCGCATGGCGCACATCGTGCTGCACGATGAAAAGGCCATCATGCCCGCCAGCGCCGAGCTGTGCGGGGAGTACGGCGAGACGGGCCTGTTTGCGGGCGTGCCGTGCGTGCTTGGCGCAAACGGCGTGGAGCAGGTGGTGGAGCTGCCGCTCACGGCGGAGGAACAGCAGACCTTCCACGCCTGCTGCGACGGCATCCGCAGGAATATGGAACATCTGAAGGAGCTTTAAGGAGGCGTTTTTATGAACATCACTGTGACCAGAAATCCGCATCCCGGCAAGCTGCCGCCGGCCGATCAGCTGGGCTTCGGCTCGGTCTTTACGGATCATATGTTTGTTATGGACTACGCCGAGGGCCGCGGCTGGCATGACGCGCGCATCGTGCCCTACGGGCCCATCAGCGTCTCGCCCGCGGCGAGCGTGCTGCACTACGGCACCGAGGTGTTTGAGGGCCTGAAGGCCTACCGCACGCCGGACGGCGGCGTGCAGCTGTTCCGCCCGTGGGAGAATGTGGCGCGCCTGAACCGCTCGTGCGACCGGCTCGGCCTGCCGCAAATCGACCCGGACGACGGCCTGCAGGCCATCAAGAGTCTTGTGGACGTGGACCGCGACTGGGTGCCGAACGACCCCGGTACGTCGCTCTACATCCGCCCGTTCCTGTTTTCCACCGACCCCACGCTGGCCCTGCACGGCGTGCATGAGGCGATGTTCGTCGTCATCCTCTCGCCGTCCGGCAGCTACTTCAAGGACGGGCTGCAGCCCGTGCCCATCATGGTGGAGACCGAGGACGTGCGCGCCGTGCGCGGCGGCACGGGCGAGGCGAAGTGCGGCGGCAACTACGCCGCGGCGAACCGCGCGGGCGACAAGGCCATCGAAAAGGGCTTTTCGCAGGTGCTGTGGCTGGACGGCGTGGAGCGCAAATACGTGGAAGAGGGCGGCGGCATGAACGTCATGTTCAAAATTGATGGCACCGTCGTCACGCCGATGCTCACCGGCTCGATCCTGCGCGGCGTGACGCGCAAGTCGTGCATCGAGCTGCTGAAAAGCTGGGGCGTCCCGGTGGAGGAGCGGCTTTTGAGCGTGGACGAGCTGTTTGACGCCGCGCAAAGCGGCGCGCTGGAGGAGGCGTGGTGCGTGGGCACCGCGGCCGTTATCTCGCCCATCGGCGAGCTCGCCTGGGGCGAGCGCGACTATAAGGTGGGCGGCGGCAAGATCGGCGCGCTCTCCCAAAAGCTCTACGACGAGCTCACCGGCATCCAATGGGGCACCAAACCGGACCCGTTCGGGTGGACGTGTAAGGTTTGACAGCATCCCGCGGGAGGGGCAAGCCCCTCCCACGGGTTCGTACTGCCGTTCTTTTGGGGCAGTGCCGATTTGCAGAAGCGTCTTGGCTTCCCCTGGGGGAAGCTGTCAGCCGAAGGCTGACTGATGAGGGCCGGGGAGCAGTTGCGTTTTGCCAGGCATGCTAAGCTATCCATAAGTGCTCCCCGGCCCTCATCCGCCCCCTTCAGGGGCACCTGTCCCTACCCTCTTTGTCCCTTCGGGACATTTCCCCCTGATAGGGGGAATCGGCCCCGAGGGGAAGGT
>CAKTXA010000053.1 GCA_934631005.1 uncultured Oscillospiraceae bacterium
CGGATGAGGGCCGGGGAGCACTTGCGAATAGCTTAGCAGTTGTACCAAAACGCAACTGCTCCCCGACCCTCATCAGTCGCCTGCGGCGACAGCTTCCCCCAGGGGAAGGTATGGGGCCTCAGTAAATCGGCACTGCCGCAAAAGAACGATGGTGCATACCAGCGGGAGGGGCAAGCCCCTCCCCTACGGCATCCCGGGTGGTGCGGTGTGCGGGCCGATGTGGTCATCGGCCCCTACAAAAAACTCCCCGGGAGGTGATTTCCCGGGGAGCTTGCTTTATTTTTCCTCCGCCTTCAGTGCGGCGGCTACGAAGCCCTGGAAGAGGGGGTGGGGGCGGTTCGGGCGGCTTTTGAATTCGGGGTGGAACTGGGCGCCGACGAACCACGGGTGCTGCGGGTTTTCCACGATCTCCACGAGTGAGCCGTCGGGAGACAGGCCCGCCAGCCGCAGGCCAGCCTGCTCAAAGTCCGCGCGGTAGGCGTTGTTGAACTCATAGCGGTGGCGGTGGCGCTCGGAGATGTCCTTTGCGCCGTAGAGCTGCCGGGAGATGGAGTCGTCCGCCAGCGTGCAGGGATATTTGCCGAGCCGCATCGTGCCACCCTTGGCGTGCACGCCGACCTGATCGAGCATGAGGTCGATGACCGGGTGGGGCGTGGTCTCGGAGAATTCGGAGCTGTGCGCGTCCGCCCAGCCGATGACGTGGCGGGCAAATTCGATGACGGCGATCTGCATGCCCAGGCAGATGCCGAGATACGGCACGCCCTGCTCGCGCGCGTACTGCGCGGCGACGATCATGCCTTCGATGCCGCGGTCACCGAAGCCGCCGGGGATGAGCACGCCGCTGCAGCCGCAGAGCGTCTCGCGGACGGTCTCGGGCGTGAGCGTCTCCGACTCGACCCACTGGATCTCGACCTGCGCGCCGAGCGCCGTGCCGGCGTGGAAGAGCGACTCGACCACGCTCAGATACGCGTCGTGCAGGCCGGTGTATTTGCCGACAAGGGCGATCTTCACGGGGCGGTGCGCCTCGTGGATGCGCCCGACGAGCGCGCGCCACTCGGACAGCTCCGGCTCGCCGCAGGCAAGGCCCAGCTTGCGGCAGACCACGCGGCACAGCCCCTCGCGCTCCAGCAGCAGCGGCACCTCATACAGCGTGGAGGCCGTGAGATTGGCGATGACGCAGTCCGGCTCCACATTGCAGAACAGCGCCAGCTTCTGGCGAATATCGTCGGGGATGGGGCTGTCGGTGCGGCAGACGAGCACATCCGGCTGGATGCCGACGGACAGCAGCTCCTTGACCGAGTGCTGCGTGGGCTTGCTTTTGAGCTCCCCGCTGCCGGGGATGGAGACGATGAGCGGCACGTGGATATACAGCACATTCTCGCGGCCCTTGTCGGTCGCGACCTGGCGGATGGCTTCGAGGAACGGCTGGCTCTCAATGTCGCCGACGGTGCCGCCGATCTCGGTGATGACCACGTCGGCCGTGCCGTCGTCCATGGCGTAGATGCGGTGCTTTATTTCGTTGGTGATGTGCGGGATGATCTGGACGGTCTTACCAAGGTAGCCGCCCTCGCGCTCGCGGTTGAGGACGCTCCAGAACACCTTGCCGGAGGAGACGGAGCACTTGCCGTCGAGCGTTTCGTCGACAAAGCGCTCATAGTGGCCAAGGTCCAGGTCGGTCTCCGCGCCGTCGTCGGTCACGAACACCTCGCCGTGCTGATAGGGGCTCATCGTGCCGGGGTCCACATTAAAATAGGGGTCGAATTTCTGATTTTTGACGCGCAGGCCGCACTGGCGCAACAGCCGGCCGAGCGACGCCGCGCAGATGCCCTTGCCAAGGCCCGACACCACGCCGCCGGTGACGAAAATATACTTCATGTTCCGCAGCTCCTTCCCACAATACAAAAACTTCCGTGTCCAAATAAAAAATACGCTCCGTATTGTACTGCGGCGGGGCAGCGTGCGTCAATTATTCAGTTTTACAGATATTTTTGCCCCCATTTTCCGGAAAAACTGTGCGCTGCTACGAAATTTCGGAAGAAAGTGAAATAGTTCTTGCGTTTTCTTCCTGAAAGTGGTACAGTTGACTCGTACCCACCTCTGGAGAAGTGCGCCCACTGGGCGTTTTCAGGGGCGCGGCGGCGCGATGCCACACCGGAGCGGCTGCTTTCGGCGTGGCGTTTTTCTCGCGGCCGCGGACGGGTGTCTTTGTAGGATATGACAAAGACCTGTTTTGCCTGCAATTGTAGGGAAAACGGAAAATTTTCTTTGCGGAATCGACAATTCCTGTTGACTGTGTTCGTCAATTCTGCTATAATTCAAGTCTGTGTGGGTATACCCGCAGTCTGCGCGGAGGGAACACGATGCTGGAAGAACTGAAGCAGAGCAATAAGGTCGTCGGCATCAAACAGCTCCGCCGCGCACTCGCAGGCGGCAAAGCCCAAAAGGTCTTTCTGGCGGCGGACGCCGATCCGGCGCTGACAGAGCCCATCGCACAGCTCTGCGCCGAAGGCGGCGTAGCTTGCGAAACGGTGCAGACCATGCGCGCGCTCGGCGCGGCGTGCGGCATCAGTGTGGGCGCGGCCGCGGCCGCGATCCTCGCCTGAGCGCCCCAATTTCCGGTCCCAACGGAATATCTTTGATATTTCGGGATATGATAAACGCTGTGTATGCAGCCACCATTTGAGAAAGGAGGAACCAGTTTTTATGCCTACTTTTAACCAGCTCGTGAGAAAGGGCAGAGAGCAGCTGACGTCCAAGTCCACCGCTCCGGCTCTGCAGAAGGGCATCAACACGCTGAAGAACCGCGCGACGGACCTGTCGTCCCCGCAGAAGAGAGGCGTGTGCACCGCCGTTCGTACCACGACCCCGAAGAAGCCGAACTCCGCTCTGCGTAAGATCGCCCGTGTGCGTCTGACCAACGGCTACGAAGTTTCCGCTTACATTCCCGGCGTCGGTCACAACCTGCAGGAGCACTCTGTCGTGCTGATCCGCGGCGGTCGTGTGAAGGACCTGCCTGGCGTTCGTTACCACATCATCCGTGGTACGCTCGATACCCAGGGCGTTCAGGGCCGTATGCAGTCCCGCTCGAAGTACGGTGCGAAGAAGCCCAAGGCCGGCAAGAAGTAATTTTTGCGGCACAAAACAACAGCATTTTGCCTTTTGCAAGGCAGCGCCTTGCTAAGAGTTTTTTATAGATCAAAAACCTCTTGGCAGGCACACAACGGAAACGCACTTTCCGAAGTACCTATGAAATCATTCTATGAAGGAGGGAAGCAAAGTGCCCAGAAGAGGTAATGTTCCCAAAAGAGAAGTATTGCCGGATCCGATCTACGGCTCTGTTCTGGTGACCAAGCTCGTCAACAGCATCATGCTCGACGGCAAAAAGGGCGTGGCACAGAAGGTCGTGTACGGTGCATTCCAGATCGTGGAAGAAAAGACCGGCAAATCCGGGCTGGAGGCTTTCCAGCAGGCGATGGAAAACATCATGCCTGCCGTGGAGGTCAAGACCCGCCGCGTCGGCGGCGCCAACTATCAGGTGCCGATCGAGGTCCGTCCGGCAAGACGCCAGACCCTCGGCCTGCGCTGGCTGACCAACTACAGCCGCAACAGAAGCGAGAAGACCATGAAAGAGCGCCTCGCCGGCGAGATCATGGATGCCTGCAACAACACCGGCTCCGCTGTCAAGAAGCGTGAAGACACGCACAAGATGGCTGAGGCGAACAAGGCGTTCTCGCACTTCCGCTGGTAACCTGAAAAGGAGTGCGCAATGCCTAGACAATTTTCACTTGAGAATACGAGAAACATCGGGATCATGGCGCATATCGACGCCGGCAAGACCACAACGTCCGAACGGATCTTGTTCTATACCGGCGTGAATTACCGTCTCGGCGAAACCCATGACGGCACCGCCACGATGGACTGGATGGAGCAGGAACAGGAGCGCGGCATCACCATTACGTCCGCAGCCACCACCTGCCACTGGAAGGGTACTCGTATCAACATCATCGACACCCCGGGTCACGTTGACTTCACGGTGGAGGTGGAACGCTCGCTGCGTGTGCTTGATGGCGCCGTGACTGTGCTGTGCGCAAAGGGCGGCGTGGAACCGCAGACCGAAACGGTCTGGCGGCAGGCGGACAAGTATCATGTGCCGCGTCTGGTGTACGTCAATAAGATGGACATGATGGGCGCGAATTTCTTCAATGTCCTGAAGATGATGGACGAGCGGCTCAAGTGTACGTCAGTCCCGCTGCAGCTGCCCATCGGCGCGGAGGATACGTTCCGCGGCGTCGTGGACCTCATCAAGATGAAGGCGTATGTCTTCTATGATGACCTGGGCAAGGACATGCGGGAAGAAGAGATCCCCGCGGATCTCGAAGAGCTGGCCAAACAGTACCGCGACCATCTGCTCGAGCAGGTCTCCGACCAGGACGAAGAGATCATGATGATGTACCTGGAAGGCGAGCAGATCCCCGAGAAAATGATCCGCGCAGCCATCCGCAAGGCGACGATCAGCAACAAGATCATCCCCGTCGTCTGCGGCTCGTCCTACAAAAACAAGGGCGTGCAGGAGCTGCTGGACGCGATCGTGGATTACCTGCCCTCGCCGCTGGACAAGCCCGCCATTGAGGGCGTGAACCCCAAGACCGACGAGACCGAGACCCGCCCCGTGGACGATTCGGCGCCGTTTGCGGCGCTGGCGTTCAAGATCGCGACCGACCCGTATGTCGGCAAGCTCGCGTTCTTCCGGGTGTATTCCGGCTCGCTCGAACCGGGCGACACGGTGCTCAACGCCAATAAAAATACGCGCGAGCGTATGGGACGCATCCTGCTGATGCACGCCAACCACAGAGAAGAGCTCAAGCACGTGTACGCGGGCGACATCGCCGCGGCCGTCGGGCTCAAAAACACCACGACGGGCGACACGCTGTGCGATCAGTCGCATCCGATCGTGCTGGAGTCCATGGAATTCCCCGAGCCGGTCATTCGTGTGGCTATCGAGCCGAAAACGAAGGCGGGTCAGGAAAAAATGGGTCTGGCGCTGGCAAAGCTGGCAGAGGAGGATCCCACATTCAAGACTTACACAGATGAAGAAACCGGTCAGACCATCATCGCCGGCATGGGTGAACTTCATCTGGAGATCATTGTTGACCGCCTGCTGAGGGAGTTCAAGGTGGAGGCGAACGTCGGTGCGCCGCAGGTCGCCTACAAGGAGACCATCCGCAAGAAGGTCAACCAGGAAACCAAGTATGCCCGTCAGTCCGGCGGTAAGGGCCAGTACGGTCACGTCAAGATCACCGTCGAGCCGAACGAGAGCGGCAAGGGCTTTGAGTTCATCAATGCCACCGTCGGCGGCTCGGTGCCCAAGGAATATATTCCTGCCGTGGAAGCGGGCGTGCGCGGCGCGATGGAGGCAGGCGTTCTGGCCGGCTTCCCGGTCGTGGACGTCAAGGTCACGCTGTACGACGGCTCGTATCACGAGGTCGACTCCTCGGAAATGGCGTTCAAGATCGCCGGTTCCATGGCGTTCAAGGAGGCCTGCCAGAAGGCGGATCCCGTGGTGCTTGAGCCTATTATGAAGGTGTGCATCATCGTCCCGGACGAATATATGGGCGACGTGATCGGCGATATTTCGTCCCGCCGCGGCAGCGTTCAGCAGCTTACCCAGCGCAGCGGCGCGCAGCAGATCGACTGCTTCGTCCCGCTGTCGGAAATGTTCGGCTACGCCACCAACCTGCGCTCGAGAACGCAGGGACGCGGTCAGTTCACCATGGAACCGAGCCACTATGTGGAGCTCGCCAAGAATCTGACCGACGAAGTGGTGCGTAAACGCAGAGGCTGACGAAAAAGCTCTTGTCAAACGCGAAAAGTTCGTGTATGATGAAGAGGCTACGGAAATGTTTGAAAACCACCCAAATTAAGGAGGATTTAATCAATGGCTAAGCAGAAGTTTGTCAAAGACAAGCCCCATGTAAACATCGGCACCATCGGTCACATCGACCATGGCAAGACCACCCTGACCGCTGCGATCACGAAGTACCTGGCGTTCTTCGGCGATGCGGAATACACCGACTACTCTTCCATCGACAAGGCTCCGGAAGAGCGCGAGCGTGGTATCACCATCAACACCGCGCACGTGGAATATCAGACCAACAACCGTAAGGGCCACAACTACAAGACGGGCGAAGATAATGTCGACATTCAGGGTCGTCACTATGCGCACGTCGACTGCCCGGGCCACGCCGACTATATCAAGAACATGATCACCGGCGCTGCTCAGATGGACGGCGCGATTCTGGTCATCGCCGCTTCCGATGGTCCTATGGCTCAGACCAAGGAGCATCTGCTGCTGGCCCGTCAGGTCAACGTTCCTTCCGTTCTCGTGTTCCTGAACAAGTGCGATCAGGTTGACGACGAAGAGCTGCTCGAGCTGGTCGAGATGGAAGTCCGCGAGACTCTGGACTTCTACGGCTTCCCCGGCGACGACACCCCCATCATCCGCGGCTCCGCGCTGAACGCTCTGGCTTCCGAGTCCACCGACCCGAACGCCCCCGAGTACAAGTGCATCGACGAGCTGATGCAGGCTGTCGACACCTGGATCCCCACGCCTCCGCGTGATGATTCCCTGCCGTTCCTGATGCCCGTTGAGGACGTCTTCACCATCTCCGGCCGCGGCACCGTTGCTACCGGTCGTGTCGAGCGTGGCGTCATCAAGAAGAACGAGCCGGTCGAGATCGTTGGCCTGTCTGACGAAAAGAAGGCGACCGTCGTCACCGACATCGAAATGTTCCACAAGCTGATGGACTACGCTGAGGCTGGCGACAACATCGGCGCTCTGCTCCGCGGCGT
>CAKTXA010000054.1 GCA_934631005.1 uncultured Oscillospiraceae bacterium
ACGAACGGCTCCGTCATCGCCGTGGCCGACGGGCAGTGCATGATCCTCGTCGATCAGGGCAAGGTCACGGAGCTGTGTGCAGAACCCGGCGAGTTTGTGTATGACAGCTCCACCGAGCCGTCCATCTTCTCGGGCTCCCTCGGCCAGAGCATTCTGGACACGTTCAAAAACATCGGCAAGCGCTTTACCTTCGGCGGCGAGGCGCCCAAGGATCAGCGCATCTACTACCTCAACACCAAGGAGCTCATCGGCAACAAGTACGGTACGCCCTCGCCGGTGCCGTTCCGCGTGGTCGACCAGCGTGCGGGCATTGACATCGACATTGCCATCCGCTGCTTCGGTGAATACAGCTACCGCATCTGCGACCCGATCCTGTTCTACACGAACGTCTGCGGGAACGTGACGGAGGCGTTCGCGCGTGAGCGGCTGGACGGGCAGCTGAAGACGGAGCTGCTGACGGCGCTGCAGCCCGCGTTTGCGCGGATCTCCGACATGGGCATCCGCTATTCGGCGCTGCCCGGCCATACGATGGAGATGGCGGACGCGCTCAATGAGGTGCTGTCGGCCAAGTGGCGCAAGCTGCGCGGGCTTGAGATCGTATCGTTCGGCGTTTCGTCCGTGAAGGCGAACGAGGAAGACGAGAAGATGCTCAAGGAGATGCAGCGCAACGCGGCGTTCATGGATCCCACGCGCGCGGCGGCGCACATGGTCGGCGCGCAGGCGGCGGCGATGCAGGCGGCGGCGGCCAATCAGGGCGCAGGCCCGGCGATGGCGTTCATGGGCATGAATATGGCGGGGCAGATGGGCGGCATGAACGCACAGAGCCTGTATCAGATGGGCGCGCAGCAGCAGGCGGCACAGCCCGCGCCCGCACCTGCGGCGGCGCCGGCAGGCGGCTGGACGTGCGCGTGCGGCCATGCGGGCAACACCGGCCGCTTCTGCGCCGAGTGCGGAAGGCCGAAGCCCGCAGCTGACGGCTGGACGTGCGCCTGCGGCGCGGTGAACAAGGGCAAATTCTGCGCCGAATGCGGCAAGCCGAAGCCCGCGGGCGTGCCGCAGTACAAATGCGACAAGTGCGGCTGGGAGCCGAAGGATCCGGCGCATCCGCCCAAATTCTGCCCCGAATGCGGCGACCCGTTTGACGACGGGGATCTGGTGTGAAGCGGCTTTTGCTGATCGTGCTGACGGCAGCGCTCACGCTGGGCCTGACGGGCTGCGCACTGTACCGGCTGCTGGTCACAGATCAGATCAAGGACGGAGGGGGCGGCATGGAGAATCCCGATGCGTACAGAGCGGGCAGGGAGCTGGTCGCGCTCAGCTGGCAGCAGAGCCATCTGTACAGCAGCAGATGCTTTTCACTGGAGCTTTATCTGGAGGACGACGCCCCGGTGATGAGCGGCAGCCTTCAGAGGCCGGGCGGCGACGAGCGTCTGGAGACCGGCAAGGACGCGTTCTCCGACACGATCCCGTGGACGCTGACGTGGGTGCAGTGGTATTCCCTGCAGAACGCGGCGGCGGAGCTGGAGCTGCCGCCGTACCGTGCGCCGTCCCCCGATGCACTGGATGAGACCGACAGCAAGCTCACCATCGTCTGGAGCAAGGACGGTGTGCAGAGCACGGAGGTGCTCGACGGCAGCGGCGCGCAGGCGCTGGAGACACTGGTGCTGAGCACCGCGCAGGAGGCATATGATGCCTCGAGGCAGGCAAGGGAGCTGATCGCCGTTGCCCAGACGCAGACGCTGACGCGGTTTTACTGGGATCAGCGCGCACCGTCAGGATCCGACTGCTTCAGCTTCCGCCTCACGGACGCGCCCAGCGCGCTCCGGGAGGGCGCTGGCGCGGCCTTCTCGTATCGGTATCGGACGCAGAGCGGCGAGCTGGTGTCGAGAACGAACGTGCCCCTTTCACCGGAGCAGGCGCAGGAGGCTCTTGCCCGCATCGGGCAGGCGCTGCGCGCGCTGGAGCTTCCGGCCTACCGTCCCGGCGCGTATCCACAGGATACGGCGGACAGCTACCTCGCCGCGACGTGGTCAGATGACGCTTGGACGTTTACAAATCTTTATTCGGGTGCGGACGCCGGAACGCTTTTTTCCCTGCTGACGGAGCTTGCCGGGCAGGCGGAGGCGGAATATCTGGCGCGGCCCGTGCCGGAGGGCGGCTGGGTGTGCGAGCGCTGCGGCGCGCCGAACGGCAGCAATGTGTTCTGTACAGAGTGCGGTTCGCGGCACTCTGCGGAAAAATAGAAAGAAAAACAAAAAAGATTAGGAGGAAAAAACATGAAGGGTCATAAGTTTTTGAAGGTAACGGGTATTCTGATGATCATTGCCTCGGCATTCCAGATCATCGCGGGCGTATTGGTCGGCGGACTGGGTGCGCTGGCGGCGGGCATCGGCGCGGCGTCGGGCCTGACGTTCAGCTACTGGGCAGCGCTGATCCTGACGCTGGTCGCCGGTATCTGCCAGCTCATCGCGGGCATCAAGGGCGTGAAGCACTCCAAGAGCTCGGTCGGCTCCAAGGGCTGCATCGGCTGGGGCATCGTGGTCGCGGTCTTTGCGGTCCTCGCCATCGTGATGAACCTCGTCAACGGCGGTTCGTTTGACATCCTGAGCGTCATCACGGGTCTGGTCGTGCCGGTCCTGTACATCTACGGTGCTGTTCTGAACACCAAGGCGGATGACGCACAGCCTGCTGCATAACGCAGGAGGTAGCTATGGGTCTGTTCGATAAGAAATATTGCGACATTTGCGGAGATAAGATCGGCTTACTTGGCAACCGCAAGCTGGAAAACGGGAATCTCTGCAAGAACTGCGCAAAAAAGCTCTCCCCGTGGTTCTCCGACCGGCGCAGCAGCACGGTTGAGGAGATCAAGGCGCAGCTTGCCTACCGGGAGGAGAATCAGGAAAAGGTCGCGGCATTCCACACGACCCGGACGCTCGGCACGGATACCAAGGTGCTTCTTGACGAGGACGCGGGCAAATTCATGGTGACGCGCGCCAGAAATCTCGCGGAGGCAAACCCGGATGTTCTGGACTTTGCGGACGTGACCGGCTGCAATCTCGACGTTGACGAGAGCCGTTCGGAGCTCAAGCGTGAGGATAAGGACGGCAAGAAGGTCAGCTACAACCCGCCGCGATATGAATATTCCTATAACTTCTATATCACCATCTTCGTCAACAACCCCTATTTTGACCAAATACGCTTCCAGCTCAACTCCAGCTCCGTGGACATCACGCCGCCGCCCGCAATGCGTCCGGGTATGACGAGCCGGTGCAGCCCAGAGACCAATGTCGAGTACCGCAATTACAAAAAGCTCGGCGAGGAGATCCGGCAGGTGCTGACGCAGGTACGAAAAGATGTGCGCGAAAAGATCGAGCAGGCAGCCGCGCCCAAGGCGGCAACCACCTGCCCCTACTGCGGCGCGACCACCACGCCGGACGCAAGCGGCTGCTGCGAATACTGCGGCGGCGCGGTGAACGGCTGAAGCGTCCGTTAAACAACTACTCAGAAAGAGGGACTCAAAAAATGAAAAAGTATGTGGCATTGCTTCTGATCGCGGCGACGCTCCTGACCCTTGCTGCCTGCGGCAGCAAGGATGCGCTGGCGGGCACATGGTCTGCCGAGCTCGGCGCGGACGGTGTGATCACATGGACCTTCAACGGAAAAGGCAAATGCACCATGGAGAATGCCTATTTGAAGCAGAACGGCACCTATACCATCGACGGCGACCAGCTTACGGTGATGCTGGAGGCATGGAGCGAGCCGTCTACCTACACGTTCTCTGTGGACGGCAGCAGCCTTACCATGAACGAGAACACCGGCTACGGCATCAGCGGCACCTTCGCAAAGAAATAAGCTGCATGGACGCCTCAGAGGCAGCCTCTGCCCACGGAACCGTATGGCTTCCCCGCACAATTGCATCGGCGCACATCGGCGGAGCTCTTCCGCCGATGCTGCGCCTTGATGACGGAGCGCTCGCCGGAGCTGCTTGACGGATCGTGCGGTGCTGCCTTAGGGGGCATCTGAAATGAAAACAACATGCCTCAGGTGCGGATCGCTGTTTTTTGCCGGGATCGTACGGTATTTCCCGTTGCCCGGCCGATCTGCACATCCCTGGGGGATATTGGGAGGGAATTATGAAACAGACGAAGACCAGGCTTCTATGCCTGCTTCTTGCAGCGCTGATGCTGTTCAGCCTGACCGCCTGTGGTAAGGATAAGGCGGCAGACTCCAATTTGATCCAGCTCGGCGATTATACGCTGCTCTACAAGGGCGCGTGCATCATGGAGGATTCGGACGGAAACGACGCGATCGTCCTGACGCTGGACTTTACAAACAACGGCAAGGAAAACGCCTCCTATCTCTGGAGCATCGACGAGACCGTTATGCAGAACGGCGTCGAGCTGGAGGTCGCATCGATCATTACCGACTACGATACGTTTGAGACCGTGATCGAGGACCAGTTCACGGAGGTCGCGCCGGGCGAGACGCTCGAGGTGCGCACAGCCTATGTGCTGAACGACGCGACCGGCGAGGTCGAGGCGACGTTCGAGCAGATGTTTGGTAAGAAAAACGGCAAGATCACCATTGACCCCACCACGCTCAGCCGCGCAGAAGCCGCAGGCGGTGACCCGACTGACGACGGCAGCGGACTGACCGCACCCGCCGCGACCGGCGACGCGCTGCTCGACTGGTGGAACGGCGAGTGGTACGGCTGGTGGAAGATAAGCGGCTGCTATGGCAGCTACGAGGAGCTGGAGGGGCAGTCGTGGGACGCCTGCGGTCTGGTCGAGATCGGCGCTGACTACACAGGGACCATCACGCTCTGGGATGAGGACTACTCCAGCGCCGAGCCTATAGCGCAGGTCGCCGTCAGCCTGAATGAAGCCGGGACCGGCGAGCACGGCACGGTGATGTCCGAGGACGGCTGGTTCACGAACGTTGCCGTGGAGCATGCAGACTGGATCGTTGACCCCGGTCTTTTGGACTATGACGACATGATCTGGATCAGCGGCGACTATGAGGACGGCGACGACGAGTTCCACTATGACTTCTATCTGCGCCCGTGGGGCCTGTATTGGGAGGACATGGACGAGAGCGGCTATCCCTACCACTATACCGACTGGTATCTGCCGCTGATCGACGCGGGCGAGCCCATGCCGGATTCCATCGGAGAAGGGAGCGCCCCGACGCAGGGCGCTTCGCTCACTCCGACGGACGCGATGGCCTCCGGCGGAGACGGCATTGTGACCGAGGAGCAGGTGCAGAAGGGCTACGTCTGGATGAACGAGGTCAATAATAATATTTTTGACGCTACTTACGATGATATTGTTGCTTACTTCGGCGTGGAAGGTCAGTTCGTCAAGGAAGAGTACAGCGACCACATGAAGGCAAACTACCGCTACTACAAATGGATCTCTGAGGACGACGAGTCCCATTTCATCTACGTCAATTTTAAGGAAAACGAGTCGGGCGTTTATACGGTAAGCGGCTACAATACGAGCGGCTTCTCCGGCAACGAGGCCATTGCGAAGTATCTTGACATCGTCAAAGCAGAAGCCGCCGAAGCGAATAGGGCGGCGTCGGCAAACGCTGAGATGAAGGATTTTTCCGCAGAGATCGCCCAGTTTGCAAAAGACGATGTGAAGGTCAAGATCATGACGAAGATCCCGGTATCCGGCTGGTCGTTCGATGA
>CAKTXA010000055.1 GCA_934631005.1 uncultured Oscillospiraceae bacterium
TTTCGAGGAAAATCTACAGGCTGTAAAACTGTAAAGGATCATCCCGAACATTTTGTAAACAATCTGGGCTTGACACAGAGCCCCGCCCCTACGGCGTCCCGGGTGGTGCGGTTGTGCGGGCAGAGCGGGTCATCGGCCCCTACAGGGCGTTGGTGGGCTGTTGCGGCGGCCTTCCTGCCCAAATTTACAGGTTGTTCACCCAATTTTCATATATTGGCGGTAAATTTGGTAATCATATCTGTAATCGGGAAGAAACGGAGAGTTGGCGTATGCTGAAATTATTGAGGCGGATGCGGCGGCGGGAGGTTTTTACGGCGCTGCTGTGCGCGGCGCTGGTGCTGGGGCAGATTTATTTTGATCTCTCACTGCCGGACTATATGTCCGACCTGACGGCGCTCATCAAAACGCCCGGCAGCCTGCCGGGGGATGTGGCCGCGGTGGGCGGGCGGATGCTTTTATGCGCGCTGGGCAGCGCGGTGCTGTCGATCGCGGCAGGCTTCCTCGCGGCGCGGACGGCGGCGGGGTTCAGCTTTTCCGTGCGCGAGGATCTGTTCCGCCGCGTGCTCACGCTCGGAAACGCCGAGCTGCAGGAATTTTCCGTGCCCAGCCTCATCACGCGCACCACGAACGACATCACGCAGATCCAGATGGTCATTGCCATGGGCCTGCAAATGGTCATCAAGGCGCCGGTGATGGCAGTGTGGGCGGTGGCGAAGATCCTCGGCAAGAGCTGGGAGCTGTCGGCGGTGACGGCGGCGGTGGTCGTGGTGCTGTGCGTGACGATCCTGTGCGTGCTGCGCGTGTGCCTGCCGCGCTTTCGCATCGTGCAGAAGCTCACCGATCAGATCAACCGCGTGGCCCGCGAGAATCTGACCGGCATCGGCGTGGTGCACGCATTCAATGCAGAGCGCTATCAGAACGAAAAGTTCGACGGCTACAGCCGCGAGATGATGAACACGCAGATGAAGAACCAGAAGCTCTTCTCCCTCATCCAGCCGGTGCTATCCCTCGGAATGAACGGGCTGTCGCTGGCGGTATACTGGGTGGGCGCGGCGCTGGTGCAGCGCACGGCGGATGCCGCGGGCAGGCTTTCGATGTTCACGAACGTGGTGGTGTTCAGCACGTATGCGATGTACGTTGTGATGTCGTTTATGATGCTGGTGATGATCTTTATGCTCGCGCCGGCGGCGCAGGTCTCGGCGGAGCGCATCGGCCGCGTGCTGGCGGCGCAGCCCGCCGTCACGCCGGGCGACAGGCAGGACGCGCAGGAGGTGGGCACGGTCGAATTCCGCGATGTCTCGTTCCGCTACCCCGGCGCGCAGGAGGATGCGCTGAGCGGCATCTCCTTCCGCGTGGAGAAGGGGCAGACGCTCGCGATCATCGGCGCGACGGGCAGCGGCAAATCGACGCTCATCGGCCTCATCCCGCGCTTTTACGACGCAACGGGTGGGCAGGTGCTGCTGGACGGGCAGGACGTGCGCAGCTTCACGTTTGACGCCCTCTACGACCGGCTGGGCTATGTGACGCAGAAGGCGACGCTGTTTTCCGGCACGGTGGAGTCGAACGTCTTTTTCGGCCGCGGCGCGGCGGCGGAGACGGACGAGGGGCTGCAAACAGCCCTCTCCCTCTCGCAGGCGGCGGAATTTGTAAACGCTTACCCCGAGGGGGCGCAGCACCCCATCGCCCAGCTGGGGCGGAATGTGTCCGGCGGGCAAAAGCAGCGCCTTGCCATCGCGCGGGCGCTGGCCCGCGGGGCGGAGATTCTCATATTCGACGACTCGTTCTCCGCGCTCGACTACCGCACGGACGCGCAGCTGCGCGCGGGGCTGAACACGCAGATGGCAGGCGTGACGAAGATCATCGTGGCCCAGCGCATCAGCACCATCCGCCACGCGGATGAGATCCTGGTGCTCGACCGTGGCGAGATCGTGGGCCGCGGCACGCACGAGGAGCTTTTGCGCACGTGCGAGGTCTACCGCGAGATCGCAGGCTCGCAGCTCTCGGAGCGGGAGCTGCAGGAAGGGGGTGCGCAGCATGAAGCGGAATAAGCCGTCGGCAAACCCCGGCATCCTCCCGGCGCTGCGGCGCACGGCGGCGTACCTCAAAAAATCGCTGCCGCTCATCCTCATCGCGCTCGTCCTCGCCGCGCTCGGCACGGCGCTGACCATCGTCGGCCCCGGGCAGATCGGTAAAATTGCGGCCATCCTCTCCGCGGGGCTGGACGGCACGATCGACCTCGCGGCCATCGGGCGCATCGGCGCGGTGCTGGCCGTGGTGTATGTGCTCAGTGCGCTGTGCACCTTCCTGCAGCACTATCTCATGGCCGACGTGACGCTCAAAATGTCGTACCGGATGCGGGGCGAGCTGTCGCGGAAAATTAACGTCGTGCCGCAGAAATATTTCAATTTCCACGCGCAGGGCGACATTTTAAGCCGCATCACGAACGACGTGTCCACGCTGCAGCAGGGGCTCACGAATGCGCTGCCTACGGTCATCAGCGCTGGGACGCAGTTCATCGGGTGCGTGGTGATGATGCTGCTGACCGAGTGGCGGCTGGCGCTGGCGGCGCTGGGCGTGACGCTCGTGGGGCTCATCGCGGCGGCGCTCGTGATGCTGCGCTCGCAGAAGTATTTTGCCGCGCGGCAGACGGCGCTCGGCGAGCTCGGCGGCTACATCGAGGAGATGTACTCCGGCCACACCGTCGTCCGCCTGAGCCGGGCGGAGCAGCCGGTGGAGGCGGCGTTTGACCGCCTGAACGCCGCGGTGTATGACGCCAACTGGCGCTCGCAGTTCCTGTCGGGCATCATGCAGCCGATGATCAACGTCATCAGCAATGTGGCGTATGTGGCCGTGTGCGTGCTCGGCGCGGCGATGGCGCTGGCGGGGACGATCGGCTTTGACGTGATCGTGTCGTTCATCCTCTATGTCCGGCTCGTCACCACGCCGCTCGGCCAGATCGCGCAGGGGCTGACGAATTTGCAGACGGCGTCGGCCTCGGCCCACCGCATTTTTGAATTTTTGCAGACCGAGGAGCTGCCGGATGAGTCGCAGCTGGCGGAAAAGCGCGGCGTGGGCCGCGGGGCGGTCAGCTTCCGCCATGTGCAGTTCCGCTATCCCGACGCGCCCGACAAGCCCGTCATCCGCGATTTTTCCGCCGAGGTGCAGCCGGGGCAGAAGGTGGCCATCGTCGGCCCCACCGGTGCGGGCAAGACCACGATGGTGAATCTGCTGATGCGCTTTTACGACCTGACGGGCGGCGAAATTTGCATCGACGGCACGAAGCTTACCGACATCCCGCGGCAGCAGGTGCACAGCCTGTTTGGCATGGTGCTGCAGGACACGTGGCTGTTTGAGGGCACCATCCGCGAAAACCTTGTGTATAACCTCGAAAACGTGACCGACGCGCAGCTGGAGCGAGTCTGCCGCGCGTGCGGGCTGGACAAATTTGTGCACAGCCTGCCGCAGGGCTTTGACACCCGGCTGACCGAGGCCACCACCATCTCCGCCGGGCAGAAGCAGCTGCTCACCATCGCCCGCGCGATGCTGCAGGACGCGCCGATGCTCATTCTGGACGAGGCGACCAGCTCTGTGGATACGCGCACGGAGCTGCTCATCCAGCGCGCGATGGACGAGCTGACGAAGGACCGCACCAGCTTTGTCATCGCGCACCGGCTTTCCACCATCCGCAACGCCGACCTGATCCTCGTCATGCGCGGCGGCGACGTGGTGGAGAGCGGCACGCACGAGGCGCTGCTGAAAAAAGGCGGCTTCTACGCCGAGCTGTATAACGCACAGTTTGCAGGTTGAGCGCACATCTGCTATAATAGAGCTGCCCCGCCCGGCGGGCGGGGCAGCTTTTTTCAGGAGGTCATACTATGCCGGAAGTTCAGCTTAAAAAACCGCTTGCCAAATACATCGACCATACGCTCTTAAAACCCGACGCAACGCCCGAGCAGATCAAAAAGCTCTGCGCCGAGGCCGAGGAATATCAGTTCGCCTCCGTGTGCGTGAACAGCTGCTACGCAAGGCTTGCGCACGACTGCCTGCGCGGCCGCGGCGTGGCCGTATGCTGCGTGGTGGGGTTCCCGCTGGGCGCGATGACGCCGCGGGCCATGGCCTATGAGGCGCGCTGCGCCGCCGAGGACGGCGCGACGGAGATCGACATGGTCATCCCCGTGGGCGCGCTGAAGGCGGGCGACGACGAGACCGTGCGCGAGACCATCGGCGCGGTGGTCGAGGCCGTGACGGGCCGCGCCAT
>CAKTXA010000056.1 GCA_934631005.1 uncultured Oscillospiraceae bacterium
GCGAAACGTAGGCACCCCATACCTTCCCCTCGGGGCCGATTCCCCCTATCAGGGGGAAATGTCCCGAAGGGACAAAGAGGGTAGGGACAGGTGCCCCCGAAGGGGGCGGATGAGGGCCGGGGAGCACTGAAACATAGCTTTGCATGCGCATCAAAACACAACTGCTCCCCGGCCCTCATCAGTCTGCGGAGCTAAAGCTCCGCAGACAGCTTCCCCCAGGGGAAGCCAAGGGGTGCATTCCGCGCTGCGGTGCGTGCAAAATCCACAGCTGCCAACCAACGGGAGGGGCAAGCCCCTCCCCTACGTTACGACGAAAAACGCACGCCTGCGTTATGTTGTGGGCATCATTTTGATTGCAGTCCCCCTATTTCTATGATATAATTTTCTTGAATATCACGAAAACGCGCTGTGGGCGCGTGGGGGAGGATTGGGTATGGAGATCACGCCGAGAATGTCCGATCATGCGCTGCTCGCGCGCGCGGCGGCTGCCGGGAGTATGGTGCTGCTCAAAAATACCGGCGGCACGCTGCCGCTGCTGCCGCTGGAGGATGGCACACCCATGCCCGTGGCCGTGTTCGGCGCGGGGCAGATCCGGACGTATCTTTGCGCGGCGGACATTCACCCCTGGCGCGGCGGGAACATTCTGGACGCGCTGTGCCAAAGCCGCCGGATCGTGCCCGACGGGCTGCTGGCGCACCGGTACCGCAACGCCGCGCTCAAGGACCCCCTTGGGGGCGAGCTGGACGCGGCGGCGCTCGACCTGTCGCGCCTGCGCGAGGAAAACGCCGCGGCCATCGTGGTCGTGTCCCGGGCGGACGGCGATATGCGTCCGCTCACGGCGGACGAGCTGGCGCTCATCGCGCGTGTGCGGGCGGTATTCGAGCGGACGGTCTTGGTTTTGAACACGCCGCTGGGCGTGGAGCTCGGCGAGGCGGCGCAGTGCCCCGCCATCGTGTACGCGGGCCTTGCCGGGCAGGAGCTCGGCGCGGCGCTGTGTGATCTGCTCACCGGCAGGATCGTGCCCACAGGCCGTCTGGCCCGGGCGTGGGGCGATCTGCCGCTCGGCTGGGGCCTTGGCTACGGCGCGCCGGAGCTGACGGGCTACGCCGCCGCGCTGGACGGCTGCCGCGTGAGCATCACGGCGCAGATCGAAAACGCGTCCGAGACGCAGCCGGCGCAGGAGCTGGTGCTGGTCTGGTGCGATCTGCCCGCGGTGGGCGGACAGTCTGCGCGCAGACTGCTGGGCTGGCAGAAAACGAAGCTGCTCGCCCCGGGCGAGTCTCAGTCGGTGAGCGTGGAATTTTCCATCGCGGACTGCGCCGTGCGGCGTGCGGAGAGCTCCGGATACGTGCTGGACGCGGGATACTACGATTTTTACGTCGGCACGAACGCCGCGAGCGCCTGCGCGGCGGGGAGCGTGCTTGTGCCGCACAGCGCCATCGTGCAGGCGTGCGCGCCCGGCGGACAGTTTGAGGACGAACCCGTCACGCCTGCGCCCGCGCTGACCGCGGAAGAACAGGACGCGCTGGCGGCCATCCGCAAGCGGGCGATCCGGCTGCAGAGCCGCAGCCTGCCGCGCGTGGCGCGCCGCCGGGGTGACCGCTTTACCGGCTGCCGCGGCGACGGGCAGGCGCACACGCTGGCCGAAGTGCGGCGGGGCGACTGCTCGGTGTTCTCGCTGATCGCGGCGCTGGACGATCTGGAGCTGCGGCAGCTGTGCGGGCCGCTGGAGCAGGCCGATGAGACGGTCTGCGGCGCGATCTTCCAGACACCGGGTCTGCCGGAGTACGGCATTGCGGCCGCGGCCGTGTGCGGCGGGGGGACGAGCGTGTCCCTCGAGCCGGAGATCTTGGACGACGAGGGGCACATCGCGCGGCGGCAGAACTGCACGGCGTTCCCGCAGGCGCAGCTGCTGGCGTGCAGCTTTGACCCGGCGCTCATCCGCGCCGTGGGCACGGCGGCAGGCCGCGAGGTGCGCGAATACGGCGGCGTGTGGAAGCTGGCCCCGCAGCTCGCCGACTGGGCGTGTGACGCGGCGGTGAGCGCGCCGTGCGCGGCCGTCTTTGCCGAGGGCGTGCGCCCGTTTGCCGCGCCCATCCTGCCGGAGCTGCCGCGGGAGTCTCAGCGCGCCGCCGCGGGCGCGTACAGCGCCCTCCTGCTGCCGGACGGCACGACGGAGGACAGCGCGTCCGTCCGCGCCAAAATTCTCGACTGGCGCTACCCCGGCGCGTTCGTGTCAAAGGCCGAGCGGCTGGAACCGGACGCGGCGAGGACGGAGTACGAGAGAGCGGCGCTGCGGGTGATCCGGGTGCTGAAGGAGTATCTGTAAAAAAGAACGAACCGGGAGGGGCGATGCCCCTCCCTTTAGCTTCCCCCTCCGGGGGAAGCCTTTTTTTGCACCCATGTATTCACATCTGCGATTACTTTTTATTAAATAATGTATCCCTTGCAAAAAGCATGATTTTGTGATAGAATATTGTTGCATGATTTTGCGATTTTTGGGGGCAGTTTGCTGCCGAAAACGGGTGGAAATGGGGGGGTCTGCGTGTACTCTGCGGCGTATGTTTGGGCGCGGGTCTTGAGCTTTATGGAGAGCCGGCTCACCGGGGAGATCGTGGCGGCTTGGTTTGACGACGCGGAGGTCGTGGAGCTGACGGAAAAGCGGCTCGTTTTATACACGCCCACGGCATTTCGGCGCGATTTTATCATGGCGCGCTGCGGCGACTACATCCGCGAGGCGCTGGGGCAGCTGTTTGACGCCCCGCCGGAGCTCACCGTTCTGTGCGGCGACGAGCGCGACCGCTTCCAGAGCGGCGCGGCAGCCACGTTTACCGACTCCAACCCCCAGTTTACGTTTGAGACCTTCGTGGTCGGCCCGTCCAACCGCTTTGCCCACGCGGCGGCGCTGGCGGTGGCGAACAAGCCCGCCGACTCCTATAACCCCCTGTTCATCTACGGCCCGTCGGGCCTTGGCAAAACGCATCTGCTGTACGCCATCGCGGCGCAGCTGCGCAAGACCCATCCGGGCTACAACATCGTCTACATCAAGGGCGATCAGTTCACGAACGAGATGATCGAGGCGCTCAAAAAGGGCCAGAACGTCGAGTTCCGCAACAAATACCGCGGGGCCGACCTGTTTCTGGTGGACGATATTCAGTTCATTGCGGGCAAAGAGTCCACACAGGAGGAGTTTTTCCACACGTTCAACACGCTGTGGGAGAATCACCGCCAGATCGTCCTCACGGCCGACCGGCCGCCGAAGGAGATGCTCAAGCTCGAGGACCGGCTGAAATCGCGCTTTGAGTGGGGCCTGATCGCCGACATCACGCCGCCGGATTACGAGACGCGCATGGCCATCATCACGAACAAATGCGACAGCATCGGCCTGCAGATGCCGCCGGAGGTGTGCGCCTACATCGCCGAGAACATCACCACGAACATCCGGCAGATCGAGGGCACGGTCAAGCGGCTGAAGGCGTATCACGACCTGTCGATGCTGGTGATGGACGTGCCGCACGTGGCGCGGTGCATCAAGGATATGCACAAGGGCGAGACCGAGTCCATCCCCACGCCGTCGATCATCATTTCCGAGGTCTGCCGGTTCTACTCGATCGAGGAGCAGGTGCTGCGCGGGACGCTCAAAAATAAGGCCACCGTGGAGGCGCGGCAGATCGCGATGTACCTCATCCGCAAGATGACGAACCTGTCCCTGCCCGAGATCGGCCGGGAATTCGGACGCGACCACGCGACGGTCATCCATTCCCTTAAAAAGATCGACGCCGCGCTGCTGGATCGAAGAAGCCCGGTGAATGATACCATAAGAGATATTACGGCGAGTATCAACAGCAGGCTGTAAAAATGAAGAAATAAGTGCACGCTGCCGAATCCCCGACGCAGCGGCGAAACGTAGGCACCCCTTGGCTTCCCCTGGGGGAAGCT
>CAKTXA010000057.1 GCA_934631005.1 uncultured Oscillospiraceae bacterium
CGCGCGGCGCTTTGGAACACCGTGAAGTTCGTCCTGCTGTCCGTGCCGATCACGACCGGCGTCTCGCTGGCGCTGGCATCGCTGATCGCCATGAATTTCCGCAACCGCTTTGGCGCGCTCACGCGCTCGATCCTGTTTATCCCCGTCGTCTGCTCAAACGCCATCGTCGCGTCCATCTGGTATAACATGTTCAACGGCAGCCCCGACGCCGTGGTCAACGCCGTGCTCTCCTGGTTCGGCATCGACCCTGTCCAGTGGCTGGGTGATCCCTCGACCGCCTTTGCGGCCGTGGCCTTTGTGACGATCTGGAAAGGCATCGGCTATTACCTCGTCATTTTTTACGCCGCGATCATGGACGTGCCGAACTCCCATCTGGAGGCGGCCGATCTGGACGGGGCGAGCAAGGTCCAGCAGTTTTTCCATATCATCCTGCCTGCGGTGAAGCCCGTGACCTATACCGTCATCACGCTCAACACCATCAACTCCTTCGGCATTTTTGACATCTGCTACGCCATGACCGCCGGCGGGCCAGGTTATGCCACCACCACGCTGCTGCACCGCATCTATGTGGAGGGCTTCCGCAGCTATAAATTCGGCTACGCGTCCGCCATCGCCATGATCATGCTCGTGCTGGTGCTCGTGCTGACACTGGTGGAAAAGCGCGTATTTGACCGCGACGACTGAGGGGAGGGCTGCACTGTGAAACGAAACACCTTGAGCGCCGACCGGCTCGGCCGCGGCGTCCGCAGGGCCATTCTGGTCGTGCTGATGATCTTCTTCATCCTTCTGGCCATCTTCCCGTTTTTATATATGCTTCTGGTCGCCTTTATTAAGGACGCGTATATCATGCGCCTGACGCCGGAGTACCTCAAAAAGGTCCAGTATACGATCGACAACTTCGTGAATGTGGTGAGCTACGGAAAGCTGCTGAAATACACGTGGAACAGCATCGCCGTCAGCGTCATTGCCTGCGTCACGACCTGCGTGCTGTCCTCCACGGCGGCCTACGCATTCGTCAAAAAGAAGTTCTGGGGCTATAAAAAGATCAACATTCTGTATCTGATGACCATGATGGTCCCGCAGCAGGTCATTGTGATCCCGCTGTATTTGCAGATCCGCGATATGGGGCTGATGAACACCTACTGGTCGATCGCCGTGCCCACGGCGTGCAGCGCCTTCGGCGTGATCCTGCTCACGTCCTTTATGAAAAGCGTGCCGGACGAGCTGCTGGAGGCCGCCGATATTGACGGGTGCAGCGAGCTTTACAAGTTCGTAAAGATCGTCCTGCCGCTCATCAAGCCTGCGCTGATCTCGCTGACCATCTTTACGTTTATCTCCACGTGGGGCTCGCTGTTCTGGCCGATGATCAGCACCACCAAGACGGATATGTCCGTGCTGACCGTGGCGCTGACGCGTATGATCGACCCCAACAACGCCATGGATTACGGCTATGTGATGGCAAGCAATACGCTGGCCTTCCTGCCGCCGTTTATCCTCTACTGCTGCCTGCAAAAGCAGTTTGTGGAGGGCATCGCCCTGAGCGGAACGAAGGGCTGAGCGCTGATCGAAACTTGGGAAAGGGCATCATCGAACGGATGATGCCCTTCCGCATGCGGCGGCAAATATTGTGCATTGGCCTTCGGCGGGGGAATATGTTATAATATAATGCTAAATGAAATTCTGCGAGAGGGGAGGAATGGCTTATGGCGGCATTTCAGCAGCCCGTGGCGTCGGTGATCATTTCGGTGGCGCTGATGCTGTTTGCGGGCTTTTTGATGACGCGGCTGACGAAGCTGCTGCGGCTGCCGAATGTGACGGCGTATATTCTGGCGGGCATCCTGCTCGGGCCGTACTGTCTGGATCTTGTGCCGCAGCGGATCATCGACGGGACGGATTTTCTGTCCGACATCGCGCTCGCGTTCATCGCGTTTTCCACGGGCGAGTTTTTTAAGCTCGACGTGCTCAAGCGCAGCGGGATGCGCGTTGTGTGGATCACGGTGTTTGAGGCGGTGCTGGCGTCGGTGCTGGTGTTTGTGCTGACATATTTTGTGCTGCATCTGGAGCTCGCGTTTTCGGTCGTGCTCGCGGCACTCGCCTCGGCGACTGCGCCCGCATCCACGATGATGACCATTCGCCAGACCGGCGCGAAGGGAGAGTTTGTCGATACGCTGCTGCAGGTCGTGGCGCTGGATGATGTGGTGGGGCTGGTGCTCTACTCCGTTGCCATCTCCGTGGCGCTCTCCAGTCTGAACGGCGCGGGCGGCTTTACCTTTGAGACGCTTGGAAAGCCCATCCTCGTCAATCTGGCGGTGCTGCTGCTCGGCGGCGTGTTCGGGGGTTTGATGAAGCTGCTCATGCCGAAAAAGCGCTCGACGGATAATAAGCTCATCATCTCCGTGGCGCTTTTGTTCGCGTTCTGCGGCGTGTGCGCGGCGCTGGATGTGTCGCCGCTGCTCGGGTGTATGTCGATGGGCACAGTCTATACGAATATCGCGGAGGACGACAAGCTCTTTAAGCAGCTGGCGTATTTTAGTCCGCCGATTTTGCTGCTGTTTTTTGTCCGCTCCGGGATGTCGTTCCGGCTGGACGCGCTGTTTTCCGCGGAGGGGGCGCTGGACGGCGTGCCGCTCATCGCCATCGGCGTGAGCTATTTTCTGGTGCGCATTCTCGGCAAATACGCCGGGGCGTGGCTCGGCTGCCTGGTCACAGGGCGCCCGAA
>CAKTXA010000058.1 GCA_934631005.1 uncultured Oscillospiraceae bacterium
CCGTTATTCAGGATGCCGATGACAAAGCAGCCCACCAGCGCGCCCGCGATCGTACCGGCGCCGCCCGTGACGGACGCGCCGCCCACAAAGCACGCTGCGATGGCGTCGAGCTCGAAGTTCACGCCTGCCTTCGGCGTCGCTGCGTTCAGACGCGCCGCATACACCAGCGCCGCGACCGCGCACATGAAGCCCATGTTCGTGTACGCCATGAAGAAGTACAGCCGGTCCTTCACGCCCGACAGCGCCGCCGCCTTGCGGTTGCCGCCGATGGCATACAGGCCGCGGCCGAAGATCGTCCGGCTGCAGATGAACGAGTAGATGAGCGAAAGCACCAGCATGATGACCAGCACCGTCGGATAACCCTTGTACTTGCCCATCAGATAGCTCAGCGCCAGGATCACTGCGGACAGCAACACGCAGCGGATGATCATGCCCACGGGGCTGCCCACCGGCACGCCGTGCGCGACCTTGTTGCGCCGCGCAAGCACCTGTGACAGGACGACCAGCACGCACGCGACGACTGCGATGACCATCGTGATCGTCATCACCGTGCCCGCCGCGACCTCGTCCGGGATCAGAAAGCTCGAGGCCATGGTGCGGAACGCCGGGGAGAACGGACCGATGGACGCGCCGTCCAGCACGACCTGCGTCAGGCCGCGGAATACCAGCTCGCCGGACAGCGTGACGAGGAACGCCGGGATGTCAAAATACGCGATCCACATACCCTGCCATGCGCCGATGGCAATGCCGACGATCAGCGAGATGAGCAGCGTGGGCACAACGCCCATGCCGTAGTTGACCTGCAAAATCGCCGCGACCGCGCCGACAAACGCCAGCACCGAGCCGACGGAGAGGTCGACGTTGCCGGTCAGGATCACGGGCAGCATGCCCAGGATCAGCAGCACGACGTAGGAGTTCTGCAGAATGAGGTTCGTCAGGTTCATCGCCGTGAAGATCAGCCCGTCGGTCAGGAAGTGGAACAGGACGGCGATCACGACCAGAGCGATGACCATGCTGTAGGCGCGGAGCGTTTTGCCGAGCTTGATGTGCTCCGCCCTCTTGGGATCCAGTACTGTTTTCTGTGTGTTATTCATGGTACGCTCTCCTCACTAAATAAGCAGTTTCATAATATTTTCCTGCGTCGCCTCGCTGCGCAGCTTTTCGCCCTTGATCCGGCCCTCATTCATAATATAAATGCGGTCACAGACGCCCAGCAGCTCCGGCAGCTCCGAGGAAATGACGAACACGCACTTCCCTGCCGCGGCCAGCTCATTGATGATGCAGTAAATATCGTATTTCGCGCCGACGTCGATGCCGCGCGTCGGCTCGTCCAGGATCAGCACGTCCGGGAGGTTGAACATCCACTTGGCCAGCACGACCTTCTGCTGGTTGCCGCCGGAGAGGTTCCCCGCCGCCTGGAAGATGCTCGAGCACTTCACGCCGAAGCGCCCTGCGTTTTCGCCCGTCTCCGCGATCTCCTTGTTCGGGTTCACGATGCCGCCTCTAGACACGCGCCCCAGATTCGCCATGGAGATATTGCGGCTGATCGTCTCGCCCAGCACCAGACCGCAGGACTTGCGGTCCTCCGGCAGGTAGGCGATGCCGTTTTCGATCGCCTTCGGGACGGTGGACGTGTCGATCTCCCTGCCGCCCTTGCGCACTGTGCCGCTGATATGGCAGCCGTAGCTCTTTCCAAACAGGCTCATGGCAAATTCCGTTCTGCCGGCGCCCATCAGACCGGCCAGTCCGACGACCTCGCCGCGGCGCAGCTTGATATTTGCATGGTCGATGACGACGCGCTCCGGGAATTCGGGATGGTGCACGCACCAGTCCTCCACCTCAAAGAACACGTCCCCGATCTCCACGTTCTCCCGCGCCGGGTAGCGGTTCGAGAGCTCGCGGCCGACCATCTGCCTGATGATCTCATCTTCGGTGATGTCCTTTGCCGACGGGAAGTCGGCCACGGTCTGGCCGTCACGCAGGACGGTGACCGAATCGGCAATGTAGCAGATCTCGTTCAGCTTGTGCGAGATCATAATGCAGGTGATGCCGTCCGCCTGCAAAGTTTTGAGCAGGTCCAGCAGGTTCTTGCTGTCCTTCTCATTGAGCGACGCCGTGGGCTCGTCCAAAATCAGGATCTTGCAGTCCTTGCTCAGCGCCTTGGCGATCTCCACGAGCTGCTGCTTGCCCACGCCGATCTGGTTGATAGCGGTATCCGGATCCTCGTGCAGGCCGACGCGCTCGAGCAGCGGGATGGTGGCCGCGCGGATCTTGTTCCAGTCGATCACGCCGTTTTTGCTCAGCGATTTGCCGATGAACACGTTCTCGGCAATGGAGAGCTGCGGGATCATGGCCAGCTCCTGATGGATGATGGCGATGCCGGCGGCTTCGGACTGGGCGATGCCCTTAAAGCGGCAGACCTCGCCGCCTACGACGATGTCGCCGGAGTAGGTGCCGTAGGGGTAGATGCCGGACAGGACGTTCATCAGCGTGGATTTGCCCGCGCCGTTCTCGCCCACCAGCGCCTTGATCTCGCCCCGCCTCACCTGAAACGTGACGTTATCCAGCGCCTTCACACCCGGAAATTCTTTCGTTATCCCTCGCATTTCGAGGATGTT
>CAKTXA010000059.1 GCA_934631005.1 uncultured Oscillospiraceae bacterium
TATGCCGCGCATGGCGATCTGGTGAAGTGCGCGGCGGGAGATCCGCGGTGCTACTGCACGGCGCACAAGAAGCCCGGCAAGGTCGCCATCGTCACCGGCGGCGGCACGGGCCATCTGCCGCTGTTCCTCGGCTACGTCGGCGACGGACTCATCGACGGCTGCGGCGTCGGCGGCGTGTTCCAGTCGCCGTCGCCTGAGCAGATCTATGAGATCTGCAAGGAGGTAAATGGCGGTGCGGGCGTGCTGTTCCTCTACGGCAACTATACCGGCGATATTATGACGTTCGACATGGCTGCCGAGCTGTGCGAGCTGGACGATATTCCCACCGCCAGCATCGTCGGCGCGGACGACGTCAACTCCCATAAGGACCCCGCCGTCCGCCGCGGCGTGGCGGGCATCTACTTTATGTACAGGGCCGCCGGCGCGGAGGCCGACGCGGGCGGCGATCTGGCCGCCGTGCGCGCCGCCGCGCAGCTGGCGGGCGAGAATACCCGCACCGTCGGCTTCGCCCTCACACCCTGCGTCATCCCCGAGGTCGGCCATCCGAACTTCACCCTCGGCGAGGATGAGATGGCGATGGGCATGGGCATCCACGGCGAGCCGGGCGTGTGGAACGGGCCGCTGAAGCCGTCGCACGAGATCGCGGCGGAGGCTGTGCAGACGCTGCTGGCCGATATGCCCATCGCCGCGGGCGAAGAGGTCGCCATCCTTGTGAACGGTCTCGGCGCCACGTCGCTGGAGGAGCTGTATATCCTCTCCGGCGATGTGACGCAGGAGCTGGAGAGGCGGCAGATCAAAATTTTCCGCACGATCGTGGGCGAATACGCCACGTCTATGGAGATGGCGGGCGCGTCCGTCTCGATCTGCAGGCTGAACGACACGCTCCGGCGCTATCTGCAGCACCCGGTGCGCACGCCGTTTATCCGCGAGAACTGAACCGGAAAGGAGCGAGCGGTATGCAAACGATCTCTGCAGCACAGCTCCCGGCGCTGTTCCGGGCGGTCGGGACGGTCTTTCAGGAGAAAAAGGACGAGCTGTGCGCGCTGGACGCGCGGCTGGGCGACGGCGATCTGGGACTGACGATGAGCAAGGGCTTCGGTGCGCTGCCGGAGCTGCTCGAGGGCCTGCGCGGTGAGTGCGGCGACGATGTCGGGAAGCTGCTGATGAAGGGCGGCATGAAGATGGCGTCGCTCGTGCCGTCCACGATGGGCTTTCTGATGTCCAGCGGCGTGATGGAGGGCGGCAAGGCGCTGCGCGGTGCGGCGGCGCTGGACGCGGCCGGTCTGGCGGCGTTTCTGACGGGCTTTGCCGCGGGCGTGCAGAAGCGCGGCAAGTGCGAGGCCGGGCAGCGGACGCTCTATGACGCGCTGCTCCCCGCCGCCGAAGCGGCAAAGAAGGCGGCGCAGCTGGCGGATGCCGGTCTGGAGTCCGTCATCACCGCGGCGCTGGCCGCGGCGGCACAGGGCGTGGAGGCGACAAAGACCATGACCCCCGTGTTCGGCAAAGCCGCCGTCCACGCCGCCCAGGCCCAAAACACCCCCGACCAGGGCGCCCTCGCAGGCTATTACCTCCTGCTGGGCCTTAAAACCTACATCTGCG